>CAZZMP010000023.1:0-49711 GCA_964655435.1 uncultured Geobacter sp.
AAATAATACCAAATTTAAACGATTTTGACTACTTGTTTTTCAAAGGACTGCTAAAGAGTAATTCGATACGTTCAACAACCGTTCTGGAAACAAATGCTACCAGTATAGAAAGCTCTCCGTTTTCAAGTTCTTCAAGAATCTGGTAATCAAAATGCAGCTCATTCTGATCAATCGAAACCCGTTTCTTAAGCTTCCAGCGAATGATCTCCATTCCCTCCGCATGGTTTTTAAAACGTTCGTTCATTGTAAGAACAAGCAGTTTACCGGCATTATCAGGAAGCGTTACAACAGATTTTTTCACGCGGGTATTCAGGCAGTTGTAGGCATCCCTGATCCTTTCAGCAACAGTGTCAGGACTGTTCATCGAAAATTCACGATGTGTGAGGGTAACGGAACCAGGCTCAAAAGAGCGTTCCTGTGCTGCGCTGATTTTACAGGCAGTGCTTGAACCATCCAGGAGAGCCATTTTTACTGAATGTCTTGAGAGATCAACTCCGACTTGTTTTTTTGAAAATAGCATGGTCGTATTCCGCCTATTCTACAAAAGTAACACGATTGATTTCGCGAAGTGTTGTCTGACCTGCGAGCAGTTTCTCTACTGCCGACTCTCTTAGAAAAACTGTTCCATGTTCATGAGCGCAGGATTTAAGCTCTGCGGCAGGGGCGCGGTTGATAATCAGATCCCTTATCTGGTCATTCATTTCAAGCAGCTCGACAATGGCTGATCTACCGTTAAAGCCGGTGCCATTGCAGGCTTCGCATCCAGTCGAATCATAGATAATCCTGTCTCTGCATTCTTCCGGATCAATATTGTTTTCCAGCAACAGTTCATCCGTATAAGTTACCGGTCGGCGGCACAGTTCGCAGATCTTTCTCACAAGACGCTGAGCCACAACACAGTTAAGGCTGGCAACAAAATTGTATGGATCTATTCCCATATGGATAAAACGGCCTATGACATCAAAGGCATTATTTGCATGGACGGTGGTAAACACCAGGTGTCCTGTAAGGGCGGACTGAACAGCAATCTTGGCGGTTTCGTTATCCCTTATCTCTCCAACCATAATCTTGTCAGGATCGTGTCGCAGGACTGATCGCAGCCCTTTAGCAAATGTAAGCCCTTTCTTTTCGTTCACAGGTATCTGCAGAATTCCATGCAGCATATATTCTACAGGATCCTCGATAGTTATTATCTTCTCTTCACCTGTATGGATCTCAGTCAAGGCCGCATAGAGGGTAGTTGTTTTGCCTGACCCTGTGGGGCCTGTAACCAGCACCATTCCGTAAGGCTCACGAATCTTCTTGCGCAAGCGCCTCATTTCCCTCTGGTGCATACCCAGACTTTCAAAACTCAGACCATGCAGACCGCTGGCAATGCTTTCCTTATCCAGAATACGCAAAACGGCATCTTCACCAAGTGCGCTCGGCATTATGGAAACCCTGAAATCTATTGATTTACCCCCCATACGGATTTTGAACCTGCCATCCTGAGGTACCCGCCGTTCAGCAATATCAAGCTCGCTCATAACCTTCAGACGAGAGATAATAGGCGCCTGAAAATGTGACGGGATCAGATCGTTTGCCTGAAAAAGCACCCCGTCAATCCGGTATTTGATAATTACGCCATCTATAGCAGTCTCAATATGGATATCGCTGGCTCTTCGATTGAGGGCATCTATAAGAGTAGAGTTGATAAGCTTGATAATAGGACTGACATCATCAGATGCTGATTCTGAAGATAGTATTTCTTCGCCTGAATCATTTTCCCGCACCAGTTGCAGCATGAACTCTTCAGAGAGATCACGCAGCATGTTCCTGGCGGTTCCGCCACGTTTAAGAACCTCGTTCAGGGCGCTTTCCGTGGCAACCCGGATCTTTAGAGTGCGGTTTAGCAGCAGTTCAAGCTCATCAAAACGTATGACATCGGTTGGATCAGATACAGCAATGGTCATGTATTCATCATCAGATTCCAGCGGGACAAATCTGAAGCGGTGCATGGCATCAGAAGGGATATCGGCTACCAGTTCCTCATTAAGCTTGAAATTACTGAAATCCTCATATTCCAATCCAAACTGTTCGGCCAGAGCAGATGCCAGTTCCTCTTCGGAGATAAGTTTTTCGGCAAGGCATATCTCTCCAAAACGTTTGCCGCAGGAGCCTGGAAGCTGCTCAAGTATGGCAGCCCTTTCATCCTGGTTAAGGGCTCCCCGGGATATAAGGATATCTCCTATCTTTGGTGAACTCTGGCTGGTCATAATCTGCATCCTAACCGCCAACCGTTCCGGCTATCTTGAAGATAGGCAGATACATGGCGATAATGATTCCCCCAACAACAATACCCATCACGATCATAACCCCCGGTTCAATGGCGGTGGTTATCATCTGAACCTGTTCTTCAACCTGAATTTCAAGATATTCCGAGATTTCCATCAGCATCTCTTCCATTGATCCGGTATCTTCTCCCACGCCAAGCATCCTCAACGCCAGTGGTGGCATCAAAGCAGCCCTCTCCATTGCTGCGGTAAGCCGACCCCCCTCTTCAATCTGGCGGATAACGGCAAACAATTTCTTCTCAAGCAACAGGTTGTTCAAAGTGCCGGCAGACATTTTCAGAGACTCGACAATTGGAATGCCGCTGCCAAGTATAGTGCCAAAGGTACGGGAAAAGCCCGCCAGTGAATATTTAAACAACAGGTTCCCTAATAACGGTATCTTAAGCAGTAAAGTATCGTATCTGTAACGTCCTTCAGGGGTTGCTGACCATGCCTTGAAAATGCCGTACAGCAAAAGAGCAAGCAATATCAGCAAAGGAAATATCTGCTGTAATCCTGTTGAAAAAGAAAGAAGCAGACGTGTTGGCAACGGCATTTGCGAACCGGCGTCAGCATAAATTTTACTAAAAGTCGGGACTACATAGATAAGTAGAACCGACAGGGCAATACCAGCAAAACCGACCAGAATAGCCGGGTAGAAAAGGGTTGAAATGACCTTTTTTCTAAGAATCTCAGCTCGTTTCAAATAAGCAATATAACGCCTGATGGTCTGCGGCAGTTCGCCGGTCTGTTCTCCTGCCCGTACAGAAGCTATATAAAGATTGGGAAATGCACGACCATGACGATCAAATGCAGCAGAGAGAGATAAGCCCCCTTTGACATCCTCTCTGATAGTCATCAGAAGTTCTGTAAGCCTGCCTCTTTCAGGACGTTCAAGGATTGCGTCAAGAGCCTGTAGAATAGGCAGTCCCGACTTTATAAGAACCAGCAGTTCCTGATTAAAGGTCAGTAAATCTTTTTGTTTTATCTTCCGGCGTCCTGAACCGATATCATACAAAAACCGGAACGGTTTCTTCTTTATATGAAAGATATGAAAACCCTGCTTTTCCAGACTAATCCTCAGATTCTCAGGATTATCCCCTTCCACCTCCATGACAAAAATTCGGCCATCAACTGACCCAAGTTTGCATCTGAATACTGACATTGATAAAGTTCAACTCTTAGCTTTCTTTTGTTTAACAACCTGATATCAATCTACTGTATATTCTTTTATTGTTTCATTCTGGTAACAGAAGCAGGAAAAACAGGTTACAATTCCTGATTGATAAAACTCGCTTCTGTCCGTTTTGATATATGACCCACTTACAACTTTTGTTGCCCCTGTTTTTTTGTAACCAACCTTTTTCTCCGCTGTCACCCGACTGACATAATACTGTACTAAAATAAGACTTTAGATCTGACTGCTGCATGGCATGCAAGCCTTGCATGCAGCAGAGTATGGAGATTTAGGATGCAAAATGAAATTCCCTTACTAAGCCAGATTGCCCAGTCAACCACCGCAATATCTGGTAGCATGACCGTGCATGAGGTAATCGAATTTTTTCAGCAGAATACTACGCTGCTTGCCCTGCCGATTGAAAACGATGGGTATATGGCAGGGCTGACAAGCCGTCGTGATCTGTTTCTGCGACATCTTGCCAAGCCCTTTGCCCGTGATCTCTACTACCGCAAACCTATCAGGATGCTGCTGGATCCTGATCCTCTCATAATGCCTTCTTATCTTGACGTTAATCAGGGGTTGAAAGAACTGTTGCGCCGTGATCCAAAGCTGGAGTGCGACTGTTTCGGTATTATGGAAGATGGGCGATGCTCCGGTATTGTAAGCGTTGCAGACCTGATGATGACCATATCAGGACTTCAGGCCAGATTGCTGGAAACTCTTGAACAACTTTCTAAAAGGATCCGTATTGAAGTAGAGATGGCTCAGCGTATCCAGTCTGAACTGCTGCCGGCGACACCTGTGCGGTATGGAGCCCTGAATGTTGCCGCCGGTCTTGTAAACTCAACCGAGATTAGCGGTGACTTTTATGATCTGTTTCATCCTGGTGGTTCGCTCCTCGGTCTTATGGTGGCTGATGTTACCGGCCACGGTGTGCAGGCCGGGCTGGTAACCACCGCAGCAAAGGCGGGGTTGCAAATCCTGCTGGACAAAGGCGTTACCCGGCCAGCCGAACTGTTGCAGGGGATGAACCGCGCTATAGCTGCCACCGGTGGACAACAGCTGATGATGACCGCCCTGATCGCCCTGATTGATCCGGAAAAACAGCAGATGATACTCGCCTCGGCAGGTCATCCATATCCATGGCGGTACTCTGCAGACAACTCCACCTGGAACGAATTGCCTCTGGATCCAGGATTCCCGCTCGGATTTGATGACACGGCCAGCTACAACGAGGCAGAGTCGCCATTTTGTCCCGGTGACACTCTGCTATTGTTTAGCGATGGAATCATAGAGGCTGAAAACAGTATGGTAGAGGCATTTGGCACAATACGGTTCCGTCAGGTGCTGCAGGAAGGCAGTCGAATGAACCCTAAGCAGCTTAAGGAACTGTTACTTGATGAAGCCAGAAACTTTACGGGAACACCAGAATTTGAAGACGATGTGACACTACTGATTGCTTCCTTTGAAAAAAGCTCAGTAGCACCTCGTACAGATCAGGAAACCTACGCAGAACCGTAGACAGATTCTAAACAGGATGTAAGGAACAGGAACCATGTTGAACAATAATCTTAAAGAAGCTGCGACCATGATTTTTATCGGTCCCTGTAGCGATATAGAAACCGGTCTTGACAAGCTGCTCCCTGACAACTCCGGTACAGTAACCAGGCAGGTTCGTTCTTCATCCGAGAAGCCGGATCTGATCGAAGAAGTAGTTACCCTGATTGGTGAGCAAGAACCGGCTCATATACTGCTTGCCCAGAAGTCGTCCCTGATGCTGGATGAAATGCTGGAAAATGCCCTCTATGCAGCGCCTCGTGCTCCTGACGGATCCGCCCTGTATCCTAAGCGTGAACCCCGCACTCTGTTGCCTAATGAAAAGATTACGGTTCGCTATCGCTACGATGGCTCACATCTGTTTCTTGAGGTTTGCGATTCCTGGGGTAGCCTCAGCCAGAGCAACGTCTTTTCCCATCTTGCTATAAACGCCCAGGAGACCGAACCGGATCCGGACAGAACCGGAAGGGGACTATTCTTTATGTGGAGACTGTTTGATCATCTGTATGTACGTATCAACCCCGGTATAGAAACGATCATTGGCGGCAGTTTGCTTCTGCATCCGGTGAAGAGGTAATGGCAATGGAAAAATCTTTCAGCTATATACTTGCTAAAGAAGCCGGGCTGGAGGTGGCCTTTCTGTCCGGTATTATTGACAACCAGGCTGAATCCTCTTTTAGCGCACTGCAGAGACATGTTATCGGGCCATCATTGGTGCTTGATTTCAGTGAGGTAGGCCGGATTAACTCAATGGGAATAGCTCTTATCCTGCGCTGCCTGAAGCACCTTACCAGAGAGCGCAACCTGCAGGTGCAGATCAGGGGTGTAAACCAGATCAACGGCATGCTTTTCAAGATGAGCGGTATCTTCCTGATGGCCAGAGAACTGAAGACAAGGGATGCGGTATGAGGCTGTATCAACATATACTGTTTGTCCTGTTTCCATACCGTAAGCTTGATGACCGTATTGCAAGATTCAGAGAGTTGTCTAATCAGTACAAGGAGAGCAACCGTGCCTATTACGGTGAGTATCTCTCCTCCATCCTTTTCGATTGAAAAGTTCAGTCTGATGCCATCGGCAGGCGTGGGCTGTAATGCCGCTTCAGCCAGCGACTCAGGCCATCCAGCCCCGGGAAAAGCACCCGTTCGGTAATATTAGCCTGATCCAGCTTATCCCTGACCTCCCATTTGAGCGAAGCTGGTATGACAATCTTGCGGCCTGTCTCCGGGTAGCGCTCCATCCATTCATTCAGAGCCAGATCAGGGGCGGTCATAACCGAGCAGAAGGCAAACTGGTTGACAATCCGGTCGTCGATAGATGGAGGCTCAAAAAAGATTGCAACCGGCTCCTTAGTCAACTCCGACAGTTCAGGCAACGAGTTAATTACCTCAGAGAGCATCTCAACCGTAAGTACATTGGCTCCTTCCCTTTCCAGCCTGTCGCGCAGCACATTAGGCAATAACTGGTGAGCCTTTACATAGTTGACCGCCCAGATTACGCCGTCAATATCGCTCTTATCAATATTGGCAGTGGCAAAGTGCATGGCAATAAAGGGGGAATAGGTCCAGTCCAGAAGCCGGGTCGGCAGACCATAGTGCTGAGCCACCGACAGCCAGTGCCAAAGCGAATCACGCTCCACAACGCGACCATGGGCATATTTTTTGAAGTTACGCAGCAGATGCCGTTCAAGTTCGGGATATGGGCCTGCAAGCCTCATCAGGCTGGTCTCCAGACGGTATCCGGCATCCGAAAGCCCCCTGAAGGCAAAGCGTGAACGGTACCGTCCAAGCTCATCATTCCAGGAGTCCTCGTACAGAGCCTTCTGAAGCTCATCCCAGGAGTGAATAGTTACTGTTTCAATCATCGCGACCACCTTCTTATGATTTTGCTGATTTTATATTACCAGAGGGACTCAATATGCCGTAATTATTCAAAAACCTCTTTCCGGCTCTGCGCTATCTCTGGCACTCTTTATTTTATAGCTTAATTCATTTGTTAATTTAAAAAGTTATGGTACAAGGCATTCAAATCTATCTGCAACGGGGGAAATTTACAATGGTATCAAAAGAAGAGAACTACGCGGCGATTGCTGAAAAATTAAGAACCTAGATTCTACGTCAGTACTTCAAAAAGCATAATCAAAGCCTTGATAAATATGCGTTCCTTCGAAATTCAGCTTTCACCCATTGGGTGAAAGAAAAGTGCTCAAAAATATGTTAAATTATCAGCTTTTATGACTCGATATATGGTAAAATAATAGTAAGAAAAGTAGTAAAAAGGGGTTCTAATTATGATTAATAAAATTGATTTCAAAGCTAAGAATCTAACATCAAATGCAGGTCTTTTTCTGCTCCTTGAGAATGCAAAAAGCAATGGGATTTTTGATTTTATTGAAAATGACCTCGTATTTGATAATGACTCAACAAATAAAATCAAGATGAATCATATAAAGACCATGCTCTGCGGTCACTTCATTGGCATTGATAAGTTAGAACGTCTAAAGCTACTTCAAAATGATCCCCTCGTCAACGAGTTTGATATTTCCGTAAAAGAACCTGAAACAGTGTCACGGTTTCTAGGAAACTTCAACTTCAAGACAACCCAAATGTTTAGAGACATTAATTTTAAAGTCTTTAAAAAACTGCTCACTAAAAGTAAATTGACATCCATTACGATTGATATTGATAGTAGTGTAATTAACGTAGAAGGTCATCAAGAAGGTGCGTCAAAAGGATATAATCCTAAGAAACTGGGAAACCGATGCTACAATATCCAATTTGCATTTTGCGACGAATTAAAAGCATATGTTACCGGATTTGTAAGAAGTGGCAATACTTACACTGCAAACGGTGCTGCGGAAATGATCAAAGAAATTGTTGCTAACATCAAATCAGACGATTTAGAAATTTTATTTCGAATGGATAGTGGCTACTTTGATGAAAAAATTATCGAAACGATAGAATCTCTTGGATGCAAATATTTAATTAAAGCCAAAAGTTATTCTACACTCACCTCACAAGCAACGAATTCATCAATTGTATTCGTTAAAGGAGAAGAAGGTAGAGAAACTACAGAACTGTATACAAAATTAGTTAAATGGGAAAAAGACAGAAGATTTGTCGTATCTCGCGTACTGAAACCAGAAAAAGAAAGAGCACAATTATCACTTTTAGAAGGTTCCGAATACGACTACTTTTTCTTTGTAACAAATACTACCTTGCTTTCTGAAAAAGTAGTTATATACTATGAAAAGCGTGGTAATGCTGAAAACTATATCAAAGAAGCCAAATACGACATGGCGGTGGGTCATCTCTTGCTAAAGTCATTTTGGGCGAATGAAGCCGTGTTTCAAATGATGATGCTTTCATATAACCTATTTTTGTTGTTCAAGTTTGATTCCTTGGACTCTTCAGAATACAGACAGCAAATAAAGACCTTTCGTTTGAAGTATGTATTTCTTGCAGCAAAAATAATCAAAACCGCAAGATATGTAATCATGAAGTTGTCGGAAAACTATCCGTACAAGGGAGTGTATGAAAAATGTCTGGTATAATAAGAATATCATCAATAAAATTGAGTGTTGCTCTGTGGATAACTTGCAGAGTTTATTAAGTATCATTGCAGCAAAGATGAAATCAATGATTTATCAAAAATGATTGAAAGGTGGTTGTAAATAATGTTACAATGTGTGAGAAGCAGTCTAAATTCTTCGTGAAATAGTGATTTTTGAAGCTAATAAAAAACACACGTGGAATTTAGGTTAGACTATAAATAGAAAAAGGAGTTTTGACAATGACAGAGATTATCAAAGATTTATACCAATTTACAGAGGTAATGGAGCCGATTAAGCTTTCAATACACCAATACTTATTGATGACAAATGAGCCTGTTCTCATTCAGACCGGAGCCGTATCACAAGCGCAAACTACCATTCCTAAGTTGCAAGAGTTGCTCGGTGAACGCAAAATAAAATACATTCTAATTTCTCATTTTGAATCAGACGAATGTGGCGGACTTGCTTTGGTTCTCAAAGAACATCCCGAAGCTGTCGCGGTTTGTTCCGAAACCACAGCAAGACAACTGATGGGGTTTGGTATTACTAACAATGTGCTTATTAAAAAGCCGAATGAAATATTTGCCGGAGATGATTTTGAATTTCAAGCTATCAGTTACCCATCTGAAATGCATATGTGGGAAGGACTTTTATTTTTTGAAAAGAAACGTGGTATTTTCTTTAGCAGCGACCTCATGTTCGGCATGGGTGAGAATCACGGACAAGTTATCGAAAGCAGTTGGGACGCAGCGGTAAAATCAAGCGGCGCAGATACATTGCCCAATCAAGAATCCGGACAAAAGCTATCCTCGGATTTGAGTGAGATTGAACCTAAGTTCGTTGCTTCCGGTCATGGGTTTTGCATTACGATTGTAGGATAAATCAAGCAAATAGACCTTGCAAAATAAGCATTTGCAAATATACCACTTCATAAAACCGTATACTGTAATTATCAAGATTTTGAACGATATTGAAAAACAGTAACTTAAAGGCTCGATATATTTATAATATATCGAGCTTTTTTCATGTCTAAAAACTTGGGGGTATATAGTGAAAAATACCGTCCCAACGTCCCAAAGGCTGATAAGTAGGCGCATTATATGGGAAGAAACCAGCCGATACCTGAAATACCGATAAAACATGAATGGCTGGAGCTGCTGGCAAGGCTGCCGGATCATGAGAATCCGAAGATGCGAGAGGCAGGGTTAAAAGAACTTTTAAAATGCACTGAATATTCCACCCGTAAGAGCAAAGCCTGATAATATAAACCCCACCTCAGCCTGCTGCGACGCTCCTGTTCAGATAAACAGAAGCGCCTTGCCCCGTTTTCAGCCGACAGATATATCAGATTGCAACCTGCTGCGTAGTCCAAGCAATCCTGCAAGTCCCGAACCTATAAGCAGCAGAGCCGGAGGAAGCGGCACGCTGTTTGATGGTGATGCAGGCTCATCATACAGGCTAATCTGTGTAACCGTGTATGGCATATAGTAAGTGGTTAAAATCGGGAAACGTCCGGTTGCGCCAGAAACCGAAATACCATCTCCAGTTCCTTCCCCGCTTTCAAAGAAGAAAAAAGAGCCTGAACTGTAACCAGGTATAGAAACAGGCACCTGTGCAATCAGATCAATATAGCCGGCGTATCCGTTTCCGGCGCTGGTAAAGCCCTCTGCAATATCTGCATTGGTTGCCGTTGTGGAAATATTGCCGGCAAATCCGCTTCCGGCGCTGGTAAAGCCCTCTGCAATACCTGCATTGGCAGCTGTTGTGGATAGTGCGATCATCAATGAAGAAGCGATCATAATCTGTTTGATTTTCATGGTTTTATGCCTCCGGTAACTTAAATCCTGTTAAAGCCTGAAAAGAGGCTAGCATATAAAAATGAAGAGAAAAAGGATCTAAACAACTGTTTGCAAACAAGTGACATATCCTTCACCTTACTGTAACAAATTAACGTCATTATCAGACATCACCCCCGGCTTTTATCAATTTTCCCCCAAAAGAGTAGTGGCATGTTTATAAAAATGCTTAAGAAAATACTGAACCGCAGTGGCGGGGAAACCTTCTACTACTCTTCAAAGACAGCTGTTTTTCTGGTGGATACAGGTATCGGCCTGCTTATCTTCTACCTGATAATCCTGCTGCGTCAGAGCCTGCTCTGGGCAAAACTTTCATACCTGATGGTTCTGCTTATCGGAGTAGTAAACATGGCAATCATAAACCAGCAGAAGGGGGCGCTGCCGCTCTGGCCCTCTCTCTTGATAGACCATGCTATTGTAATGATCTCGGCTGCCCTCGCAGCCTTCCCGTCAACCCTTTCCCGCAGGATTGTCGGAAACCTGATCCTGCTGGGGTTGATGATTCCGCTGACCCTCTTCCTGCTCTTCCGCTATGGCATGTTGATAAACGGGCTGCCGGTCGTGTCCGGTATCATCCTGATTACCTCTTTTGATTATTATACCCGGCGTTCCAAACTTGAGCGCCAGACCATGATAGTTACGGAAAAACAGGATTCCGAGTTCAGGATAGTAAGTCATATTGCCCATGGTGTTAAGCCGCAGCTCTTGATAGCCCGCACCCCGCTTGAAACAGTTATTCAGCACCTGGAAAAGCAGGGCGCATTGCAGCAGCAACTGCCTGGAAAACTGCTGGACGGCAGTAACGAGACTGTTGGCGATGCACTCTATAAAACTCTGCAGAGCCTGAACCAGATAGGTGATGTCGTGGCAAACGCCCGCCAGCTTGTGGGTCGTGAGATTAGTCCTGAAGATTTTGAAGAGATAGACCTTGCGGAACTTTTTCTGAAAGAGATTGCGCCCCCTTATCATACCAAAGAGTACCGGATTGAGGTCTTCAGTCAGTTGCGGCATCCGGTGCGCCTGCACCGCGCCTCATTTGTAGAGGCTGTAAACAACCTTATACGCAATGCCGAGGTGCATGCTTTCAACGATAACTGCACCAGATCCAGCAAGGTAATCACCTTCCGGCTGAAAGAAAATGTCAAGGCGGTCACCCTGGATTACACCAACAACGGGCTGCCGTTTCCGGGCAACCTTACAGAGCGTGATTTTCTCACCTTCGGCACCAAAAGCCATGCCAGCCCTGGTGAAGGGCTTGGGGGCGCCTGGATAGGCAAGGTTATCGAAGCGCACCACGGCAGCTTCCAGATTATCCGTGACAAACATCCGCTCCACTTCCGTATTACGCTGCCCAAAAGGATTTAGACCATGCAAACAGTTGACACCGGTATGCCGGTATTGATTATTGATGATGACCGTAAATATGTAGAGGCGCTTCACCGCACTGCCTGGCGGTTCGGCATTGAACTGCGCCATGCCGGAAACCTGCAGGATGCCCGTGAGATGATAGATGGAGATGAAGGAGCTAAACTCTGCGGGGTGATACTGGATGTAATCTGTTTGCGTGAGAGAGGGCAGCTTATACCTGATAACAGCTTTATAATTGCCGCATCCAGATTACTGGCTGAAAAAGCGCCACACCTTCCTGCAGTAGTGCTTACCGGCGAACCGGCCCAGTACAAAAATCTCTCCGAACTTTTCAAAGGAACCATGGCGGTCTTTTCAAAAGGGACAGGAGAAGAAGACCTGTTGCGTTTTCTGGCTGCAGAGGCCGCCAAGCTCGATGGTCTCAAATATCGCAGCCGCCACCCGGAACTGTTCAGGGTGGTTAACCTCTACCTTAATACAGAGGCGGAACAGGAACTGATAGGGATCTTCAAACAACTTGAAAGCAACGACCTTAACATCATCCGCGCCATGCTGGGCAGTCTCCGGCGGTTGCAGGAAACCATCTACCTGGCTCTTAACCGTGTACATAAAAGCTGGGTGCCTGATCAGCTGATTACCGGCGAGATAAAGGTAACCAATATATATAAGCATCTGGCTGAACAGGGGCTGGTGGAGCGATACAGGATAATCGATCGTTTTTCCGAGCTGGTCTACAAGATAACCAGCGACAACGGCGCCCATGCCACCAGCGTGCCGCCACGTTATCCCCCCACCCGATACACCGTACAGGCCGTTACCTGCGCCCTTTGCGACCTGTTGCTCTGGTTTGGAACCGTTATGGATTCACAGAAAACAGGCTCTGATTTTAACAAAGAAGTATGAATACCGACACACGCCTACAACAATCAGCTGCTATAAAGATGGAGCTGCAGGAACCGGTCTGACAGATAAAACTGACATCAGAAAATGTTTCTTAAATTTTTGTAAGCTGTCACACAGATGAAATAATTATGCTGTACAAAGGTAATCGTTATGTCAGGCAGCTCAGTGATAGAAATGAAAAGAACCATACCATGCCGCCGCAATGGTTCAGCGGTTGAAAAGCTGGAGCGGCTGGTAGGAGTAATGGAGCGGTTGGTGGAAGAACAGTTCACCGGATCGGTCAAGGTAAACTTTACCCAGGGCGGTATCTCACGGATAGAAAAGCTGGAAGAGATACTAAAGTAGTCAGCCTGTAAGAAAAAACAACTTAATAACCCGTACCAATGTTCGAGGTACTTTGCCGACCCGTGTGTAGTCCGGGCCCCGGAAAGCCCGAACCGATGCCACCCTGTAAAAAGGGTAGGAGCGGTTCGGGCTTTTTTTGTTCAGACCACCGGAAAGGAGGGAATTGGAAACAACCTGACGCAGCTTTAAGTGTGGCGGCAGCCTGTGCCGTCAGTTAAAGCCTTTAGAACCATCCCACAAAGGGCAGATCCGTACAGACGGAACACCGCAGGCCCCGTTGGGGGCAGAATCGGGATAGGGCAGAAGGCCACAGCAGGCAAGACATATATACAATTAAATAGCAGTACCGAAGTAAGGCAGTACCCGGCGCAGAAAGCAGTAGAAACAGGTTCAGTAGTAAACAAGGTTCAGTCGTACAAGGTTCAGCAACAAAAAGGTTCAGCAACACAAATCGCAACATCTACACAAAGGGAGAACAGGAAAATGAAAAAGCAGAACATGATTAAACTTGCCGCAGCAGCTGCCCTTACCCTGGGCCTGTCCGGCAACGCAATGGCTGCCATTGATAACGGCGACCTGATCCGCGTGGTATTTGACACTGTTGGTTCGGTTGAGTATGCAACTGACCTGGGTAACTTCCAGGACATCCTGAGCCGTACCGCTGCTGGTGAGAAGAATATCACCGTTGGTGGTGGCGTAGATGCTATTCAGACCTCCATCTTCGGCGCCACCACCCAGATGGCTGACCTGCGGGTAGCTTACTTCACCTACGATGCAAACAACGGCAAGTGGGTTGGCCTGGCATCAGGTCTGGAAAGCATCAGCAACATCTCTCGTAAGTACAGTACCTTTGAAGGCGCTGCCTGGGCTACTTCCGGTGCAAATGCAACCCCGACATTAGGCTCCTATGATGCAAACATGATCACCGACAACTCAGCCAAGCTGGCAAGCAAGTCCGATGCAAAATCCTTCTACACCAAGTTTAGCGTAGCCGTTGGTAGCAGCTATGCCGGCATGGTTTCCCCTACAAACCCAAATGGGATTGCCAGTCTGGCTGCCCTGGCCACCGGTGGTTCTGTTGAGCAGAACTTCTTTACCTGGACCGGTACCAACACCAACAACGCATCTGCTGGTACCCTGGCCTTTACCCTGACCACCCTGGATGACGGTGTTACCGTGATCAACAAGATGGAGCAACAACCGGTACCGGTGCCTGCTGCTGCCTGGTTGCTGGGTTCAGGCCTGATGGGTCTGGTTGGTCTGCGTCGTCGTATGAACAAAGAAGCTTAACCACCCCCTGCCCCCTCCTGAATCAGGAGGGGGTTTACATCTAACTATAAAAAGGAAATTACAAACATGAAAGCACCTGTTAAAAAGACCCTTATGGCTGGCGCAGCACTGCTTGCCCTGTCCGGCGCTGCCCAGGCAGCCAACATTGACCTTAACATCTACGGCGCATCTGCCCAGTACCTGTTCTGGAACGCTGCTGCCAAGCCGTTCCTTGAGTCCAAGGGTTGCACCGGCGTAACAGCCGACCAGACCGCTGGAGGAAAAGACGGTATTACTGTTGGTACCTGCGGCGCTGACACCGTGACCATCCGTTACTCCTCCAAGGCATCATATGACGGCATCTATGCCGTTAAAGGCGAAGATACCGCCAATACCTGCCCTGGCCAGCCTGGCCAGCGCAAGATGAAGTTGGCTCTGGGCGCTGACACCACCGGTTGCGTTGATGTCCATCTGGGCGCATCCGACGTTGCTGGCGAGTCCTTCGTACAGGAATCACACGGCCTTCTTAAAGGGCCTTTGGGTGGCGTACAGACTGACCGTGTATTTGCCGGTGTTGATACAACCGGTCTGACCTCCCACCAGCCACTGGTGGTGCCGTTCGGCTTCTTTGCCAACAAGGCAATTAAAGTATCCACCTGCGAGTCCGGCGCTTTTGCCGGTAACCTCTGCACCGATGCTACCAAGCTTGCTGATTGTGGTGCCAGCGTAAACTGCACCAGCAACACCATCAACAATATCACCCGTGAGCAGGCAGTCCAGATCTTTGGCGGTCAGGTTTATGCCTGGACCGACTTTGGCGCTTCCTATAGCGTTGATGGCGGCGATGACACCCTGGTGGCCTGCCTCCGTCATGCCGGTTCCGGTACCCATTCAACCCTGGACAAAGTGATCTTCAACGGTGCTGCTCCGGTGGCTGTAGCTGTTGCTGAAAACACCAGCGGCCCCACCATCTATTTTAACGATGGTTCTTCTGATGAGATGAAATGCATCAATGCCCTGGCCGGCGCAATTGGCTATGCTGATGCTGATCAGGCAAACCTGACCAACACCGTATCCCTGAAGTACAACGGTATCCCTGCTGCCCGTAACCTGGTACGCAACGGCGCATATGACTTCTTCTCCAACCAGTGGATGTATGAGAAGCCCGGCCTGGCTGCTGACCAGAAGACCCTGGTTGAAGACCTGGTTGCATACGCTGCTGACCCGGCTAACCTGCCTGTTTCCAAGGCTGCCTACTGGGCTGCCGGTGCTGAAATGGTATTCAACAAGGGTAACGACAGCTCATACCCTGCATACGTTGGCGCCAGCATCCCCGGTACACCCTAGGTTGTTGCTGTAGTTTTAAAGAACCTTCCGCTGTAGTTACAGCAGCCCGATTCCTCCCGGGCTGCTGTTCTTTTGTTTTTACTGGAGAACCCTTAATGCCCTTGCTCCGTTTAATTATTTTGGCTCTGCTTGCCCAGTTCTGCTGCGGCGCTGCAGATGCGGCAGATGCCTTGATAGAGGAGTTTGATGACCGGATTGTCGTGCAGGTAACCGGCAGTTCAGCGCAGACAGCAAATACAGAAGTATATGGTTCTCTGTCTGATGATTCTTTACAGCAGAAGCAGTTTGATAGTTTACGTCTGGAAGCAGCAAATCTGCGGAGAGCGGCGCCGGGTGAAACAGAAGAGCAGGCAAGAGAGCGGAAAATCAAGGTATCAGAATTGTTTTTAAAGATGAGGCAGATGCAGCAGGAGATGGAAAAACAGAAACAGACTCAGCAGTCAGCAGTAAGAGATTGAGAGATGTTTCATTTATGTCTGGAAAACGCCACAAGCCTGTAACAGTGCTTTGCTAAGGTAGGCAGATTAAAAAATCTGATGAGGGACATGAAAATGATACGTTTTTTTCTGCTTGTTTCACTGTTTTTGCTGTCCGGCTGTGCTACAGCGCGGGTTGAGCAGGGGCGGGAACTGCTGGTGCAGTACCGCTGTTCGCTCCCCAATGGCCAGCTGCTGGCTGCAAGCGAGGCAAACCCTTCAGGCAGCCGTTCAGATGCCTGGCTACCCCCCAAAAAAGCAGGGCCACTGCCCCTTACTGCCGGTAAGGCTCCTGAGGTCAACAAAAAGGCTGATCTGGAAGATTTTGAACCGGTGCTGGCTACCGGCCTTGCACTGGCTCTGCCCGGAATGGCGTTGGAGCAGCCTAATACAGTTACTCTTCGTGCCAGGCCGGTGTTCCGACCGGATGGTTCTACCCGCACCGCACAGGTGGCAAGGGTATGGCACAGGATGAAGGAACTGCGCCTTACCCCGGAGCAGTACCGGAGCCGCAAGGGTAAAGCTGCTGCAATCGGCGATAATTACGTGATTGATCCCAGGGTGCCGGGCAAGGTGGAGCAGGTGGATGACAAACAGGTGATGATCCGCTTCAGCCCAGTCTCAAACGAGCCTTTTACCACACCGTACGGCCCGGCCTTTCTTACCGATGGCGGCGCTAATTACCAGATCAGGATTGAGCCGATCATTGGCAGCCTTGTCCGAACCGGCCCGATGCTGGGCAGGATCAGCGCCGTATCCGAGCGACAGATTACCATTGACTATACCGATCCGTTCGGCGGCGCTGAACTGACCTGCGAGGTAACCCCGCTTCCAGCGGATACCGTTTCTGAAACAAAAGGAGCAGTAAAACCATGATCCGATATCTTCTGACTATTCTGGTTGTACTGGGCATGGTCTGCCCTGTCATTGCTGCTTCCGGAGCTGCCACAGGTGATCTTCTGAAGGTTGATTACACCATTACCACTACTGACGGGCAGCTGGTTCGCAGCACCAGAGCCGAGGTTGCCAATGACTCAAAGCGAAACCGTCATATCGGCTATTCAGCTCCGGCAAAGTTCGGCCCGGCTGAAATGGTGCCGGGCGCATCGGATCTGATGCCGGGGATAAGCAACGCCCTGATCGGTATGGAGCCTGGTAGCAAAAAGCTGGTGCAGCTTGCGCCGGAACAGGCATTCGGGCCCAGTAATCCTGCCCTTGCAATGAAATTACCCCTTGAGCGGAGAATCCCCCGCAACATTACCCTGTCGCCGGATGAATACCTTAAGCGGTTTATGACCTTTCCGGTGGTGGGTAAAAATGTGCCCCTTACCCCCTGGATACCGGCTCAGGTAAAAGAGGTGACAGAGCGGGTGGTCAAGCTGGAACTGCAACTACCCAAACAGGAACGTTTTGAAGAGCCGTTCGGATACATGACTCTGAAGGCTGATGAAAAAAAAGTTGTCCTGACACTGCATCCCCGGATCGGCGCTGAATTTATACTTGAAGAGAAGACTGGCCGGATCTCTTCAGTGGATAAGGACAGTTTTACGGTTGACCGCAACCATCCCCTGGCAGGTGTAACGCTGCAGCTTGAGATAGAGCTTGTTTCTCTTACCCCTAAAGCTGAACTGCAAAAAGGGGAGCCTGCCTGGAAGGCAGAGCATGACACAGCCCTGGAATCTGCAAAAAAGGCCGGACGTCCGGCTCTGCTGCTGCTTTATGCCGACTGGTGCAGCTGGTGTAAGAAACTGCAGAATGAGACCTTTGTTGACCCCCGGATAACAGTCAGACGTGACCGTCTGGACTGGATCAAGGTTAATGCTGACAAGGAGAAATCCTACATGGAGAAATACGGCCAGAAGGGGTTCCCCCTGGTTCTGCTCTTTAATGGTGACGGCTCGATCCATGAGCGGATTGACGGTTATGCAGATGCGGAACGGATGGCGTATCTGCTGGATCAGCTGACGGCTGCACCGTCACAAGGCAAGTGAACCAGAAAGCAGTATAAACGGCAGATGAACCCAACCACCCCCGACCCCTCCTTAGTAAGGAGGGGAGTTGATTCCCCCTCCTGTTTCAGGAGGGGTCAGGGGTGGTAAGATTTCAGCTTTAATGCAACCTGGAATAGAGATTTGCACAGGAGGTGTACCCTGCAGGTGAAACGGTTGTCCATACCGGCTCTGGCACTGAGCCTTGCATTAATATTTAACAGTGGCGCAGCAGCAGAGGTGGCTCAGGAAGAGCTGCTGAAGCAACTGCAGGAGCAGGGGCTGCTTAGCCATGAGGAAGCCCGCGCACTGCTTGAACGTATTCAGGCTGAGGCTGCCAAACCGGTTGAGCCACCTGTTGCATCCTTACCTGCAATGCCTGAACCGCCGCCAACAGAGCAGGAACGCCGTCAGTTGCTGGAAGCATTGCATGAACAGGGCTTGCTTAGCAGTGATGAAGCCCGTGCTGTACGGGTCAGACAGGGGCTTGAAACGGCGCCGGTGCAACCGGTGGCAGAGCAGGCTCCGGTGGAGGTTGCTGTTGCACGGCCTGCTAAAGAGAAGGCTACTGCTGCAGAAGCTGAACAGGCGGGGGATTTCAGCTTTACTATCCGCACCTATTACGTCAGCGGCAATACCCTTTTTCCGGAAGAGCGAGTTAACGAACTGCTGGCTCCTTTAACAGGTGAAAAGAAGAAATCTGCCGATGTTGAGGCGGCTCGCGACCTGCTGGAAAAGTTCTATCATGAAAACGGCTATCCGGCTGTGCTGGTCAATATTCCGGAGCAGAGCACCGATGGCGGAACCATCCAGCTGCAGGTGCTTGAAGGGAAGGTAGGCAGGGTAACTGTAAGCGGCAACCGCTGGTTTTCTACAGAGATGCTGCGTGACCGTCTGCCATCTCTAATCACAGGCAACCAGGTTTCATCAGCCGATATCAAGCGGGATTTTACCGCTATCAACCAGAATCCTGACCGGAAGGTGACCCCCGGCATGGGGCCGGGCAAGGAACCTGGCACGGTTGATTTTGAGGTGAAGGTGGAAGATCAGCTCCCTTTCCACGGCAGTCTGGAACTGAACAACAAGGCGGGACACAACAGCACTGAACTGCGCCTTATCAGCCAGCTGCGCTACGACAACCTCTGGCAGGAGGAACATTCTGTCTCTCTGCAGTACCAGATGTCGCCACAGGATACCCGCCAGGTAAAGGTCTTTAACGGCACCTATTTGATGCCTCTTCCCTGGGACAGGGAACAGCGCTTCCTGCTGTACGGTATGTGGACAGGCAGCGAAAGCCCTGTTGGGGACGGCTTCCGCTCCACCGGCAAGGGAATGGTTATAGGAGTGCGTTATCTGCTGCCACTGACCGGACGAGCCAGTTACAGCCACTCACTTGCTTTCGGGGTAGATTACAAGGACTTTGAAGATATTTTAACCACCGAATCGGCTGATGTCCGTACCCCTGTCACCTATCTGCCGGTATCCCTGGGGTACAACGGCAGCCATTTTGATCAGGAGAGCAAGGCTCTGACACTGCTTAACGCAGGCATAAACATGACCTTTCGCGGCGCTGTGACTGATCAGGATGAGTTTAATGACAAACGGTTCAAAGGGAGAGCCAACTATCTGACCGCTACCCTGGGGCTGGAACGGCGTCAGCCGATCTGGTCCGGTTTTGATCTGAATGCCAAGCTTGATGGTCAGCTTGCCAGTGAACCGCTTATCTCAAACGAAGAGTTTTCTGCCGGTGGTATGGATAGCGTGCGGGGCTACCGTGAAAGCGAGGCTATGTCTGATTCCGGTCTGCACTGGAGTCTGGAGGCGATTGCGCCGGATCTGGGCAAGCTTGCCGGCTTGTCCTGGCTGACCGCGCGACCCTACCTGTTTCATGATCTTGCAGCGCTCTGGCTGATGGAACCTCTGGCTGGACAGGATAAGGAAAGCCTGCTGCAGGGTGTTGGCGCCGGTATGCGCGGCACACTGACCAAATGGATGGAGTATCAGCTTGATGGCGGTTTTGCGCTTGAAAAGACAAATCGTACCCCGGAAGGCAGCAGCCGGATCAACTTTAAGGTAAAGATGCAATGGTGACAGGAACAGTCTGAAATTGTCGTAAACAGGGAGAGCAGGAGGTGTAACGTGGCAAGAGACAGCAAGCGTAAGCAGAAGAAAAAACAGAAGCGATACAGCCGTCAAATGCAAGGGGTTGCCCTTGCCATTCTGGCAAATCAGTTTCTGCTACCGGTGATGGCTCAGGCCAGTCCGCCGGTCATACCCGGTTTTTACGGCAAGATAACATTGCCGACCGTGACAGCCAATCAACTGCCTCAATTAAAGGCTGGAGGTTTGCAGTCAAACGCAACGGTTGCATCTTCCGGCGCCAGTATGACCGTCACCCAGACCGCCTCAAGAGCCATCATAGACTGGGATGAGTTTAATATCGGGGTCAATGCCTCGGTCTACTTCAGCCAGAAACAGAACGGGGTGGCGCAGACCAGTTGGGCAGCCCTTAACAGGATCTACGATAAAAATCCCAGCCAGATCTACGGCAGCCTCAAGGCAGATGGCAGGATCTACCTGCTTAACCAGAACGGTATCCTGTTTGGCCCCGGCTCAAAGGTTGATCTGCATACCCTGGTTGCCAGCTCGCTGAAGATGGATCTGCAGAAGCTGATCAGTACTGGTGGGGGAAATTACAGTGATGATCCTGCCAATAAGACCAGCCTGGATATCTGGGGCAACCCTGGTCAGTTTCTGGATGAGAACAGTTCGCTTAATCTGACTAAATTTACCAGAGAAAGCTGGAACGGGCGTAGTGACAATACGCAACAGCCGGGTGGTATGATCGCCAACGCCGGCACCATTACCAGTAGCGGAATCACCAGTGAACAGGGGGGCGTGTTTCTGATCGGCGGCGCTGTGGAGAACCACGGCGCCATAACAGCGCCAGCCGGTCAGATAGCCCTGGCAGCCGGCAATGAGGTATATCTGTCACCAGCCTACAACGCTGCTGCAGATACCCTGCGCCAAGGGGCTCTGACCGTTAAGGTCACCTCTGTTGCAAGCGGCAATGATGCTCTTAACGAGTCAGGCGCCAACCTGATATCAGATCAGGGGATGGTTGGGATGTACGGCAACAGCGTTACCCAGAACGGTCTGATCCGAAGCATCAGTACGGTCAAGCGAAACGGAACCATTGAACTGCTGGCAAAGGAGCGGATTACCACAGGGGCAGGCAGCGTGACTGCCACTCCGGTTACAACTTCAGCGGAACTGGTAAACCGGACTTTCATATACAACGAAGAAGGCGCGTTTGATTATCGTACCTGGATAACTTTGGGGGGGCTTGACTGGGGATCAGCGACAATCGTTACTGATCAGTCAGTTACCGGAATTGATCATCGTGGCGCGCTGATTGCAAACGGTGGAAACGTCCTGCTAAAGGCGCGTAAACGTGTTTTTCTCGACAATAACAGTCTTATTGATGTCAGTGGCTCAAGGGTGGATCTGAAGGTTAGCGATAAATTCATAACAACGGTTCTAACCAGTACCGAACTGCGTGACGATCAGACCCAGAAATACGGCGTTTTGAAAGGGGCTGAGGTCAGCACTACTACCCTTTCAGGAACCTCCATCGGCAACCTTTCTTCGTTAACAGAACTGCAGCAGGCAACAGCCCTCCAATGGACTACTGACGGTGGTAGTATCGAGATAAGCGCCCCGGAGGGTGATATTGTTATGAAAGGGGGGGCAACCGTTGATATATCCGGTGGCGTTACCGGTTACTCATCAGGGGATCTGGGGCAGACAGTGCTGGTCTACGGCACCAAGATTTATGGTATTGCCGATGCTCCAAAAGATCTGACCTACACAAGGATACTTGGCGACTATACCCGTACATTTGAGCGTTTTGGCGTGCAGGAAAAGTACAAAGGGCTTTGGACCGGTGGCGCAAACCCTCTGTTTAATCCGTTGCCTGCCTTTGAAGAAGGGGGCAATGCCGGAAAACTGACCTTGAAGGCACGGCAGTTACTGCTGGACGGGCAGATCAAGAGCTCTGTTTACAGGGGACTCTTCCAGACCCGTCTGGACGAGATAAGGGATAGTGTCACTGGCAAGGCTTTGACCCGAGGGCTGAAGATGCCGGATGGCGGCACCCTGATACTGGGAGAGCCGCAAAAGGCAGATCAAAATGATCAGAAGCTGGATAGTCTGCTTATAAGCGCTTCGGAAACACCTCAGACAGGCTCAATCAATTCATATACTGATAAACCATTCAACACGCCTACCACCAGCATGAGCAGTTCAGTCATTAGCGGCGCCAAATTAAGTATGCCTGATATGGCGCTTTCAAGCCTTCAGATCAATACAAACAGCACCTTTACAACTGCGGCTGGCAGTACTGTCGCCTTGTTGCCAGGGGCTGAACTTAAGGTACGTGCCCAGAGAATCGAACATAATGGAGCGATAACCATTCCATCAGGCAATGTCTCGCTTACGCTGCTGGATCATGTTGCTTCATACGACGGATCGGCAATTACATTACAAGAGCCGGCTCTGATTCGTGCTGTTAACGGCAGCAGTATGTCGGTTGCAGGTTTGCAGAACAGGGATCCTCTGGATGTACGAGCCAGCCAGTATATTAATGGGGGAAGCATTGCCCTGCAGGATGAGACGTTAGACGGAAAAGGAATTCTGCTTGAGCAGGGAGCTATCTTATCGGTAGACGGTGGCTTTGCAATTGATAAAAAAGGAGCCATTACGAGCGGTAATGCCGGAAGCATGACCTTGAAAGGGTCACGTGTTGACCTGCAGGGTGACATAAGCGGTATCTCCATGCCTGGCAAGCAGGGGGGCAGCCTGGCTATTCACAGCAACTGGATGACACTGGCAAACCAGTCCAGATCTGTTGCCGATGGGGTAGTGCTGGGTATTGACAAGTTATTGTCTGCAGGTTTTGCATCTCTGGATCTGACCGGAGTATTTGGCCTTACAGTGGAAGGAAACGTTGCGCTGCCGGTCAGAATTGGCAAGATGACGGTAGAAGGTGAACGTCAGGATGTAAATTACTATGACTTTCCTGACTCAGCCGGCAACATGAGCTTAAAACTGACTGCAGGCAAGACGTTGCCGATTACATATACCAATGACTATGTTGACCATGCTGAAATCCCTGCTAAAGCGGAGTTGGCTCATCTGGAGGTTCAGAAAGGTGCGACACTGGAAATTGCCCCTGCTGGAAAGATCACTCTTGCTGCTCCGGCTATTACTATGGATGGTCTCCTGCGCAGCAAGGGGGGCAGTATTGATCTGTCTGCAAGCGGTGTTGATCCCAGTGCCAGAGACCTGCAGCTGGGCAGTAGCGCCCATATAGATGTAAGCGGCTACAACAGGCCGGTTGTACAGGAACTGGGCAAAACCAGGTTCTATGAGACAAGCCCTCGTGATGGAGGCAGCATCAGCCTTGCCTCAGCCTACGGTACGGTTTCTATGGCGCAGGGAGCCGTTGCCGATCTCTCCGGAAGCATACCGGTATCTGTATCAGTTCTGACTGATGACGGATTTGGCGTTGGTAAGACAGTGGCAGCCGCCTCGGCAGGAAGCATAGCCATAACCGGAACAAATCTGGATCTGCAGGGGAGTCTGCTGGCTTCAACCTATCTGGGCGGCGCCAGAGGTGGCAGTCTGAAGCTTGGTGTTTTGAATAATGATTTCAGTCTGACCGGAGGAAATATTCAGCAGTATCAACGCTCCGGTTTTGATGCCTTTACCTTTGCCAGCAACCAACAACTTAACTTTGACGGTTCCATGAATCTGCAAATTGGACGGAGTCTGACTCTGGATGCACCCAGGATCAGCGCAACCGCTGGCAGCATTGTTGATCTGACAGCCCCATGGATTACCCTGCTCAACAGTTCCATATTTACGAAAACAGCGGAGAGTGGCACAGCTTCGCTAAGGTTGTCAGGCAATGCCATTGACCTTTCAGGTAGCGTAGCGTTGGATGGTTTCAGGGATGTAACCTTGAGCGCTACGGCTGATATCAGTGCTACAGAGAGCAGAGACCAGATGAATGCCTGGCATGGCAATCTGACCACGGCAGGTGACCTGACCCTGCAGGCAGCCAGGATATATCCCAAAAACTATCTGCTGAGTCTGAGTGTGGCTGAACAGTTGATGCCATCTGAATTTGATATTACCTCTACCGGCGGAACCGTAACGATACTTTCCTCCGGAGGCGCCACCGACGGCTATCTGGATTCAGCCGGCGGCAGCCTTGCCATACAGGCGAAAAACGGCATTAACCAGTCAGGTTATCTGGCTGCTCCGATGGGAAGGATAAGTCTTCAGGCAACCGGAAGCGGCAAGCGAGTCTACCTTGCTCCGGGCAGTATCACCAGCACCAGAGGCGGCTCTGATCCGGTGCAGGTTGGTTACCTGAACAGTGACGGACAACTGGTGCTGGATAAAAACAACGCATCCGGCGATCCTGTTATTATCAGATCATCGGATGATCTCGCGACATGGCGTGGAACCGCTTCCGGTGTGAGCATTGATACAAACAACGGCGAAGTTGTTCAGGCTGAACAGGCGCTGCTTGATATCTCCGGTGGAGGCAGCTTTTTTAACTATGCCTTTTTCCCCGGTGCAGCCGGTTCAGTGGATCCGCTCAAAACCGGAGGCAGGATGGTGGTGGTGCCACAACGGTATGCGCCACTGGGTGGTAAGGCTATCTACCTTTCAGGAGGAGAAGGAGTTGCCGCCGGTTATTATACCGTTGTGCCTGAAAGGTACGCCTTCTTGCCCGGGGCGCTGATTGTCAGTGATGCAGGCGGATATGTTGAGTCTGGTTCCAGTCAGAAGAGTTCGGTTGGCTACAACATACTGGCCGGGTATATGACCGAAGCCAATACCTCTGTCAGCAGTAACCGGTACAGGGGTTATGTTGTTCGCACTGCTTCTGATGTCCGGAAGGAAGGAGAGTTTACCGAGAAATATATTACAGCCGGTAATGGCAGTAACGTTGAGATTAACGGCGAAACTATTCTTCTGGATGGCCTTATCCGTGCCAATGCACTGGCAGGTTACCAGGGAGGCAGCATCAGTCTTGCCGGTACAAATATGACAGTTCAGAACAGCAGTGGTTCCACCACCGGCGGTATAGATTTCAGCAGCGCCATCCCCTCACATCTGCAGGGAACAGTGGCGGTATCCAGTGATTCACTTTCCGGCCAGGGGTTCAAATCAGTGACCCTGGGCAGCACCACAGCCACCGAGACCCTGACTTTTGCCGAAGGGAGCAGTCTGGCGGTTGACGGTGACCTGAGCCTGCAGGCAAAAAATCTGGTTGAGATTAAGGCAAACAGCAGTCTGAGTGGCGATACACTGGCTCTGGCAAGCCCTGATGGCTTGGTAAGGGTAGCTGAAGGAACCACTCTGTCCGGAACAAATAGTATTGATTTTGAGGTAAAAGACGATCTGGATGTTAGGGGTACACTCAATACGCCTCTGGTCAACCTGACCGGCGATAATATTCTGGTAAATGATGGCAGCGGCATTCCAACAGGTGTTACCGGCCTTAACCTGACCCCTGCACTCTGGACTACCCTGAACTCCTTTAGTCCTGCCATTGGACTGAAGAGTCGTAATAACCTTATCTTTACCAGCAGCGCAAGCCGTACAACAGCTAAAGACCTGACCATTGATTCAGCCGGTTTTGTGGCAAATGCAAACGATATTGCTGCCACGGTCAGCGCTGCCAATCTGACCATGAAAAACAGCGGTGACAGTGTTACAACCATCCCGGCAATCGCCAGGGACAATACCAGTCTTACCCTGCAGGCAAACAGTATCAGCGTTGACCTGAGCCATCCTACGGGAAGCTCAGCTGCCAATACTGGGGATATCAGCATCTCCGGTTTCAAGACCACTACCCTTAAAGCTTCCAAAGACCTGGCTCTGGGGGGTAACGGTACCCTGAACAGTTCCGGAAGTCTGAATCTTGAGGGAGCCCGGGTTACCACGGCTGCCTCAACAGACCGTACCTATCAGACCTACCTGCCAGCCAACGTGATGGTGCAGGCAGCCAACAGCCTGACCATAAATCAGTCAACCGGTACAGCTGGATTATCCACCATTCCCGGCGGCACTCTGGCATTTAAGGCTACTGACATAACCCAGGCCGGAACGGTAGAGATGCAGTCCGGCAGCCTGAAGTTTGATGCAAGCAACAGTCTGACCTTTGCCAATATCTCAAAAACCTTGAATAAAGGCTCTGCCACTGGAGCAGGTGGCAGTATTGTTGCCTCGGCAACCAACGGCAGCCTGACCATTGCTGATGGAGCTACGCTTGATGTCTCGGCAGGCAGCCAGGGGGATGCTGGCAGCATCAGTCTGACTGCTGCAACCGGCGGGGTAACCGTTGGAGCCAACACCCTGCAGGGAAGCGGCACAGGAACCGGCGGCTCTTTCAGTATGGATAGCGCAACCTTTGGAGATACCGGAGCCTTGCTGACCACCCTGGCAAGCGGCGGCTTTACCGAGCAGATTAAGCTGCGGGGAAGAACCGGAGACCTGACGGTTGCTGACTCTTTGACAGGCGATGAAATTACAGCCCGCAGGGTATCCCTGGCAGCTGATGCTGGCAAGCTGACCCTGGAGGGGCAGATCAATACCGGAAGCGGCAAAGGCCAGGTGGAACTGTTTGCCAAAAATGACCTGACCCTGGCAGCCGGTTCAAGCGTTACTGTTACCGGTGGCGGAGAAGCGAATCTGGGCAGTAGCAGTGAACTCCTTACTCTGGCAACAGACTCCTTGCTTGATCTATCCGACGGCAATGGCACCGTAAACCTGCGAGCCTTGCGGGATACCAATGCAAACGGGGTCAAGATGGTTCTGAACGGTGAGATACGGGGCGCCTCCGAGGTGAATGTTGAGGCGGTGCAGGTATACAGCGGGGTGAGCAGTATTACGACCAGCAACACAAATGCCTGGAAAACAGCAACAAATACCTACATGACCAACGCCAATAGCTACCGTACCAATCTGCTGTCCGGTCTGACCATGGCTAATCAGGATGACTTCCGTTTCCGGCCCGGTGTTGAGATTCAGAGCAGTACAGGGATCACCCTGAATAACGACTGGAATCTTACCGGTTGGCGCTACTTGGTAAATGGCAAATCTGAAACCGGTCTGCTGACCCTGCGAGCCACTGGAGCGCTTGATCTGGCGAAGAAGCTGGAGGACAAACCGTCTGCAGTAGGTTCGCAGCCTTATAAAACAATGCATAGCAGCAAAATGAAGGATTCCTGGGATCTGCGGCTGGTGGCAGGGGCTGATGGCGCCAATCCACTCTATGTAAATCAGGGAAGCGGTGATCTGACGGTTACGGGTGGAGTCTATACGGAAAACGGGGATATCAGTTTTGCCAGCGGAAATAACACCACTATTACCACGATAGATACAACAGCCCTCACAGGATATTTTATAAACAATTCACTGAAATATACTTTGGCAAGCTATGGCGGGAACCTGCGGGGTGAGGTTGGAAATGACCTGATACTGAATGCCGGTGTTATTCAGAGCAGTTTAGGGGATATCCTGCTGAATGTTGGCGGTAATCTGAATATGAACGGCAATAGCAGCCGGATGGGCGCTATCCGGACAACAGGCGAGGCAACATCTGCCTCAGATATTACCAAATACTGGAAATATGCTAATGGCGGTGACGTTTCAGTTGCAGTTGACGGCGGTATTTCTTCAATCATCAGCACAACCTCTGCAAATAACC
Source organism: uncultured Geobacter sp. (assembly GCA_964655435.1). Classification (GTDB taxonomy): domain Bacteria; phylum Desulfobacterota; class Desulfuromonadia; order Geobacterales; family Pseudopelobacteraceae; genus Trichlorobacter. The sequence goes on from CAZZMP010000023.1 coordinate 27,945, forward strand.
CCTGGGATAAGGTAAACAAGCCTGATCGTGTTACCCCGTACTGGAGTGCGGATTATGAAACTTCTGGCGGCACTCGCGGCATCGCCGCCATGGCGGGTGGAAACGTGGATGTCTCTGCCGGTGGCGCTGTTACCGCCCAGATTGGCGTCTTTGCGCCAGAAAGTAGCAGTGGGGCAGGCAATCTGCAAGTGGCAAGCGGAGGTAACCTTAACGGTCGCTTCATGTCCGGCATCGGTGATGCACGGTTTACAAGTCAGGGTAGTTTTGGCAGATCCAACGAGGTGGCTGTTGTCTCAGCCATGTATACCAAAGATATCAACATATCGGCGCAGAATGATCTCTGGCTTGGCACTGTTGACAATCCGACCGTGACCCACAAGGATATTGTCGCTTCACGGGCGGATCTTGGAAAGCAGTGGAATATGACCTACCTGGAGGATTCCAGTCTGTCTGTTTCCTCTCTCACCGGTAATATCAATTTGACCGGGGAAGATCGTTTCTACAAGTCCGGCACTACCAACGAAAACCAGATCAGGGTGCTTCCGGCCTCATTACATCTGAATGCAGCAGGTGATATCAATCTGTTGCATGATTTTATGCTGGCGCCTTCAGCAGATGCTGAACTGACTATTGCAGCGGGTGGTGACATTACAGGCGCTGCAGGCAAGGATACGAAATATGTTGGCTCACGGCTGCAGATGTCTGACATCGATCCTGACCAGTTCTATAACGCCCAGCCGAATATACCTACACTGTTTGGTAATGCTGATGAACAGACCGGTTTCCTGCACAGTGACAGTCTTACCGCTAATAGAAATACTGCAAATCCGATAGTCATAAATGCTGGTGGAGATATTACCAATCTGGAACTGAATCTGGTCAAGAGCGCCCTGATCAGTGCTGCCGGTGATATTACAGACCTGCGGTATCTGGGACAGAATATCAAACAGAATGATCTTACCAGTATTACGGCTGGCGGTTCCATAGTTCTGAATACCGCAGGGCTTAATGCTGACAGCAGCGGGGTGTTTTCGGATACCGGCTTTCAGCATGGCGGCCCTGGCTATTTTATTGTTAAGGCCGGATCAGACATTGATCTTGGGGGTACCCGTGGTATCCAGACCTACGGTAATCACCGTAATGCCGGACTTTCAGATACAGGCAGCGACCTGTTTGTCCTGGCAGGGGTAAGCAGAGCTTATAGTTCTGCCGAGATATCCTCCTTCTTCGAAGCGTTAAAAAGCGGAGCCCAGGAATACAGCAGGATAAAGGCTGACGGGGATGCCGATGCAGCCGCGACAAAACTGGCCGCACTACAAACAGGACTGATAGCTCCCTTTATCAAGGATGGTCTTGCCGAGAACGGCACACTCAACATGGTTTCCTCCCAGATAAGCACCCTGACCGGCAGTAACATTTCAATTATGACCGGTAATACATTTAACGTGGGCAAAAGTACCTTCTACGGTAGTGGCGCACAGAAGAATACCGGTGTTTATACGGCAATGGGAGGAAATATCAACGTCTTCAGTCGTGGCGATGTAAATGTCAACGAATCCCGTCTGATGACCTTCTATGGCGGCGATATTACGGTCTGGAGCGAAGGTGGTGTTATTAACGCCGGTCGCGGGTCAAAGGCTGCCATCAACCCATCTCAGGCACTCAAGGTTGTGCGTGACGACGGCAGTTACATTACCCGTTTCAGTCCCCCTTCAGTAGGTAGCGGGGTGCGAGCCATGACCTATAATGCAGAGAACGGCAAGCCCCAGCCGGAAGCAGGAGATATTACCCTGGTTGCCAGAGTGGTGGACGCCGGAGAAGCCGGTATCTTTGGCAACAAGGTGTATCTGGTAGCAGACGAAGTGCGGAATGCCAGTAACATTTCATCGGTAGGCATATCGGTAGGGGTGCCGGTGCAGACCGAGAGTTCTGCCGGTATTGGCAGCCTGTCCGGCAGCGGTACCCTGAACGAAGGAGCCAGGATGCTGGTGGAGTCGACAGCAATGGGCAACAAGAACACGGCTGAAAAACTGGCAAAGGCTGACAGCTTTTTTGCCGCCTGGTTGGATGTGAAGGTGCTGGGCTTTGATGAGAACCCCCCGAATTAAGGGGAACGTGATTGCAGGTATAGAGTAACTATCTGAAAAAATGGAGGAAGTGATGACCGGTTTTTCTGGAAGAGGTGTTTTGATCTGGCTGTCTGCTCTGGTGGTGTCGGTTTCACTGCTGCTGGGGGCAACCAGCGCCGATGCCTGGTGGGACGGCAAGTGGGAAAAGCGTCGCAAGGTAGGTTTTGATACTACGGATAAGGGAGCCGCTATTGCGGATAACCTGGCCGAAATGCCGGTTCTGGTGCGGCTGCACAGCGGAAATTTTGCCTTTGAGGCAGCCAAGGATGACGGTTCGGATATCCGTTTTGTGGGTAGCGATGATAAGACCCCTCTGAAATACCATCTGGAAAAATATGATCCAAAACAGGGGATAGCCCTGTTCTGGGTAAAAGTGCCACAGATAGCCGGCAAGGCTGCCCAGGATGCGGTCTGGGTCTATTACGGCAACAGCAGCGCGGCAGCTTCGGTTGATTCAGGCGGCACCTACGATACAGCCCAGGCTGCGGTGTTCCATTTTGACCAGAAGGATGGCGTGCCCAAGGATGCCACAGCCTACGGCAACCACGGGGCTGAGTTTGACGGCGCCCTGGCGGTGCCGACCCTGATCGGTAACGGCGCAAAGCTTAACGGTAGCCAGCGGATGGTTGTCAAGCGTGCGCCATCACTTAATTTTACCAAGGGCTTCAGTTTTTCAGCATGGGTCAAACCTGCTGCAAATGGAGCTGAAGGGCGCCTGTTATCGTGGGATGACGGCAAGGAGAGCATTGTCATAACCGCCGGTACTGCCGGTGCCACAGCCCGGGTGGGCAAGAGTGTGACCTCCCGTAGCAATGCTTTGACTGCCGATGCATGGCAGCATGTTGCCGTAACAGCCGAACCTGGCAAGAAGCTGATTGTCTATATAAACGGTGTTGAGGCAGCCTCTGCTGCTCTGGCTGCCGGTTCGTTGCCATCCCCGGCTGCAGAGCTGGGTATTGGCGCCGCCCTGGATGGAAAATCAGGCTTCAACGGCGATCTGGACGAGGTTGAGATCTCTTCTGTTCCACGCGCTGCCGGCTGGTTTCAGGCAGCGGTGGCAGGGCAGAGCCAGGATGGCAAGCTTACCGCAGTGCTTGCTGAGGAAGCAGGCAAAGGGGGTGGCGAAGACCTGACCATCCACCTGATGAAGGTTATCGCCAAGTCGGTTACCCTGGATGGCTGGCTGATCATCGGCCTCTGTAGCTTCATGCTGACCCTGGCCATTGGTGTGTTTATCTGGAAGTTTCTGCTACTGCAGAAAATCCAGAAAGACAACCAGTCATTTATTCTGGCCTTCAAAGGGAATGCTGATCCACTGGCTCTGGTGAGCGAGAGTGAAGAAGGGGATTTCGAATATTCAACACTCTACAGGATTTACCATGCTGGCCACGATGAAATTATCAACTGGTTAACGGGTAAACAGCAGAGTACGGAAAAGATCAGCCATTTGAGTCCATCGGTGATCAATATCTATCGGTCAGCGCTGGACAGAGCCAGTATCGTTGAGGGGCAACAGCTTTCATCCTGGATGATGGTGTTGACGCTGGGGATTTCGGGAGGTCCGTTCTGGGGTCTTTTGGGTACGGTCTGGGGGGTTATGAACACCTTTGCCAGCCTGGCTGAATCCGGTGAGGCAAACCTGGCTGCCATTGCGCCTGGGGTTGCATCGGCTCTGGCCTGTACCCTGTTCGGTCTGTTTGTTGCCATACCGGCTCTGTTTGCCTATTCATTTCTTAACTCAAGAATAAAGCTGATTAATTCTACTAACCGCACCTTTATTGATGAGCTGCATGTGAAGATTGAGGGCGCCTACGGAGATCAGTCATGAGAGGACCAGCAGAAGAACAGGATGAACTGGTAGAGATCAACGTCGTACCGCTGCTGGACCTGGCCTGGAACCTGCTGGTGGTGTTCATGATAGTGGTAACCGCCTCGGTGCAGGGGATTCAGGTTAACCTGCCCAAGGCTAGCGCTGCGGTCAGCAAGATCAAGCCCAGCACCAAGGCGATTACAGTTTCGGCTGAGGGCACCATCTTTCTGGACAGTTTTCCTGTTACCCTGACTGAACTGGAAAACCGTCTGCGCCAGTTCAAGGCAGGTGATCCGAATCTTCCGGTTGTGGTGCGGGGGGATGAGAAGGTCTCCTATAAAAACATCATTGAGGTGCTGGATCTGCTTCAAAAACTGGAAATAACCCAGCTTGGTCTGGTTACCCAGAAGCTTGTCAAGTAGCGCGGGATCTCTATGAAAAAAGGCGCACATAAAAAGAAGCGGATTGATCTGAAGAGTATGCTTGTGGTGGGTGCGATCTGCGGGATCCTCCTGCTGGCAGTCGGTTTTCTGATCAAGATCTTTATGACCGATAGTGGTCCCCGAAAAAAGACGCAGATCTCCTCTGTAACGCTGTTGAAACCGCCTGAGCAGAAGGAAAAGCCGCCGGAGCCACCTCCGGAGGTTCCCAAGCCACAGCAACAACAGATTGATACACCGATGCAGCAGCCGATGGATGCACCCCAGAACAACCAGCCGCAGGACAATACACCGGCAGGTCAGGATCTGGGGGTTGATGCCGAGGGGGGCGCCGGAGGCGATGGATTCGGTCTTGTTGGTCGCAAGGGAGGACGTTCAATTATTGGCGGCGGCGGCGGCGGTGGCGGCAGCGGCATGTCGCTTATGGCAAAGTATGGCTGGTATACCAAGAAGGTGCAGGATGAGATCTGGGGCAAGATAAAAAAAACGCTTGATGAAGATGGTGGGATACCCAAGGGGAAGCATAAGGCGGTGGTCTGGCTGCAGCTTGATCCGAAGGGGTCGGTAGTCCAGTTCAGGATAGTAACCGCTTCTGGCAACGATAAGGTGGATGCGGCTTTACGGAAACAGTTGCCTGCAATGCGGTTCAGCCAGCCGCTGCCGGATGGGATGCCCAAGGGGATGACCATCAGGGTCAGTTCGCAGGGTTGATGCCGATTAGTCTGCCTGTTTTAGCCCCCCTCCTTACAAAGGAGGGGTTGGGGGTGGTTCGGTTTATACTTGCAAAAAACAAACAAAAAACGCTTGTTTTTTATAGGATTATTTAAATTTATCCAGGAGGTTTGTTGTGCAGATTAAATCAGGAGGTCTGGCGCTTGCTGCGCTTGTGGGATGTCTGGCAATGCATACGCCGGTTACGCTGTATGCTGCTGAAGGAGCGCCGGTAAAGGCCGCAAAAGGGGCGATGGATGGATTGCTGGATCTGCTGCGTGATCGTGGCATCCTTTCAGGCGCTGAGGCTGATGAATTCAAGCGCAAGATTGAGGAGGAAAAGGCTAACGATATTGCCGAGGCGGTCAGGAAACAGCAGGGAGCCCCTCCGACCCAGGTTGTAAAAAGCAGGGAACTGCCTCCGCTTAAGACTACTTTGCCTGAAGAGGCGTTGACCGGACTGATAGAGAAGGCCGGCAAACAGCAGCTTTTGACACCGGAAGAGGCAGCTCTGGTAAAAGAGCGGTACCGCAAGCGGGCAGAGTATGAAAAATCAGTGGCTGCAGCCAGGGGAAAGCGTCTGCCAGAAAAGGATCTGCGTGCGCTGCTTGAGGTGATGAAGGAACAGGGTCTGGTAGGGTCTGACGAGGCTACCGAGCTGACGGCTCGCCTGTCTGCAGAGTTTGAAGCGGAGGAGGCAGCTACAGCCAAAGGGGGAGTTGCAGCATCGCCGGTGGAAAAGATACCTGCCACTGTTATTACTGCAGAACGGCAGATCCCTTATATCCGTTCCAGTATGCCATCTGATGATCTGCAGACGCTGATCGACAAGGCTGGCAAGCAGCGGGTGCTGTTGCCCTGGGAAACAGCCTTTGTGAAGGCTCGCTACCAGAAGAAGATTGGTCTTGATCAGGTGGCTGAGGCGGTCAGCGGAGATGTCAAGACAGAGATGCGGGCAGAGGTTAACAAGGCTGCCAAGGAAGAGGTGGCCTCAGCAGGAAAATCAATTGCGGCGCCGGCCTGGACCAAGAAGATCAGCCTGTCCGGCGATATGAGGTTGCGGTATGAAACTACTTTCTTTGATAAAAACAATAACTATGACAGCGTAATAAATCCGCTCTCCTTGAGCTTGATGAATACTACTAATGACCGCAATAGGATAAGGATACGTGCCCGTCTGAATGCCAATATCAAGGTTAATGATGAGGTAAAGGCGGTTATCGGGTTTGCGACAGGTACAATAACTGAGCCGGTTTCTACAAACCAGACACTGGGCACCTACTTTAACAAAAAGGCAATCCAACTTGATCAGGCATTTATGGCATGGCAGCCGGGAGAGTGGCTGACGGTCTGGGGGGGGCATTTCCCCAATCCCTGGTTCTCCACTGATCTGGTATGGGACAAAGATCTTAATTTTGACGGTATTGCCGCAACCTATCGTTATCGTCTGAATCCGGAATGGGGTCTGTTCCTGACCGGCGGCGCCTTCCCTGTTCAGGAACTTGAGTTCAGTCAGCGTGACAAATGGCTGTTAGGTGGTCAGTTGGGGGCGGAATATCGTAAGGAAGAGCAGCTTTCTGCCAAGGTTGGTGTTGCCTATTACAGCTATTCTAATATTACTGGTCAGGTTTACGCGCAGAAAGATTTGCCCAATTATTCTAATCCACAGTTTATGCAAAAGGGGAACTCGCTCTTTAACATAAATCCGCTGGGAACTACGGTGCCGGCTCTGCTTTCCGATTATGATGAGCTTAACGCAACTGCTCAGGTTGATCTTGGCTACTGGCATCCTTTCCATCTGATTATAGGCGCCGATTATGTCTATAACCTCGGTTTTGACAGGAAAGCAATTGCACAGCGTGTAAACAAGACGCCAGGAGAAATTGCTGAGGATATTGAAGGTTATCAGTTCTCAATTGCAGTTGGTTACCCAAAGGTACGAGAACAGTGGGATTGGCGTGCCTTCCTGGCGTACAAGCGTATTGGTTCAGATGCGGTGCTGGATGCCTATACGGACTCAGATTTCAACCTGGGCGGAACAAATGCAAAGGGATGGATTCTGGGTGGCGAGGTCGGTTTATTGAAAAACACATCTATCTCTGCCAAATGGATGACAAGTAATGAGATCAGGAGCACCCCGTTCTCTGTTGATCTGTTACAGGTTGATCTGAACGTCCGATTTTAAACAGCGGTTCCCCGCCGGAGGGATTTCCATTCCCTCCGTTTATGAGCCTCCTTCCGTTTGTGAAGGGGGCTTTCGTTTGCTTTGTTTCAGAATCTTCCCACAGATGACGCATGATTGTAAGAATTGGGTGCTATAAACGCTAATCATGTTCTGCTTCGGTGTCAGTATGCCGGACGGCGCATAAAATTTAATTATCCGGAATTTATATGAAAGTTCTTGTAGTTGGCGGCGCCGGTTATATCGGTAGCCATGTTGTAAAACAGTTGGGCAGGCAGGATCATGATGTTCTGGTTTTTGACAATCTTTCAACAGGTCATGATTGGGCTGTTCTTGCAGGAGATCTTGTTCAGGGGGATCTGGCTGACACCTTCAGGCTTCAGAAGGTGATGGAGGAGTTCAAGCCTGATCTGGTAATGCATTTTGCAGCCTCGATACAGGTTGAAGAATCTGTACGAAATCCGATGCTCTACTACCAGAATAACCTCTACAATACGATGAATCTTCTGGAGGCTATGAGGTATTGCGGAGTTGATAAGCTGGTCTATTCATCCACCGCAGCTGTTTATGGTATTCCTGAATCTATCCCTGTCCCTGAATCTGCGCCTCTAAAGCCGATCAATCCGTATGGAGCCACCAAGATGATGGGGGAGCGGATTATGGAAGATCTGTCTGCCTCCAGCGATTTCCGTTATGTGGCTATCCGTTATTTTAATGTGGCGGGCGCCGATCCTGAGGGACAGCTGGGACAGGCGTACCAGCACCCGACCCATCTGATTACCCGTGCCCTTAAAACTGCAGCAGGAGAATACCCGCAGCTTGACCTGTATGGAACCGACTATTCCACCCCTGATGGAACCTGTATCCGTGATTACATCCATGTAACCGACCTTGCCCAGGCTCATATCGAGGCTATGGATTTTCTTTTTGCAACCGGTCTGAGCGCAACCGTTAACTGTGGTTATGGCAAGGGATATTCGGTAAGGGAAGTGATAGATACCGCTAAACTGGTAACCGGTGTTGATTTTGCAGTGGTTGAGAAAGAACGTCGCCCTGGCGATCCTCCTGCGCTGATGGCTGAAAACAAGGTGATCAAACGTCTGTTTGATTGGCGCCCGCAGTATAATGATCTTGAATTTATCATAAACACTGCCTGGCAGTGGGAAGAGCATCTTTCAGAACTGAAGGAGAGGAACTGATTCGTGTGCGGCATAGTTGGTTATATAGGTTATCAACCGGCTCAGCCGGTTATTATGGAAGGGCTGAAAAGGCTTGAATACAGAGGGTATGATTCATCCGGAATCTGTACCCTGTTTAACGGGGTGGCAACGATCCGCCGTCGTGAAGGTAAGCTCTCAAATCTTGCGGCATTACTTGATCAGGAACCGCTTGAAGGAACCACAGGGATTGGTCATACCCGCTGGGCTACTCATGGCAGACCATCCGAAACCAACGCCCATCCACATCAGGCAGGGTCGGTTGTGCTGGTGCATAACGGTATTATTGAAAACTATCCTCTTCTGAAAAAATCCCTGCGTGAATACGGGCATAACTTTAAAAGTGATACAGATACCGAGGTGATTGCCCACCTGATTGAACACTGGATGAAGCAGGGGGATGATTTTGAGGCGGCGGTGCGTCATACCCTTAAGGAAGTGCGGGGCGCGTATGCTCTCTGCATCGTCTGCAGCGAGGAACCGGATGTTTTGATAGCTGCCAAGCAGGGTTCGCCGCTGGTGGTTGGAATGGGAACAGGCGAATTTTTTGTTGCCTCGGATATTCCGGCAATTCTGCAGCAGACACGCTGGATGGTCTTTCTTGAAGATGGGGAGATGGCGCGGTTAAGCAAAGATGGTGTGGTATTCAGCATGCTGACAGGTGAACTGCTGGATAAAGAGCCAAAATATATTGAATGGACTCATCTGGTGGCTGAGAAAGAGGGATTCAGGCACTTTATGCTTAAGGAGATCTTTGAGCAGCCTCTGGCAGTGAGGGATACCCTGGCAGGTCGGTTGCTTGAAGAAGAAGGGGATGTCTATCTGGAGGATCTTAATCTTCCTCTTGAAGAGCTGCAGGGGTTTTCACGGATCTGCATTGTTGCCTGCGGAACCTCCTGGCATGCCGGACTGGTTGGAAAATTCTGGCTGGAGGAGTACTGCCGTCTGCCGGTTGAAGTGGATATCGCCTCTGAATTCCGCTACAGGAACCCGGTGCTGGATGTTGATACACTTGTCCTTCTGATCTCGCAGTCCGGTGAGACTGCGGATACCCTGGCTGCGCTGCGTGAGGCTCACAGGCAGGGAGGGCGCTGTATAGCAATCTGCAATGTGATTGACTCATCCATCGCCCGTGAGGCTGACGGAGTCATATATACCCATGCCGGCCCCGAGATAGGGGTCGCTTCTACCAAAGCATTTGTATCGCAATTGATTGCGCTTTCTCTGCTGACGATACGGATGGGAAGAGCCAGGGCAAGCATAACAAAAGATCAGGCATGCGGCATGATAAAGGAGCTGATTCATCTTCCTTCCCTGATTGAAGAGACACTTACCCTTGATGGAACTGTTCAGCAACTGGCACGCCGTTTCATGCATGCCCGGGACTTTCTCTTCCTGGGACGGGGCGACAGTTATCCTATTGCCCTGGAAGGGGCTCTCAAGCTTAAGGAACTCTCATATATTCATGCAGAGGGATATCCGGCGGGAGAGATGAAGCATGGGCCGATTGCCCTGATAGATGAGGTAATGCCGGTTGTGGTTCTGGCTCTCAAAGACAGGCACTATGAAAAAGTTATTTCCAATATGGAAGAGGTTATAGCCAGGGGAGGGCAGGTAATTGCACTCTGCAGTAAAGGTGACAAAGCAGGGTTCAGCGGGGCGGTTGCCGTTCTTGAGCTGCCTCAGCAGGAGCCCGGAATAACCGCTCCTCTGTTGCTGACTCTGCCGCTACAGCTTCTTGCCTATCATATTTCCGCCTTGTTGGGCAACGACGTAGACCAGCCGCGAAATCTGGCAAAATCAGTAACAGTTGAATAGCCGGGATACCAAAAAACAGTAGAGGAGTTATGAAATGCAATTACTGGAATTGATCAATTCACGCTCAGCTTCAATAGGGGTTATCGGGTTGGGATATGTTGGCTTGCCACTGGTACTGGAGTTCTGCAAGGCAGGGTTTCTGGTCACCGGTTTTGATATAGACCCTGAAAAGATTAAAAACCTGGCGCAGCGCAAGAGCTACATCAAGCATATTGATCTGCAACAGTATGATGCTGAAGTTCTGGACAGATTCGTTCCTACCAACAACTTTTCACTGCTTAACGATATGGACTGCATCATGGTCTGCGTTCCGACGCCGCTTAATTCAAATCGTGAACCAAACATGTCCTACGTATTTAACACCACAGAGGTTATTGCCCAGTTCATGCGCAAGGGTCAGTTGATTGTCCTTGAGTCAACCACCTATCCAGGCACAACCGATACCGATATGCGACGGATACTTGAAAAAACCGGCTTGGTGGCAGGGATTGACTTTCATCTCGCTTTTTCTCCTGAAAGGGAAGATCCAAGCAACAAGAATTTTTCGCTGCATACAGTGCCCAAAGTGGTTGGCGGCTATACAGCTGCATGCCTTGAGGTTGCCACGGCATTGTACAACACCGTTGTTGAACTTACTGTCACCGTATCCTCCACAAGAGTCGCCGAATCAGCCAAGCTGCTGGAAAACATCTATCGTTCGGTCAACATCGCACTGGTTAACGAGTTGAAGGTGCTCTTTGACAAGATGGATATAGATGTCTGGGAGGTTATTGAGGCTGCCAGAACAAAGCCGTTCGGGTTTCAGGCATTTTATCCCGGCCCCGGTCTTGGGGGGCACTGCATACCGATTGATCCGTTCTATCTGACCTGGAAAGCCCGTGAATACGGTTGCCATACCCGTTTTATCGAACTTGCCGGTGAAATAAACACCTCTATGCCGGACTACGTGGTGGATAAAGTGATCAGGGCGCTTAATGATGTGGGCAAATCGGCGCGCGGTTCCAAAATACTGATGTTGGGACTGGCATATAAAGCCAATGTAGACGATGACCGTGAATCTCCCTCCTATCACCTGATGGAAAAGCTGGAAGAGTTGGGAGCCAGAGTCAGTTACAACGACCCTTACATTCCGGAAATCAAGCCAAGCAGAGAGTTTGCCCACTACGCCGGACGTCAGTCAGTCGAGATAACCACCGGCTACGACCTTATCCTGGTGGCTACTGCACATGACGACTACCGTGAACTTGACCTGCTTTCCTTTGCCATACCGGTTGTTGATACGCGGCATCTGGTAACAGGGCAGGGCGGACTGCTGTATCAGGCCTGATGCTGCTTAAATTGACTGTCTGGTTTGCTGCTCTGGCGCTGCCTGTTGCACTGTTTCTGTATGGCCCGGCTTATCTCACAAAGCCTGATAAACCGGTCAAGGCGGACGCAGTTGTGGTTTTTGTCGGGCCCGGCAATGAGTTCCGCTTTAAAGAAGCTCGAAAACTGATTGCTGAAGGGTATGCCCGCTATCTGATAGTTCCGGGATATGGAACCGTTAGCCGTGCCGATGAGAAAGGGCTGCTTGAACCGCTTCTGGCGGAACCACGCAGATTAGACACTAGCCGCAGAAAATTTATTGACCTGGGCTATGCCCGTTATCTTGAAAAAACACATATTGAGATGATGCTGGCAAAACAGATCCTTGACCGGCTGGGCATGCACTCTGCCCTGATTGTCAGTTCGCCGTTTCATACGCGAAGGATTGGCATGATCAGCAGCCGGGTCTTTATCGGCGATTACCGTATTTCTACGGTGCCGAGCCGGTTTCAGCAATCCTTTACGGTGAGCAGCTGGTTTAACAGGGAACATCTGCGCAGGATTGCCACAGAGTACACAAAGATGGTCTGGTTTCTGCTGTATGAGCCGTTTATTAGATGGATGTGAGAGTTTTTTATGAGCCTTGAGATGCAATGAGAATTGGAATTGTAACCACCTATTATCAAACTGTGGGAGGGATCAGTAGTTTTGTCCGACAAATTGTCGAACATTCCCGAAAATGCGGTGAGTCTCCATTGATCTTTTCTCCCGATATTTCAAGTAGCAGTGAACTAAATGGTAGTATCAAGCTTGATTCACGTTCACGTCTCTCAGTTATAGCATCTCTTATCAGACAGTTTTGGCGACATGATATTCGTTATATCCAGTGCCACGGTACATGGTATTTGTTACTGGCATCTGTCCTTTACAAGCGACTTAGAAAACTGTCAGGTGTTGAGGTCAAGGTTGTAACGGTAAAACACTCAGACATAGCCAAACCAAGTCCATTTAAAAGTTTGATACTACAGAAAATTGACAATGCGTCAGACGGGCTTGTTTTTGTCAGCAACTATCTAAAAAATAAGTATTTACATGAATTCGGTTATCATTATTCTAAGCCATTGATTATTGTTTATCCAGGCTGTGGAACGGTTACAGTATCTCAAAAACTGCAGGCGCAACTTGTCTCCCGTCTTAAATTTGGTAAACGTAGGCCACTAGTGACCTATATCGGTCTCTTTGAATACCTTGGCAAGGTTCAGGGATTGATGTTGCTGCTTGAAGCGATTGCCTTATTGAAACCGCACAGGCCTGATCTATTACTAGCGATTGCTGGACGTGGAAGTTTGAAGGGAGAAGTGCTGGCGGCTATTGAACGTCTGGAACTCCAGGATATAGTTGAGATTATTGAAGATCTAAATAGTCCATATGAGTTGTTACAGTTGTCGGATCTCCATTGTCATGTTTCCCTACAAGATAACTTTCCGTTAGTTGTACTTGAATCCTTGAGCTGTGGTACACCTGTTGTTGCTACGCCGGTTGGAGAATTGCCTAGTTTGGAAATTGAAGGTCTGCTTATTGCACAAGCTGATGCTGCACAAATTGCAGCGATGATCAATATGACTTTAGAGCGTCCTTCGTATGTTGATGTCCAGAATCTGAAAGAGCGTTTCAACTGGATCAGAAGTACAGAGAATTTAAACCGATTTACTAGGTACGGCAATGCTTGAGGGAAAAACACTTCTCAAGGGAAGTGCGTTGCTGCTGAGCGCCTCCATTTTTGCCAGAGGCAGCATGTTGTTGTTCCGTTATCTGGCCGCAGTAACTATAAGTCCTCATGATTATGGCTGCTTATCCCTTTACATCAGTCTATTTTTGAGTATGGCGACTATCGCAAGTTTTGGTGTTGGAGGCTCTCTTGCGAAGCTGGCGGTCAGAGAAGAAGAGAATCATGAGGCTCATTTCTCCCTGTATAGCAATGCTATCATTATGACACTTTTTACCTCGATGCTTGCCACGATCGCTTTTGTGGTGGCTCTTCAGCAAAGCTCGACTGGATTGCTGACAGCCCGGGTCGTGGCAGTGACGGCAGCCGGGTTTGTGTTTTGGAGCTACTTCCAAATATCCATTGGATTCAGTCTTGCAGCGTTAAAATTTAATCAGGTTTCCCGTTATGAGGCGGGTGATGGTATCACGAAACTTTTACTTCTACTGATAGCCTGGCTTATTCTTGGAAAACCGACGGTTTTTACATTCATTATTACCTATAGTATGGGGTATCTGCTGCTCTTTGCTTGGGCCATAGTCAATAATTACAAGCTGTTCGGCAATCCTGGCAGTTTGAACCCGTTCAGATTATTTGATGTTTCAAGGATAGGCCGACTTGCTGGCTATTCGTCCTCACTCATGATGATAACTTTTATTAACCTCTTCTATGGATTTCTACTGCGTTCATTTTTGGTTTCATACTCCACGTTGGATGTGGCTTTGTTTGATATGGCGTTGACGTTCTATTCGGTTCCAAAGATGATCTTTGTCTCTTTGGTTCGTCCGGTGGTTCCCTATGCATCAAGGAATTCAGGTGGCAAGATCATGTTACCACCGGTTGGTAAATTCTTTTTTGTGTTTTTTGTGCTGCTGTCAGTAGCCTTACTCCTTTATCTGAGTGGGATTACCGAACTATGCCTCAATAAGCTTGGACTTATTGTATATCATGACTCTTTTCCTATATTTCTCGTGTTGATGCTGGGAGCGCTGTTTGATCTGGGCTTCGGCTTTCTGTCCAGCTATCTGCAAGGGGTGGGAAGAGTCAGGATTGTAGCTGCCCTGACTGTCTGCACTTTCGTCGTTACTCTCCCCATTTCATACTATGCGGTCAGGTCTTTCGGTGTGTACGGAGCAGCATCGGCACAAGTTGCTTTTACAGCCATTCTTGCAGTGATGACAGCATGGTCAGCCGGGCGGCTGGTTGGATTTGAAAGGGGAGTTAAACTTCAAGAGGTGTCTTCCTGATGGGTGCCTGGATTATCCGTATCAATATTGTGGCAATAGCTATCTGGTTCATGATGCTGCCTCTCGCTGCCAAATTTTCACTCTTCTCGTTGGGGGGTACCAAGTATGACCTTTCACGTCTAATCGGTCTGGCAATTGTCTATGGTAATACCCTGTTTCTACCGGTCGCCAAATTCAGAAAAATACCGACCCCTTTGCTGTTAGCTTCTGCCTTTTTTCTTTTTTACGCTGCCATGCTTTTGCTTGTAGGTGACCATTTTACAAGTTCATTGAATGTCTTTGTACGGATTTATTCCGGTTTCTTGCTGTTGTTTGTCTATTGTGGGTTCGAGTATGAGAATAAGATTGAATTGATTGAAAAACTCCTCCTCTTTATGGGGTTGTTCACTGCGGTGTATACTCTGGCTCAGTTTGCCGCATACCATGTGAGCCCCCATGCTGCCATGTCGTTTTTTGGTAAGCGGGCTTTTGTCCCTTCATATTCAACAATTCGACCACAAGGACCGTTGCTGAGCGCCGGAGGCTCGGCATCGGTTATAACATTGGCCTTCGTGCTGCTACTAAAACGTCTGATTGTGGGTAACTTTAACCGCATTCACTGGGCTCTGTCAGCTATTATGGCTCTTGCCATGATGGTTAATCTGACACGCACCTATTTGTTTATGCTGGTTCTGATTACTGTGTGCTGTCTTCTTTATTATCGTAGATTTATGGTGCTTTTGAGAATGGGGATTGCAACTTTTTTGCTCATTCTAATCAGTTTGTTTTTTGTATCTCCAGAACACTATCTGGATAGATTTAAAGATGTGCCGGGAGTTGCTTCACAAGACGTGAGCAATAAACAGATGATGCAAGGTCGGGGTCTTCTTATGGACATTGTCTGGAGCGACTTCAAGAATAAGGATTTCTACAGACAGATAACAGGAGACGGTCTCTACTATACCAACAAACTGCTTGGAAGACATTTCTCGGTTGCCGAGGCTTCCACACATAATGATTTTCTCTGGCTTCTGAGTAACATGGGGGTAATAGGGTTGTTACTCTATTTGCTCTATTACCTTGCGGCTGCAGTAAGTTACCGTGGAAAATTCAGATTTCTGTTTTTCTGCTATCTCTTTGGAATCATGTTTGTCAGTGGTATTGGCGGAGAGACCATCTGCGTTACAGGACATCGTTTTCTTCAGGTTATCTGCCTAGCGTATTTTTATGCGGAGCATATCGAATCTGAAGAAAAGGTCATCGCATGAAGTCCCTGATGTACATGATGGTGGTGCTCTGTCTGTCTGTGGTCGGTTATCCCGTATCCCTTGGATTTGCAGCCGATGAAGAATACTCAGCGATCTCAAAGGAAGCCCACCCCAGATTAATCCTGAGTACTAAAATCATAACCCGGATCAGGAGTGTGAACTTTCCGAGTTATTCAAAAGATTATCGCGAATTAATTGCATATGCCAAATGGCGATTGTATAACACTCCTCCATCTGTGATTGCCCACCGAGATTTTCAACCCGAGACCATTCTCCCATTATGCCTTGCTGCACTCATCAGTCAGAACGATCAGTTGACAGCGTATGTTGTCTCAAGCATTACCGATTTGGCAGAAATCCCTGTAGTATCAGGCAATGATACTGATCAACGACAAAGGCTGCTGAGCCTTTCCTTCGGGCTTGACTGGCTTTATAATCAGCTCTCTGAAGAACAGCGCCAAAAGTTATCAAGTGCCATATCCGGATACATTCGGCATCTTTCATATTTTACAAAAAATCCCAAATACAGCGGAGGGCATGACCGGTTCGGTAGTGTTGCCATTCTTGCCGGAGTGCTGGCAACTGCAGGGGAGACAGAAGGGCAATCAGAAAGAGTACTCCTCGCAAAGCTCAGAATGCAATGGTCTCAGGGTTACAACCGGTTTCAGCAGTTTGCTGCTCATGATGGCGGTTACATAATGGGGTGGCAGTACGGAGCTGGTTATACCACAATCTGGCCGTATCTTATTGGAGAACGTCTAGGCCTCGGATGGCTTGCTGCCGATTGGATCAGGGATTTACCACTTTGGTACATATATGGCCAAAGGGGTGATGGCACTTTCCCACGTACCGGTGATTGTAATGACTGCCGTGTTGGGCAGCATTTGGCAATGTTGATGGCATATGTTGCATCAAAGTACTCAGATAGCAGGGCAGAGTGGTTTTATAGGAAAAATCTGGAATCACTCTGGGGGCCATATCGAATATGGAGAATCATTTTCCCTGCGACAGTAAAGTCTGTGGCGCCTGATCACAAAGAGAAAACCCTGCCGCTGTCAAGGCATTTTTCTGGCAGTGGGTTGGTGGTAGCTCGTGATAGATGGGATAACGAAAGCACCCAGTTAGTATTCAAATCCAGCCCATATTACAGTGTCAACCATCATCATAAAGACCAGAACCATTTTGAGTTAAGTTACCGTGGGTCACTGCTGATAGATTCAGGCTGCTATGATCTTTACGGATCAACCCATTGGTTAAACTATTATACCCGTACAATTGCCCATAATACCCTTGTCGTTTTCTCAGGATCTGACAAATATCTGCATAATGGCAAAACAGTCAGTAACGATGGAGGGCAGATATTCCGTAGTGCTTCCGGTATCCCGAGTGGGGAGGAACCGGTTGGTTTGGATGATGCACTTTCAGATAAGTTTAGACTTGACGGCATAGTTGGATTTTCAGGCACCAATGATGGAGTTTGGATACGAGGTGATGCTACAAAAGCCTATGACCGTAAAAAAGTGAAGTCTTTTGTGAGAGATGTTGTGATGGTCTACAAACCTCTTGGACGTAATCATCCATTATTACTAGTGTTTGATAGAATTGCTCTTAACGGGCGACATTTGCCGCAGATCCTTTTTCATTTCAATGACAAACCTATACTTACAGGGAAGAGCTTTGAAGTAAGAAACAGCGGTGGTGGATTTATTCGAGGAACTGTCTTTGGAGATCAAGCTGTAGAGTTTAATCTGGTTGGAGGTGCCGACAGAGAATGGCTGGTAAACGGGGTAAATTATCCGCCTGAAAATGTGTGCGGTGGCCGTGATGGAACGGATCTTGGTGCTTGGAGGCTACAAGTCGAGCCCAAAGATACTGTTGAAAATATGGAGTTGATGAGTGTGCTTGCAGTGGATGATAAAGGGGCTCTCAAAGTTGGGTCTGAATATCTACCAATAACTGGCAATAAATTTAGAGGTGTGGTTGCTGGCCAGGATATGGTTCTATTGGTTCGTGACAGGTTAGATGGTGTTCTTTCTTTTGAGGATGAGCGTTTTAATGAGGTTGAGCGAGTTGTTGTTGCTGGGAATTACTCCGAGGATTCAACAGTAAAGGTAAACGGAAAGTTTCTTCCTTTATTGAAGCTGGTATCCCGTAAAAACTGATTATTAATCAATGAATTGAGTATATTACCATGTCTGACAGGAACACTGTAATGATGGTGGGTACTAAGCCTGGTAACGGAGGAGGTATTGCCTCTGTTGTTAATAGCTATTTAGAGTCTGGCATTGCCGACCGTCTAGGTATTGACTACTACCCAACCCACCGTACTGATGCCGGAAAATTAGGGAAACTGGGGTTCTACCTGAGGGGGCTTGTAAAGATTGCTAGATGTATTTGTAATTACTCCATAGTACATATTCATACCGCATCATTCTGGAGTTTTAGGAGACTGTTCCTAGTAATGTTACTTGCTCGAATCAAGGGCAAGAAGCTGATTATCCATCTGCATGGTGGACAATTCAGGGAATATCGTAAGAAGGCACTTCCGCCAGAACGTTGGTGTGTTGATTGGGCACTTTCTGGTGCTGACCGTATTATTGTTCTTGCTGAGTATCTAAAAATTCTTGTCGCAGAAAGTTGCAAAAGGCCTGAGAGTTGTTTGGTTATCCCCAATGGAGTCAGGTTTCCTGATTGTCATAAATTAATTTCAGGTGAACCTAACGGAGAACAGATAATTCTCTTTCTAGGAGAAGTTATCAAGCGTAAGGGGCTTTTTGACTTGGTTAAAGCCGTAGTTGCCATGAAGACTAACACCACTTTTAGAGTGGTGGTTGCTGGCAAAGGAGATATCGATATGGTATCCAAATATGCAGAAGAACTAGGAGTTAGAGACAGATTTGTATTTCCAGGGTGGGTTGGTGGAGAAGAGAAGGAACAATTACTTATAAATGCATCAGTATACGTCCTGCCTTCTCATGTTGAAGCCATGCCGGTCAGTATTCTTGAGGCCATGGCTTACCGAATTCCAGTAGTTGCTACCAATGTTGGTGCTATACCCGAAATGCTTGAAAATGGGGCAGTTGGGATACTTGTGAATCCTAATAATAGTGATTCTCTTGCCAATGCTTTAGATCGGTTGCTGAACGATGAAAAACAACGAATGGATCTGGCGGCAGCGGGTTACGTGAGAGTTAAAAAACTCTATTCTCTTGCTACTGTCGAGAACTCCATTAGCAATCTATATAAGCAACTTTTGTGAATTCAAAGAGCATTAGAGGATAGTTTGAGATAGGTGAATGATAATTGTGAATAGGTATAATAACCATGTATCTGTAAACAGTTATTTGTGAGCGAGGTCCAGAATGCTAAGAAGTCTGCTATTAGGCAGCCATTATATAACAACAAAAATGATGTTGGAACGCACGGAGTTTCAATCGTTAAATGACTTGGTGCAAAATCAATCGCATCAACTACATAAACTGTTAAAGCATGCCGTTGAATATGTTCCATTCTATAAGTCTTTGAAGCTTGCTGAATGTATAAATCCTGAACTTTCTGCTTTTCCAATTATAGACAAGCAAACAATACGGGAAAGGATTGACGAATTTTTAACTGGTTCAGGTTTTAGAAGATTGAAAGCAACATCAGGGGGCTCAACCGGTCAGCCCTTTGTTTTCTACATGGATCGTTTGATAACACGGCAAGTCGAAAAAGCTTTCATTTTCGATCAGTGGAAAAGAGTTGGCTATCGGTTTGGTGACTCTATCTTCAATTTGCGAGGCCGCACACCGGAAAAGGGACGTTTTGTTCATCATGATCGTCTGTTTAATATTCACTTTGCTTCGTCTTTCAATCTTAGTAGAGAAAAGCTTGGAGATTATATCAATGCAATTAATGGGATAAGGCCTCGATTTCTTCATGGTTATCCATCAACTATGTATCAGTTGGCGTCTCTTATGGAGTCCACGGGGAGAAAGCTGCAATTTACGCCAGTAGCGGTGTTCTGTGGTTCGGAGAAGTTGTTTGCCTATCAGCGAGCTAAGATAGAGGCAGTTTTTGGATGCCGTGTCTATCACTGGTATGGACATAGTGAATGTTTGGCATTGGGCGGAGCCTGCGAATATTCTGATAAGCTCCATTTTTACCCTCAGTATGGTTATACGGAACTTGTTCCTTCCGGGATATGTGATGAGAAGGGGCGTGAGTTGCATGAAATCGTGGCAACAGGTTTCAATAATCCGATAATGCCCCTCATTCGTTACCGGACGGGTGACTATGCTATACCGGCAGAGTCCCAAGTATGTCGTTGTGGCAGAAATTATCTTCTTGTCGATGAGGTTGTCGGACGGCAACAGGAGTTCATTGTTGATAACAAAGGTGCTCTTATTAGTGCGACAAGCCTGATCTTTGGCCAGCACTATTCTGCTTTCGACGGATTGGAATCTATTAAGCTCCACCAGAAACTTATCGGAGAGATTGATGTTGTTCTTGTTAAGGGAAACGGTTTTAGCGAAGATTTGTTCCACCAAATGCAGGAGAGAATGCAGGAATTGATCGGTGAGCGCATGACTATTCGTTATCTCTTTACGGACAAGCCGGAAAAGACTGCCATAGGCAAAGCTCGTTTAGTCGAGCAGGAACTTGATACTCAAGAATATTTGTGACCCACTTAATAGTTCAGGTAGCACCGCTCCGGCATCGCAAGCTGAAAGGCAAATTCGAGCGTATCATCAATAATATCGGGGAAAAAACGGCATAATCAGGCTGCAGTAAATTGCAGTGTCGCGCACCAGTCGTTACAGCCAAATAGCGCGAAATTACGAACATTGGCATCGGTATAGTCAGATGTTGAACAGAAAGAGAATGCAGTGCAGACAAATAGTGCGACTATGCCTGCGACCTTTAAAGTTGGCAACTTTGCATCTGGACCATCTCTGTCATTGAGTTTAAATGGAACAACTGATTTCGTAACAACAACCTATCAAGTTTTCGATGCAGGCAATGCGAACGCCAGAGTTGTATCAACACTGACGTACCAAGTTGCAAATTACTCTGCAACAACAGAATATATTATTTCGCCAAGCGGCGATGCGCTCTCGCTAGGCAGCGTTCTCAATCAAGAATAACTTTCAAATTTCCGATAAAGAGGTATCACACTTTATCGGAGGGTATTGATGGACAGAAGAGTATTACGAGACGACCAGTGGGAGCGTATTGCCCCATTACTCCCAGGGAAAGCCTCTGATTGCGGGGTTACAGCAAAGGATAACCGCCTGTTTATCGAAGGCGTTCTCTGGATCGCCCGTACAGGTTCTCCCTGGCGTGACCTGCCTCGTGAGTATGGCCACTGGCATCGTGTCTATGTCCGTTATAACCGCTGGTCTCATAAGGGGATATGGCAACAGGTTTTTGAAGCTGTTGCCGGTGATCCCGACCTGGAATATTTGATGGTTGATGGCAGTATTGTCCGTGTTCATCAGCATGGTGCAGCTCAAAAAAAGAACAAGCAGAGCAAGCCCAAGGTAGATCCCGTGGTGGGCTGAGCACTAAAATTCATGCTGCGGTTGACGTCCTTGGCAATCCGATTCGTCTTATCCTAACCGAAGGACAGGCATCGGAGTATCTGACAGCAGATGCATTGATATCAGGTTTTGAAGCCGACTATATCATTGCTGACAAAGGGTATGATTCTGACGTATTTGTTCTGTCTATAAACAACACAGGAGCACAGGCAGTCATACCACCACGCAGCAACCGCAAAGAGCTGCGTTTCTACGACAATGAGTTGTACAAAGAACGCAATCTGGTGGAACGTTTTTTTCAGAAGCTGAAAAACTATCGAAGAATAGCCACACGATATGAGCGTTTGGCTAGAAACTACAATGCAATGCTAACT
>CAZZMP010000024.1:0-48166 GCA_964655435.1 uncultured Geobacter sp.
AAGGGGCCAAGAAGTGCGCCATCGAGTTCCGCTCCTTCTCCAAGACCGCCGGCTTTACCGGCGTGCGTTGCGGCCTTGTCGTGGTGCCGGAAGAGGTGATGGGCACCACTGCCAGCGGCGAAAAGTACAGCTTCAACAAGCTCTGGCTGCGCCGCACCACCACCAAGTTCAACGGTGCTTCCTACCCAGTCCAGAAGGCTGCTGCTGCGGTTTATAGCGACGAAGGCTGGAAGCAGACCAAAGAGATCATTGACTACTACATGGAGAACGCCCGGATCATCCGTGAAGGGTTGAAAGAGGTTGGTGTTACCTGCTACGGTGGTGTGGATGCCCCCTACATCTGGCTCAAGACCCCGGGTGGCATGAGCAGCTGGGACTTCTTTGACAAGCTGCTTAACGAATGCAACGTGGTCGGCACCCCCGGCTCAGGCTTCGGCCCCAGCGGCGAAGGGTTCTTCCGGCTCTCGGCCTTTGGCCATCGCGAGAATGTGATTGAGGCGGTGGAGCGGATCAAGAAGAATTTGAAGTAGATTGTGGAAGGGTGGCCGATGAGGCCGCCCTTTTTTTATCAATTTACACGGGCATAACAAATATGTTACACAAAAACATGTCGTGGACCATCGATTTTTACAGTGAAGATGTCAGGCTTGAGATTGCAGCTCTGCCGACAGGCATTCGGGCGGCATACGTCCGTTTGACCGAATTGTTGGAGGAATTTGGACTTGATCTTCGCATGCCGCATTCACGAGCCATGGGTAGCGGGCTATTTGAGTTGCGGCCACGCGGCAAGGAAGGAATAGCGCGGGTATTCTATTGCACGATGGTGGGGCGCAGAATTGTCGTACTCCACTCTTTTGTCAAGAAAACCCAGGAAACACCCAAGCGGGAGATTGATGTGGCACGGAAACGACAAAAAGAGGTGTGCGGATCATGAGTACGAAATCTCCAACCAAAACCCACCAGCAGATGGTAGCCGAGTGGAAGCAAGACCCGGAGTTTGTTGCCGCCTATGATGAGCTTGAAATCGAGTTTGCGTTGCTGCGGGAACTGCTTCAGGCGCGTCAGCGGGCGGGTTTGACTCAGGCCGATGTGGCGGAAAAAATGGGAACCAAGGCGCCTGCCATTACCCGGCTTGAGACGGCACTTTCAGACAACAGGCATTCTCCGAGCATAGCCACCTTGAAAAAATATGCTCAGGCTGTTGGGTGTAAGCTGGAAGTTCACTTGGTACCTGCTAAGGCGGTATGATGATCAAGGCGAGTTGGGGTGAAACGGATGCTGCGGCATCTAATTACGACGACGACCGCATAGAGTTGATTGACGACACGCCAGAAGCGCGTGAGGAGTTCGGCAAGAATTATGGGGCGTATGAGTTCCGGTTGACGCGGGAACAGGTTGAAGGGGTGCTGGCGGGAAAGGTTGTGGCGTTTTATATTAATGGGCGGGAATACAGCGGGTTTATGTCGGTGAAGAAATAGATTTGCTTGAAAATATGGGCAGTGTCCCTATTTCCCCCCGACATACCATGGAGCAAGATGGCAGGCATGCGTGACGTGCTGATCCATGACTACATGGGAGTGGATTTGATGACGGTTTGGAAGGTGGCAAAGGAGCGGTTGCCGGAGATTAAGATGCTTGTTAAGCTCTTGGTGTGAACTCGAAATAAGTAAACTGTCACCAGAATTCGACGTCTTGCCCGTTTCTTTGGAACTACTGCCGCCTTCTGGCTTGGCCTTCAGGCTGATTATGATACAGAAGAGGTGGAGCGCAACCTGTCTGCCGAACTGGAAAAGATTCATCCTTGGAAGATGGCGGCGTAAGGCTGGTACCTGCTTTTGTGCGTGACCGGCACGACGGTCTTTTTCGCTGCCCCCGCGTTCAGACGAAAGTTGGGACACTCCATTATAATAAATCTGTCACGTTTTCTTCGTGTAGTGCGAATAACGTCATGCTCCTTTCCACCCCGGTAGTTGTGGTTGTGACACACACTTGCTAAAATAGCAGAAAGTCAAGCCTGCCCCCGTATGACCTACAGTCAACCCGTTGGGCCATGGGAGTAAGCGGGGGAATAGGATCTGTGAGCCCTGATTTGACTCCACAGCCCTTCTGTGCTACATATTTTGGCATTCAACTCGAAAGGTCATCCCCATGCTCCACCGTGCAACCGCCTCAAAAATTGAACTGCTGCAGATCGTACTGCAGCAGGCTGTACGTATGACGGAGGGGACTGCCTAGAGTTGCGTATCGTACTCCTTTGCGCGTTCAGCCCCCACCGGCACAGCCAGTGGGGGCTTTTTTATTGGGCTCGGTGAAACCATGAAAACCCGTTTTCCTCTCCTTAACTGGCGTCAGCAGGTGGCTTTGGATGTCGGCACCTCAACCATCCGAGCAGCATCCGGTCTTGGACCGCTGATAGAGCACTGCTCCTGCCTGGGGAGTAAGGCCGGTGTACGTGGCGGTGTTGTGGTAGACCCTACAACCGTGGCCGAGATACTCAGACCGATCCTGGCTGGCACCAGATTGTTCGGTATTGTCAAACCATGTGTCTTGGCCTGCGCCCCCAGCGACGTCACACACGAAGAGCGGCAACGGCTTCACGATGCAATTATGCAAGCTGGTGCATCGTCGGTCATGATCATACCGGAACCGCTGGCTGCCGCCGTAGGTGCCGGTATGGACGTCTCTTCTCCCTATGCCCAGATGGTAGTGGACATCGGTGAAGGGGTAACCGACTGCGCCTTGATCAAGATGAGCCGGATTCAGACAACCGCTGCCGTCAGAGTGGGCTGCGGCCAGATCTTCACCGGCCTGCATCCCGTACCGTTTCGGCAATCAGGCAGCCTCCCTGACAGTCATTCGCTCCAGCCGACACTGGAAAGCATTACCGGTCTGATTGACGATTTTTTGCAGGATCTTTCGCCTGAAACAGGCTGTGAAGTGATTGAAAACGGCATCCTGCTCACCGGAGGAGGCGCACTGATCCCAGGACTAAGCCGCTACCTTGAACAACATTCCGGCATACACGTTGTCACGGCGCCAAAACCGCGAGACAGCGTGGTGGAAGGGGCCCGCGCCATCTTGCCGGTAGTGGTGATGCTTAACCTGCTGACCTGACAAGGCTTGTACTATCAAACCGGCATCCAGCAATGCCGCAATTATGACAGAAAGGTATCACCATGAAAAAGAGTATCGTACCACGCCAGATTTTTATCACCGATTTTGACCTGCAGCGCCTGGAGCAACTGATTGACAGCAGCGTCACCCGCTCATTACGGGACAGCCGTTACATCGAGGAACTTGAACAGGAGCTGCTCAAGGCAGAGATTGTTGATGCCACAGGGATTCCACCGGATGTGGTCACCATGAATTCAAGGGTAAGCCTGCAGGATCTCGACTCGGGCGAACAACTGCAGTACACCCTGGTCTTTCCCGGAGACGCTGATCTGAATCTTGGCAAGATATCCATCCTGGCGCCGATCGGCACCGCACTGTTCGGTTACCGCACCGGCGACCGGATCAGTTGGAGCGTGCCGGGGGGTGTCAGAAAGCTGAAGATCAAGAAAGTCCTGTATCAACCGGAAGCTGCCGGTGATTTTCATCTCTAAACGGCGCTCTTGCCGGGTGGTCAGGGGGGGCATGGGGTCAGGCTTAACTTTCTGCTTTTCGTAGTAAAAAACGGGCCAGATTTATTTTCTCGTTACCGCCCGCAGTAACCCTGCTTCTCCGCTACCACCAACAAACAAGCCGCTCCGGATTTGCTTCCGGCAGCGGCTTGTTTTCTTCAACTGCCGGGGGGTATTAGTGGGCGTGAGGCAGTTCTTCCCGCAGAATACGTCTTAAGGTGTCCTCAAGCAGGTTCTGGCTGAGATACTGCTTTAAGGCTTCATTGATCAGGGTTTGGTAACCCCGATCACCGGCTTTGATTTTGAACGCAGCTACAACAGCAGTATCCAGCATGATGTTAACCCTCTGCTTGCGTGGGGCATCCTTCAGGTCTACCCGAAACCTGGCGCCATCAAGCATTGCCTGCGTCACCTTGGGCGCATCATCAGATATTGTTGTAGAAGAGCGCCTGTTCGTCTTTATCTGCTTTTCTGATTGAGATGACATGAATTTCCTCCTCTGTTTCCGTATGTGCGACCAGAACCACTACCAGTGAACCATACAACCCCATGGTAATCCACCGTTGTTCTCCATAATCAAATCTGATGTCTTCCCAAGTGAATGTTGGACCGGTAAATATTTCAGCAGCACGGGCAAAATCAATGCCGTGCTTCTTGATATTACTGATCCGCTTTTTTTCATCCCATGTGAATCGCATAGCATAACTATACACATGTTTATACATATTGCAATGATCAGGTAATCTCCAGGTCTCACCGGCATAACCGACATCCTCGACACCAGCGAAACCTGCAACTACCATGGCAGAAAGGCAAGCCAGCCCCCATGAGGCCTGCTGCTTTGCTAACCCTGTTGTTGAAAAAAGCTGTTCAAGATAGCACGAAAAAGGTAGGTAAGCTGACCCCGTAATTTTAAATTCAGTTAAGGTGAGGCCATGAAGATTACCTGCCCCGGTTGTCAGTGGAGTGCAGAGGTGCCGGATGAAAAGATACCGGCTGGCGGTGTAACCGCAACCTGTCGGAACTGCCAGGTCAAATTCCCGGTTTCCCGAGAGTCTGTCTCCATACCGGAGCCGGAGTTTTTCTGTCCGCAATGCGGCACAGGGCAGGCTGTGTCCGATACCTGTATTCACTGCCATCTCATTTTCGCAAAATATGCCGAGAAACAGCGCATCAAAGAGTTAATCCCGCCTGTTGGCACTGAGTCCCGGATACAGACGAACTACCGTTCCTCTAAAATCGTATGGGCCGTTATCGGCCTGCTGGTGGTAGCAGGCCTGATCTACATGCCGGAGCTTGTCAGCGCCTGCAAACTCTTCTTTCATATCCAGCCAGCCCATGCAAAACATATCCCCAAATCGGCAATTACCGTAACACGCAGCAATATCGCTTCGATCTTCCTGAAGTCAGGGCTGAAAGGAGCCACCGCCGATCCGGTCTACAAGAAACTGCTGGAGTTCGGCGGCCGGTTGTATCCTCGCTTCGATGAACTATTGGCAAATCCGGTTAAGGAGAGCGGTATTGATCTGGCTGAAGATGTCTATGCTTTCACCGAAACCCATGATGGGAACCACTCCAGAACTGGCGTTCTGTTCGGTATCAGAAGCCAAAGCCGCTTTGCCGAATTCCTGCAAAAGTTAAGGCCGGGCACAGTATCAACTGAGGCCGGCGTTTCAATCCTCAAGCTTGATGATGGCTCCTACCTCTACTGGAACAAATCCTTTGCCCTGATCTATCCCGGTGGCACCAAAGGCAGGGGTAAGCAGCGGGCACTGGCGATCATGGCCATGAAAAAAGAGGAAAGCATTGCTGGTGATCCGCTGAAAAAGAGATGGCTTGAGGGCACGGATGACTGTCTGATCAGCGTTGACCTGGAAAGGGTCGTCAATCAGCCTGGTATGTCGGCCCTGATGAAAAACTACCCGTATCATCAAGATGTCTATCGTGGAAGTAGCCTTAGTTTCTCGTGTAACTTCGTTAATGGGAAAGCGACGTTTAATGCACGCGTCAGCGGTGCTGCTCTGCTCGCTGAAATCAGATCGATAAGCGTTCCTCTTTCAAGGGAGTTTCTGGAAAGCATACCGGCCGACAAGTATCTGGTATTCCTTGCCAGTCATATTCCATTCAAAACGCTTCAGGAAAGGTTTTACCTGGCAAATCCGGAACAATACCGGAAGGCCGATGAAATGGTGGAGAAGTTGACCACGTCAAACATTGAACAGTTGGCAGATTCCTTTACCGGTGACATTGCCATTGTTCTGGAAGGTATATCGAGGAATAACACTGAAAATTCAACGAGGCGGCAGTATCCCGGTTCCCAGTCATCGCGCTTCTTCCTGGGCGAGTCAAAGGCCGAGGGCAGCATCGTATTTGGCGTTAAGCCGGAAAGCGTCGCGGTGAAGCTTCTGCACAGGAAGCTTCAGGAAGGGTCGGAAGCAAGGAACGCCAGTTTTGACGGCAAGATATACCGGATCAATTCAGGAAGCGGCTACTATCTTCTTGCTGACAACGGCTATATTGCGATTTCGACAAGCAGCGATGTGGTAACAGGACTGGCGGAACGAAAGAAGACCGACAGTCCGGCCATGTCGGCCAGCCTGCTTGAACGCTGCAATGGTGCTCTTTCCATGCTGGAACTGAAGTTGTCTCCCCTTTTTGAGGCATTTATGAGCCGTCAGCCAGGCGACACCCCCCTTGAACAGTTGAAAAACAACCTTACGGAGCTGCGCGTCACCTCCCGGTTGGAGAAGGATCAGGTCACCACACGCGGTGAGTTGATCTTCAGTGATGCGACAAAGAATAGCCTGTACCAGATAGCGAATCTGGCCGTCACTATTGGCGACATGAAGCGACCCAAAAGTCCAGAGCACGCTGAGAACTAGGCTGTGATGGTCTCGGACAAAAAACTAACCCTAGAAAAACCAGTTGCTCGTTAGAGTAGGATGCACTGGTTTGCTTCCTGCTCCACCGTGAGTAACTGTCGTTTTAAGGTTAAAGGCCATTGGAATTTCAGTCGCAATAAGGAGGATATGAATATGACGACTTTAACGCGCACAACGCTGCAGTCGCGCATTGAAGATCCGAAGCAGCAACTGATTGCAAAGTGCGTATCCGTCAGTTGTACCGTCTTATGGATCTGGATCTCCCGGTAGACTATTTGGTTTATCGTCCTTCAGAGATTGCGAAGCTACAGGGTAAAGTAGAGTTAAATTGTGAAGTCGGTGCTACTGTAGCATAAATGTCTCATACTCAAGTTTTCCCAGATCAGTATCCAGCATTGCCATGGATATGGCGATGGTTATCATAAGCGAGATTGCAAAGCCGTAGCCATAGTAGAAAGGGCCAAGAGATATAGAGAGGATGGAGAGGGTAATATTAAGTATAGTAAACAGAGAGGTCAGGAGCAGTACCCTGTTTCGTTTGTCCAGATAGAAAAAGACATTTAGGATGCCCAGCAGAACCACCTGGAATCCTGCGGCAACCACCTGCACAGAGAGAAGGGGAAGGTATACTTCTGAAATTCCAACCCATGCCAGTAGCTTTTTGCCTGTCACAAGCACCACAATAGTTGCAATCCCCTGTATCTTCATGATGTCGTAAATGCCTTCACGGGCTATACGCACCATTTCGTCCTTCATTTCATGAATATAAGTGAGGGAGCCACCTTCGCGCACTGCATCGTAGTATCGGTCATAATATTCAACAAAATCAGTTTCCATTCTGACCAGAAACACAGCCATGCCCGGTATAATAGCCAGATATGACAGAAATACAGGAAGATCGTATACTTCGGAAGCCCTTAACGGCCCTATAACGGGATTGCCTGTCCAGGGATGTAACCAGAATACAATCTTGTCAGACCATATCCCTAGATTGTAGAAAAAACCGGTAAGCATAAGAGATCGATACATCTTCTTTTTTCCAAGAAAATCGTAATCTATGAATCTTTTTGATGGATAACCCTTGAATATAACATAGATCATTCCGTTAAAAAGCAGCACTTGACCTGCCAGGAAAGAAAACATAAGTCCTTCAAGGTTAAAGTTGCATAAAAAAACAGCAAGTAGCAGTGAGAGTCCGTATCCGGCTGCAAAATTTACAAGTATAGCCTTGTATGCCTTGAGGCCAGAGAGAAGTATGGCGGTAATCCATACCGCACAGAGTATAACAAAGGATGCTCCTGCCAGTATCCTGAAAAGAATGCTCTGCTGTGGAAAGCTTAAGATAACAAAAGGGTAGGCTAAAAGAGAGCTTACAGTAATTACTATACTCAAAAGACCATTCAGGTTGGGAAGAAGATGGTCATGTTCCTTGTCAAAGATCCTGTCGGCGCAATATCTGGTAAATGCCAGCTGAACTGAACCTGTGAGTATCAGGCTGCCTCCTATCATGTAGGTGATGACAGTCTGGAATTTGGATACAAGCCCCGCTGGTACGACAACCGCCAGTGAGATTATACCTATCAGCAGCACAGCTATTATTGAAAGAATCCAGGGACCGGAGCTTATGACTCCTGCATATGTATATGCAAGAACGATAGAGGAATAGCTTTCCCCCTTCATCAATTTGCGGAGTTCAAAACCTATTCCTGCCATTGTTCAAGAGCCTCTTTGTAAAGATTCTTATAGGAATCGAACATCTTTTTCTGGGTATAAAATTTTTCCACCCTTGCAATTGCAGCCTGCTGTGCCCTGTCCCAGTTTTTTCTGTCTTTTAACAGCTTGAGAGATTCTTCTGCGAGCTGTTGCGGTGAATTGATATGAATAATGCCTCCGGATGAACCAAGAGCCTGGTCTTCTTCACCCAAACCTTCAACAAGCTGACGGCAAGAGCCTACATCTGTTGCTACCAATGGAAGTCCGGCTGCGTAACCTTCAAGCGCAACAAGAGGCAGTCCTTCGCTGATAGAGGAAATTACCAGCAGTCCTGTCTGGGGGAACAACTCCCGAGGATCCATGAACCCCTTGAAGATTACCCTCTCCCCTATTGCGAGATTTTCAGCCAGAGCCCTGCATTCGGCTGCATACTCCGGGTACTCTCCATCAGGTCCAACGACCCAGCCCTGCAATTCAGGTATATGAGTCACAAGGATTCGGACAGCCCTTATGAATGTCTTAACATCCTTTATCGGCACAACCCTTCCAAGAAGCGCTATCACCATTGGCGGCTCATCTTGTCTTGCAGCCCTTGAAGGCAGATAGTGCTCAATATCTATCCCGTTGGGTATCACAATGGTTTTTTCGGCAGGAGCTCCATCAATAATCTGACGCTGTCTGGCTCCCTCAAAAAGCGAGACAATCCTGCATGATGCGTTGTAGCATATAGCACCAATTGTCTCGAAAAAGCGTATCCAGAGATCCCTGTAGTAGCTAACCTCTGTTGGGTCGCGTTGCAGGGCGTTGCGGTTGTCCTTTATCCAGTCGGTATTGAATATATCTATCCTTCTTTCCTTTGTATAGATTCCATGCTCAGACAGGATTAGTGGACGACCTGTATGATAATGCAGGAGTGAGCCAAGAAACCCTGCATAGCCGGTTGAAACCGTATGATAGCAGCCTGCCGGTATCAGATTGGCAGCCAGCTCGGCCAGCTGCCAGACCGGGCCATGCATGTTTCTAACAGTCCAAAAATAGTCAACAAAGGATGGGTCTGTACAGCGCTCCTCAAATTTTTCACAGATAAATTCCCATGAACGCTGACCGTAAAGGAACTGGGCGTAGTCAACCCCGTTCCCGCCTGAACGATAAAATTCAAGATCTTTAAGCTCATCTGGGACTGATATACCGGTATCTCCCTTGAACCAACCGTGCAGATGGCCGATTGTTTCAAAACCTCTACTGTTGCCAGCACAGGGTTTTACAGGTGGAGGAGAGTTATCGCCATGCAGATAATGGAGCTGTAGATGAACGAGGTTTGAAGGAAGCTCGTACTTCATCTTGCCGTACTCATCAGGGCTGCTGCCAATAAATACGGCGCCAAACCTGATCTCAGGGAATCCCCTGATTATCTGATTTACCCAGCTTGAGACCCCGCCGCTGACAAAAGGAAAGGTGCCTTCAAGGAGGAGCATAATATCAACTTTCTCAGCAACCGGAAGCAGCTCTGACATCTCAAACACCCCAATACTGAACGACTGAACCAATTCCCGGTTTGTACAGTAATGATTTGTCAGCTGCAAGACATGCTCTTACCGCAGCAAAAT
The DNA here is from genome assembly GCA_964655435.1 of uncultured Geobacter sp. Taxonomy (GTDB): domain Bacteria; phylum Desulfobacterota; class Desulfuromonadia; order Geobacterales; family Pseudopelobacteraceae; genus Trichlorobacter. The sequence continues at coordinate 9,826 of CAZZMP010000024.1, forward strand.
CACGCTTCATAAAAGCCAGTTCGGCCTGATACGGAAGAGCCCTTGAAGTTGCGATACCCAACCGGAGAGCGTTTGCAATATACGTTTCAGCAAGTTCAAGTTCATCTTTCATCATATATATCCTTCCAAGCAGAAGACTTACTGAAGGGTCTTCACAACCCAGATTAAGAGCCATTTCAGCGTACTGCAGGGACTGTTGCACATAAAAAAACGTAAGTTCATCCCTTGCATTGGCGTTATAAACCATCTCCCAGTATGAGAGGGCAAGTGAGCGGCAGTGAATTGCATGCTCCTTGGGGTCAGAAATCTTTTTCATTGCTTCAAGCGCTTCAGTGATCGCCTTACTGATCCTCTGTTCCTTCCTCTCACCCAGGTTGAATGCCAGAAGCCTTATTTCATCATCACTATCAACAGTTGCCTGTCTTAAGAAACTGCTTGCGTTCTGTCCATCAGAACCTCCTACTGCAAGGAGTGCCTGAAGTCTCTGTGGTCTTGGGAGCTCCATTTTACGGAGCCTTGTCCATGCCCCCCCCTCCCCCATGCCTGCCGAAAGTGAGGAGCCCTCTGCTCTGAAAGGGGGAAGATCCACACTGGAAAATTCAGTCCTGGTCTCCTTGTTGCGATAAAATCGAAAATAAACCATTGCTGCCAGCATTGATACAGCTCCAAGCAGCGGCACAGTAAACGAGAAAATAAAAAAGAAGATAAAAACTAAAGAATGTTTTGATTCGAGATCTTTTAAAAATAACGATGTAATGAGAGATGAAAAAAGTAGCGATGCAATCAGATGTCCTGCAATAAAAAGCACTAACTGGATATGGAGAGGATAGAGGCTAAAGAGAGCCAGAATAGCGAACTGCTCGCTTATAATCCCTAGTATGAAGAGTTTCAGGTTTGCCATCATTTACCCGCAAGCAGACCGGCAACCTGCTGCAGCGGATCTTCAGCAGAAAGCAAGGTAAATGAGAAGTAAACCCCCTGGGATGTAATCCCCAAATGGAACTGTCGGCTCAGAATTTCATCAATACGCCGTTGATAGCCTTCAACTGCCTCAGGGCTTGAAAATGGCATAAGTGTAATAAACTGAACCTTCCAGCCCAGCTGTCGCTTCCAGGCATTATCCAACCCCCTCTGCATCCTCTCAAGCATCTGGCAGATTTCATCCTGCCTTGGAGATGGATCAAGCTCAATCAGCACAAGACTGCTAGTTACATCAAGATCCCTGCGAAGCCTTACCATCTTTATAAGCTCTGCGGCGAAAACGGGGGGAGAATCAGGGTATATTGCAAGAAATCCGCTTGCAAGAGACGCAGCTTCCAGATTGTCTGCCGTATATGCCAGCAACACCCCTATTATCTGAAGATTTTCACGTTGCAGCGCCATGAACGGCATGTCAGAAACCAGCAGCATCCCTACAAGCCTGCCAGATGATGTGCGCATAGGGGCAGCAACCAGATAGCTGCTTTCTTCATCTTTTCTAAGACGCTGGGCTGATTGGTAGGCTGTATGACCAGACTCAAGGGCGGAACGCAAAAGCAGGTCAGTTGAATGGTATGGCGCCCCTGTTCCACAACTTGCAACATGTTCAGGCTTAAGCCCACCTTCTGAGATGGAATATAGTGAAGCGCTGCCAAGAGTGCAGTAGTGGGAAAGAAGCGAGAGGAGATCCCTTGCGATCGATTCATCAAAATGTCCGGAATTCTGCGAAAGAAGGGAACGGAGTTCTATCATTCCCTGGCGCAGTGTAACAGGACGGCTTATCAGGTTCTGCTCCAGGCGGTCATGGGAAAGTCGAACCATGAAGTAGGCTCTTGAGAGCTGCTGAAACCTCTCAGCCGCGTGGTTTGAAAGCTGGGTGGCGCGCCTTAGCCTGCTGTTCCATATTGAGCTGAACTGCCCTGTAAGCAGTGCCAGTAGTGCGCCGCCAAGCATAAAATCCCGTGGAAATCCACCAGAGATTACACCTGAAACCGAATAGGCAAACCAGAGTACAGAAAGTACAGCCATTGAAAAAAGAGCCGGGGCGATACCATACCTGAGCCCGGCGAGAATAGGCCCGAACCAGATCCAGGGGAAATGCGAGTAAAGAAAGAGCGGATCATTATGATCAAGCATCCAGGCGAGCGAAGGCATCAAGAGGGTAAGCAGCAGAGTCTCAACCCATTGCACCAGATCTGGATAACGGACAGTTATATCTTTAAGCGAAATCATGCTCTAATTTACAGGGATAGATGAAATCAGCTTTTCAAGCACCTGCTGCGCAACGGCACTTACAGCTTCCCTGCTCCAGCCGCTCTTTCCACTGCTGCCACTCCAAACGACCCTGTTATCCGTAAGATCAATCAGCTGCAAGGCCATACCGGCTACCGGTTCTCCATCCAGACCAACCTTGTAGCGCCACTCGTTAACAGTGCCTGAAAGAGCGTATTTAACCCCCTGTCTCTTTGCCCACTCAACTCCATCCTGTCTGCGTTTGACACCACGATCAAATACAGCAGCTTCTCCTTCAACAGCAGCTTCAGCCGGGGGGGAAAGCACCTGCTGAATGCCGCTGGCATAAAGTACAGCCACAGTTACAGCCTCTGCCCGTTCTGCTGCATATGGAGTCTCGGTGTTGTTAACAAACGGCAGAACCACCCATTTGGCAGAACGCTGGACAGCACCGGCAGAACCATAATTAATAGTACTGCAGCCAGTTACAAAGATTGCAAAACAAAAGACAAGCAGAAATAACCTTTTCATATATCCTCCTGATCAGAATAAATATCGGTAATCAAACTCAATGGTTGTTGTCATATCAGTACCCCCGAACCTTCCGCTGCCGTGGGTAAGTTCTATTTTCAGCTGATCAAGACCGAATACAGGTCCTATTATTCCGGCTGATGTCCTGTAACCTGTATTTGAAGTACTCATCCAGCCCAGATCAATTTCTGCAAAAGGCTTCCAGTCCCTTGTGTATGTGGTTTTCCAGGTCTGCCCCAAAGAAATTCCAGCCCCCATTTGCCAGAAAGATGCCGGAATAAAAAGCGATGGGGTTTTCAGAGCGTCATCCGGAGCCATCAGTGCAGTCCCAGCGTATAACTGGCCTGAAGAGGACTCATAATTATGGTAGCCTGCATACAGACGAGCCGAGTAGTCTGGCCATGCACGGGTAAACTGGTGGCGTACTGTAACATCTGCTGATAACCCGTTTCCGAGAAAATTGCGCCAGTGATCATTAAAACGGGATCCGGCAAGTTCCAGCGCAACAGAATCCTTGCCGGTAAGCTCACCTGTGGCGGTCAGAAGCAGACGATCCTTTGTGCCTGCAACGGCAAGCAGGGCTGTATCTTCCGCACGCCAGTTCATCTGCAGGTCAAGAGCCAGATTCATAAAACAATAGGGTCTGTAATCTGCTGTAAATGAACCAAACGGATATATGGCGACACCTGCGTCCCTCACACCAAGAAGAGCCTTCAAATCACCTTCATGAAAACGGAAGCCGCCTGCTGCAAACCCCTCAACAGCCCTTTTAGGGATTATGCCGGTCACTCCACTCTTGAGAGTCGAGATCTCTCTGTCGGAAACAGCTGCCATAAGATACACTGCCCTTGTAACAGGTTGAGAAACCGTGAAACGGCTATCAAAAAAACCAACTCCACCAACATCCTCAAGCTTTGTATTAAGTCTTAAGTAACCGGGACGTCCATTGAACATCTCACGAACCTGCTGGTCAATAAGGTGGTCGTTGTAGTTCTGCTGCTGCTTCTCAAAACCATGTGTCTCGGCAAGGGGGGTCATTCCGACGCGACGGGCTCCCTCCACTGCATCGCGGTACGGCAGGCGCTCAATCCCTCCTTCAATGAGGTCTGTAACAGCCACCCTGTCGTTTTCCTCAAGGGCAAGACCCAGAAGCGCCCACTCCGGTTTTTCCCGCTCCCTTGCAAATGCCTTCCAGTACCAGAGGCGTGCAAGGTCAGTTGCCCCACTACCCATGGCCCAGGCTATTACCAGCTCTTTATCAAACCGTTCCTTTCCTTTGGCAATCATTTTTGCAGTGGCGCTGCTCTTGTCTCCAGGAGCCAGATGTATATAAAGCTGCATGCGGGTCTGGAAAAGTCTGTGTAGCTCTTTACTTTCATTTTTTTCTGTTTTTTCAACAGCTCTGCTAAGCAGCCTGTATGCCTGTAATCGGGCGCTGAATGCCAGTTCAGGATGGCCGGACTGTTCCAGCACATCCCCGTAGGAGGCCATCCAGGTGGGATCAGACTGTTTGTCTGGCGCAATAAACCTGAAATGGATCAGCGCCTTTTGGCTCTCACCCAGCAGCATGTAAGCTGCTGCAACTGGTTCCCTCATAACAGGAGCAGAGCTTAATAATGCCTCCCATCTAGGTACCATTATTTTAAGCTCGTCAATCTGTTTCATATCAATAAGCAGCCATGCATATGAAAGCATTATGTCCGGATTACCCGGTTCAATCATTAATGCGAACCATGCCGCTTTGAGGGCACCTCTTTCATCACCATTCAGATGCAAAACCTGTGATATAAGAACCCATGAAAGGCCGTCAGATGAAAGAGCCTTCTGCTCTTCTTCTGAAAAAGAACGGACAATTATTGAAAGCTCTTTGATTTTTCCAAGAATGATGCCAGAGTTTATAACCGAGTAGAAAAAAACCGGTTTCTTAAACCTCTGCCACCCCTCAAGCGCAGTGCTGAATACTTTTTGAGGACTGGATTCTCCATAAATCAGCAGAAGCCTCTGATAATCCTGCTCAAGCATCCTGCCACGATTCTTTAGAAATGATATTGCTCTCTCTGCTTCTGCTTCCTCCTGTCTTGCCCATGCCAGATCAGCGTAAGTTCTCCAGAAGTCATCGGCATCGGACTTTATATCTGCCGACGCACTCCTCAATGTATCCCATGCCTTATCAGAATCCCCCTGGCCATACCACAGCGAGGCGAGGCGCAAAGCCTCAACAGCTGTTAGTGGCCTTATCTGAGACAGTCTCTGATAGGAGTTTATGGCTTCAGATCTGCGTCCGGTAAGCTCTGCAAGCCTGGCCTTTTCCATAAAAAGCTGTTCCGGGGGCAGTTTTAACTTGCCGGATGACAAAAACTTGAGAGCTTCATCCGGAAGGCCGGCTCCTTCAGCCACAAACAGATATTCACGAAACAGCGAAGGCTCCCCGTTGCCGTCAATCAGAACCTTTTCCAGAAGACGGCGGCGGATAGTAAACTCATTGAGCGCCCGGGCAATACGGAGCGCATTGAACATGCCCTCTCTGTCTCCCTTTTCCGCCAGCCATGTCCAGTGCATGAGAGCATTCGACGGTTTAGTAGACCATTCTGAAACCTGCGCTGCGCGACGCCTCCACTCTCTGTCTTCCGGGCTTGCTGCCAAAGCCTGTTCGGATACAAGAAGCGCATCTGCAAGATTGCTGTTGCCCATAAAAACCGTGAAGGCAAGGTCGTAGAGCTCCTTATCGTAGGGGGCGCCGATCCTGTAGCTGTTTTCCGGCGTAGAATCAGCAAAAATCAGCCCGGAATCAAGGATGAAAACCAGGCAAAAAAGAGTTGCCAGTTTTTTAGCTGAAATACTCATCATCGCTATCCAGCAGCCTCTACCGTTCTAATCCGTAATGCCCGCTTTACATATTTCTGGGCAACCTGAGGCCTGTTAGCAGCAAGAGCCACTCTGGTAACAAAAACAAGAGTTTCGCGATCGTCTTTAAATGTTTCTATATTTCTTTCAGCCAGAGCCAGGGCATCAACCGGCTTGTTTCCAGACTGTAAGGATGCAATAGCCGCAAAAAAAAGACGCCTTTTCTGCTGTAGCGTTCCCCTCTTGGGAATATAGGAAATATAAGCCTCAGCAGCAGCAGGGTAGTTGCCTTTTACAAGTAATTTTCCTGCTTCCTCATCAGCTTCCTGATCACCGCTCTTCATCCCCCAAGAAACAGATGGAGGGATTATTGATTCAAGTCGACGGACTGAGAATTTATCCCCTGCCATCGCGGCATCAGCAAGCATGGCTGCAATCTCGGTTTTTCCTGCTCCGCTTTTTATTCTGCTTTCTATAATGGCAGCGTATTCAGATTGTGCCAGAGGCCATTGCGATTTTTCTTTAGAGGCAAATAAAAGACGCTGGAGTGAGGCCTGATAGCGAATATTATCCAGTTCCCTTGCATCCTCTTTTGAGAGTCTGCGCAAGTCAATTCCGTTTGTAACACCAAGAGCCTTTTCGGGATAATCCGTATTTATATATATCCTTGCCAGCTTCATCCTGAGAAGGAGATCATTCGGTCTTATCCTTATAAGTGCCTCCAGGTACTGCTTAACAGCAGGGGAATGCTCCTTGCCTTCTCCCAGCATTAAAAGGATCTCTTTCTCAGGATATAAGGTGACAAGCATTGACAGACCTGTGCCAACCACAAGGGCAATAACAAGTGGAGAAGCAAAACGCTCCCGTACCCTGGTTTTAGGTTTATCTGCAGATAAGTTCGAGGGCATGTTCTCCCGCTTGTATCTGTACTGTAAGGCGATCGTTAAAGTGTCGCGGCTTACCGCCGCCTTTGATCCCTTCAATACAGCATTTTTCAGCAGCGCCAAAGGCAAGTTCACCTGGAATTTCCGCTTTTAAACGTAGTCTAAGACCCTTATCTGTTCGTTCAAAACTCTTCAGGGTACTCTGGCCGGTATAGAGATATGGCAGAATAGGGGGCTTTTCTGTAAGCTTTAGATATGCCTCTCCACCAGGAGCAAGATGGATATAACGCTGATCATTAAAATCTGAAAAACCGGCAATTCTACGACTTTTTGTCAGATCAGGATAACCGGCAGACTTCGGAATCCTGAATTCTTTCAGACACCCTGCATTTCTGATAAGCCAGCCGTCACCGGAACGGGCAATAACTGTACTGTTAAAATCCAGAACCTTGTCAACATATTCGGATGTGAATATTGGGTTTGGCTTCTGAGCAAGAGCCCAGTCGTAAACATCTTCCAGCGCACGGCGGGATGCCTCCTTTGTAACAGAAAAGGTGTGATAGTATATATTGATCGGCTTAAGTCTACGGGGGCTGTCAGTAAGGCGGAAGGTCTCGATCACCCGGCGGTAACCGTAGAAGGGGCCTGTCCAGCCGTTTGTGTAGATATTCTCGTTCTGGTTGGGGGCAAAGATCTGGAACCAGCCCCCTTTAAAGATGCCGAGAGGGGCAACTGCCGTTATGGTTTTGTTGGTTTCCGTTATAAGTGTATCGCCACCATTTATATTTCTAAGGGATGCTGAATATGACGCTGCCAAGGCATCCAGATCGGGGGCACAGTCTCCAGACCACTGTATCAGAAGGGTCTTCTTGCCAGGAGGAAGTAGGTTTTTGTCAATAAATGCCGCTGAACCTGATATTTCTGCATCAACATTGTAGTTATAGCCAGGGATCTCCAGGTATTGAGCATCGTACCCCTGTTTAGCAGTTTCTGTGTTCTGCCAGTAAAAAGGATGCGAAAATGTATGGCTACCTGCTTCTATCCAGGGCAGTTTGAAAATTTCTCGCGCTTCTGTCTGAAGGGCAGGGGCTTCTTTCTTGTTGTGTCCCCTATCTCCTAGTGTGCTTGTAATTACCGAATAAGTGGTTGGTATTCGGTATTTCTTCAGTATTTTTTCTCTCAGTTCAGCAGCTGCGTAAGGGGCATCGGGTCGTTCCACCCTGCTTTCAAAGCCATCTGCGTCAATGTGTGAAAGCAGAAGCCGGACACCGTTTTCAGTTGTTGTATCAGGAGCAGGCAGGATCTCTAAGCGGAGAGCCTTTGTAAAAAAGGCAAACGGATCAATAACCCATCGGGGTTTTTCATTAACTGTTCCATCAATCACAAAAGGCTCAAGCGCATATCCCCCCCACGGAGTTATGGCAACTGCCTCACCCGATACTCCCTTGTCGCCGCCTAACGAAAGCCACGGCTGGCTTCGATCAAAAATTACCGGGATAATCTGTTCCCTCCCTGGCATCGCCTTTATTTCAAAACCCACTTCATCTCCATGTTTCAAAATTTTGACTTTTTTGGGCTGAACAAATGAAGTTTTGAACCTGCCTCCCATTTCTTTGGCAAAAAGTTGAGGAGACAGACCAAAGCGATCAAGAAAAACCAAAGGCAATCCATCGGATTTATGCTTGAGCGCCCACTTCAGCAATCCACTTTTATTGCCCGATTTATCTGAATTCAACCATGCAACAACTCCGGCATAACGCCCTGCAAGAACACCTTGTGGCAATGAATTATTGATATCATGCAGCTCAACCTGATATCCAAGGTAGTTAAGCGGCATTACAGCAAAGCGTTGCAGTTTTGTCTCTACAGGGTCAGGGGCTTCACTGCCGTCGTAAAGTCCCAGAATTTTCCTCGGCAAAACTTCCACCGAACCGACACCAAGCGACGAGATATCCTTGTCAGTAACCCACGGTATGAATCCCTCCTTCCTGATCTTTTCTGCCGTCTTTCTGGCCAGTACCCGATTCGACGGAGGGACATAATCTATTGCTATTACCGGAAGTCCTGCCTTTCGTACTTCTGCAAATTTACTTAACAGCCATTGACGGTCATTTTCCTTAACTTCGCCATATTTACCTGTATTGGGATCGAAATTTTGATAAAGGGATTCGGCCGCAATGGCAAAGGTGACATCCTTTACCCTGTCCAGAACCTCAAAACCCCTGTTCAAAATAAGCCGAACCTCCGGATGACGCTTCTTTATCTCCCGTATCGTTTCTGCAAGAGCCTCCTCCATGCGGGGCAGATCCTCTTTTTTTGCTCCGAGCTGGTATGAGTCAAGGGTATCCAGGAAAAAACCACGGTAACCGGCTTTCCATAATGGTTCTACCACTTCATCCAGAAAAAATTTTTTCCATGCGGGATTGGAAACATCAACTACCCGGCTATTCCATGCCTTATTTTCTGCGATAAACCAGGACTGGTCGAAACGCTTGAAGTTCTTTCTCTCAGGTTCAGCCTCCCCCAGACTTATATATGCAAAAAGCTCGCTTCTCGAATCATTTCCAATTATTTTGGGAACCCCTTCAGAATCAGGATCAATCACTACAACATCAAAGGCTTTCAGTTCTTCAAACGGAGGATTTGCGGCGTAGTAAAAAGCTGCGGAGAACGATTTGGAGTAATTGTCTGAACCCAAAACACTGGTAGAAAGGAGAAAGAGTGAGGCAGAAATAAAAAAAACAAAAAGGATTATGTTTTTCAAAATATCACCCCTTCTATTATTAACTAAGTTCAAATCTTTCTATTTAGTTGTCTGTTTTTTTAATAAAAAACAACGTAATATTATCTGATACCAGATTAATTACTATTATCAAGTTAATAATTATTTCGTAATTACAGAGATAACTTGCTATTGTAACAGCTGATTATCCTCGATCTCCTCGGCAGGTAGGGTTACGAGGAAATACGGCAACAGCATGCTCAATTCATATCAAATCGATAAGCCTCACCGACAGCTATCTCATCACCATCACAGTCATGGTTGCCGAAAAGGAGATCATCCTGCTCGACATCAGCAGTCAACGAGGTCTACCGCTAGGAGTACCATGAAAATCTGGATTGATGCCGATGCCTGTCCACGGGCAATAAAGGAGATCCTGTTCCGAGCCTCAACCCGGTTGCAGGTGCCGCTTTGTCTGGTGGCAAACAAGAGCCTGGCAAAGCACAATGGCTCACTGGTGGAGACAATTGTGGTGGCTGACGGTTTTGATGTAGCTGATGACTACATTGCAGAGCATGCTGCAGCAACTGATCTGGTGGTGACTGCTGATGTGCCGCTGGCAGCACGGATTGTGGCAAAGGGCGGCATTGCCCTGGATCCGCGTGGTGAACAGTACACTGAAGAATCCATCGGCGACCGGCTGGCATTTCGCGATCTGATGAGTGAACTACGCAATACGGGCATGCTGCAGGGGGGGGGACCAGCACCCTTTAGTATGAGCGACCGCAACCGTTTTGCCTCGGCACTGGACAGCCTGCTGCACAAGCGGGTATCAGCCGGTTTCTGATTTACGGGATGACACGACTGTAAGAAGAAAAGAAAAGGTCAGGCCAAGCAGCAGGAAACAGGCACCGATAGCAAAGCTGATGGTGGCAGCCTTTCCCGGATATATCGCAGCCGGATAGAGGTCTTTGATCAGCGCCACCATCTGGGGTCCGGCAATGCCGCCAGCCGACCAGGCTGTTAGAATGGTGCCGTAGACCGCAGGCATCAGCCTGTGACCAAAGCGGTCAAGGATAAAGGACGGCATGCTACCAAAGCCTCCGCCGTAGCAGAGCAGGATATAACAGACCAGAAGAAAAAAGATCCAGGGTGAGGATGTCTGCATCAGCAGGAGAAAAGCAACCAACTGGGTGCCGAGGAGCAGGCGGAAGGTCTGCAAACGACCAATCCGGTCTGAAACCCCACCCCAGAAAAAGCGACCGACTCCGTTGAATAATGAGCTGACCGCAATCAAAGTGGCGCCATGGCGAGCCAGTGTTACCGGATCTGAGGTTACAGCGGCTCTGCTGCAGATATCCTGAAAAAGCGGTGATTGGAACCCGATAATAGCAATCCCTGCAACTATGTTGCAGAAAAAGAGCAGCCAGAGCAGCACAAATTCGACAGACAGGATACAGTCCCTTGCGCTGCGGCTGTCAGTGCTTGCTGAAACGGCGGCGACCGTTTGCTGGACAGCCGCTGGTGGTTGCCAGCCAGGTAGCGGGTCGCTGATTCCCGCTGCAACCGGAACTGTCACCAGCAGGAACAAGGCGCCCAGCGCAGCGAAAACGGCTGGAAGGTTGCCGGGGAAGAGCTGCAGCAGAAACGGAGCAATAATCTTGGACATTAACAGGGCGCCTAGACCAAAACCCATCACCACCAGGCCGGTGGCAAACCCCTTACGGTCAGGAAACCACTTGGCCACGGTGGTCACAGGTGTGACATAGCCGAGCCCGAGTCCGGTTCCGCCAAGCAGACCATAACCGAGGTAAAGCAACGCCAGAGACCGGTAACTAAGCGCCAGGGCAGCCAGCAGGTAACCTGAGGCAAACAGGATAGCACCCACCAGAGCCAGCCTGGTTGGCCCCACTTTTGGCAGCAAGACCCCCCCGACAGCTGCCGCCAGACCAAGGCAGCAGATGGCAAGACTAAAGGCCCAGGCAACCTGACTGTTACTCCAACCATAGCTGTCAGCCAGCAGCTTCTGGAAAAAACTCCATGCGTAGACAGTACCTAGACAGACCATCAAAACTGTGCAGGCAGCCGCAATGTACCACCGGTTTCGTATCGGTTGCACCTGAATCCTCCTCACAACAGGGCATTATGATTACAACAGAAGACAAACTCCTAACATCCGAAAATATAATGTAAATCACAAAAACAGAATCGTAATTCTTAAATCTTGTAGCTATAAATACTGCTCGTTACCAGATTTTAAAATCATACCTAAAAACGTTTACCTCTTTTCTCTGTAATGGTATACCACTTGCTAGACAGCAACCCCTTTCGACGAATTTGACAACAGAGATAACAGGTTACAATCCTGAACCTTCCTTAAAACAAAGGAGGTATTGCAAGATTCACCTCTTTGCTATGACAGGGAACCCTGATTATAGAGTTCAGTGCCATATTGATTGCAATCTCTAATAATAGAGCTGCACGATTTTAATAACCAAGAAAACAGGAGGCACTTTATGCGAATGAAACACTGGATAATCTTCTGCATCTGTTTCATCTTTTTATCCTCCCCGCCACTCCATGCACAGCTTAAAAACCCACTGACAGTTCCAACCTATCCACAATCCTTTAGCCTGCTTCCCAGTGAGCAAACCTCTTTTGGATTTCCGCTCACCAAAGCCGGATCGGTACAGGTCGAGGTGCAATGGCAAGGCGGCATGCCGCTTTCAGTCGGCCTTGCTGACATGAACGGACGCTATGTGACTGCACTAAATCCAGCCAAATCACCGGCACGACTCGCCTATAATGCTACAGCAGCAGACGTCGCCCAAGGTATGTTATGGAAAGTAGTCGTCAAATATCCTACAAATGCCTCACACAGCACAGTGAACGGCACTGTTTCCATACGTTTTCCAAATGTTGATCCGGCACAACTTGCACGGCTTGGCCAGATACTGACACCACGTAAAGCACCATCTGTTAATCAAGCTACAGCGATAGCCGCTCATCGCACTAAAATAACGCAGACACTTGCACAGCTTAACCAACCTGCGCTACAGCGTATAAAAACATATAAAGCTCAGGCTGATTCAAGTTACGCAACAATGCTGAAAAGCAGACCTGCCTCACCTGCTCCGAAACCAATGGTTCAACTAAAACCATCTGTGGTAGCAATACCGCCTCAGGTTGCAAAAAGTATCGGACAGGTAAATAATATCCCTTCATTGACAACAGCTGTACCAGCCAATGCATCCCCCGGTGAACGGGTAGTCCTTAGAGGCAGGAATTTCAAAGTCCAAAACGGACTGTATCAGGCGGCATTTACCGTACAGGGCAGCTATGTCAAATATGTACATACGAACAACCCCAACCTTCCGGTCGTTCCGACCCCAATGCCTCCATTGGTGCTCTCCGCCCCGATTGAATCAATAACACAGTTATCAAATGGCCAGCAGGAGATGGTAACTCGCATGCCTGCGCCACCATCCGGAGAGGCAAAAAGCACATATAATGGTGATGTCTCTCTGAAATCAACCAACGGAGTTTCCAGCAATACCATTCCATTTCAATATAAGGCCGTTGCAGTTCCTATCATTAATAGTGTGGAGCCGGCTCCTGGCTTGCCGGGACAGCAGGCAACCCTAATTGGCGGAGTGTTTCAGAATACCGATATCATGCATATTGTCATGAATGATGGACAGGACAGGATCCTGCCTTCTTCCTTTGTCTCATCATCGGCAGTCCGCTTTACCATACCTGCATACAGTTCGCGCTATCCATTTGATGCAAAAATCTATCTGACCCGTACTGTCAACGGTATCCAGTTCTCCAGCCAACCGGCGATGTTCAGGCTTAACGGGAACGAGATGGATATTACCTCCACAAATGTTCGTGAAGCAGCAATGGATTGCCCGATTGTCATATCCGGTTATGGTTTTGAAGGAAAACCGTTAGTGACTTTCAAGGTTGCAGGAAGGAGTTATCAGGCTAACGCCAGCCAGGCCAGTGCAAGCACATTATATGTGACTGTACCCAAAATCGGCGGCGTATCCGCCAACAGTCCCTGCCAGATAACGGTTACCAGTGGACAGAAAACAAGCAAGACAATCCTGTCATTTACCTATATCCCTACCTTTGTACATCAAGTTCTGGCACCCTGTGGCGCCCCTTTCAACACAGATATCCAGTTTGGAGAAGCTCTGACATCAATGACCACCATGGGAGGAGATGGAGATGGTTGTTCCTATAGCCTGTGGTGTCGTCCTGACATTGATTTCATCGGTATATCTGCCAGTCACAATACATCCCAATTTATATATTTTGGCAAAAGTGGGTATGATGATTACTTCCCCCGTACAACCCTTAAAAATGGCTGGAAACTTGAAAAAGTTATAGTTTCAGTCGATTCGAGAAGTTATGGAACGGTTGGTGCGTATCTGGCCGAAAGTGGAATCGGAAGCAGTAGTGCCCGCGCTAGAGTGAGGTGGTGGGGTAATGCCTTTGGAACTATCTTATATGATGTATCTTTCTTTGTAACCGGACCATATGGGACATCCCCGTATTAGCACCACCGGCAATTGCCGATACAAAACAGTTTAAACAGATAAGGCGACCAATCGGTCGCCTTATCTGTTTAAAGAACAATTTATGCGTTAATGATTACAGATTCAGATCCAGCTCATTCTGAGTCAACTGTTCCCGCAACTGCTTCTTCCTGATCTGTAGCAGTTCGCCGCTTCTGGTCTTCATGACCGCACCCGGCTTCCGGTGCGAGTTGTAGTTTTCAGGCGACATGCTCTCGGAATAAGCGCCAGTACCGCCAATCACGACATAATCACCGATCTCCGGTTCTGCAATCTGCACCGGCACAATATTGCCATCGTTATCCAGACGGACTGAATCCCCGCTTTCACAGCAGCGCCCGACAATGCCAAAAGACTTCAACTCTTTTGAAGGAATACCGTCATACTCGCTGGAGAGCAGGGAGCCATCCTGACGTACAATGGCAATCGGATGCTCGGAGCCGTACAAAAGCGGGCGGGTCAACAGTTCCATGCCGCCATCCACAATCAGAAAGTTCAGCTCATTGGTCAACTTTTTGTCAATAATTTTGGTGATAATATGGCCGGAGTTGGCAACAACAAATGTACCAGGCTCAATCTCCATCTGCAGTTCACGACCGGTTTCTGCCTTGAATTCTTCAATCCGTTGTTTGGCATATACGCCAAGCGCGGCAATATCAGCCTGTTTTTCACCCGGCATACGGGCGACTTTAAGCCCGCCGCCAAAACTGACAATAGTTGCATCAGGAAAATAACTCTTTACAAAACCAAGCTCACGGTCGATGTTCTGACGCCATTTTTCAGGATCTCCTCCGGAACCGATATGAACATGTACCTGGGTGAAGCGCAGACCTTTTTGGTCAGCCATCTCCTTTACTGTAGGGACATCATTCAGATGCACGCCAAAACAGGAATACTCACTGCCGGTGTCCCGTGTAGCGCTTTCGCCACCCCCTGCGGCGCCTGGATGAACCCGCATGGAGAGGTCAACATTGTTTGCCCTGGCAAAATCGGAAATCAGCTGAAACTGCAACATTGAACAGACGTTGTACTTAAGTCCGGCCTTGATCATCTCCTCCAGCTCTTTACGATCATCACCGCTTGGTACCTCTTGAGTAGTCAGCATCATCCGGCTGAAAGGGATTCCTGCAGCGTGGGCGCGTGCAGCCTCATCCAGTGACGAACAATCCAGATCCAAACCTTTGTTGGTAACAACACGGAGCACAGTGCGATCAGAGTTTGCCTTCATGGCATAACGCACATGCAGACCGTAAGCATTGGGCATTTTCAGCAACTGTTCGCAGCTGTTTTCGATATATTTCTGATCATGCAGATAGACCGGTGTCCCCCACTGCTTAGCTATTTCAGGGATAATTGCTGCATCAAGTCTTGTCGGGCCAAACTGTTTCATCGTCATTCTTTCAACCTCATAAATGTAATATGATTCCTGATAGTTACCAGGCATCTTGTCTGTTTTAAACAAAATATTAAGGGGATTACTATCCAGATATTTCAGTTTGGCTGTTCCTGAAGCGGTGCAGCCTGGTCGCATCGCTCCACAACATCCCTAAGCCAGGCAATCTCGTCCGGAACAAACTGTTTAGAGTATTCAGTGCCGATGTTCAGAGCCCAATGGAGTGGAGGCATTGTAGTAGCGGCAAGCACGTAACCGGGAACAGCTACCCATGTAACCTTGTCTCCTGCCCATTTTTTAAGGCGTTCTTCGGTATCAAACAACATCAGGTAATCGTTACCTTCCGATTCTATTATTAACGGAAGCACCTGCCCTTCTTCAAGCTCAAGTTCTCCGTCAAGCTCCTGCTTATCGAGATTGGGAACAAAGTAGGTTGTGTTGAGAAAAATATCATAAAATTTAGACTGATTTTTGGGATCTGTCATATCTTCGCGCAGGTTCAGCAGCGCCTGATCGAGTTTATTGATATCGTCAGGTTTTTCAGTTGCAGTTGCCATTTAAACTCCTTGGGACAGAGAAAGTTTTGGCATATTATCTTAAATGGAAGCCTACAGCAATCAGGAAAGATTGCATTAGCAAACATGTTTATGCGATTCTTCTTCAAAAGGTACGGCAAGAAACCGCTTTAAAAGCCATGAATCAGGAAAATGGAACATGAAGATACAAAAGGTAACTATTGAACATCGACCGAAACTCTATGCCCTTTTACAACGTGCCTTTTCAGGCAGTAGCTATGAAGCTGATTTGGTAAAGAAACTGCACGACAATGGCAAACCTCTCCATGAGTGGGTCTGCATCCATACCAACAAAGTAATAGCCTACATCGCCTTTTCCAATGCATATCATGGCAAAGATCTCTGCGGCCTGCACCTGGCTCCAATGGCAGTAGCTCCGGATTCCCAGAGACAGGGGGTTGGATCTGAGCTACTCCGTTTTGCACTGCGGCAGGAGGTTATAAAAAACCAGCAACTGTTTGTGCTGGGAGAACCAATCTACTACCAACGTTTCGGATTTAAGCCATGCAGTATGCCTGTCTCTCCCCTTAATAAAAGCAATCTCCACCTTTTGAGTATGCATAACGATACTACCTGCAATTTTACATTGGGGTATGAGCCTGAGTTTATGAGCCCGCCAGCAACTGCTCGGGCGAGCGGCAAGAGAGCTAAAAAGAGCTGACCAATCAATTTCTTTGACGAATCTGTTTATAAGGAGATGGATGCTTACCATGCAACCCGATACGCACCCTTTTCATAGCTTAACCCCTGATTTAATAATGGATGCGGTAGAGAGCCTGGGGTTTCGCTGCGACTGCCGAAATCTTGCCCTGAACAGCTATGAAAACAGGGTATATCAGGTGGGAATAGAGGACAACAAACCTCTAATCGCTAAATTTTACCGTCCTGACCGCTGGACTGATGCTCAAATCCTTGAGGAACATGAGATATGCCTTGAACTGGCCAGGCATGAGCTGCCTGTAGTGGCACCCTGGAGAGACAGTAGCGGCACAAGCCTTTTCAGTTATCAGCATTTCCGTTTTGCACTTTATCCACGTCAAGGGGGACATGCACCTGAGTTCGACAATCTGGACAACCTGCTGATACTGGGTAGGATGCTTGGAAGGATGCACAGGGTTGGTTCGCTAAAAAAGTTTGCATACCGTCCGGCTCTCGATAGCAAGAACTTCGGCCATGAAAGCGTTGCACTTATCAGCGAAAAGTTCATTCCGTCTGAATATCGTGGAACTTATATCGCTTTAACCTTACAGTTGCTGGAGAAAGTTGAGCAACAATTTAGAGAAACCGGGAATATCCAACAGATCCGGGTACATGGTGACTGCCACAGCGGGAATATTCTATGGCGGGACGACGCACCCCACTTTGTAGATTTTGACGACAGCAGGATGGCTCCGGCAGTGCAGGATATCTGGATGATGCTTTCCGGAGATCGCCCGCGCAAGCTGGTTCAGCTTGATGCCCTGCTGGAGGGATATCAGGAATTTTACGACTTTAACCCGCTGGAACTGCGGCTGATTGAACCGCTGCGTACCCTCCGAATGCTTCACTACACTGGCTGGATCGCCCGGCGCTGGGACGATCCGGCCTTTCCGCTTGCCTTTCCCTGGTTCAACACGATGCACTACTGGGGCGAACATATACTTGAACTGCGCGAACAACTGGCTGCTATGGATGAACCGGCGCTGGAGACCATCTAACCATTAGTAACAATTTAACCAGCATGACATGCTTTCCGCTCTTCTGCAGCCTTCAGCTCTTGCTCCTCTTCAGTCTGCCCCTCATGCCAGATTTCTCCCTTGTTCCAACAGCTGCGCTTTTGCGAGAGTAAATAATGTTCTCAAGATGAAATGATTTTATCAGCCTCGTAATGATTTGTGTCACTGTTGGGCTTGACATTTGTTTGCTCCTTACAATATTGTTGATTTGTAAGGAGATAGCATTATGAACTCAACTGTCACCGTCAAATATCAGACCACCATCCCCAAGGCGATCAGAGAACAGATGGGTATTGCGGTAAATGATGCCCTGGAGTGGATTGTTGACAAAGGGAAGGTGATTGTGCAGCCGGCTCATAACCATTTTTTGCGCCACAAGGGAAGCATTACAACAGGAGCTGGTGACATAGCTGAGGATATACAGGCTGCCAGAGACAGCAGGCTGGAGCGCTACCTGTGAAAAAATATGTAATTGACACCAATGCGCTTATATCTTTTGTCACCGACCACAACCTTGAACAGCAGAAAGCCGTTGCACCTCTTTTTGAGGCAGCTACCCGGATGAAGTCCGTATTGATCTGCCACCAGTTTGTGTTGACCGAGTTTGTCTTCGTAATGGAGCGGATCTACAAGGTTCCCAAAGAAACCATTAACACCATGCTTCGCGATCTTATCTCAACAACAGGTATAGAACTGCAACAGCAAACTGATTTTTCTCAGCTGCTGAATTTTTGGCCGGCAAAGATACCGGACTTTGGGGATGCACTGGTTGCTGCTACGGCAAAGGGGATTAAAGGCTCCATTGTTGTAACCTTTGATGAACGGTTCAGAACAGCCTTGAACAAGCTGGGGATAGAGTGCTTTTAGCCATTATTATTCACGATTGAAATAGGTAACTGCTTTCCCGTTCTTACGCAGCCTTCAGCTCTTGCTCCTCTTCAGCCTGCCAGTCATACTCAACCGTCACCTTGCTGCGTAACGCAAGCAGGGCATCAACCTTTTTACGGCGCACATATTCTTCCATCAAGATGCACAATGGTTCCGGTCTTTGATTTCTGCCCGGTCAGTTGTTGTACTTCATCAATCAGCTCATCTGGTATGTTTAATGTTGCACGCATTATACGCACCTCCAGTATATGCGAAATCATACGCCTGATGGTCGGGATGCTCAAGGTGATCAAGTGTGGTGAGACGTAACGGAGGGGAAATTTGCAATTTCAAAATGCAGATTACTCCATTTGTATTTTTACTGTAATCCAATGATTATCAAAAAGGCCGGAAAATCTCCCGGCCTTTCTTTGATTTACCTTATTATGACTACCTTGTCAGCAGGCGTCAGACAGCCGAGTTTGATTCATCCATCTCGTACGGATCATTATCTGTCTGGTGACTCCCAGTTCCACTTTTGTCCGCCTGATCTGCCATCCGGTGCAGGGCATCCATTGCCTGTGACAGGTGAGTAGCTACTTTCATGTCATGGTTTCCGCGATAGGCTGCTTCCATTGACTGTAGAGCAGTGGTTAGATAATAGCTGATATCTGCATCAGACATAAATTCCTCCAACTTAAACCGGCTCCGCATAAATACGGAGCCGGTTTCTTTATTTAAATTTCCCAGTTGTCGATCTTCATAGTTCCTTTTTTAGCCAAATTTACCTGCATCTTGAATACCCTATCCAAAAGCTGAGGCTCATGACCAGCCTTACGACTGACACAATCTTTAGTCGACATATCAAGATATTCCTGAAGCAGCGGTTTATAGTCAGGATGCACACATTTATTGATAATCTCCTGTGCCCGATCTTTTGGCGCCAGGCCACGCAGATCAGCAAGACCTTGCTCCGTTACCAAGATATCCAGGTCATGTTCGGTATGGTCAACGTGTGGCACATGGGGTACTACACAGGTGATACCGGTCGGGTCGGTCTTTGTAGGACGCGCCGAAGGTGTGTGCATGATGGAGAGGTAGGCATTACGCAGGAAATCGCCGGAGCCACCGATACCGTTGATCATGCGGGTGCCGCCCACCAGAGTGGAGTTGGCATGAGCATAGATGTCGAACTCCACCGGGGTGTTCATGGCTATACAGCCCAGACGACGAATCGGTTCAGGGTGGTTGGCAATAGAAAGCGGACGCATCATCACTTTATTGGCATATTTATCCCAATTATCATAAAACCGTTTAAAGCCGTCTACCGAGAAGGAAAGGGATACTGTCGAAGCAAAGTCCAGTTTGCCTGAATCAAAGAAATCCAGCATTGTATCCTGTAGCACCTCTGTCCATACATTCAGGCCGGTAAATGGCCCTTTTGCCAGACCCCCTATTACCGCATTGGCAATAGAACCAACTCCTGACTGCAGTGGCAGAAGGTTCTTCGGAAGACGTCCAAGTTTTACTTCATTGCTGAAAAAGTTGATAATATTGTTGGCTATCGCTTCAGAAGTATCATCCTGCTCACTAAATGAGCGACCGTTGTCAGGGAGGTTTGATTCAATAATGGCAACAATCTTGTCGGTGTCAATCCGTAAATATGGGGAACCTGCTCTGTCATCGACCCGGTTTAACATATAAGGCAGGCGGTAAGGTGGATTGACAGGCTCAATAATGTCGTGCAGACCTTCGAAGCTTGGAATAGAGGTGTTTATCTCTATTATTATCTGATCTGCAATCTGTGCAATCTCTGGCACTGCTCCACATGATGCGGTTAAAACAAGGCCACCGTTTTCAGTAATTGCAGAGCATTCAATAATTGCAATATCCAATCGCCCACCATGATCTTTAGTATAAAATCCGTATCCAAGATCCTGTGCAAACATTGAAAGGTGTCTGTCACCCATTCGAATCCGGCCTTCGTTGATCCCTGCCTGTATATTCTTACCGGTCTGATAAGGCCAACGCCGGTCAATCATGTCTAGTGATGCCCAGCGATCCTCTGTTTCAACTCCAACTGAAGCGCCTATAAACAGATTGAATTTCATCTTTCCCTGCAGGTTGTTTTTTTCTACATGGTCTGCCAGAGCTATAGGAACCATCTTTGGATATCCGGCAGGGGTAAAACCTGACCAACCGATGTTCATACCGTTTTTAAACATCGGGATAACATCTTCTACATTTTTAATTCTTTCATGGAGATTCTTCTTTCTGATTCTGTTGCGTATTTCAGACATCTGTTTCTGTCCTCCTTTGGAATCTTAGCTCTTAAGCCGTTCCACTGTAATAACCATGCATCTCACATGGGAAACGAACAACGCTATTTGCTACATATCGAACGTTCGTTAGAATTGTATAATAGCGATACGATATCGTCTGGTGCAAGAATTAATTGAGTAGTTGCAGTAAAAAATTGGAAACCACTGATTAGTTTGCTACTCTTTCGGATGATATTTTAAGGGGTGTAAACAAAATGACAAAACAGGATTGTCGTACCAAATTAGTAGAAATTGGGACACAGCTGTTTGCTGAACGTGGGCTGTATGGTGTAAGTATCAGAGAACTTTCTCAGGCTGCCGGGGTCAGTATTTCTATGGTATCCTACTATTTTGGAGGCAAGGAAGGCCTCTATGCTGCTGTGCTTCATCAGCAGTTTTCATGTTTTGATCAGATTGAAGAACTACGACAATCCGGTTCAGAACCATTATGCGTAATTGAATCTTATCTACGCTGGACGCTCCAAAGACACCGCAACAATCCCCACCTGTTGCGCTTCTACACAAGTGAATTAACTAATCCCACCTGTTTTTTTACTTCTATTGTTTCTCCGGCAATCAATAAGGTAATAAGGGTGCTGACAGATGTAATTGAAAACGGAATAAGTCAGGGGCTGTTTCGAAAGGAAATCCACGCAGTCAATGCCTCTTTAGCACTGGCCGGTATGGTCAACTACTTTTTTCTAAGTCTGTTGGCTACGGAAAGCCTTATCAGCCATTCTCCAGAACAGGATGAACAACTTGTGCAGCAGTATTTACTTATATTTACTAATGGAATAATCAGGCAAGAAAACTATACAGCTGGTTAACATCTGCTAACATTTTGAATTGATTAATAAATACTATTATGCTATAGAAATATTATACCTGACCACAGGGAAGAAGCCCTGTGGTTTTTTATTGCCTGAAAGAGAGTTAAAAATGATAAGCGCCAACAACATCAGCCTTGCATATGGCAAACGAGTGATCTTCAAGGATGTTAACATCAAGTTCGTGCCAGGCAACTGCTATGGCCTGATAGGTGCCAACGGCGCCGGAAAATCGACCTTTCTCAAGATCCTGGCCGGACTTTCAGATCCGGATTCAGGCACCGTCTCTGTAGATCCAAGGGAACGGATTGCCTTTTTGAAGCAGGATCAATTCGCATTTGATGAATACACCGTATTCAACACTGTAATAATGGGACATCCCCGACTTTATGAGGTAATGACCGCCCGTGAGGCGATCTACTCAAAATCAGAGTTTACCGAAGAGGACGGCATCAGATCCGCCGAGCTGGAAGCCGAGTTTGCCGAGATGAACGGCTACGAGGCCGAATCTGAGGCAGCAGTGCTGCTGAACGGTCTGGGGATAACGGAGGAGCTGCGTCACAAGCAGATGAAGGAACTGGAGGGTAGCGACAAGGTTCGGGTGCTGCTGGCTCAGGCTCTGTTCGGCAACCCGGATATTCTACTGCTTGACGAACCGACCAACCACCTTGACCTGAAGACCATCAACTGGCTGGAGGAGTTTCTCTCCCGCTTCAATAACACGGTAATAGTAGTCTCCCACGACCGTTACTTTCTGAATCAGGTCTGTACCCATATGGCTGATATCGATTTTGGCCGGATTCAGGTCTATGTGGGCAACTATGACTTCTGGTATCAGGCCAGCCAGCTGAACCTGAAGCAGAAGCAGGATGAGAACCGCAAGGTTACGGACAAGGCCAACGAGCTGAAGGAGTTTATCCAGCGGTTCTCCTCCAACGCATCCAAGGCCAAGCAGGCCACCTCCCGTAAAAAACTGCTGGAGAAGCTGACCATCGAAGAGATGCCGGTCTCATCCCGTAAATATCCCCACGTTGTTTTCAAGCCTGAACGGCCATGCGGCGATATAATCCTCGAAGTCAGCGGACTTTCAAAAACGGTGGATGGAGTAGAACTGTTCAAGGATCTGGAACTGAACGTACGCAAGGGGGACAAGATAGCCTTTGTTGGTGGCAACGGGCTGGCAAAAACCACCCTGTTTCAGATCCTTGCTGGCGAACTGGAGCCGGATGTAGGTACGTTCCGCTGGGGAGTGACCATCACCAGCAGCTACTTCCCCAAGGAAAATAGTTCCTATTTTGATAATGATATGAACCTGATCGAATGGCTGGGACAGTACTCACCTCCCACCGAGGGGGAGACCTTTGCCCGTGGTTTTCTGGGGAGGATGTTGTTCTCCGGTGACGAGGCCACCAAGAAGACCAAGGTACTTTCCGGCGGTGAACGAGTTCGCTGTATGTTGTCCCGGATGATGCTGACCGGTGCTAACGTACTTATCCTGGATGAGCCGACAAACCACCTGGATCTGGAATCTATAACCGCTCTCAATAACGGCCTGATCTCATTCAGCGAGGTGCTGCTGTTTGCCTCCCACGACCATGAGTTTGTCAGCACCATCGCCAACCGTATTGTAGAGTTTACACCGGGCGGGATCATTGACAGAACAATGAATTTTGAAGAGTACCTGGAAAGTGCGGAAGTAAATCAGTACAGGGACAAACTCTGCCACGGCCATGCTGACCTTACACTGTAATTGACAAAAAAGCCCAGACCATGCCATAAACAGCCCTGTTAGAAGAAAAACCGCTTTCACCTGAAAGGCGGTTTTTCTGTTTAACTGAATCAATCACGAAAACAGTTCAGGAGAGAGTGTGTGGATAACAGAAGAAAACTTTTGATAAGAAACAAGAGAATAGCCACAGGATTGATGATTGGGGCGGCAATACTGTTTGTAGTTGCCCGAATGCAAAAAGGAAATCCTGTATGGGAATGGATTGCAGCATTTGCTGAAGCTGCAATGGTTGGAGCATTGGCAGACTGGTTTGCGGTGGTTGCCCTTTTTCGCCATCCAGCTGGTTTGCCTATACCTCACACTGCCATTATCAAAAACAAAAAAGAGGCGATTGCAGATAATCTGGCAAAGTTCATCCGTGAAAAATTCCTTGCCAATGATACTCTTGCAGCCAAGCTCCAAGCCTACAATCCGGCAGAACATCTTGCTACCTACCTGATATCAGGGGATAATGCCGCAGGTATATCCAAAGGGTTGAGCCGTATTCTGGCTGATTCTCTTGATTTTATGGACAATGATCATCTACAGCAGTTTTTGAGAGCGGCACTTGCCAACAGGATTGAAGGTTTTGACCTTTCAACATCTGCAGGGAATATTCTGGACAGACTTAGAAAGGATAATCGCCACCAGGTTCTGCTGGATGAAATGCTTAGTCGCTTTGCCGGCTGGCTGGCAACAGAGGATGCGCAGAGTAGGCTTGCTGGTTCCATTGACGAACTCTGCACCAAAGAATATCCGATACTTAGCGTATTTATTCCAAACCGCGAGCAGTTTACCAAGGGCGCCGGAGAAAAAGTGGCCAGAAGGTTGAACGATTTTGTCCAGACGGTTAATGAAGACCCTGAACATCAACTAAGACAGACCTTTGACAATGCAGTTACAGATTTCATTGCCCGCCTGCATTCCGATACCGAGTTGAGAATCAGGGTTGAGTCATTTAAGCTGGAACTACTGAACAACCATATATTAAGCGATTACGCAAAAAACATGGCAAATGACCTTAAAAACTGGTTAGAAAACGATCTGAAACAGGACGACTCAAAGGTAAGCAACAAGATTGCCGGCGCAGTGAACGGAATTGGCATGACTCTGTCCGTAAGCATGGAATTGAAGAAACTGCTGAATGAATATCTGGAAAGGCTTCTGCTTCGCCATGGAGATACCATTAGAGAGATCGTTGCCAGACATATTTCAGGCACGGTTAAGACCTGGGAAACAGATGATTACAGCAACGAGATAGAATTAAGCATCGGCTCTGATCTACAGTTCATAAGGATGAACGGCACGCTGGTTGGAGGTCTTATAGGCATTCTTTTGCATGCACTTTCACTTTTTATCTGACAATCAGTTTATTCTTGAAGAAAAAGGATTTATATGGAACCAGATCTTAGACAGCTACGGTATCTGCTAAAAAAAAGGACTGCTGAAATAGAAAAGATCGTTGCCGGAACCGGCTATCTTGCAAAAACAGTAATCGGCGTTGGAACCTTTTTGCTGGATAATGAAGGGGATATCGATCTATTGTCTTCGAGACAGCGTGCTGTATTCGACAAGTTTATAAAACCGCTGCTTGATACAACCTCCAGATAAACTCTCACTGACTATTGACAAAATCATCAACTATGACAAAACAGAGACTTGATAAACTGATGATTGAACGTGGATTAGTCTGTTCCCGCGAGAAGGCTCAGGCTTTGATTATGGCCGGTCAGGTTGTGGTTGGCGATCATGCGGTCGAGAAAGCCGGTCACCAGTTCAGCCCGGATGTTGAGATAAGGATAAAGGGGGAACTGCTTCCTTACGTCAGCCGGGGAGGTCTTAAGCTGAAAAAGGGGCTGGATACCTTTGGCATTAAACCGGCCGGAAGAATTGCCATTGATGTAGGTGCGTCAACAGGTGGTTTTACTGATTGTCTGCTGCAAAATGCCGCTTCCAGGGTATATGCGGTTGATGTCGGATATGGACAGTTAGCCTGGAAGCTGAGAGAAGACAGCCGCGTAGTAGTATTGGAAAAAACCAATATACGTAGCCTGCCTCCGGAAAATCTTGTACCGTTACCGGATCTTGCTGTAATAGACGCATCATTTATCTCTTTAAATCTTGTGCTGCCACCTACCCTGGCTTTACTGCTTAAACCGGCAGAAGTTATTGCCCTGATTAAACCACAATTTGAAGTTGGCAAGGGGGCTGTTGGCAAAGGGGGGATTGTCAGAGATCCAAAGCAGCATGATGAGGTGCTGAAAGGGATGGAAAAACTTGCCTCGGAACTGGGAGCAGAACTTCTAGGTATCTGTGAATCACCTATAACCGGGGCTGATGGAAACCGTGAATTTCTTATGGGATTGCGAATAGGAGCGCCAGCATGAACGACTGTATATTCTGCAAGATTATCTCAGGTGAAATACCTGCAAAAAAGGTTTACGAAGACGAACTGATGATTGCGATAGAGGATATCGCACCCAAAGCCCCTTTACACCTTTTGCTCCTGCCCAGGAAACATTTCAGTAACTGTCTTGATATGGAAGAGCAGGATGAAGCCGTTGTCGGCCATCTTTTCCGGATAGCGGGTAAACTGGCAAAAGAACGCGGCCTCTCTGAAGGAGGTTTTCGACTTGTGCAGAACAACGGGGCAGATGCCGGACAGACTGTCTTCCATCTTCATATCCACCTTCTGGCAGGGAGAGAACTGCAATGGCCCCCGGGGTAGGCAAAGAGAGTCAGAAGAAGCCGGAGAAGCCTGTTTCCAACAAACTCTGCGCAAGATGCAGACGCAGTTGTAAACAGCCTGCATCTGCAGTTGTTGCCAAATGCCCCCGCTACTATCCTCTTCGCAAGAAGCAGATGGTAGTAAAGGAGTGGAAACAACAGGAACTGTTTTGAAATGCCCCTGCAAAAAATCCAGGTTCCAATAATTGATGCCGCAAGATGTTCAGGCTGTGGCCGATGTGTGGCAGCCTGTCCAGAGCGGCTTTTCAGCCTTGAAACCTTTAATCATCGTAAATATGCCATAATTTCAGAGCCAAAACGCTGCACAGGCTGCAAAAAATGCATTGAAGCATGTCCTCTTTCCGTAATCCTCCTGTTTAATTGTCCTGATTTTCCAGAATATAAAGAAAGAACAGATGACCAATCAGGAATTGCATAATCTCCTAAATCTTGATCGAAACCTTCTCTCTTCCGACGGCAGGCCGGAATATAATCGCCTTATTTTTTCCCATTCTCCATACCTGCTGCAACATGCAAAAAATCCGGTAAACTGGCGTGAATGGAACATAGATACTCTGGAAGAGGCAAAAAAGCTTAATATTCCTCTGTTTGTCTCTATAGGTTACGCAACCTGCCACTGGTGTCATGTAATGGCTCACGAATCATTTGAGGACGAAGAGGTTGCAGAGCTGCTTAACCGTTTTTTTGTACCGGTAAAAGTGGATCGGGAGGAACGGCCTGACCTGGATGAATTCTGCATGGCAGCATGCCAGATCATGACCGGCAGAGGTGGCTGGCCTCTGAACTGTTTTCTGAAACCTGATGCAACACCATTTTACTCAATTACCTATCTTCCAAAAAAAGCCGGAAAAGGAATGCCAGGCTTTCTTGATCTCCTTAAGAACATCTCTAACGTCTGGGATAAAAAGCCGGAAGCTGTGGATGAGAATGCCACTTCATTGCTGGAAGAGTTGAGACTAACCAATACTGCATCCGGCAACTACAAAGATGTTGATCTGGAGCTTTTGTCAGACAGGGCTGTTCAGACATTACAGAAGATCTACGACCCTCAATTTCATGGATTTGGCAATGCGCCAAAGTTCCCGATGCCTTCTTACCTGCTCTTTCTTATCGGCAGACAAAACAGATCTGAAAGGGATATGGCTCTAAAAAGCCTTAAAGCGATCCGCAAAGGTGGTATATGGGATCAACTGGCCGGAGGCATACACCGCTATAGCACTGATCAACAGTGGCTAACTCCTCACTTTGAAAAGATGTTGTATGATCAGGCTCTGGTTGCCTATACGGCGCTTGAGGCATACTCCGTAACCAAAGATGACTGTTATCTTGAAATGGCAGAGAGCCTGATTGAATTTGTGTTGTCTGACCTCAGATCCCCTGAAGGTGGTTTTTACTGCGGGCTGGATGCAGATACAGAAGGGGTTGAAGGTAAAACCTACATCTGGAAAACAGATGAAATAAATCAGATTCTGGGAGAAAGATCAAAACAGTTTTGCAGAAGATATAATCTGAGTGATAAAGGTAATTTTGAGGAATCCGGTCAGAACATTCTGCATCTTACAGAGCTGCAACCTGCTGAAATCGAACAGTTTAAATACGATTTATCCAGACTGCTTGATACAAGAAACAGACGGGAACAACCATTGCTTGATCTGAAGATCCTTTCATCCTGGAACGGATTAATGATAGCGGCTCTGGCAAGGGGGGTATCACTAACCGGAAATGAAAGCTGGCTTATAGCGGCAAACAAGGCTGCGGAGTTTATCAGCAGCAGGCTTATCCGTTCAGACGGAAGATTACTGCGAAGCAACTGTAATGGGAAAAACTCCGATATTTTAGGATTTATTGATGATTACGCATTTTTCGCATGGGCCTGCCTTGAACTCTACATAGCAGATTCAAGACCTTCGCACCTGAAGCTCGCAAAAGAACTGTGCCATGATGCAATAAGACTCTTCAGAAGTAAGGATGGAGTTTTCAGAATTGCTGGCAGCGATGCGGAGCAAATCCCTGTTTCCCTGCCTGAAAGCCATGATGGAGTAATACCTTGCGGCTCTTCAGCGCTGGCAATGAATCTGTCTACAATTGCAAGAATAACAAATGAAGAAAAATGGCGAAAACTTGCTGATGAAACTTTTGCCGACCTTTTCCCTGCTATTGCAGAACAACCTACAGGCAGGCTATGGCTCTTAAGAGCCGCTTTATCATTAAGCTAAACTTCCATGTTCAACATATTCATACAGGCTTTTTACCAGCTCTCCGGTTAAAGTGGGATCTATATGGGGAATCTTGTTCTGTCCTCCCAGCTTGCCCCTTACCTTTAGAGACCAGTCATATATCTCCTCTTCTGGCAGAAGTAAAACCTCCGGCCTATTGATCCGTCCCTGTTCTCTGAAGGTAGCATAGTCAGCATTTTCTCTGCAGAGCTGGTTATCGAGGAAATCGGAAACCAGATCCGAAGAGACAAGTTCTCCCCTGCATGCAAGAACCCATTTATGTCTCCTTCCGGGGATATCTGCTCCAACCATGAATTCCCTTGCCAAGCCAGTGTACTGTTTATTTAAAGAAGCTACTGCCTGTTCAACTTCACCCTGGGTAACCTTTTCTTCAAAACGGTCAAGAAACCTGTCTCTGCCTGTAAACTCTATCTGAAACCGTTCTTTATCAAGAAAACGGAGGGTATCGCCTATATGGTAACGCCACAGACCTGAGCATGTCGTCAGAATTACTGCGTAACGCTGTCCAGTCTCAATCTGTTCAAGAGGGACTGCCCTGGCTGAAGAAAGTGGCGCCCCTGTCTCATCCAGTTGTTCTATCGGAACAAACTCAAAAAACGTACCGTAAAACGGAGTAAGCCTCATTCTATTCTCGCCGTACACCTGGAAACCGATAAAGGCTTCGGATGATGGCAAAAGCTCTATAAACTCAGGGCCTCCGGTTGAAAATAGACGTTGAAATTCAGCATTATACGGGATCTTGCTGGCGCCGCCATGGATGATAAGTTCCAGATTTGGCAATGCTTCAGTCACTTTCCGGCCAGAAAGCGATTCTACCTTCTGCAACAGGAGGATAATCCATGGTGGCACTCCGGAGATCACTCTTATTTCAGGATCGTTTAGCAGTAGTTCAGCCATACCGCACAGACGTTCATCCCATCCTGCTGAAGCAAGTGGCTCTTTAGGCTCTACATATCTATTTATCCAGGCAGGGCGCATAGCCAATGTAATAGCGCTCATATCTCCGGCAACAACACCGGCGCCCATATCTTTTAATCTGGTGCTGCCGGCCATATAAAGTATCTTGCCTCCAGTCAGACGGCTAGCTGGATTTGAAGCCATATAGCAACAAATCATATCAAGGGCTGCCCGCTGGTTCATCCTGAACATCTCGGCGCTGAACGGAATAAGTTTTGTAGGCGCTGTAGTTCCTGATGTTTCACAGAGCCAGGGTATGATCCCTGGCCAACTTACGTTATTAAGAGATAACTGCTGACCCTTATCGTTTTTTATAAAGGATTTGGAAAACCACTCCTCCCAGAACTGCTGATAAGTCCGTATAGGGATCTCTTGAGAAAAAGCACTGTAGGCCTTCTCAAATGGAAGAGAGGCAATCTTCCGAAAATCAGATGCCATTCCAAAATTTGTTTCTGAAGCTTTTCTGAGCAAACCAGGTAGCAACTCCCTTTGAGCTGCAACCGGATCCAGATTCAAAAAACGTCGCGCACGAATATCAGCTGCGCCACGCAAAGGAATCGATATAAATGAAGAGAAAAGTTTCATCATACAACTGCCAGCAACGGCTGGTTATGCAACTTTTCAAGCCATAGTTCCATGCATGGGTTATAACAATGCTGATGGAAGATTAAAGAGGCGTGAGGCACACGATCAGAGTCGTCATTTGAAGATACATGGCAGACCCTGGCTTCAGGGAAAACCCTCCGCAGTGCATTATAATCCGCAGAAAGCTTAAGCGTAGGCGAAGTTGGAACCAATATGCTCTGTTCATCCTCTGCCAGCATTACAAGGGTTGGACCGCCAAACAGCGTACTGCTGCCAGGAATGGGCTCCCTGAAGTTGCGAAGCGCAAGAACACGCTCGTAGCCTCCCATATTGGAAGTATGTTCAAGCACACCGAATATCCTTTGCCTGATCGTAAGATGGCGAGCGGTAAGCTTGCGATTATCAGCCCCGGCCTCAAACAAGGACTGAAAACAGCGTCTGGCTCGAGCAAGTTGACGGTTCAGATCCTCGGCATTATCAGGATCGGCTTTTAAAATTTTACGTAAATTTGATTCCAGCATCCTGACGCCACCGGTGCGTTGATTATCAGGACGTATAAGATCTGCAGTGCATAAGACCGGACTTACCAGTATTAGCCCACGAATACGGTCATGCAGTTCTTCAGATGCGCGCCTTAAAAAATCAACTACCAGACCCGCTCCAAAGCTTATCCCCATCAGAACAGGTCGTTCACCTCTCATACGGAGTTCTTCAACAAGATCCGAGAGCTGGGCTTCAAATAATTCCTGATTAAAACCGTTTCTGGGATAGTTAAGGTAGTAGATGCTGCCATGCTTTCGAAGAAGGGAACGTTGAAATTCTATAACCTCTGTGGCGTCAGGAACAAATCCTGCCACAACAATTGTAGACCTTGTTCCTGCGGCCTTTTCCCTATAAACCTGACAGCGGACTGTATGCAGCGCTTTTAACTTTTCACGTTGAGCAAGCTCTCGTGGACGATGACGCTGTTTGTATGGTTTAATAGATATTGAACGGATCAGATCAGCTGTAGCGGTAGCTATGCCCATTAACCCGGGGTGGCCGTCTGCAAGTGGCTGCAAAGCTCTGTTAAACAGTTCTTTCATGGAATTTCTCCGTAATCAGGACTTGCGACCTGCCAATCGTCGCAATCGCTCCAGTTGGTTGTCCAGCATTTCAAACTGTCTTCTCATGGTTAAAATTCTTATCAGAAACATCGTCTGCCTCGCTAACAGAGTCCTGACATCATCTGATGCCGTGTACTCTCCATAATCCCTATACTGGATAAAGGGATATGGCATGGGCGGTGACATGCTCCGCAGGTCAACTCTCCGTTTGCCACCTTTACCCATAATGTACGGTTCTCTGTGTCACACCACTCACAGGTCCAAGCATAGTAATCATCAAGGGTCTTGAACTTCATCTGACACACCTCCTGTATTTAAATTTTCTGAATGCATATATCTTTACCTGTAAAAAATGGCATTCAAGTGTCAGCTGTATAAAATCTCTGCAACAACTACAAAGCAGAACCGAAGGTTGCTTCATCAATCCACATATAATTTTCATGGTTGGCACACCGCTGTAACAGTTTGCTGTTAGATTTAAATCTGAATGAAAATAAATTAAGAAATGTCATGGAAGAGAGAACCAGAGAGAGATAATTAGAGAGGATTAAGGAAGAGCTAATTTTATGCGCTCAAATGAAGAGATCTCATATAAAGAGTTTTTTAGAAATGGAGGAAATTCAACCACAGAAACATCGAATGGGACAAATTTAACGCTTTTTGGACAGTCTGTTAACTTATCTCCAGGAAGAATTTCCCTTGCTTTTACTGTTTTTGGTTCATTTTGGATTCTCTCTGCATCCATGTTTCTGGGTTCAAGAACATTTGGAAATATCTCTCAAATCAGTATTCATATAATATGCGGAGCTGTTTTCGTCATATTAACCAGCGTTTTGCTATATTTATTAATCCGGCAATATGCTGCCTCCGTTGCCATTTCCCGTGAGCTTGTAGCCAGAGTCTTTGAAATTTCGCCTGTAGGGATTGCTGTAATACGTCAGTCTGATAACCAGATGCTTTTGGCTAACCGGCAATTTGAAAACCTTTCAGGATACAGCCTCCAGGAATTAATGGAACGAAGTACAACCGACTTGAAATTATGTAATTATCCAGAAGAATGTCTGACATTTAGCAATAAAATACGTAATGAAGAGAAAATAGAGGGGTTTGAGGTAACATTCAGGCGTTCTGATGGAAGATTGTTTCCAGGGATCGTAACAGCTCGGCAGTTCAATTTTAATGAACAGGCCTGCACATTGGCTTTTTTTGAAGACATAACTCAAAAGCAGAAGTCTGAGGATCAGATAAAAGAACTGACTCATTATGATGCCACAACAGGTCTGCCAAACCAGAAACTTTTGTCTGAAAGACTTAACCACCTGATAACAATAAGTAACCGTGAAGGCAGAGGTCTGGCTGTACTGTTCCTCTCGCTTGCACATTTTCCTCAAGCAATAAATTCAATTAGATATGAAGGGTATGATGAACTTTTACGAACCCTGGCAATGCGTATAAGAGAAAAACTACGTGAAACTGACACATTGGCCATACTTGAAAAAGGAAAATTCGGAATTATCCTGCCTATGGCTGAAAAAGAACGGGAACTCTTGCCTGTAGTAACAAAGTTGCTTGAAAGTATAAGTGAGCCAATAGGAATTGATGAAGCAGAATTCCAGCTTCATGTCCATATCGGTATAGCCATTTTCCCAAGCGATGGTCGAACAGGCGCAGTCCTCCAACATCATGCTGAACTGGCAATGAGAGAGGCTCAAAAGAAGACAGACGAAAATTCTTTTCAGTTTTATGCCGAAGAGATGAACAGGATTACCAATGAGCAGATGCAAATCGAAAGCAGCATAATCAAAGGAATCAGAAATGGTGAATTTTATGTATGTTACCAGCCTCAGTTTGACTCTAAAGGGAAACAGCTGGTGGGGATGGAAGCGCTGGCAAGATGGAAAAGCCCTTTTCTAGGTAATGTCGGCCCTGACAAGTTTATCCCTGTTGCAGAATCAAACGGCACCATTGTGGCACTCGGCGAACAGATTATGGAACTGGCTCTTACTAATTGTCAAAACTGGAGAGAAAACGGTTTTCCAGAACTTACCGTATCCGTTAATGTTTCAGCACGTCAGTTAAAAAACCGCCACTTTGCTGACAAACTCAAGCAATTATTAGCACTAAGCGGACTTCCGCCTGAGTATTTATTTATTGAACTCACTGAAAGCGTTCTTTTAGAACATTCTGACGAAAACACGGAGCAGATCCTAAGGCTGAAGGATCTTGGAGTAAAGCTTGCTATTGATGATTTTGGCACCGGATTTTCATCATTGACTCATCTTAAGTTTCTGCCGGTAGATATCATAAAGATTGACAAATCTTTTGTAAGCGAGCTTGAAAACAACCTTGATGACAGAGCTATAGTTACAGCCATAATCGCAATGGCTCAATCTCTGCATCTTAAAGTAGTGGCAGAGGGTGTCGAGACAGAGGAACAGCATCGAATTCTACACGAGCTCGGCTGTGACTGCATGCAGGGCTATTACTTTGGCAAGCCTATGGATCGCATATCATTTGAGCAGTTTCTGGAAAACAGACAAAAGCCAATATTAAAAATCAGAGATCCTGAAGAGAAAAAAATCAAAAAGAGTACAAAATCAGATCAAATTATAACTCCAATCCAGGAAGATCGCCTATTGCAGAATGTTACAGATATCACTCTGAAAATTGCACCGCTAACACCTGGGGACAGACTGAACACTGCACTGGAGCGTTTTCAGACTGATAAAACCCTGCAAGTCCTGCCAGTAGTCGATCAGCAAAGGGTTATAGGAATTCTGAACCGTTCTGAATTTATTGAAGAACAGGTTGTCGGCAGAATTGGTTATGCATTTCATATAAATCATTCAAGAAAGATACGTGACCTTATGCAACCAGTGCCTCTGGTTATTGATTCCGAATTTACTATCGAAGAGGCGGCAACAGCTCTGCATGGCAAATTTGAAACCACGCGTCTTGAAAATATATGTGTTGCAAGGCGCGGAATATATCAAGGAGTGCTGGATGTGCGCACACTGGTTGAGGCAATAACAGCCCTTAACCTTAAACTGGCCAAAGGAGCCAACCCGCTTACCGGTCTGCCAGGCAACGAGAGCATTCAACGCGAGATTATTTACAGGTTGGAATCAGGCTTGCCGTTTGAAATTGCTTATATCGATATTGATAACTTTAAACCTTATAACGACTTCTACGGATTTGAGAGAGGAGATATGGTTATAAGCGTTATGGGGGATATACTCAAAAATTATGATGGCAATCTGTTACCCGGGCTCCGAAAAAACAATTTCTGCGGCCATATCGGAGGTGATGATTTTATCATGATCACTGCTTCAGGAAATGCCATCGATTTGTCACGACAAGTTATTCTTGAATTTAATACACGACTTCCGCTATTTCATGGTTCCAGCGATTACAGAAAAGGACGTTACACCTCGCTAAATCGCAAGGGAGAACTTGAGGCATTTAATTTACTATCATTATCAGCAGCAGTTATAAGTACCTTAAGACTTAACGATCCCTCATATCCCCGATTGGCTTCAATGGCAAGCGAGGTTAAAAAGAAGGCAAAAGAGATAAAGGGTTCATCAATTGTATTTAAAGATGGTTCAGAACAACCATTTGTAATAATTGACAATTCAGATCTAACCGCTACAAACTGAAGAATGAAGGAAAGGTTTTAACAAAAGTCCGAAAGGTTACGAGACATGAATTATCAGATTATTAAAATGCAGGGCAGGAAGCGTATCGCCCTGGTAGCACATGACCACAAGAAACGAGATCTGCTGGAATGGGCACGTTTTAACCGGGCTATTCTTGTTGAGCATGATCTTTACGCAACAGGTACCACCGGAGCATTGCTGTCAGAAAAACTCGAACTGCCTGTTACCCGCCTGCAAAGTGGCCCACTTGGAGGGGATCAGCAGATTGGAGCCATGATTGCTCAAGGAGAGATTGATTTTGTGATTTTCTTTTGGGATCCGCTGGAACCTCAGCCACATGACCCTGATGTCAAGGCTCTTTTAAGGATAGCTGTTGTCTGGAATATCCCTGTTGCCTGTAACCGTTCAACAGCCGACTTCATGATCTCGTCATCGCTTATGCATGACCCTTACGATCGTCTCTTACAGGATTATGAGGAGTACAAAGAAAGATTAAAGAACAAGGCATAATTCAGCATCAAGCCAACTGAAAAAATCCTAGCTGAAACCGGCTACTTTGCCTTGTCATCATTTATATGCAACTGACAGTGCATGCAGCGTCTGACTGGCAGAAAAGACATGCCACGCAGATGGAAATATTGTCCACAAACCGGACAACGGGCAAGCGCCAGATACATGGTTAC
This sequence comes from uncultured Geobacter sp., assembly GCA_964655435.1. GTDB lineage: Bacteria > Desulfobacterota > Desulfuromonadia > Geobacterales > Pseudopelobacteraceae > Trichlorobacter. The sequence goes on from CAZZMP010000024.1 coordinate 45,042, forward strand.
AGCAAACAGCAACAACACCCAGACAGAAAAGGTAATCGCCATACAGCGCAATGTAGGTGAAATCTGATTCGCAACCAACATAAGTGGCATGTAGAGAATAACTGTTGCCCAAAAGTACTGCCTGCGTCTGCGAATCTGTTTAAGTCCTGAAGTATCAATGGCAGCTTCAATTTCCATATTAAGTTCTGTAGAGGTGTTGTTCATATCCGTTCCAATCTCCCCCGAGGTATATCAAGGTGACAAGAGATATACTCCTACTTGTCACCTTGATATTCTGCCAAATCTTAACCCTTTGATACCTGAGAATGCGCTGATATTTCTTGTAAATCAGTTGCAGTATGTTCATGGTCATGGTGATGTTCAACCTTTTCCCAGCCAGTCCACATCGGCTTGAAATACGCAAGCGGGGTTGAACCAAGTGTTGCAAGATATACATGTGTCAACAAAAAGGCTCCAAGTATACAAGCAAGCAGAAAATGGAGTATTACAAGTATCTGCAGCCCGCCAATCATAAGAAGTATCTGCCGAAGTGGTCCAATGTTAAGAAGCATTATACCTGTAAGACTTACAAGCGGCACTATGACAAACATGATTGCAAGATAGGCTGACTTCTGCATGGGGTTGAACTTACTGTCCGGTGTTGCGTGGAACGGAGCCGATGCCCCCTTGAAGTAGCCCCAGAAATAATAAAAAACCTGTTTAATTAATCCATTGGATAACTCATCCATCTTTGGCACATAGATGTTTGTCAATGCGCCTGATACCCATTTGTAATAGAAGAACCAGAAAGAGAACGATAAGGCTACAACTATGCCGGCTGTATTGTGAAGCAAGATTGCCGATCTGTAACTTCCGCAGATTGATATATATTCCGGAAATCTAATCTGTGCTCCTGATATGATCAGCGTAACAATGCCGAATGCGTTGAGCCAATGCCATATTCTTACCGGTGTAGGCTGTAGATAGATATATTTGGATTGGGATTCCATGACTGTTACTCCTTTTTCCTATTTTTTCTGGTTAAAAAGCGGAAGAACCCATGACCTACAGGCATAACCAGACCACCGGCAAGTATTGCAGCGCCGAGTATATTCAAGATGCTGTTTCTGGAAGAGCCCATCATGTAGAAATCCGGTATTACATTAAGAGAAGCAATATCGCTCCCTTTTTCAATATCCATCTGTCTGAAAGTTCCGTCCGGCTTGGGCAAAACCAGCTTGCTTACCTGTGCCTCACTTGGGCCGGAAGCATGACAGAAGGTACAGTTCAGGCTTTTGTCAGAAGTCTGAAAGGCATGAGTGGTTTTAGAAGGAGTTAATATGGCTTTAAGATAAAGATCCTTATTTGAAGGATTTCTATTGAACGATTTCAACTCTTCAATGGAAATGTAGTTATCAAGATTCTTGTCTACCAATTTTTGAATATCATCTGAATTGGTTTTATTCTTGAGATACTGATAATCTGCTATCTCAGGGCTGCTTTTAGAGATATTTCCATTACGACGGGCAATATAAACGGACATTACAAAATTCTCTGCTTTGGTATGACAGGTTACACATGAAATTGAACCAAGATGCAGATCAGACTGTGGTAACCATTGGGCGTGCGTTGCGGAAATTTTAATCTGGTTATGACAGTTGGTACATGTAGAATTCAATTCCATAGCATAAACTTCACCAGCTTTATGGGCAGTATGCGGATTATGACAACCGCTGCAATTTGGTACACTTATTGAGTGTTTACTTATAGAATACTCTGTAGAAATATCGTTATGACAATCTGCACATGTTGTGGTCATAGCTACCTTGCCACCACCGCCTGGATGGTTCTCAGGTACTGTGCTGTGGCAGGTTTTACATCCAATCTGAGCATGTGTGGTATGCTGAAACACCTTACCGTTTATCAGTTTATTATCACCTACAATCTTCTTGTTATTATGACATTTCAGGCAATCTTCATTTTTTGCAACGGAACCTCCAAATGAAAAACCTGGATCTGCTTTTACAAGCTGTGGCATCAAGCCTAAGGTGACAATAACGGCTGAAACAGTTAGCGTTTCCCTTATTAACTGATTTCTTGAATACATCAGTTTTTCCCCCTTTCAGGAATAGGCTACTATTTTTAGTGGGCTTTCTGCTCTTTCTTTAAACGGGCTTTTTCTGCAGTCATTTGAGAATCTTCATTCATCTTACGAATCAAAGGGAAAACCTGGACAAGAATGATCAGTCCACATGCAGCCAGAAAAGCCCATACAACAAAATTTGATACTCCTCCACGATCCGCTGTTGCAGCAACCGCCGGAACAACCATCGCACTTAATGCGGCCAGAATCAGAAATGCTTTTTTAAAAACTAACATGGCTATACTCCTTCTATTGAATTTTGGTCTTGCTGATTGTTTATCAAACTATTTTCGGTTTCATCACGCTCTGCAGCCTTGATTGCACAAATTGCAGCCTGTTTGATTTCATCCCTGTCTTCTGCATCAACAGGTCTTAGAGCATAGTAAAATATCCCTTCCTTTCTGATTTTTTGTACTGCCGGAAGTGATGCTTCATCAGAGACCAGAATAACGGCTAAATGCTGATTACATTTTTTCAGCAGGCGAACGAGATCCACCAAATCTATTTTATTGTCAAAATCACCACCCAGGAGAACTACCGGTGTCTGTTTTTTGAGAATATTGCTGATAACGTGAACCGTAGAAGTTGTAGTTTCAACCTGATATCCTGCGCCGGATAGACTGTTAGATATATCTCTCAAAAATGCGGTATCTTTATCAGCCACCAGAATATTTCTTGTTTCCATTGCACACCTCGTTTTGCTGCATTATTTACGTATTGCTTCTTTAGCTCTTACAACATTACCCCCTCTTATGCTCATGGAAGTTGTGAGTAAGCCCGGAAGTATCTGCAAAGTAATAATGGCACCCATAAAGACTAGAAATACTCTTGACACCATCTCCGGCTCCATTGTTGTTCTGTTCAAGACTGAAAAAATTACAGTCCCTGAAATAACCATGATAAAAGTAAGAATTTTTTCCAGTTTTTTTATCGTATTTTTTATTCTGATTCACTAGTGTCCGGAATAATGAGTTGACAAATCGTATAACCATCTAAGTTCTTT
>CAZZMP010000025.1:0-42005 GCA_964655435.1 uncultured Geobacter sp.
TCATGCTTTTCAATTATAAAAGAACAAATCTATGCACTGATTGTTGAGACGAACCTAAAATCAGATATATTCGGATATTTGTATACAATGAATTAATAGTTGCATTAAGGTTGTTTTTTCTGTAAAAACATCAAGCTCATTAATTGAAATCATTAATATTTTTTATTAAAAATTCTCGTAACTCTTTTTGTATACAATGCTTTTTAGCTCTTATTTTTTTAATTAAAGTTGTAAAGAACTGTTTTTGTAGCAGCAAAATTATCTGTAGTAGTTAAAAAACAAAAAAAGGAGAAGATTCATGCGTAAAGCAAACAAATTGATGCTTGCTGCTGTGCTGGCAGTAGCCCTGCCGACCGGAGCTATGGCTGCCGAGGCAGACCTGCAGGTAAAGATTGACAAGCTGACCCAGCAGATGGAAGACCTGAAAGGGCAGGTTGAGCGGATTGAAGACAAGTCCTTGGGCAAGTGGCTGCAGATTGGCGGCAGCTATCAGTTCCGTATGGATAGCCTGCATGGCAAAACTGTAGCTTATACAAGCGCACCTGAAACTTTTGCAAATGCACAAGAACAAATACAAGGGGCGTTTTTTGCAAATCCTACAGTAGCTACTGGTGGTATGCTTACTGGACTCATGAATTTTGCTTCTGGAATGGCGGCTGTACAGAATGTTAGTCAAGCTCAGGCATTTTTAGCTGCAAATTCTGGTATGCTTATGGGATTAGGCGGATATGCTGTAGCAGTACCTGCAGGTAAGCCTCAGAATGAAACACTTTATACCAATAAATTTGCCCTTGATCTGAAGGCCAAGGCTACCAAGGATGTAACCGTTAACGTTAAACTAGGTATGTACAAGGTGTTTGGTTCACAGGATGATACTGCTGTTAACAGCAATGCCTATTTTGCAGACCGTACTGGAATTTTTGATGGAGTATTAGGTCATGTGCCTTCCAGCAGCTACCTGAACGTTGACCGCGCTTATGCAACCTGGAGTAACATCCTGGATGAGCCAATCTGGTTCTCGGTTGGTCGTCGCCCTGCAACTGATGGTGCACCTACCAACCTGAAGTCCAACAACGAGCGCCCAGGCAATGGTGGTACTCCTGCCCTGCTGGTTAACTATGCCTTTGATGGTATGACACTGGGGTATGCGCCTGATATCGAGATGCTACCCGGCTTTTACGCAAAGGTCTGCTATGGTCGTGGTTTTGATTCTGGTTATCATCAGGCAGTATCTAATAGTCTAAAAGACACTGATATGCTTGGTGTTGCTGTAATCCCTGTAGATACCGATCCTCTCCGTATCTGGATGCAGTGGAACCGTGGTTTTAACATCTTTGATTTCCCTGTTATGAAAAACACTGCCTTTGGCGATACCTCTCCTGCTGTTAACCTGGGTTCTATTGACTGGTTTGGTCTTGGTGGCATGTCTACACTCAAAAAGGTTGGCCCTGGCGATCTGAACTTCTTTCTTGATGGTGGTCTGAGTGTAACTCATCCTACTACTGCTGTATCGGGTAATGCAATGTTTCAAGGATTGTTGACTGGTAGAGTATTTAACCCTGAAGCACCTAGTGATAAGACCGGTTACGCAGTATTTGCCGGTGTACGTTATGACCTGCCAAGCAAGACTAAGCTTGGTTTTGAGTACAACTATGGTTCCAAAAACTGGATCACCTTCTCACCTGCTGCTGATGATATGTGGACCAGTAAGGTCGGTACCCGTGGCCAGGTGTTTGAGCCTTACGTCATTCAGGAGCTTAACCTGAAGCCGATCTCTTCATTCTTCGCAAAAACCTTCTTCAAACTTGGCTACCAGTACTATGATTTTGAGTACACCGGCAGTAACAGCTGGGTTGGTGCTCCTATTAAGATTTCGGATGTTGCAGCTTATACTGCAGCGGGTGGTATGTTGCTGCAGGCTCCTGTAAAGTATGCACACGATATCTACGGAACCTTCGAAGTTCATTTCTAAGATACCACCTCCATCCCCCTCCTGATTCAGGAGGGGGTTCACGTTGTTATAAAGGGCAGACTTTCAGGTCTGTCCTTTTTATTTTCTTCACCTTGTTGTATAAAGAAAACATGTTACTCAACTGGCAAGATATCGATACTGTTCTGCTTGATATGGATGGCACACTGCTTGATCGTCACTTTGACGACCATTTTTGGTTGGAGCATGTCCCTAAGCGGTGGGCGGCAAAGCACAAGGTACCTCTTAAGATAGCAAAGGAACAGCTGCATGCCCTATTCCGTTCGCAGGAACAGACACTGAACTGGACGGATCTTGATTACTGGTCAAGCCGGCTCTCTCTTGATATTCCACTCCTTAAACTTGAGGTTGAACATCTTATCGCTGTACATCCGGGGGTTGTTGAATTTCTCACTTTTTGCAGGCAAAATAAGAAGCATTTATGGCTGGTCACCAATGCACACAGTAAAACTCTTGATATCAAGATGAAAAAGACCAGAATTGGACATCTGTTTGATGGTATTGTTTCTGCCCATCAGGTAGGACTTCCCAAGGAAGATGGTCGTTTTTGGGAGGAACTTCAGCGGTTTGTCAGTTATAACCCTGAAAGAACCATGCTTGGAGAAGACAGCGAGACAAATTTGAGAACAGCCAACAAATACGGGATAAGTTATCTTTTTTATATCAGTCATTTCAGCTCATCATCTACACCTGTTCCATCAAAACAGTTCACAACTATTGATTATTTTCACCGTCTGATACCCGATGACGGGACGACAAGGGTCTGGCTTTGCCCTTCCGGAGGTTCATGCAGCTATGTCACCTGAACTTTATGATATGATTATAATCGGCGCAGGCCCTGCTGGATTGGCAACGGCATATCTTTGCCATAAGTCCGGACTTTCTTACCTTGTTCTTGAATCAGGCAAATCTTCTTTTCAGGGGATTGCAAATACTTATCCTCAGGGAAAGCTGGTTTATGCCTCAAAGCCGAAAGATGCTCCGGATCCTTTTCTGGTAGATGAACTGCGTCCTCCTGACAAGCCTGTGACGGTTGAAAGTTATCTGCAATATATCCAGCATTTTGTTCAACACGAAAATCTGAATATCAGAAATGAAATTACCTTTGAATCTATCGTAGATGAGCGGGATGGTCTGTCTGTATTGACTGATAAGGGGCGTTTCAAAGGGAAGAAGGTTGTTTTGGCTTTTGGCAGCAGCATTCCTCGTGAACTTTCAGTTTATGGCGATGCAAAGATGGTTGCAAAGAATCTTGATGACCCATCAAAATTTGTCGGGGTAAAGACACTGGTAATAGGGGGTGGCAATACCGCAGCAGATGTAGTTATTGCTATTTTGAAAGCCAAAAGGGAACAAAATGATACTCAGCCGGTCTACTGGGCTCATCAGTCGGAACGTTTTGATGTGAATAAGGAGACAGCACAGCGATTGGGAGAAGAGATCCTTCTTGGTGGTAATATACGTTTGCTGCCTGGAGCCAGACCTCGTATCGGTGAGGTTGATGATGAGCAGGTTGATCGTCTTTCAATCAGGATTAATGAGTTTAAGCAGGCAGACGGGATTGATCTTTATCATGCACTAAGTTTTCCTATGCAGAACGTAATTGCATGTATAGGATCTCAAGGGCCTGTTCCTATTTTTGACAAGCTGGGAATACAAACAATATCCTGCACTGCAGGGGTATGCAAGGTGGCGCAGGAAGGGGACAGGCTGGTTCTTCTTACTACAGATTTTGAATCAACTAGAAAAGGGGTTTATGTTGTGGGAGGTGCCATATCTCCTTCTTACATGAAGATTAGCGAAGGGATGATTCAGGAGGAAAAACATCCGAACCTGATATATACTGCGATAAATGATGCCTACCATCTGGTAGAGGCAATTAGGAAAAAATTAGGGAAATAAAGCGACTTAATTGTCTTGTTGGAAACAAAATTATTACAAAAAAGACCCCGTTTGATGGGGTCTTTTTTGTTGATTATTTTTTCTTTGGTTTGGCTGCTTTTTTTGCAGCAATATCTTTCAGTGTCTTGCCTGGTGAGAACTTGCCTGAAGTTTTTGCAGCGATCTTGATTGGCTTGCCTGTTTGAGGATTACGGCCTGTACGAGCTTTGCGGTTGATGGTTGAGAATGTGCCGAACCCGACCAGTGTCACCTTGTCACCGGCTGTCAATGCAGCAGTTACGCCGGCAATAAAACTTGCCAGGGCTTTCTCAGCCTGTACCTTGGTAAGTCCGGCACCTTCAGCCATTTTTGTAACAAGTTCTGATTTTTTCATAAAGCCTCCCTCTGGAGATAATTGATGAAAGCCTTATAACACAACTTTTTAATAACAAAAGAGAAAAATTGGCAGTTTGTCAACTTTTAATAAAATTTTGTGATTTGAATAAAACAGATGAGGAGAGTTTTGAGTTGGTGCGGGCAGCCGGACTCGAACCGGCACAGGGTTGCCCCCGAGAGATTTTAAGTCTCTTGTGTCTACCTATTCCACCATGCCCGCGAAAAGGGTGCTATTTATATCATGGGTTTTTAATGATGTCTACCAGCTTTAGGAAGGTTAACTGATTTTTAAACATATAGTACAAGGAGGATTCTATTAAGAGATTGCATGCTGTATACAATAAAATCCTTGCAATTTACTAAAACGGCGTTTAGTATGCGGCACTGATTCTGACTGTATTTATTCAGCATTTAATCCGTATTTTACCAGCACACCCCACAAGGAGGCTTTCCATGCAGAATTATCGCAAGCTAAACTGGCGGGGACCGCCTCACCACTAGATTCCTTCACCGTTTGTCCTTTTAGTTGCAACACATTTGGCATCAACACTACATCATAAAGGAAGGGAGTTTATGGAATTTCTGAACACATCCATCGGCAGGAAGATAGTGATGGCTGTAACAGGTGGCAGTATGGTCCTGTTTACTGTCGTTCATCTTCTCGGAAACAGTTCTATTTTTGTCGGCCCAAGCGGTATCAACTCATATGCCGAACATCTGCACAGCATGCCTCTGCCTATTATCATCGCATTCAGGGCAGTAATGCTTGTGCTGTTTGTAGTGCATGTAATCTACGGTATTCAGCTTACTCTTGAAAACCGTGTAGGTCGTACAGCCCAGTATGCCATCAAGGCAAATCGTAAAGCCACTTTTTCCAGTGAAAACATGATCTGGACAGGTTCAATTCTGTTTTTCTTCATTGTTTATCACCTGTTGCACTTCACCTTCCGTGTAACTCCCGGTCTTAAGCTTGTTACCGATGCTACGGGACATTTTGATGTATTTGCAATGGTTGCCTCCAGCTTTACAACGTTTGCTGGCGCAGGTCTTTATGCAGCCGCTATGGTTGTGCTCTTCCTGCATCTCTATCATGGCATCCAGAGCTTTTTCCAGACAATTGGTCAGGCAAATGACAGCACCTTGCCAACAATTACTACTGTAGGTCGTTTTGTAGCCCTGGTTCTTTTTCTGGGGTTTGCATCCATACCGCTTTCTATTCTGCTTGGAATAATAAAAGGTTAAGGGGGATACCGTGATTCTTGATGGCAAAAGTCCAACCGGACCGATTCAACAAAGTTGGGATAAGTACCGCTTCGATCTGAAGCTGGTTAACCCTTCCAACAAGCGTAAGTACACTATTATTATGGTAGGTACCGGTCTTGCCGGCGGCGCTGCCGCTGCATCACTCGGAGAGCTTGGTTACAACGTCATGGCGTTCTGCTACCAGGACTCGCCACGTCGCGCACACTCAATTGCTGCTCAGGGTGGTATTAACGCAGCCAAGAACTACCCAAGTGACGGCGACTCAGTATATCGTCTTTTCTATGATACTATCAAAGGCGGAGACTTCCGTGCCCGTGAGGCGGATGTATGGCGTCTGGCTCAAGTGTCAAACAACATTATTGATCAGTGTGTTGCCCAGGGTGTTCCGTTTGCCCGTGATTATGCAGGTTATCTGGATAACCGCTCCTTCGGTGGCGCTCAGGTTTCCCGTACATTCTTTGCACGCGGTCAGACAGGTCAGCAGTTGCTTTTGGGAGCTTACTCAGCGCTCTCCCGTCAGATCAAGGCCGGTACGGTTCAGATGTATACCCGTCGCGAGATGATGGATCTTGTTGTTGTTGATGGTGTTGCCCGTGGTATTACCTGCCGCAACCTAGTAACCGGCGAGATTGAGTCATATGCTGCCGATGCAGTCTGTCTTGCAACTGGCGGTTATGTAAACGTATTCTATCTGGCTACAATGGCAAAGAACAGCTCTGTAACTGCGAACTGGGCTGCCCACAAGAAGGGCGCTTTCTTTGCAAACCCATGTTACACACAGATTCACCCGACCTGTATTCCTCAGTCAGGTGAATATCAGTCCAAGCTGACACTGATGTCAGAATCACTGCGTAACGATGGTCGTGTTTGGGTGCCCAAAAAGAAAGAAGATTGTGCCAAGCATCCTAATGATATCCCTGAAGAGGATCGTGATTACTATCTGGAGCGTAAATATCCTTCCTTTGGTAATCTGGCTCCCCGTGATATCGCATCCCGTGCTGCCAAAGAGCAGTGTGATGATGAGCGTGGTGTTGGACCTGGCGGTCGCGGGGTCTATCTTGACTTCTCAACCTCTATCAAGAGGGTTGGCGCTGCCAAGATTAAGGAGCGTTACGGCAACCTGTTCGAGATGTATGAAAAGATTACAGATGAAGATGGTTACAAACGTCCAATGCGTATCTACCCTGCACCTCACTATGCCATGGGTGGACTCTGGGTTGACTACAACCTGATGAGCAACATTCCAGGTCTTTTTGTACTTGGTGAGGCAAACTTCTCGGTACACGGCGCCAACCGTCTTGGCGCTTCAGCTTTGATGCAGGGTCTGGCTGACGGTTACTTTGTCATTCCATACACCATTGGTGGTTATCTGGCATCAATCAAACCGTACGGAACCTCTACCGATCCGTCAGAGTTCAAGCAGTCTGCTGACGAGGTAAAAGAGCGTATAAACAAGTTGCTCAATATTAAGGGCAAGGAAACCCCAACTCACTATATGCGTGAGCTTGGTCGCCTTATGTGGAACAACTGTGGTATGGCTCGTTCAAAAGAATCTCTGGAAGAAAACCTTAAGAAGATTCCTGAGCTTCATCAGGAATTTCTGCAGAATGTCAAGGTTACTGGCACCGGCGCTGAGTTTAACCAGCAACTTGAAGCTGCTTGGCGTACCCAGGACTTCTTTGAGTTTGGACCACTGCTTGTTCGTGATGCGCTTAATCGTGAAGAGTCCTGTGGTGGTCACTTCCGTGTCGAGCACCAGTATGATGACGGTGAAGCCAAGCGTAATGACGCTGATTTCTGCTATGCCGCAGCATGGGAGTACAAAGGGGAAAACAAAGAGCCTGAACTGCATAAGGAACCCCTCAAATTCGAGAACATCCATCTCGCCGTAAGGAGCTACAAATAATGAGCGATCACAAGACCATGACTATCAACCTTGTCGTGTGGCGCCAGAAAAACGCCAACGACACTGGCAAATTTGAAAACTATACGGTCAAAGGGATTACAGGGCATCACTCCTTTCTGGAGATGCTCGATGTCCTCAATGAGGATCTGATCCATGCAGGCAAGGAGCCGGTAAACTTTGACCATGACTGCCGTGAAGGTATCTGCGGTATGTGTTCGCAGGTTATTAACGGTATGGCTCATGGCGGGCAGGAGCGTACTACCGTATGCCAGCTGCATATGCGTAAGTTCAAGGATGGCGACACCATCTATGTTGAACCGTGGCGTGCCCGTGCCTTCCCGCTTCTTAAAGACCTTGTAGTTGACCGTTCTGCTCTGGACAGGATTATCCAGGCTGGTGGATATACATCATGCCATACCGGTGGTGTACCTGATGCCAATTCAACACTGATTCCAAAGCCGGCTGCTGATGAATCAATGGATGCTGCTGAATGTATTGGTTGTGGAGCATGCGTTGCAGGTTGTCCTAACGGAGCTGCAATGCTGTTTACCGGTGCCAAGGTTTCCCAGTTTGCGGTATTGCCACAGGGCAGACCTGAAGCCAAACAGCGTGTTCTGAATATGGTTCAGGCAATGAAGGATAACAACTTCGGTAACTGCACAAATCACTATGAATGTCAGGCTGCCTGTCCAAAGGGGATTAACGTCAAGTTCATCGCCCGGATGAACAGGGAATATTTCAAAGCTCAATTCTGATTTTAAATTTACTTAATATTGGAGTAATTGAGGCGATCGGTAACGATCGCCTCGCTTTTTATGGACTTGAATATTACAAGGCTGGCTATAACTCCTAATCCTGAGTCTCTGAAAAGTATCATGCCGGTTCTAACAGGTAAGGGGCGCTTGTTTGAGGAGATTTTGCAAAAGCTCAGTTGCCAGCATTCGGGCACTGTCTGTGAAAAATGTTATTCAAACCAGAACTGTCCGATTCCGTTTCTGACAGGAAGACAGCTTTCCTACGATCCTGAAGTTGTCCGAAGATTTCAGAAACCTGGATTGCCATATTTTTTTGAGAGAGTTACAAAGGTTGACAGAGAACCTGAGAGTTTTTTGTTGACTCTGCTTGGAACAGCTTCCATGCATATATCTCTCTTTATATCTGCACTGGATGAACTTGCGGGTGTCAGGTCATCATGTCGAACAGCTACAGTTGACTATCAGCAAAAACAGAGTGAGTTCGTCTTAACAGGCAGAACAGAATCAGTTAATCTTCCGATACTTTCTGCTAAAGAATTTCTTGCCAACTACGACAGTCAATTTAATGGTTGTAATCGGGTTGAAATTGAAATTAAATCTCCTTTAAGAATCATGAAAAATGGACGTGAGTTGCAGAGGTTTGAGGCTGTACAATTTGTACGTTCTATGTTGCGTCGCATCTCTTCGCTTTTTTCGTATTACGGTTTTTTTAATAGTTATGATCAGTTTAAAAATTTTGTCGAACTGGCTGAAAATGTAAAACTTGTCAAGATAGCGCCTTCTGTAACTGATTATAGAAGCTCTGTCAGAGGGGTAAGCGGTTTATTTGAATTAACCGGCGCTTTTGATGAGCTGGGGCCAATATTGAAATTAGGGAGTATGTTTCATCTTGGTAAAGGGGCATCATATAATATGGGTGTATATGAGATTACTCCGATTCCTTGACTCTCTGCAAAAGGTACTCTAAAAAGAGCAAATGCCTTCCCTTCTTTCTACAGTTGAATCTTTTCATGCTATTTCTGTTGATCTTGAAGACTGGTACCATGTATGCGGCGTTAAACCTCCAACCGCTGCGGAGGCTGGTGGCAGGGTTGTTGAGACTACACGGATTATTCTTGATCTGCTTCATCGTAATAATATTAACGCAACATTTTTTGTGCTGGGTTCTGTAGCTGCAGAGCACCCTGAATTACTTCCTAAAATAGCAGATAATGGACACGAGATAGCTTCTCATGGCTGGTCTCACAGATTGGTTATTGAACTGACCCCTGATGAATTCAGGGATGAGCTTGAAAGAACCGCCTCAATAATCGAAAGTCAAACAGGCTGTAAACCTGTTGGCTTCAGGGCGCCACGCTGGTCTTTATCACGAATTAATACCCCCTGGGCATTTAAAATACTTGCGGAATCCGGATATCAATATGATAGCAGTCTGACCCCATTGGCGGCTATTGGCGAGTCAGATGGTCCACTCTACTCACACTTGATTGAGACTGAAGCGGGAAACGTCTGGGAAGTACCACCTATGGTTACAAAGACCCCATTAATCAATCTTCCTACTGGTGGCGGATGGGGGTTCAGGTTTTTCCCTTTTTCAATGATTCAGTCTACTTTAAGAAAATATACAGATAGAGGCCAACCTGCTGTTATCTTTGTTCATCCAAGAGAGCTTGATCCTGAAGGTCCTCGTCTTGACCTCGGAGTTTTCAAGGGTTTTGTCACATATGGTTTGCGAACCAGCTCTGAAGATCGTTTAGAGAGGCTTTTCTCAGAATTCAGATTCAAACCTTTGGGAGAACTTGTTAAAACATGGCAGCCTGCATCCTGATACCTGCATTTAATGCCGCGAAGACAATACGCAAAGTTGCAGAGGAGTGCATTCAACACCGACTGCATTTGATCGTAGTGGATGATGGATCTACAGATTCCACAGTTGATGTTCTTGATGGACTGCAACTTACTATTCTTTCTCATTCATCAAATATGGGCAAAGGAGCTGCTTTACGCACAGGGTTTGATTGGGCGATCAGTAACGGATTTGATTCATTAATAACCATTGATGCTGATGGACAGCATGATCCTACGGCAATTCCACTCCTCCTGGACGCAGCTGTAAAAGGTGATTTTGGTTGCCTGTTGGCTTCCAGGCATAGCCAGTTCGAGGAGATGGCAGGACTTCGTAAGGCATGGAACCGTTTTGGTGTCTGGTGTTTGAAAAAGGCAACCGGTTTCGAAATTGCTGACAGCCAGTCAGGTTTCAGGTATTATAGTGCAAATTTGCTTAAGTCTATTCATTTGGAAAAGACAGGTTATGACCTTGAAATGGAGATTTTGATGAAGGGATGGAAATCCGGTTTCACCCTGGGTTCCATTCCTGTGCCTGCAAGAGTTGCGGATGGCCGTGCAACAAGCCACTACCGTCCGGTAAGGGATACCTGGAATATCTGTATGACATTTTTAAGATTTATGTAGAGAGGCGGTAGATGCTTCAATCACTTACTTCATATACCCGTGAAAAGCTGGTTTCATATCTGCTTAACCTGGCAACAACCTCCTCTGATGAGACTTTAATCAGAATGACTCATCTTATGGAGCTTGTACCTAAAAAGGATTATTACAAAGAGCGTATCCGCTGGATTAGAAATCTTATCCAGCAGAAACATCCATCGATAGAGTTTCCCAGACGTATTTTAAAGGAACTACATCCCAATCAACGTGACAAATGGATAACCAATCTTGCTATAAACCACCTGCTTTCAGGTACAAACAGGCGTAAAGAATGGGCTGAACAGAACGGATTCTACCCTCCATCAACGGTAGTTATATCCGTTACCATGCGTTGTAATCTCTCCTGCTATGGTTGCTATGCAGGAGATTATAATAAATCTCTTGAACTGACACTTGAAGAGATTGATTCCCTGCTCACCCAGATGAAAGAGATGGGGAACTATTTTGCTGTCATATCCGGCGGTGAGCCATTCTTCAAGGATGATATCTTTGAGATTTTTAAAAAACATAGCGATATGGCCTTTCTGGTATTTACCCACGGTGGCCTTATTGATGAGGATATGGTCAGTCGCCTGATTGAAGTCGGCAACGTAATGCCTGCATTTTCTCTTGAAGGGTATGAGAAGGAAACCGATGAACGCCGTGGAGCCGGGCATTTTAATAAGGTTATGAATGCAATGTGTCTTATGCGTGAGAATGGCCTTTCATTTTGCGGATCATTTACTCATTCCAGTAAAAATACTGATATCATAACGGATCCTGCTTATATTGATTTTCTTCATAAACAGGGAGTGTTCGCGCTCTGGCTGTTTTCATATGTGCCGGTTGGCAGAAATCCTGATACTGCGCTGATGCCTTCTCCAGAACAGCGAGATCAGTTGCGTCAGTCCACAATCGGTTTTCGTGCCACCAAGCCGATGCTTTTTGTTGATTTCTGGAATGATGGGCCTCTTATATCAGGTTGTCTTGCAGGAGGCAGAAAATATCTGCATATAAATGCCAATGGTGATGTTGAACCCTGTGTTTTCTGCCATTTTGCAGCGGACAATATAAGAAAAACCACTCTGAAAGATGCACTTTCATCTCCACTTTTCAAACTTATCCGTGAAAAACAGGGTGAGCATGATAATCTGCTGCGTCCCTGCATGCTGATTGATCATCCTGATTACGGACGGGAATTTTTCAGTTCTGCAGGGGTCTACCCAACCCATCCTGGCGCTGAAGAGATCTTTACAGCTTTGGCAGATAAGATGGATGAATATTCTGAAGATTATGCTGAAATTGCCGATCAGGTCTGGGAAAATGATTTTCAGGATCATCCTGTTCGTAAACGAAAAGCTGGAGGGCTTTAGACAGGGATGGCGCTTTACAGCAGTATGAATCTTCTGCTGATCTCTCTGTTCACACGACTGGTTCCACGACCTCTTGTCCCTCCGTTTGCCTGGATTGCCGCCTGCTGTATCTATATATTTGCATCTGAGCAGCGTAGGGGACAGCGGGCTAATCTTCGCGTCGTAACAGGCCGTAGAAATGTTGAGACTCTCTTGTTCTCTTCCATGTATAAATTCAGTCGCAACTGGTGTGATCTTATGCTGATGATCCGCCTCAAAGGTTCAAGCCTTCAGGCTCTTATTGGCAGAAGATCTGATTCTAAACATCTGCAAGCGGCTCTGGCAGCAGGAACCGGAGCAATTCTGGTATCTCCGCATCTTGGAACCTGGGAATTAGGGGGGCTTGGACTGGCGGATCTCGGCTACAGGATCAATGTACTCACCTTTCCTGAACCGGATGAAAAAGTTGATGACCTGCGCAGGCGTGTCAGGCAAGAACGAGGTGTAGGCGTTATCTATGTTGATCGTAATGAAACGTCCCCTTTCGCGATTATCGAAGCGATAAACGCGTTGCGCAGGAACGAGATTGTCTGTCTTATAGGTGACAGGGATGGTTCATCCAATACGGTTACAGTTCCGTTTTTTGGCATTCCTACACCTTTACCGGTTGGTGTCGCCTACCTTTCAATGGCAACCGGAGCCCCTGTTCTGCCGGTGTTTGTTGTTATGGAAGATAATGGCCGCTATGCGACTCTGATGGATGACCCTATTTTTTTCAAAAGCGGACATAGTCAACATAAAGAGGCTATACAGCAAGGGATGGAAAAGCTGGCGGCTGTTTTTGAAAGGTATATAAGGGAGTACCCTGATCAGTGGTATAACTTCTTTGATTTCTGGAAAAATAACGTAAAGGAACAATAGATATGTCTGAAGAACTGATTTTTAAAGTAAAACAGTTGATTATAGATGCCCTTCGTATTGAGGGGATGACAGCTGAAGAGATAGATAGCGATGCTCCTCTTTTTGGCGAGGGACTTGGGCTTGATTCGATTGATGCCCTACAGCTGGTGGTAGCTATGGAAAAGGAATTTGGTGTTGTAGTGCCGGATGCTGCTGTTGGAACAAAAGTCTTTGCCTCTGTTAGGGCAATGGCTGACTATATAGCTGCAAACCGGAAGTAACAATTCCGAATGAAGGTACTTTTTCTTTCTCCTGGCTGGCCTAGGGGGCGTTTATGGGGCGAGCTGGCCTTCAAGTTTCCCACCTTGTCTCTTGCGGCTATTGCGGCTGTCACTCCACCTGAATGGGAAACGGCGTTCCACGATGATGCTGTGCGTCCGACTGATTTTAACTCTGATGCTGATATTGTAGCCCTTACCGCAATGACTGCCCAGGCTAATCGGGCATATCATCTTGCTGATCAGTTTCGCTCAAGAGGTAAAACCGTTGTTATGGGCGGTTTTCATGCAAGCAACCTTCCTGATGAAGCTCTCCGGCATGTTGATTCTGTTGTGGTTGGAGAAGGGGAACTTGTCTGGCCGCTACTGCTTAATGATTTTAAAGCAGGCAGGCTCCGGCCACTCTACAAGGCAGCGGATCTGGTTGACACCTCAATAATTCTACCTGCAAGACGTGAAATCTTCAAAGGTTCCGGACATCTTTTTACCAATACCATACAGACTACACGTGGTTGTCCGTTTGATTGTGAATTCTGTTCTGTAACCGCTTTCTATGGACGTAAATACCGTAAACGTCCTGTTGAACAGGTGTTGGCTGAACTGGAACAGCTTCGCAAGGTAAACTCATTTGTCTTTTTTGTTGATGACAATATTGTAGCTGATCGCCGCTATTCTCTTCCCCTGTTTTCCGGTATGAAGGGGATGGGGCTTAAGTGGTTATCACATGCTCCGATTGATTTTGCCGAAGATTCGGAGCTGCTAAAGGCAGCCGGAGAGTCCGGCTGCATAGGTATGTTTGTCGGTTTTGAATCCCTGAATCAGGCCTCTTTGGCGGCTATGGGCAAGGTAACAAACAAGGCTGAATCTTATAAAGAGTATGCTTCGCTCTTTCGTGAGAAAGGTATAGGTATTCTTGGATCATTTGTTATGGGTACCGATGGGGATACACCGGATGTTTTTGAAAAGACCCTCAGATTCTGTGAAGATATTCGTCTTGAGGCAGCCATTTTTCCAATCCTTACCCCTTATCCAGGCACCAGGGTTCGTCACCGTCTTGAAGCTGAAGGGCGTATATTCAATAATGACTGGCGTGATTATGATATGGAACATGTTACATTTACACCCAAAGGGATGACAGTAAAGGAGTTGCAGGATGGATATGAACAGATCTGTAGATCTTTTTATTCCTTTGCTTCGATTTATCGCAGGATATTCAAACTGCATCGTTCTGTTCAGGTCTTTGCCCCTATGAATATCGGATTTAGATCTGCAATCAGAAAAAAACGGGCTGATTCATGAACAGGAAGTTGCGTCTCCTGCTGGTATATCCGGCTGTACATAAACTTGGCTGGGTAAAGCGTTTTCAGCTTCCATCTCTTTCGTTAAAGCAGGTTGCTGCTGCTACACCTCCTGAATGGGAGGTTCTGCTGGCTGACGAGGTGCAGGAAGATATTGATTTTGATGGCGATTATGACCTGATCGGGATTACAGCCATGACTCATCAGGCTGTGCGGGCATATCAGATTGCTGACAGATTCAGGAAGAGGGGGTTGCCGGTTGTAATTGGAGGTATGCATCCTACCGTTCTCCCTGATGAAGCCATTGAACATGCTGATGCCATTGTGATTGGAGAAGCTGAACCGGTTTGGGCCGGGCTGTTGGATGACCTGCTAAACAACCGCCTGAAAAGATTTTATCGAGTTGTTCCAGAAGGTAATCTCCTTGAGATCCCCTGGTCTCGCCGTGATTTTCTGGGCAGTCGCAAGTATCTGACAACAAGGACATTACAGGCAAGCCGTGGTTGCCCATACAACTGTCCATTCTGTACAATAACCCCATATTTTGGACATACATTCCGATATCGTGATCCAAAAGATATTCTGTCTGAGTTAGAAAGTTTTGAACCAGGTCTTATGGTTTTTCTTGACGACAATATTCTGGGGGATCCATCAAGAGCCAAACCGATACTTAAAGGGATGGCAGGGATGGGTTTAAAGTGGGGTGGTCAGGCAAACCTCCGCTTTGCCGAGGATCCGGAACTTGTCCGTCTGCTGGCTGATTCAGGATGCATAGGTATATTTGTAGGTCTTGAATCGCCGGATGGGGAGTTTGCAAATCATCCAAAGACTGCCGGTAAATCGAAACAGGCTGATCTTATCAAACGGATACGTGATACCGGAATTGTCCTTGAGGCATCTGTAATATTCGGTTTTGATGATCATGATGAAGGTATTTTTGAGAGAACAGTCCGCTATCTTGAAGATTGTGGAGCAAGTCTGCCGACATTTCATATACTCACACCATATCCAGGGACAGCTCTTTTCAGCCAGTATCAGAAAGAAGGCAGGATGCTGCATACTGACTGGCAGAACTACAACCATACTCAGGTGGTGTTTCAGCCCAGGCTGATGTCTCCAGAACGGTTGTATAAGGGGTGGGTTGATGCCAGACGCGAGGCTTATTCCTGGTCTGCCATTGCAGGAAGGGTTATGCAGAGTCCTGGCAAGGGGGTGAATCTCCTCTATAATATCCTGAGACGTGGAGGAATTTACGGCAAGGAGGGGAATGCTGCATGAACATCCTGCTGCTCCGTCCCCATCCAGGCAATGACAAATTTGGTTTGGGGCCGTTTTTCTGTGTTGAGCCGCTGGGGCTTGAATATATAGCATCCGCCCTTTTACGGGATGGCCACAAAGTAACTATTGCGGATCTCCGTTTTAGGCCGGCTCTTAAAAGCTGGATAAGGCGTTCAAAACCTGTGCTGGTTGGTATAAGCTGCCTGCATACCCTTGAGTTTGACAGGGTGATTGAAACTGCCCGCGAGGTTAAGAGGCTGGCGCCTGATGCATTTGTTCTGGTAGGAGGGCATGCGGCAGCCGCTTTTTCTTCTGGAGTGGAAGATCCTGCAGTGGATGCCGTGATGGTTGAAGATGGTGAGATGTTGACTCCGATGCTTGCAGAATATCTGGAAGCCGGTATCTCTCTTGAAAAGTTGCCTGGATTGCGTTTAAAAACGGGTGATGGATGGATATCAACAGCTGTATCGAATGAACGTCCGTCTCTTGATCTGGTGTCGCTTCCGGCAAGACAACTGGTTGAACAGCACCGTTCAGGCTATCACTGTCTTTTGTTCAAGCCTGTATGGCTTATTGAAACCGCGCGAGGATGCCCTCATCGTTGTTCATTCTGTTCTGTCTGGCAGCTGTATGACCGTACATGCCGTGAGCGCTCTATTGAGGCTGTAATAGAAGATTTTGCCACAACCGGAGATGCCATCTTCGTTGCGGATGACCTGTTCTGGCATAACCCTGCTCGCAGCATGGAGCTTGCCGCAGCTCTTAAAAAACGCGGGGTTTATAAACGATGGATACTGGTTCAGACCAGAACGGATCTTATCTGCAGAAGTGCAGAGATAATGGCAGCATGGCGTCCGCTTGCAAAGGACTTTGATATATTCCTGGGACTGGAGGCAGCCAGTGACAACGGCCTGGCCTACCTGGATAAAGATTCCGGAATAAAAGAGAGCATCGAGGCGGTAAGGATTTCCCGTGATCTGAAATATGGTATCAACGGCAACTTTCTGGTTGACCCTGACTGGGATGAAGATGGGTTCAGCCAGTTGTGGCATTTTGTTCAACAGTATAGTCTTCAGCGTGCAGGTTTTACTATTCTCACACCTTTGCCAGGCACTGATTACTATCAGTCAGTTACTGACAAGACTAAAGGACAGCCTTGGGCAAATTTTGACATGCATCACCTCCTGTGGGAACCGAAGCTTGGGGCAGCCCGTTTTTTTGAGCTATATGCTGAAACATGGAGGCGTTCAATCCTGAATACCGCAGGTGATAAAGGGATAATGGACTGGATTAAACAGGTCAGACCATCACAGATCCCATACATAATAAAGGTCTTGTGGCGGACACAGAGTATGATGAAGCCGGCGGAATATATGAAGGAATATCTTGCTGCTTCAGTCCCTTCCCGCAGGTCAACTGTATGAACGGATGGATCTTTCCGGGGCAGCCGTTACAGTATGAACCGAGTATTCCTGATGACGATGATTTCAGGATTCTCAATCGTCTCTGCCTGGAACGTTGCGGTTATGACCTTGAAAATCATAAACCGCTCTTGGCATGTTCTCTAAGCTATCATACATCTCTTCAGATTTACGGGGTTGCAATGTCGCTTTACCGTACCCGTAGACTGCTCTCTAACGGCGAGAAACCGGAGCTGATAGCCGAACACTCTTTGGGTATTTATGCCGCCCTTAATGCGGCTGGCTGCATCACGGAGGGGGATGCCCTTGAACTGGCAGCCCGTCTGGGAGGCTGTATGAGCGTTATGAGTGAAAAAAAGGAGTATGCCCTTGGCTGTCCTATTGGTCTGTCTGTCGGAGCTGTAGAATCTTCAGCTGCAAATAACGGGGTTTTTGTGGCAAATTACAACACATCAAGTCATTTTCTGCTGGCAGGGGAAAAAGAGGGGATTGAGTCAGCCCTTGCTGAATGCCGTGAAGCTGGTGCCTTTAGCGCCAGCAGTTTCAGTTGCGAGGCTCCGTTGCATACTCCTTTGATGGCTCTTATTTCATCTCAACTTGAAGCTGTTGTCTCGGATTACAGTTTTGCTGAGCCTGCAATTCCGGTGATAGAGCATATCGGCCAGACAACTCTCAAGGTATCTGATATTTCCTCTTTTCTGGTGGATGAGCTGCTAAAGCCGGTCTGGTGGGAGCGTAGCTATAAAGCGCTTCTGCAGAGCGGGGTAAAAAATTCTGTAGAGGTTGGCAGCGGTAATGCCCTTAAAAAATTCAACAGATGGATAGATTCGGAGAACAGCTACAGGTGAGATACCACGAGACAGTCATAACAGTCCGTTTTAACGAAGTTGATTCCTACCAGGTTGCATGGCATGGACATTATGTCGCCTGGATGGAGATTGGTCGTAACAGCCTATCCAGACAGTTCGGGCTTGGACCTGATGATCTTGCAGGTCTTTCTTATATGGGACCTGTTGTTTCTCTTGAACTGAAATATTTGCGGCCTGCCCGCTTTAATGATGAAGTCAGGATCTGCACATTGCTTGAAGGTGATGAGGCTGCGATGCTCTCTTTTCGCTGCGAGATGCTTGCCTCTGATGGAGAACGTCTGGCCTCCGGTCTTGTAAGACATGTTCTTACCAACAGTTCCGGTGTTCTGCAGTACAGACTGCCTGAAGAGATTGATGAGAGGGTAGCCAGGATGAAGGCCTGGCTGGCCGGAGATGCCGAATGAAACTCCTCCTTGTTTCGGCCAATCGTGAACGTACCCCCTATCCGGTTTTTCCGTTGGGATTGTCTTTCATTGCCAGGCCGTTGCAGGATGCCGGACATCTACTTTCTGTGCTGGATCTCTGCTTTGAGCCTGAACCGGTTTCTGCCCTCGAAGAAAAACTTTCTTCAGATGTTCCTGATGCTGTAATCATATCTTTAAGAAACCTGGATAATGTTACCTGGCCAGTAGCTAAATCCTATCTCCCTGAACTGACGGAACTGGTTACCGTCTGCAAGGGGCGTGCTCCTGTAATTGTTGGAGGTTCAGGCTTCAGTCTTATGCCGATTGAGATATTGGCGGCATGCAAGGCTGATTTTGGTCTGCTGGGGGAGGGGGAGGAGACGTTGCCTCTGCTTCTGGACTGTATCTCAGAAAAACGGGATCCTTCAATATTGCCAGGGGTGCTGTTGGCGGGTAGAAACAGCTTTATACCTCAACAGCTGATGAGAGAGATCAAGACACCGGACAGATCGTTTTTTGATGTTGCAAGTTACCTTAAAGATGGCGGAATGGCCAATCTACAGACAAAACGTGGCTGTCCGTTCAGTTGCAGTTACTGCACATATCCTCTGTTGGAAGGGAGGAAGATAAGGCTTCGTCCCGTTGATGATATTATCATGGAGATTAGGTTTCTTATAAACGATTACGGGGTGGATTACCTCTATTTTGTAGATGACATATTTAATTATCCTGTTGAGTTCGCCAGTCAGCTCTGTAAAAAAATGATCCAGGAAGAAGTTGTTGTCAACTGGTCTGCATTTATAAATCCTGATTTCATTTCACCGGAGCTGCTTGAGGTTATGCGGCGCGCAGGTTGCGATGCTGTTGAGTTTGGCACTGATTCCGGATCCCCTGAAATTTTGAAAACCCTGGGCAAGTCTTTTACGGTGGAACAGGTAAGAGCCGCCTCACGGCTCTGTCATGATGCAGGCCTGGACTTTGCGCACTATATAATCTTTGGAGGACCGGGGGAAACCGAAGAAACAGTTCTGGATACCTTCAGGCTTATGGATGAACTGGAGCCTACAGCGGTTATTGCTATGACAGGGGTAAGGATCTATCCTGGCACCGATCTTCATAGAACAGCTTTAGAAGAGGGGATTGTTACTGAGGAGACTGACCTGCTGACTCCGGTTTTTTATCTTGCTCCGGCAATAAAGGAACGACTTTCAGCGATTGTGACAGAGCAGGCTATGCTGCGCAAGACCTGGATAGTTCCGGGGTTGGAGATAAATATCAGTGATGCAATGCTTGAGGCGTTGCGGATGTTCAAGGTCAGGGGTCCACTTTGGAAGTTGCTGAAGAGGCTTGGAAGAAGTAGAATCTCACCTATGAAGTGATTTCAGTCATTTTTTGTAACCGTAATGGAGATTTTTGTTTATTTGAGGTGTTAAACCGGTATGAATCATGAATTTAAAGATATAGTGGTTGCCGTAACAGGTGGAACGCGTGGAATTGGTAGGGCTATATCTCTTGATTTTGCTGCGGCGGGAGCCACCGTTTTTGCAGCCTATCTGAGTAATGACGAGGCTGCTCTCAAGCTGCAGGCTGATGCTGCAGAGTTGTCAGGAAGTATTACGGTGATAAGATCTGATATCGGTAGCTCAAAAGGCGCTGCTGCCTTTATTGATACCGTTACTGCTGAAAAAGGTTCATTGGATGTGCTGGTCAATAACGCAGGGATCATCCGTGACGGATTTCTGGCAATGATGTCTGATGATGATTGGGACTGTGTTATCCGCACCAACCTGTATCCGATGTTTTATTGCTGCAAATGGGGGGTACGCAAGATGTTGTCCCGTCGTAGTGGTGTGATAATAAACATTTCATCCGTTTCTGGGATAGCCGGTGCCGCAGGACAGACCAACTATGCGGCCTCAAAGGGGGCGATTATCAGCTTTGGCAAGTCTCTTGCGCGTGAACTTGGAGGTATGGGGATAAGGGTTAACACAGTGACAGCGGGACTTGTCGATACAGATATGACAGCCGGACTTAAGCAGGAACAGGTTGACAGAATTGTTAAATCTTCGGCTTTGGGAAGGATAGGCAGGCCTGAGGAGGTTGCGGCAGCTGTTCTCTTTCTAGCATCATCCAGAGCCTCTTATATCACTGGACAATCTCTTGTTGTAGATGGGGGTATTCTTTGACCGAGAGAGTTGTTGCCATAACCGGAATCGGGGTTTTCTGCGGCGCTGCAAAAGATACCGGTTCATTTATTGATGCGATAACCAGGGGGAAAAGTGGAATCCGCTCAGTCGATCTCTTTGACGTCTCCCCATTCCCTTCACGAATTGGATGTCAGGTTAAGGATTACAATCCGGCAGATTATTTTCCGCCTGACCAGATTCACCGACTTTCACGCACAGACCAGTTTGCAATTATAAGTGCCAGAGAAGCTGTTGAGATGAGTTCACTCTCAGGGGTATATGATCCATATCAGATAGGTGTCTCTATCGGAGGCGGGGTTGGTGGTATGCTCTCAGCGGAAAGCTGGCTTCAGTCGGAGTTGTCCGGGAAGAGTGCGAAACCGGGGTTGCTTCGTACATTGCTTCCTGACAGCACAGCAACGGCAGTAGCTCATACATTCGGTTTTGCCGGATATCAGGGAACAATAACTACCGCCTGCTCATCATCAGGAACAGCTATTGGCTGGGCTGCGGATCTGATCCGTACAGGTCGTCAGCAGGCTATGTTATGCGGCGGGGCAGATTCGCTTGCCATGCTGACATTTGCCGGATTCAACGCTCTCAAGGTTGTTGATCCAGAACCATGCGCCCCTTTCAGTCTTGGTCGTCAGGGATTATCGCTTGGGGAGGGGGCTGCATTTATGGTTTTGGAGGATGAGGAGAAAGCCAGAGAACGTGGAGCAGATATTCTGGGTTATCTTCTGGGATATGCCCTGATCGGAGAGGCCTATCATATAACGGCTCCAGAACCTACAGCAGCTTCTGCCGCAAGGGTGATGAACAGCGCAATATCCGCAGCTGGAGTTGACTATTCTGATATTGGCTGGATAAATGCGCATGGCACAGGGACGCCACTGAATGATGTGGTTGAATCGAATGCGGTCAAAAAGCTTTTCACAGCATCTGGAGTAAATGTTCCACTTGTATCCACCAAGCCTGTAACAGGTCATTGTCTTGGAGCAGCGGGTGCTATTGAAGCTGTTGCAACCCTGCTATGCCTTAATGCCTCTGTTATTCCGCAGACATTGCATTTCCGGGGAGCTGATCCGGAATGTGATCTTGACTACTGTCATGAAGGGAGCCGTATTACAGATTTGAAGATAGCCCTTTCCAACTCCTTTGCGTTTGGTGGAAACAGTACCTCACTGGTGCTTGGTTCAGGCATTTACAGGGAGAACAGCAAATGACCCGTTTTTCTTTTAATACCGGAATTGCAATAACCGGATGCAGTGCAATCAGTGCTGCAGGGACAGGTCTGGAGCCCTTGATTGACGCTTTAGCCAGAGGAGCCAGTTGTCTTAAGCCGATTCCTGAAGAGATTGCCGGTATTGAAGGTCAGTTTTGGGGGAGAGCTGAGAGCTTCAAGGGAACGGATTTTATTGTCCCTTTAAAGGCTAGAAAGCTTGATAGAGCCAGCCAGTTTGCAGTTGCTACTACAGGTATGGCTCTTGCGGATGCTTCTATTGCAAAAGGGGAGATACCGGCTGAACGTATAGGAATTGCCCTGGGATGTGGATTCGGGGGGATAGCAAATTCATCCGAACTTCTGACCGGTTATTATAAGGGGGGGATTGCCGGTCTTGCACCTATGCTTTTCCCAAATACGGTGGCAAATGCGCCGGCTGGGAATACATCTATTGAATACGCTCTTAAGGCTCCCAACATAACCTTTATTCAAAGATTCTGCTCTGCTGAATCGGCTATTCTGGCCGCATGCCGCTTTATTGAAGAAGGCCGGGCTGACGTTATGCTGGCAGGTGGGGTAGATGAGCTGACTCCCCAGATGATCCGTGGTTTTTCTGCGACCGGCCAGTTGAAAAGGTTTGCGGCAGGTTTTGGCGAAGGAGCAGGCATACTCGTTCTGGAGCGGACTGACCATGCTATAAAAAGGGGGGCAACTATAAAGGCCAGTATTGATTCAATCAACAGTGTAGGATATCTGCTGCCAGGAAATGAAAAGCGAGGAATAGAGCTGCTACTTGGGAGTAATAATAAATTTGACAGGATAACTGTTTCTGGAACCGAAGAGTCTGCGACGCCTTTTTTCGAAAAGCTTCAGTCGGAATCACTGCTGTACCCTGGCCGGATATTCGGAAGGTCATTGGCTATGGGGGGAACCGTAATTGGAATTCTGACCAGACTTTTACAACCGGCCGATCATGGGCTGCATCTGGCGGTCTCACCTCAAGGCCCTTATTTTGCAATAACTCTTAAAGGTGGCGACACTGTTTAGTCCCAACCCTGCTCAATATCTGCCACACAGGTATCCATTTCTGATGCTTGACAGGGTTTTGGAACAGAACCCTGGCGTAAGCGCTGCAGGTCGATATAGAACCAGTTGTTCAATGCAGTATATTCCGCAGTCATTTCTGCTGGAGATTCTGGCTCAACTATCTGGAATTGCAGCGGCTGAGAGAGAAGGAGAGGGTGGTTTTCTGGCAGCTGTTGACCATGCCAGTTTTGGTCGTCTGCCTGAGCCGGGCGATACATTGGAGGTTTCAGCCAGGATCGTAAAATCCTTTGGACGTCTCTGTCTGGTGCAGGGTACCGTGACTGTCCGGGATGAAGAACTGCTTAATGCAACCCTTACCCTCGGAATTGGAACGCTATGAAATTATTGTTTACTATATTGCTCATTCTTTTTTTAGCTGCTTTTGCAGTCCCCGCAACTGCCCGTACCCTGACTCCTGTAGAGGGGCTGGAGGCGCTAAGGCTTTCCTTTGCCGGTATGAATGATTTTACCGCAGACCTTGTTCAGGTAAAGCATCTTTCCATAATGAAGAAAAAACTGGTTATGCAGGGCAGGATACGGTTCAGAAAGCCGGATCTGTTCTTTATGGAGCTTGTTCCTCCATATACTGCCAGGGTGCTGCTTAGGGATACAGTACTCCAACAGAAAATGGGAGAAAATGGAGAGTTGCAACGGATTGTTCTTCCTTCTGAACAGGGTCTTTCCCATTGGTTTGCAACAGTTGCCAAACCTGTTACAAGGGTGCCTGATGGGATGGAGATACGGGCTGATAAGACAGGACAGCTGACCACCATTTCAATCAAACCGACCTCTGGAGGTCAGTTGAAGGAGTTGACAGTCTTCCTTCATAATGACGGTACCGTCAGAAAGCTGCTTCTGCTGGAGCGAACCGGTGACAGAACAGAGATGAACTTTCAAAAGATCAAAAGGAATGTCGGTCTGACAGTGGCTGATTTCAGTCTGGAATGAATATGTTACGTTACTTCTTTTTATTTGCAGTTTCTGCTCTCTTATCGGCCTGTGCAACCGGCAGAGATTCCTCTGGTTCATGCGGTGTTTCGCTTGCATCGAAAGTGGCACTGGAAACCTTGAGTTCTACAGTAACCGTATCACTAAGAACTGCTGACAGGCATATCTCGGGGCGTGGCGTGATGCTGTACAGGCGTCCTGATCATCTGCGTCTGATAATACTTTCTCCGTTTGGCACAACAGTTATGGATACGCTGGTTGCCGGAGACAATATTACCATTGTCTATCCGGCAACTGGCGTTGCTTATCAGGGAAGGATTGCGGATTTGCCTGCTGCAGCCGGTCAACGCGGTTTTGCCATGCTGCGGTGGGTTCTGGATTCAGAGCCGCAATCCGGATCCCCTTTAGATGGTATTATAGAGCGGACTTCTGTAAATGGGGGGATGGAGCATATTACCATTAGAGATGGTCTGTTAGTTGAAAAAAGCCTGAAAAGCGGTGAGCTGGTCAGCTATCGAAAGCATAAAAACCTCTCAAATGTCTGTCTGCCTATGGAGTTGCAAATGGAAACAGCTGATGGTGACAGGGTAAAACTTAACCTTGAGGAACCGGAGGCAAATACTGAACTGGAGTTAACCGCTTTTACAATCCAGATGCAAGGTCTCCGTCTATTCTCCCTTTCTGAACTGAAGGCGCAATGATAAATGAGCCTGTTCCGCTTTAACCGGATTTTTGAACTCCTCAGTAATATCACTATCAGCCATCTATCGTGGATTTACCGGATTACCCGAAACTCTCCATACAAGGTTGTCGCCACTTTTCTGCTTCTGATTCTGCTTTCCATCTATTCTCTTTCACAGATCCGGTTTGAAACTGATATCTTCCGGCTTTTTCCGGCAGATCGGCCTGCAATGAGACTCTTGCTTGACTCTCTTGACTGGTCTGGCGGAGCCAGAGAGGCATATTTTCTGCTTGAGGGTGAAGCTGCACTGTTGCCGGGGGAGGCATCCCGACTGGCAGAACGTCTGCGCTCCCTTCATGTTGACGGTCATCCTGCTTTCAATCGGGTTGTATATAAAATATACGAGGAGTCTGAGGCGGAACGTTTCATCAATCTGGTTGCTTTTGCCGCAGCCCATCCTGCTGCATTTATTCCTTTGAAGGATTCAGCTCTGCTGGCTGATAAGATCAGTGATACCGGTATGGACAAAGCCCTTGACAGTCTGATCTTGCAACTGGCCGGTTCAATAGGTGCTGCTGCAGTTCCGGTTACCAGAGTTGACCCGCTGGGGTTCAGTGAACTTGTTTTGCCACGATTAAAGGCAGGCAGCCAGGCTCTTGATATGGATTCCTCTTCACCATATTTTCTTTCGCGTGATGGACGGGTTCTTATCATGATTGCCGAACCTGCCAGACCGGTGCAGGATATGGTCTTTGCCAGAAAACTTGTTGCAGGTATAAACCAGGCGCGTCAGGGGATGCAGGTACAGGTTTCCTGTGCAGGCGCTCACATAAGTGCTGTTATTGACGAAGCGGCCATGAAAGCAAATATAATCTCGTGCATCATCTCTTCGCTGTTTGTTGTGCTTGCTATCTTCTATGCAGTCTACCGTCGTGTCTGGCCAACATTGATGATTCCTCTTATCCTGGGGCTTGGAGTGCTGTTTGCGCTTGGCACTGCCGGGCTTTTTCTGTCCGGCATCCATATAATCTCCTTTGCATTCATGGCACTTATCATTGGTCTTGGCACTGATTACTCTATTCATCTGTATGACCGCTTTCATACTGAACGTGCAGCTGGAGTAGCTTCGGATGAGGCGATTCGTCTGGCAGTTGTAGATACCGGAGAGGGTCTGTTTACCGCAGCAACAACTACGGCTCTGCCTTTTCTTGCGCTTGCCCCGGCAGAGGTGCGCGCCTTGTCCGAACTTGGGATTCTTGTCGGGTTTGGCGTCATATTTTCCCTCTATGCAACACTTTTCCTTATGCCTATTATTTTAACTATGATTGATTCACCGGATAGAGAGTACAAGTCGTTGCCAACTGTTGGCATGGCCTGGCTCTGGAACTTTTCCGGTCGTCACTATCGACTTCTTCTCGGTTTATCCTCTCTGTTGCTGCTTATATTCGGGCTATTTGCCACCAGGATTTCGTTTGATGGCGAGCTGAAGAATCTGCAACCTCAGCATTCAGAGGCATTCAGGGCTCAGGAGCTTGTGGAAAAACATCTGAATCTGGCTCCCAAGAGCCTGCTGGTTGCGGTAGATGGCGCTACTCAGACTGATGTAATGAATCGCAGCAAGGTTGTTGCTTCACTGGCAGCAGGACTGGAATCTGAAGGCAAGCTTAAGGCCTGGTCCAGTCTTGGCCAGACGATGAACAGTCAGTCTGAACAGACCGAAATCATAAAAGTTTTTAAATCTGCTGCTATTACAGCTGATAAACTGAAGGAAAAACTGATACTGAAAGGTTTTAGCACAGAACCATTTGAACCATACCTGAAACAGATTCGGGACGGGAGTCTGACCAGACCGGCTGATGAGGCTGCAATCGTAAGAGAGCTTGGATTGTCTCCATTAAGGGGTGTGGTTGAAAGACATCTGTTGCAGGATAAAAATGGATGGCATAGCCTTACCTACCTATATTTTAATGCCAATCAGCTTGATCAGAAGGAGTTTGTGACTGAATTGGGAGTTATTGTGCCGGAAGCCCGTGTTACAGGCACAGATCTGGTAAGTGATGAACTGCTGGCAGCGGTGCGGAGAAGTGCAGTAAACGGAGTTGGCATTGGGACTCTTCTGGTATTGCTGCTGCTGCTTACACACTTCAAAAATGTTAAAGGTATCACAGCCACGCTTGGGCCTGTTCTGTATGGCTCTGTTGCAATGATGGGGGCTATGGTGCTTGCAGGGATGAAGCTTAACTTTATGAATGTTATGGTGCTGGTAACCATTATAGGGATGGGAAGTGATTACGGTCTGCATATTCAGCACCGTTGCGCAGAGGCTTCTCCTGAGATGCAGGGTTTGGCTTTTGTGCAGGCCGGGCGCTCTGTACTTATATCTGCTCTGACTACTATTGCAGGTTTCGGTTCACTAGCCTTTACCGATTACGGAGCCATGTCATCTATAGGTTGGGCTACTAATTTTGGTATCGGCTTCACCGTATTAGCGGCTTTGTTGCTTGTTTCTGCAAGATTGAGGCTGAAAACCTGAGCATCCGGATTAACAGCCTCTTCTCTCTTGATTTTATTTAAGCTTTTTTATCTTCTCCAGACTTTCTTCCAGCAGAGCCTTCTTACCGGTTACCTCTGCAAGCTTGGATTTTTCCTTCTCTACGATATCTGCAGGCGCTCTGTCAATAAAACTTGGATTTTCGAGCTTTTTTGAGAACATCTCAACCTCTTTGTCCAGTTTGGCTATCTCTTTTAAAAGTCGCTTTTCTTCCTCAGCAACATCCACAAGACCTTTTAAAGGTACGAATATCTGAAATGCACCGGCGGGCTGGACTGATGCATCTTCAGGTTTTTCAAGATTCTGGCCTATAATCAGTTCTTTGACCCTTGCAAGCGCCTTTATCTTGTTTTCAAAAAGCTTTGCAAGATCTTCAGAAGCCTGTGATGAAGCCGAGATGAGGACATTTATCTCTCGTGATGGAGGAACCTCCATCTCACCACGGATTGTGCGGATGGCCGAAATTGCTTCCATTATCTGGCTCATCCTTTCTGCAGCATCCTCAAAATGCCAGTCTTCCCTTTTCATTGGATAAGGCGCCAGCATTATTGATGCAGACCAGTCTCCTCCTGAGCCACGACTGAAACAGCGTTCACCCTTTGGAAGGGACTGCCAGATCTCCTCTGTAATAAAAGGGATGAAAGGATGCAGAAGACGGAGAAGGTTTTCAAGAACCGTCCAGAGGATATACTGTGTTGTGGCTTTGCGAACCGGATCAGTGCCGTACAGATCCTGTTTGGAAAACTCCAGATACCAGTCGCAGAATTCGTTCCATGTGAATTGGTACAAGGTCATTGCAGCTTCGTTAAAACGGTATTCTTCAAGAGCCCTTCCGGTTTCATCAGCTGTTTCGTTAAGGCGATGAAGTATCCATTCGTCCGTTTCTGATAGTGCCAGCTCTTCAAAAACAATATTGTCAGGGGCAAAACCTTCCAGATTCATCATGGTGAACCTGGCGGCGTTCCA
The DNA here is from genome assembly GCA_964655435.1 of uncultured Geobacter sp. GTDB lineage: Bacteria > Desulfobacterota > Desulfuromonadia > Geobacterales > Pseudopelobacteraceae > Trichlorobacter. The sequence continues at coordinate 28,123 of CAZZMP010000025.1, forward strand.
GATCTTGTTACAGAAGTTTCGATAGCCGGAAATACGTTCTTCCGACAGTTTTATGTCCCGACCCTGAGCGGCAAATGCGGCAAGGGTAAAACGAAAGGCGTCGGTTCCGAACTGGTCAATAACGGTCAGCGGATCAATCACGTTGCCTTTTGATTTTGACATTTTCTGCCCGGATGCGTCCCTTACAAGGGCATGGATATATACATCCTTAAACGGCACCTCATCCATAAAGTGCAGTCCCATCATCATCATTCGGGCTACCCAGAAGAACAGTATGTCAAAACCGGTTACAAGACAGGATGTTGGATAGAACTGCTTCAGTTCCGGTGTCTGTTCCGGCCACCCCATTGTTGAAAAAGGCCAGAGCGCTGATGAGAACCATGTGTCAAGTACGTCCGTTTCCTGACGGAGTCTGTCGCTTCCGCAGTCAGGGCAGACGGCAGGATCCTCCATCGCCACCGTAATCTTTCCGCATTTGTCACAAAACCAGGCTGGGATCCGGTGTCCCCACCATATCTGGCGGGATATACACCAGTCGCGGATATTTTCCATCCAGTCAAAATAAGTATTTTCCCAGTGTTTAGGGAGAATCCTGGTCTTTCCGTCTTTCACCGCCTTCATGGCGCGATCAGCCAGTGGTCCTACCTTTACGTACCATTGCAGTGAAAGATATGGTTCAACTACGGTTTTGCAGCGATAGCATCCACCAACAGAGAGGGAATGCTCATCAATCTTTTCAAGTAAAGCTGCAGCTTCAAGATCCTCAATTATCCTGGCGCGAGCGGCAAAACGATCCATCCCTTCATACTGTTGGCCGGCTTCGTTTATTATCCCTGATTCATCGAAGATATTTATGTTTTCAAGGTTGTGACGGGCTCCAACCTCAAAGTCGTTAAAATCATGGGCAGGAGTTATCTTTACTACGCCGGTTCCAAATTCACGATCAACGTATTCATCTGCAACTACAGGGATCTCTCTGTTAAGAAGAGGCAACAGAACCTTTTCCCCGTGCAGATCTTTATATCGTTCATCTTCAGGATGTACGGCAACAGCCGTGTCGCCAAGCATGGTTTCAGGACGTGTAGTCGCTACAACCAGGAATCGTCCCGGTTGTCCGATTACCGGATAACGTATATGCCAGAGATTCCCGTTTTTCTCTTCATGCTCCACCTCAATGTCAGATAAGGCGGTATGACAGCGGGGACACCAATTTATAAGACGATTTGCGCGATAGATAAGCCCTTCATTATAAAGCCTTACAAAAACGGTTCGTACAGCCTTTGAAAGTCCTTCATCCATCGTAAAACGTTCTCTGTCCCAGTCACATGAGGCTCCAAGACGCTTTAACTGACCGATGATCTGACCGCCTGATTCCCCCTTCCATTTCCAGACCCGTTCTATAAAGGCTTCACGTCCCAGGTCGTGTCGATCCATACCCTCAGCGGTCAGTTGGCGCTCTACCACATTCTGTGTGGCTATTCCGGCATGATCCGTACCTGGCATCCAGAGGACATTTTCTCCTGACATACGCTTCCAGCGGCAGAGGATATCCTGAAGTGTATTGTTAAGGGCATGTCCCATATGGAGGGCGCCTGTTACATTCGGTGGAGGAATAACTATACTGTAAGGTTTACGTGGTGATGAAGGATCAGGATGAAAATATTTTTTGTTCAGCCATTCTGCGTACCATTTTTTTTCTACTTCAAATGGTTCATAACCTTTGGCCAGTTCATTTTTTGTCATTACAAGTCGTTCCTGCCTTTTATGAATTTATAAAGTTTTATTTTATACATTCTGCAATCGAACTGGTCAAGGTTCAGTGGTTAAATCGGGCTGATAAAACGATTTATATCTTTAAAGCCATCCCAAACGTTAAGAAACAGAGGATATTAAACAAAATTAATTGAACTCCGGATGTTTAGCCTCTTTTCTGATGAATCAGATACCCTTCATATCAATGAAATTTTCAGAATTTATAAAGGGTTTGGCCATTTAAAAATTTAGAAATGCTTTGACAAAACGAGATTTGCTTAAGTAGTATAGGCAAAATTTATCAATGGATTGGATTGCCATGCAGGCTGCACTGGAACTGATAGGCGAAGATCTCAAACAGGTTGAGGAACAGTTTAAAAAAGACCTTGAATCTGAAGTGCCGCTTATACGCAAGGTTGGGGAATATCTTCTTTCCAGTGGTGGCAAGCGTATCCGTCCGGCCATGCTCTTGCTTTCAGCCCGTCTTTGTAACTATCATGGCTCTCAGGCCATTCCGCTTGCCAGTGTTGTAGAGTTTATTCATACAGCCACCCTCCTCCATGACGACGTTGTTGATAATGCCTCTTTACGCAGAGGACTCGCTTCTGCCAATACCCTTTGGGGCAATGAGGCATCTGTGCTTATCGGTGATTTTCTCTTCTCAAAATCTTTTTCGTTGATGGTAGGCGTTGGCAGTCTTGATATACTTGCTGTCATGTCCCGCGCAACAACGATAATTGCCGAGGGGGAAGTTCTTCAACTGCTTTATACCGGCGAGGTTGATCTTACTGAAGAACAGTACATTGAGGTTGTAAAGGCCAAGACTGCGGTTCTGCTTTCTGCTGCCGCTCAATCCGGCGCCATATTGGGAAAGGTATCCAAGCAGCAGGAACAGGCAATGGCCGATTTTGGAATGGATTTGGGAATTGCCTTCCAGCTTATGGATGACATTCTGGATTATACAGCATCTGAAGAGGAGTTTGGCAAGAGCATCGGTCATGATCTTGAAGAGGGAAAGCTGACCCTGCCGCTGATACATACTCTTCGTGCCTGCACCGCTGATGAAAAGACCTCTGTAGCCGCTATTATTGGTAAAGATGAACTTATACCTGAAGATTTCCGTCAGGTCTGCTCGCTGGTGAAGAGTTATGGTGGTATCGAATATACTGTTTCAAAGGCCAGAGATTTTATAAACAGTTGCAAGAAGCATCTTTCATGTTTTCCTGATGAGGGTTGCAAGGCTGCATTACTCAATATGGCTGAATATGTGGTCACCAGAAACCGTTAGTCTTTCTTTTCTCATAGCCTCTTTCTATATTCAGATCCCATTCTTATAAATTCTGGAGGATAGTTAAATAATGAAAAGATTTTTATTATTGTTAAGCTTTCTGATTCTTTTTGTTACCGCCTGCAGTAAGGATAAAGGTTCATCTTCTGTTAAGGCACCTGCAGAGAAAAATCCGGCAACCGACATAACAGTTGTTTCTCTCGATAATCAGCAGATTACCCTTTCTGGATTAAAAGGGAAGGTTGTGCTGCTTAACTTCTGGGCAACCTGGTGTCCACCATGTCGTGAAGAGATCCCTTCAATGATGAAGCTCAACAGCTTAATGGCCGGCAAGCCTTTTCAGATGGTAGCTGTTTCTGTGGATGAAGGAGGCAAAAAGGCTATTGAAGAGTTTTTTAAAAACACCGGATATTCTATTCCCGCCTATATTGATTCAACCGGTCAGGTAGCCAGAATGTATGGAATTACAGGAGTTCCAGAGACATTTGTAATTGATAAGAACGGCATTATTGTCAAGAAGGTAATAGGAGGGCTTGATTGGAACAGTCCTGATGTTATTGCCTTTCTTGAAGGATTAATGAAGTAGCGGAAATTAAATGGAAACAGAGCAGATTACATATATAGGCGCATTTGTAGCAGGTCTTCTTTCGTTTCTTTCTCCCTGTGTGCTGCCGCTGATACCTTCCTACATTACTTATATTACAGGTCTTTCTTTCAGCGATTTGGATGCCGAGCACCCTACAAGCGTTGTAAGAAGAAAGACAATGCTGCATTCTCTGGCCTTTATCTGCGGTTTTACAGTTGTTTTCGTTCTGCTTGGCGCTTCAGCAACATATATTGGCTCTTTCCTAAAAGAGAATATGGAGCTGCTTCGCAAGGGTGGCGGAGTATTAATAATTGTTTTTGGAATCCATGTTACAGGTCTGGTTCCTCTTAAATGGCTTCTGGGAGAAAAAAGGGTTTCATTAAAGCAGAAACCTACAGGTTTTCTTGGCAGTTTTCTGGTAGGATTGGCCTTTGCTGCAGGTTGGACCCCCTGTATCGGTCCTATTCTTGCCTCGATTTTGATGATTGCAGCTACTGAAGAGCATGTTGCTCAGGGGATAGTATTGCTTCTGCTTTATTCAGTAGGTCTGGGCATACCGTTTTTGCTTTCTTCTCTTGCATTGCATCGTTTTATCTCTATCTTTAACCGTTTCAAGAGGCATATCAGACTTTTTGAGATTGTTACCGGTTTTTTCCTGATCTTTGTCGGCATTCTGATCTTCAGTAATTGGCTCTCAAGACTTGCAGGATATGCCAATCTGCTTTTTATGAACTGACATGAATAAACCGCACAGTTCAGAGCACTCTATTCAATTAACTGTAAATGAGCTGGTAGTTACAGAGGCATTCTATGCCGGTATACTGGAACTCCCTTTCAGGCGCTCTTTTTCTATGGCAGGGGCTCCTGAACATCTTGTTATTGATATGGAAGGTATATCACTTATATTTGTTGAAGAAAGTGATGTAATCAGAACCCATCCTATCCTTGAACATCGTTTCAGCATGTTTCCAAAGGGGATAGGGCTGACTTTGCATTTTGAGGTTCAGGATATCGAAGGTATACGTGATGCCATTATGGAAGAGGATCTGGAAATACTGTATCATCTGGAGGAAAAACCATATGGTGTTAAGGAGATGTGGTGTTTTGATCCTGACGGGTATCTTGTTGTTCTTGAAGAGCCGGTGAGACGTAACAAGGCTGGTCGCTGAGAGTAACCAGCCTTCTCTTTGTGCAAAAATTCAGTTTATTTCTTTTTCATCTTCTTTTTTTTCTCGTCCCGAACCGGGAGAGAGCAGCTGTCTGACATTCATGTGGGCACTCCCATTTTAGGTAAGACAAATCTGTTGATGACAAACCAGATAACAAGAATAATAAGAAGCAAAATGATATCTTTCATGACAACCTCCAGTTTCCTTATATAGCATATTTTTCAAAAAATAGATTTTTTTTAGAGCCTGCCTCCTGCTGAAATTATTCGAGGAGTAATTTTTAATGCACTTTCCTTCCATTGATCCGGTTTTTTTCCATCTTGGACCTTTGCAGTTCCGCTGGTATGGACTTATGTATGTAATAGGCTTTCTGGCTAGCTATTTCATTGTTAGAAATGAATCAAGGCGCAGAAAACTAGGTATGGATAATGAAGCTGTTGCAGATTTCATATTCTGCCTGGCTATCGGGGTTGTAATCGGTGGACGGATGGGATATGTGCTTTTCTACGATCTTGCTTCGTATCTTGCCAAACCACTTAATATCTTTGCTATATGGCAAGGCGGGATGTCGTTTCATGGAGGTTTGAGCGGAGTTGCCATTGCAGGTTTCTGGTATTCATGTCGTTATAAACTATCATACATTCAGCTCGGTGATATGGTCTCAATGGCCACTCCTGTTGGGCTCGGGCTGGGAAGAATAGGCAACTTCATAAACGGCGAGCTTTACGGCCGCTCAACCACAATGCCCTGGGGAATAATATTTCCGGATCCGAATGCTGGTTCGCTTCCTCGTCACCCTTCACAGCTATATGAGTCGTTTCTTGAAGGTTTTATCCTGTTTTTTCTTGTTCGTTTTGTTGCAAGACGTTTTCCGGCGCCAGGTAGTGCAATGCTCACATTTCTTGGTGGTTATGGGCTTTTCAGGTTTATTGTAGAGTTCTTCCGTCAGCCTGACAGCCAGCTTGGTTTTTTCTTTGGATTATTTTCCATGGGACAGCTTTTAAGCCTGCCGCTTTTTATAATTGCTTTAGCCATGTTGATCTGGCTTAACCGTAAAAAGCCAGAGCCGGTTTTAGATATTCATGCCACTTCCTGAACCGGATTTGTATATATGACAACCGTTTTTTATTTTAAGGAACCATAACAATGAAGATTGCTGATAAACTTGGAACAGGTTGTCGTTTTTTTTCAGTAGAGTACTTTCCTCCAAAAGAGCGTCAAGATTGGCCTGCCTTTTTCAAGGTTGTAGAGCGTCTTGCCAGTCTAAATCCATTATTTGCCTCTGTTACATATGGCGCCGGCGGGAGCAATCAGGATGCCACGCTTGAGATAGTCACCCGGATGCAGCAACAGTTGGGACTGGATACCATGGCGCACCTGACCTGTGTAGGTGCCCAGGCAGACCGGCTGAACCGCTTTCTTGATGACCTGTCAAAGGCCGGTATCCAGAACATTCTGGCCCTGCGTGGCGACCCTCCCCTGGAAACACCGGTGGAGCAACTGACTGAGTCACCCTTCCACTTTGCCTCTGATCTGGTCTCCTTTGTGAGCCAGTCCCACCCTGAAATGGGGATAAGCGTGGCAGCCTACCCGGAGACCCACCCTGAGGCTATCAGCCCTGAGGCTGATCTGGGTTACCTGAAACTGAAGATGGATCTGGGGGGCGCCTTTGCGGTTACCCAGCTGTTTTTTGACAACCAGCTCTATTTTGATTTTGTAAAGCGCGCCCGGGAGCGAGGCATCACCAAGCTGATCATCCCCGGTATCCTGCCGGTGCTGAACCTGAAGATGATCGAACGGATCAAGCAGCTTTCCGGCGCCTTTATCCCCCCTGATTTTATGGCGGCTCTGGAAGAAGCTGACCAGCGCGGCGGCGCAGCCGAAGTACGCAAAGTCGGGGTAGGTTATGCCCGTAGGCAGGCCGAAGAACTGCTGGCTGCTGGCGTGCAGGGAGTGCACCTCTACACCTTTAACAAGGCCGAAGCCATACTTGAACTGACTGAAGGATTGTTGTCATAAACATCTTTCTTGTCAATCGTAACGCACAGGGTTACACTAACAACATGATCATCAGCTTCAAACACAAAGGTCTCGGCAACTACTTTGCAACCGGCAATAAAGCCGGAATACATCCCCAGCACGAAAAGAGGCTGCGGCTGATACTTGGTCGTCTGCATGCTTCAACCGAACCGAAAGACATGAATCTGCCGGGGCTGAGACTGCACCAGTTAACCGGCACGTTAAACGGATATTATGCCGTCGATGTCAGCGGCAACTGGCGCATTACCTTTCGTTTTGTGGGACAAGATGCCACTGATGTTGACTACCTTGATTACCATTAGGGAGCTACTGCCATGATGCACAATCCTCCACACCCAGGCGAGATCATCAAAGAACTGTGCCTTGAACCGCTGGGAATCTCCATCACCGATGCCGCCAAGGCTTTGGGTGTAAGCCGCAAAACCCTTTCCGAACTCGTAAACGGTCGAGCGGGCATTTCACCGGATATGGCGCTACGGCTTGCCAGTGCTTTTGACACCACTGCAGAAAGCTGGCTGATACAACAGATGCACTATGATCTGTGGTGTACCCGACAAAAGCATCAGGATCTACATGTTCCGCTGCTACTTGCGGCTTGATGACGTAAAGTAAAGAAACCGTAAACACCTGTTAAATTAACAAATGAAGGAAAACCATGACCAACAATCCCATACTGCAGGCCCTTTCCCAACGAATCCTGATCCTTGACGGCGCCATGGGCACCCAGTTGCAGGCTCGTAACCTCACCGCTGCTGATTTTGGTGGTGAAGAGTATGAAGGCTGCAATGAAATGCTGGTGCTGACCCGACCTGATGTAATTGAGGATATTCACAGAGCCTATCTTGCCGCAGGGGCTGATATTGTTGAAACCTGTTCCTTTGGCTCAACCGATATCGTTCTGGCTGAGTATGGGCTGGCTGAAAAGGTCTTTGAACTGAACAAGGCCTCTGCGGTTGTTGCCCGTCAGGCCTGTGATGCTTTCAGCACCCCGGATAAACCCCGTTTCGTGGCCGGTTCAATGGGACCCACCACCCGAACCATCTCTGTAACCGGCGGGGTGACCTTTGAACAACTGGTCACTGCCTTTAAGGGTCAGACTATCGGCCTGTTGGCTGGAGGGGTGGATCTGCTGCTGCTGGAAACCGCCCAGGATACCCTGAACCTCAAGGCTGCAGCTGAAGGGATAAGGCTGGCCTTTGAACAAACCGGACAGCGGGTACCGCTAATGATTTCCGGTACTATTGAGCCGACTGGAACCATGCTGGCAGGGCAAAACATTGAGGCGCTATATGCCAGTCTGATGCATCTTGAGGATAACCTGGGCTTGATCAGCATCGGTCTGAACTGTGCTACCGGACCGGAGTTTATGACGGATCACCTAAGGGCGCTTTCAGAGCTTGCTACCTGTCATACATCTGTATATCCCAATGCCGGTCTGCCTGATGAGAACGGGAATTATGCTGAAACGCCGGATTCACTGGCTCAGAAACTTGCCCGTTTTATTGATGCCGGCTGGCTTAATATCGTTGGTGGCTGTTGCGGTACATCACCTGACCATATTGCTGCCATAGCCGGGATAGCGGCAGGCAAACCGCCTCGTAAACCGGTTGCAGTAAGACGAAGGATAGTTTCAGGTATAGAGCCTCTGTTTATTGAAGATGAGAATCTTCCGATACTTGTGGGTGAAAGAACAAACGTGATTGGTTCACGCAAGTTCAAAAATATGATAGTGGCCGGACAGTATGAAGAGGCCTCAGAGATTGCAAGGGCTCAGGTAAAGACAGGGGCTCAGGTTATTGATATCTGCGTGGCAAATCCGGACAGGGATGAGGCGGCTGATATGGAGCAGATGCTTCGCTATCTGCCTAAAAAAGTTCGTGCGCCGATTATGATTGATTCAACTGATGCAGCTGTGACAGAGCTGGCTCTGCAGCGGTTGCAGGGCAAGTGCGTGATCAACTCCATCAACCTGGAAGATGGCGAAGAGCGCTTTGCCAAGGTAGCAACGTTGCTCAAACGGTATGGCGGCGCTGTGGTGGTGGGCTGCATTGATGAAGATCCCAAGCATGGCATGGCCGTTACCCGAAGCCGCAAGCTGGAGGTGGCTAAACGCTGCTATGACCTGCTGGTCAATAAATACGGCCTGCGGCCTGAAGACCTGATCTTTGACCCGCTGGTGTTCCCTGTAGGCAGCGGTGATGCCAGCTACATCGGCTCGGCAGTGGAGACCATTGAAGGGGTGCGTCTGATTACGGAGGAATTTCCCCAGTGCAGCACAATTCTGGGGATCTCCAACGTCTCCTTTGGCCTGCCTGCGGCAGGGCGCGAGGTTCTCAACGCTGTATTCCTGTACCATTGCGTCAAGGCCGGTCTGGGGTATGCCATTGTCAACACCGAGAAACTGGAGCGGTATGCCTCCATCCCTGCAACAGAACGCACGCTGGCTGAAGACCTGATCTACTGGCGCGGTGATGATCCGGTGGCAGCCTTTGCTGCAGCGTTCCGGGACAAGAAGCCGGTCTCTCATGCACCCAAGGCTGAACTGCCGCTGGATGAGCGCTTACCGCTCTACATCATTGAAGGTGTGAAGGATGGCCTGGCTGCTGATCTGGATGCTGCCCTGACCCGTGGCGACAAGCCGCTGGAGATCATCAATGGGCCCCTGATGGCTGGCATGGCTGAAGTCGGGCGGTTGTTTAACGACAACCAGCTGATTGTGGCCGAGGTACTGCAGTCTGCCGAGGCGATGAAGGCAGCGGTCTCCCACCTGGAGCCACATCTGTCAAAGGATGAGACCTCCAGCAAAGGCAAGATGCTGTTAGCAACCGTCAAGGGCGATGTCCATGACATCGGTAAAAACCTGGTGGAGATTATCCTTTCCAACAACGGATTTGAAGTAATCAACCTGGGGATCAAGGTGGGGCCGGAAGAGATAATCGAGGCTGCTAAGCGTGAGAATCCAGATTTTATAGGATTGTCAGGATTGCTTGTGAAGAGTGCCCTGCAGATGACCGTTACAGCCGCTGATCTTAAGGCTGCAGGTGTTGATGCGCCTCTTCTTGTGGGTGGTGCAGCCCTGTCTCGTGTATTTGCCGATAACAGGATAGCTCCTGAATATGGGGGACCTGTCTTGTATGCCAAGGATGCTATGGCTGGCCTGGAGCTTGCCAACCAGCTGGTTGATCCAGCGTTGCGTCAGCAGTTGATGCTTGATCTGGCTCGCCAACAGGAGGCCAGTGCCAAAATCGCGGCAGCCAAGGCAGCAGGCCAACCAACAGTTGCAACCGGCTCAACAAAATCAGCTATCAGCCGTACCGCTCCTATCCTGGCTGCACCGGATCTTGAACAGCATATCCTGCGGGACATCCCGGTTGGCCAGATCATCCCCTACCTGAACCGCCAGATGCTCTATACCAAGCATTTAGGCCTGACCGGGTCAGTGGAAAAACTCCTGGCCGGACAGGATGAAAAGGCGACCAAGCTGCACCTGACTGTGGAGGCTATGTTGGAGCGTGTGCTGCAGGAAGGTCTGATCAAACCCCAGGCTATCTATCGTTTCTACCAGGCCAACGGAGATGGTAATGACCTGATCCTGTTCAATGCTGATGGCACTGAGGCAACCCGTTTCAGTCTGCCCCGCCAGAAGAGCGGCGAACAGCTCTGTGTAGCAGACTTTGTCCGTCCTGCTGGTGGCGAGAAGGATACCATGGTTCTGTTTGCAGTCACCTGCGGTCAGGGTGTACGGGAACTGTCTGAAAAATGGAAAGCAGAAGGGGATTACCTCAACTCCCACCTGCTGCAGGCTCTGGCTCTTGAAATGGCTGAGGCCACCGCAGAATACCTGCACAAGCGGATCCGCACCTCCTGGGGGATCGTGGATGATCAGGCCCTGACCATGAAGCAGCTCTTTAATGCCGAGTATCAGGGAATCCGGGTTTCCTTCGGCTATCCGGCCTGCCCCAACCTGGATGATCAGAAAAAGCTGTTCAGTCTGCTGAAGCCCGAGCAGATCGGCATTAACCTGACTGAAGGCGATATGATGGACCCTGAGGCCTCGGTGTCGGCTCTGGTCTTCCATCACCCGGAAGGGAAGTATTTTGATGTAAGCAGGTAGTTGGTTAACAGGCCATTGGGGAAGTTGACCGGTTCACGCGCGCGTGAACCGGTCAAGAGCGAGTTAGGCGGAAAAAATAAATGACAAATAAATCCATGGAACTCAACTGAACATGCCCTTGGTTCCGTGTTTGCGCTGGTTGTCGGAACCGACCACTGGCACGCCGGACGTATTCTCGGCGCTCTTGCCAATAGTGGAGCAAAACTCGATCTTGTTGAGTCTGCCGGTAAATACACCCTTGAATACATCCCCAGATTTGAAGAGTTCAATAATTTGGTTGCCGAGCTTAGAGCCATTATTCAAGCCAGAAATACCTATGCACACGGAGTTTATGCCGTTGACCACAAAGGGCGTTTGAATATCCTCAGACAAGGCCGGGACTGGACACACCAAAAAGGGCGAAAACTGCTTGATACAAATCAATTAAAAGAGCAATGGCAGAAAAGCATCAAGGCGTTCAATAACGTCATTCGTTTTCAAAATCTACTTTGTCAAGAGATGCCTCAATCTCCTTCTGCCGCATGGCTTTATAGATGCCAGACACAATCTCAGCATCATCAAACTCAAACACCAAATCAACCATCTGAGCTGGAGTCAATCGATACAACGTCTGAATCCTAGCCTGAATCATCTCGGAAGTAATTATTATGTGTTGTTCCAAAACATCCCCTAACCCCAGTGAGTAGGCGAGAATGCCTAACTCTCGGCGGCACGTGGCCTCCGCTTCGCTCAGCCGGTGCGCCTCGGCCACGTTATGGCTAGTATTCACATATCTCAATCTTCCCATTGACAGCAATGTTGCACCATATATAATACCATCATGAAACCGCAGATAATACTCGATACCAATGTCCTTGTTACAGCTTTCAAGTCATCGCGAGGAGCATCATACCGCCTGCTGTCACTTATTGACTCTGGCAAGTTTCAACTGAACGTCTCCACACCTTTGGTTGCTGAATATGAAGAAATCCTGCGACGCGAAACACCCTATATTAACGCCACAGATGTTGTCGACTACCTTTGCAGCATTGCAAACCGGCACAAGATTTTCTTTCTGTGGCGCCCTGTACTGAAAGACCCAGACGATGATTTTATTCTTGAACTGGCTGTTAAATGCAATGCCATTATAGTTACTTGGAACACTAAAGACTTCAAGAAGGCTGCCAGGTTCGGCATAATCGTTATGACACCAAAGGATTTTTTACTGCAAACAGGAGAACTGCCATGACAGCAATAAATGTAAGGCTTCCAGACTCACTGCATCAGCTGGCGAAGAATGTTGCCACGCAAGATCATATATCACTAAACCAGTTCATAGCTTCTGCTGTAGCAGAGAAAATTTCTGCACTAACCACAGAGCGTTATCTTGAAGAACGAGCCCAAAGAGGTTCAAAAGAAAAGTTTCTTCAAGCATTGTCAATGGCTCCAAATGTAGAACCAGAGCCTTTTGACCAGCTATAACTCTAACGACAATCAACTCGGACTGGCTTGCTGTGCGCTGAATTTCACTGAAGAAAACGCGGGACATTTACCGGATTTCCTTCTTAAACCATCTTGTCGCAGACTCAACTCCCTTTTGGCTCAGCCCGTCAGTCAGGCAGCAGTCACCGGGTATACAAAATATCATGGATCGGCGACCCACGGGTAACCATCCAGAATGATAAGGGCAAGGCAAAGGCATATCAGGTGAAGCAGGTCACTTTAAAATTGAGGCAAGATATGATCTTAGACAACAAGCCCTTACCGATCAGATTGACGACCGCGCCCTGTTCATGAAGGGGATTGATGTCAGCTATTACTACGAAGGCTATAGCGAATTTAAGACCGAGGAGCTGTAGGTATGGGTAATATAAACTTCAATTGCAATAAAACTGAAGGTGTTGAACCGTGAAAAGTGCGCCATATGATGTGCTTATTTACAAAAGCGATGCTGAAAACACAAAGATTTCTGTTCGGATTGACAATGAGACAGTTTGGCTGACGATAGAACAGATGTCTGATCTGTTTAACAAAAGCCGATCAACAATCAATGAGCATATCCTTAATATTTTCAAGGAAAAAGAACTTTTAGAAGAGGAGACCGTGAGAAAAATCGGAAATTCCGATTTTTCTACAAAACCAACAAACTTCTACAACCTTGATGTGATTATTTCTGTTGGATATCGTGTGAAATCTTTGCAGGGAACCCGATTCAGGCAATGGGCAACGCAAAGACTGAAGGAATACATTGTAAAGGGATTCACCCTTGATGATGAACGACTTAAAAACGGTGGCGGGCGTTATTTCCGTGAGCTGTTGCAACGCATTCGCGACATTCGTTCCAGCGAACGCAATCTTTATCAGCAAGTGACGGATATTTACGCCACAGCCATTGATTATGACCCTAAATCCAGCATGACCCGGGAGTTTTTTGCCACGGTGCAAAACAAGATGCACTATGCCGCCCACAAGCACACTGCCGCTGAAGTGGTTTATGGGCGTGTAGATAGCGGGAAACCGATGGTTGGCATGACTAATTTCAAAGGCGACTACATCACCAAAAGCGATGTAACTATTGCCAAAAACTATCTAACCGAAAAAGAACTTACCGTATTAAACTTGCTCGTTTCACAATTTCTCGACTTCGCCGAGTTGCAAGCCCTGGAAGAGCACACCATGACAATGGCGGAATGGATTGCTGAACTTGACCGCCAGCTTCTGGGTAACCGCCGTGAATTGCTTACACAGAAAGGGAGCGTTTCAAAGCAGCAAGCCATTGAAAAGGCCGAAAAAGAATTTGAAACATACCGTGTGCGAGAGATGAAGCAACTGGAAAGCGATTTTGACAAGGCGATTAAAACAATAGGGAAAAAAAGCGACAGCCATGAGTGATATGAGTTTTCACTAGTGTCCGGAATAATGAGTTGACAAATCGTATAACCATCTAAGTTCTTT
>CAZZMP010000026.1:0-41653 GCA_964655435.1 uncultured Geobacter sp.
AAGAATAGCCACACGATATGAGCGTTTGGCTAGAAACTACAATGCAATGCTAACTTTGGTCTCAACCATGATATGGTTAGCGTGATTGAGAACGCACCCTAAAGATGATTCTTTATTATCCATCACTCAACAAGACCGTTACTCTAAACGGAACTCGTTAGTATAATAAATAAAATGAAATCCAGGGCAGGCTAACCACCTGCCTTTTTTTAAAATTCTCCGTTGCATTGACTGCGTCAATGACGTATACTTATCTCATGGTCATTATCGAAACCCCCATATTTACCAAACAGCTTTTATGCAACCTATCGGACGAGGAGTATCGTCTATTTCAGGCGACATTACTGGAGCGACCTGATGTTGGGAAAGTTATTCCCGGCGGCGGTGGACTCCGTAAAGTACGATGGGGCCTGGAAGGACGGGGCAAAAGCGGGGGCGCAAGAGTAATCTACTACTGGTTTACGGAGAGAGGTACTATTCTGCTGTTGTTCATGTATCCCAAAAACGTGCAGGAGAACCTTACACAAGACCAACTTAAACAACTCAAGAAGATCGTTGAGGAGGAATATTATGAATGATGAACTTTTCCAGGAACTGTTGGCAAGCGTGAAGCAAGGTGCAGAGATAATGAAAGGCACAATGCAGCCATCTCGAACATTTGAATTCCCAGAAACCGAGGTTCGCGCTTTACGTGAGCAATTTGGGCTTTCACAAGATAAGTTTGCAGAGCTTGTGGGGATCAGTGTAGGAACATTGAGAAACTGGGAGCAAGGCCGACGTAAACCGGAAGGCCCAGCACGTGTGCTTTTGCGGGTAGCATCCCGTCATCCAGAAGCACTTTTAGACATTGGAAGGGAACAGCCAAAACGAGCAGACCGCACACCATCGCACTCAACCGGACGAACTAAAAAGCTTCGCGCCGCCTAGATTCTTGCCTCCAAAGCATTAGACCACAAAAACAACACCGAGAAAAAACGAATATTCAACAAACGGCACGACCCGCCCAAAAACCGGCGGGTCAGCCTTTCCACGTTATCCTCCTGCCTTGCAAAGCCATCTCCGCGAAACAGAAAGCTTCGTCCCGGTTAATCATACCCGGCTTTAGGAAGAAATCTCTTTGCTGCCAGTTTTGGCGACCGAGGGCATTTTTACCGTCATAAATTACCTCTTGTCAGGACAATGTGCACACATTATACTCGCTATCATTCCAGATAGAGGTTAACCAAATGTCTACGATAGCATCTTCAAAAACCGAGCGGATCGATGTTCGCGCCAATGTAACGGTGAAGCACCTTTTGCAGGATGCCGCACGTACCTGTCATAAGAGCGTCAGCGAGTTTTTGCTGGATGCCGGAATTACGGCAGCAAATCAGACGCTTGCCGATCGTCGGCGGTTTGAGCTGGGTGAGACGCAATGGCAGGCGTTCCAGCAGGCGCTTGACCGGCCGGTGCAGACCCCTCATCCCCGGACGAAGGCTCTGATGACTGAACCTGGGGTGTTGGATTGAATCCTGTCCCACGCTATGAAGCTGTCCGAAAAATAGAACTGTCAGATATTGTTGCATCGTTTGACTGTGGAAATGTGGCGTTGAATCAGTTTCTTCAACGCTTTGCCCTGATTAATCAAAAGGTGAACAGCGCGCAAACATATATCTGCTGTGAGTTTGGAACAGGCGTGGTAGCCGGATATTACAGTCTGGTGGTTGGGGGCGTCGAGCCGGCAGCTGCTAACAGCCGGGTAACCAAAGGGTTGGCACGACATCCGGTGCCGGTGATGATTCTTGCAAGGCTTGCGATTGATCTGAAACACCAAGGCGCCGGCCTGGGTCGGGCATTGCTGAAAGATGCCCTTATGAGGACGATTCAGGCAGCCGACATTGCCGGCGTTTGCGCCGTACTTGTACACGCCAAGGATGCTGCTGCCCGTAACTGGTATCTCAATTGGGGATTCGAACCAAGTCCGACCGATCCGTATCATCTTTTCCTGCTGGTGAAGGATTTGATGAATATCGTTAAACCTTAAACCTCTTCCCGCCGCATTTGTCTGCATCTGATGCAGGAGTGGATTATTAACTCATGACAGTATAGCAATATTATTTTGCATTAATGTCTGTTGCGTGATACATACCTCACGATTCAAAATTGGTTACTTTGCTGACCGCATAGCGGCCCCAGAAAGCCCACATCATTGAGCCTAGTGCTTTGTTGTGGGCTTTTTTATTTGAACAAACAGGAGATATTTATATGAATACTTTTAATCTTAAAACATATCATGCTGTTAAACATTTGCTGCTGCTTATAATATTCAGCTTGCTGCTAATATCAGAACCTTTTGCAAATAAAGCATCGGCATACTATTATTCTGGTGGAGACTGGGGCGGCGCAAATCTTCTTCTTTATGACGGTGATACCTTATCGGGAACTTTCTCTAATATAGGGTTATTTCAGATTAATAATGCTGCAGTCGTAACATCTATAAGTGAACAGCTGGGCATTTATGCTAATATTATACAGATTGATGGGACTCTGAAATTTGATAATTTTGTTTATCCACAACTCACATTATCATCAAAAACATCAATTACCACTTCCTCAAATGCAACTATTAACGCAAACAATGGAACTATAAATTTAATAGCCGGAACGAGTGGAGCATTAAATAATGATAGCTTAACGTCAGATAATGGCTCCCATTTGAAAACAGGTGTTGAAATATCAACAGGCTATGGAACATTAACAAACGGGAATAGTCTTTCATTGATTAGCGGTGGTAACATTACTGTAGGAGGAAATAGTACATTAGTTAACGGAGGAATTACTCAAGTCGGTGGAAGTATTATCCTTGGTGATGGAGGCAGTTTGTCTCTGGCAACACCTATACCAGCAGCATTGCCATTGTTTGGTTCTGGTTTGATAGCACTCGGATTATTGAGGAGGAGAAAGGATTTTAATCATGAAAAAATGCGCACTGTTTGTCTTTAATGGCGACCCACTCTGTTTTATGCATGTACTTTTGAATGCGCTGGATATGAACGCTAAAGGCTATGAAGCCAGAATTATCCTTGAAGGAGCCTCGGTCAAGCTGATTCCGGAGTTGGCAAAACCGGAAAACTTTTTGTATGGTTTGTGGCAAAAGAGCCTTGAAGCAGGCCTGGTTGAAGGTGTTTGTAAAGCATGTTCATATAAGCTGGGAACCCTTGATGCGGCAAAGGAGCAAGGGCTGTCATTGCTAGACGAGGTCTCGGGTCATCCCGGCATGGCAACATACCGTGATAATGACTATGAAATCATTACATTCTAATCTCTCCGGGTTCAATTTCCCGAGGCTTGCCTCGTAGGCTTTTGAGATTCGTCAGTCGATACCCCGTAGCTTGCTGCGGGGTAGTTCATTTTTCTCCCCATTGCCTTACATAAATTCTATTCTACCCCTTAATTAACCAAACATTCATTCCCTTGTCTTAGTCCTGTAACAATTTTCAGTTACCCTGCATCAGTTTTTATAATGACTGATGACAGGATGGCGTAATGCATCAACTTACACAGAAGCTGAAAAATGGTGAAATGAAGATTCTTGAAGTGCCTCTACCTGCGCTTGTCCCTGGCTGTATCCTGGTAAGGAACCATTATTCGCTGATTAGCGCCGGTACGGAGGGCAGTACCGTGAAGACGGCTCGCGGCAGTCTGCTTGCCAAGGCAAAGGAGAGGCCGCAACAGGTAAGGCAGGTGTTTGATACCCTGATGGCTCAGGGAGTTACCCAGACATATCGGGCTGTGATGAAAAAACTTGATGCCTATTCGTCTCTTGGATATTCCACGGCTGGTGAGGTTGTTGGCGTAGGCAAGGATATCCCTGGCTTCAGGGTTGGCGATATGGTGGCATGCGCCGGATTGACTGCCTGCCATTCCGAGTATGTCAATGTGCCTCTGAATCTGTGTGTGAAGTTGAGACCTGATGCTGATCTGAGACAGGCTGCCTACAATACCTTGGGAGCTATAGCCATGCAGGGGGTTCGTCAGGCTGATCTTCGGCTTGGTGAGAGTTGCGCGGTGATAGGAATGGGGCTGTTGGGACAGCTGACAGCGCTGATTCTGAGGGCTTCAGGGGTGAAGGTTATCGGGGTTGATATTGATCCGGAAATGATTGCGATTGCTTCAGAGCATTGTCTGGATCTGGGTTTGACACGTGATAACCCCGGTATTGAGGGAAAGATCCAGGAGGCAACAAATGGACTGGGTACTGATGCGGTGATTATTACGGCAGCCACCGGTTCTCTTGATCCTGTCAATTTTGCCGGCGCTATTTCGCGTAAACGGGGGACGGTGGTTGTGGTAGGTGCGATTCCTACCGGTTTTGATCGTGATCCTTACTACTATCGTAAAGAGTTGCAGTTGCGAATGTCATGTTCATATGGCCCTGGTCGCTATGATCCCGGTTATGAGGAGAAGGGGATTGATTATCCGGCTGGATATGTCCGCTGGAGTGAAAACCGTAATATGCAGGCTTTTCAGGATCTTCTGTACTACGGGAAGATTGATGTCAGGTATCTGACTACTCATTCCTTTCGTCTTGAACAGGCTACAGATGCATATGACATGATGATGGAGAAGACAGAGCCATTTATAGGGATTCTGATTGAGTACGATCTGCAGAATCCTTTTAATCCACTGTCTGAGCCTGTTTATCTTGGAAAGATGACTCCACGCCAGAAAGAGCTGAAAGCAGGGGTTGGTTTTATAGGGGCAGGTTCTTACGCCCAGAGCCATCTGTTGCCGAATATTCCGAAGGATAAGCAGGTTGCTCTTGTCGGGGTAATGACAACGACTGGCGCCGGCTCAAGGTCTGTAATGGATCGGTTCGGGTTTGATTTTTGTAGCAGCATTGCAGATGATATTATCGGTAACAACAAGATTAATACCATTTTTGTGGCAAGCCGTCATGATTCACATGCGACCTATCTGATGCAGGCTCTGCAGGCAGGAAAACATGTTTTTGTGGAAAAGCCGCTCTGCCTGACAGAGCTGGAACTGCAGATGATTGTTGAACTGTTTGAGGCGCTTCCGGCACAGATGAATGAGCGGATGCCACTGTTGATGGTTGGCTATAACAGACGTTTTGCGCCGTTTTCCGAACTTATCCGTAAAGAGCTGGGAACCGGCCCGATGGCTATGCTGTATCGTGTTAATGCCGGTTCGATACCGGCTGATTCCTGGATACAGGATCCTGCTACCGGGGGCGGGAGAATCATTGGTGAAGTCTGCCACTTTGTTGATTACCTGACTTTCTTGAACGGTTCGCTCCCTGCCTCTGTCTATGCGACCGCCATGACTGCTCCAAACAATCTTCTCGATACGGTGACAATTACCATTACCTACCAAAACGGCTCCATTGGCACGATCTGCTATTTTGCCAACGGAGATAAGGGATGCCCTAAAGAACGGCTGGAGATATTTGCCAATAATTGTTCGGTTGTGCTTGATGATTTTAAATCAGTTGCCATCTACGCCAGGGGTAAGAAGAAAGAACAAAAACTGACCAGTCAGGATAAGGGGCAGGCAGGGTGCGTAACTGCTTTTACTCAGGCTGTTCTTTCTGGTTCTGCTCCACCTGTTCCTTATCAGGAACTTTTTAATACCTCTCTTGTGACCTTCAAAATACTGGAATCCATTACAACTGGCAGAACGCTTCCGCTCTAAAGCGGAGGCGTTTTATTTTTGACCCCATTTCATTGCATGATCTTCATACAGTTGAACCTATTCTGTAACAATTTGCTGTTACAGTCCTTATGTACCGTTTTTAGTTAGCTTGCTGCGTTACCAACTACTCAAGTGTACACCCTGATTGAATATGGCAGGATTGTTGAAATTCTATATCGCACGCTTACGCCAGGCATCTGTTCCGGAGCTTTGCTACCGGTCAAAGACATTGATGCTCACCTGGATATGCAGGCAAATGGTTCGCAGAGGAAGGCAGCCTTGCAAAACTGTTTCAGCTCCTTCACGCGCTTCTGTGTCATGTATCAAACTGCCGGAGATGAATATTGAGCAGTCTTGCGTTAAACCGGACAGTATTTTATCAGGAAACCGTTTCTGTCACGGAATTGATCCGGAAACTGTGCAGAGATGGGAAGAGGCTCTTCGTGATGAAGCATCGGGTTTACCGGCTATCGGCAGTAAATCAGCAGATATTAGGACTGTATGGGAACCGGCTCGTCTGCAACATCTGACAGTTCTGCTTGCATATCTGGTTAAGGGAAAACCTGTTAATGGCGCGGATGAGCTTGAATCGTTTGTGAATCGTGAGCTTCTGGGCTGGCTTGAAGCAAATCCGTTTTTATCCGGCCTGCATTATAGTTCAGCAATGGAGTGCGGCCTCAGGATTCCTCTGTTTGTCTACTCCCTCAGACTGTTGTCCAGAATTGATGACAATTTCTGGCAACTTGTCAGTCGTGCAATATGCCAGCATGCCAAGAGGATTGAGAACAATTTGTCTCTCTACTCTTCAAGGGGAAACCATACTGTCTGCGAGGCCTCCGGTCTGGTGTTTGCCGGTTTTTTTTACAGGGAGACAAAGGATGGTATCCGCTGGTTAAACCTGGGGATTGATCTGCTTAAGCATGAACTGCAGGAACAGGTGTTGCCTGATGGTGGTCCGCTTGAACAGTCCTTTGCCTATCATCGCTTTGTCCTGGATTTATACTGGCTTACCGTAGATTTTCTGGAAAAAAATAATATTTCTGATTGTCAGGATATGCGTCCAACTCTTCTGGAAGCGGAGCGATTTATTGCTTTTGTCACTGATTCTGAAGGGCATTTACCGTCTGTAGGTGATTCAGACGGTGGATATGCTGTTGCCCCCGGGATCTCACCCAAACGTGGTTTCAATGAAAAAACCGGTGCACCTCCTGCCTGCCATACCTTTTCTGATTCAGGATATACAGTTTTTCGCGGCGGTGAGGATGAGTTTCTGATGCTTTTTGACCACGGTTCCCTGGGTATGCCGCCGTTGTATAACCATGGCCATGCCGATGCGCTCTCCATTACCCTTTCTTTCGGTGGATATGAGCTGCTAGTTGATCCGGGAACCTTCCGTTATAACGGCACACCGTTTTACAGATCCTATTTCAGAGGAACGAGCGCCCACAATACAGTAGTTGTTGATCGGCTTGACCAGGCTGAGCAGGTTACAGGCTTTATCTGGAAGGCTCCATTTTCCTGTCAGGTTACTAAAAATGAGTTTGAGGATGGCAGGTATATCGTTCAGGCAGAGCATACAGGATACAGGCGTCTCAGATCTCCAGTGACTCACAGGCGCATGATTTCTTATATGCCGCATAAGTCACTGATTATGAAAGACTCTTTTATCGGGGAAGGTAAACACGATTTCAGTATTTATTTTCATATTCACCCGGATGCCACAGTCAGCCAGGATGATTCTTACTGGAAGATTGAAAGGTCATGGGGGGTAATCTGGATCAAGTTGCTGGATGGGCATTTTTTTGAGTTGATTCAAGGGGATGAGAAGCTGCCAATGGGATGGTATTCCCCTGATTATGGTCGCAAAACAACTGCTCCAGCGCTTTGTTGCCACCAGAGCGGTAATTGCCACTCAGTTATCTTCAGGACATATATAAATATTAACAGGAATGATTATCAACTGCCTCAAGGAGTGAATATATGAGTGAACGTCTTGATATTGCGGATATATGGGTTGACCCTTTGACTATGGATCAAGCCCTGGAACGGGTGACGGCGTTTGTTGAAAAAGGAAAGCATCCACACGCTATTTTTGCTGCAAATCCTGAGAAGAACTTTTCTGTGCCTAAAGATCCGATGCTTTACGGAATCTTCAGGGATGCAGAGATGATAATTCCTGATGGTATCGGAGTTGTTCTGGCCGCACGTTTGCTGTATGGAGCAAAAATTTCAAGAGTTCCAGGCGTTGAATTGATGGAGCAAATCTGTCGTTTGTCCTCTGAAAAGGGGTTTCGAGTTTTTCTTTATGGCGCAAGGGAAGAGGTAAATCGGAAGGCTGAACAGGTTTTAAAGGAACGTTATCCTGGATTGATAGTAGCGGGACGCTCCAGTGGATTTGTGACAGATGAAGAGATGCCGGAATTGATACAAACGATTAATGAAAGCAGAGCTGATATCCTTTTTATAGGACTTGGTTCTCCGCGCCAGGAAAAATGGTATGCAACATATCGGGATCAGTTGGCGACGGTCAGGGTATGCCAGGGGATTGGCGGGACTCTTGATGCGGTGACAGGGAATGTCAAAAGGGCTCCCAAACTCTGGTGCCGTTTAAATGCTGAATGGCTTTATCGCCTGCTTAAGGAACCCAGCAGGATGAAAAGGCAAAAGGTGCTCCCTCTGTTTGCCGGCAGGGTGATTGTTAGCAAGTTGCGGCAGATTATCAGAGATGAAAGAAAAGCAGAGGTTATCTCTGCATCAAAAATAACGGATTCACGAAAGGTTGCGTAATGAAGGTTTTGCTTGTTGCCGGCGCCCGTCCCAATTTTATGAAAATCGCCCCAATTTATCGTGCTTCGTTACAGTATCCTCAGGTGGACTGTCGCATTATACATACGGGGCAGCATTATGATCATGAGATGTCGGATACATTCTTTGAAGAACTCGAGATCCCTGAACCTGCTCATCACCTTGAGGCCGGTTCAGGCAGCCATGCTGTGCAGACGGCCAAGATAATGGTGGCTTTTGAGGATGTATGCAGGCTTGAAATGCCGGATCTTGTGATGGTGGTTGGAGATGTAAATTCAACCCTGGCATGCAGTATTGTTGCTAAAAAGCTTTGTATCAAGGTTGCACATGTGGAAGCAGGGCTACGCAGTTTTGATCTGAGTATGCCGGAAGAGATCAACCGTATGGTTACCGATTCCATAACGGATCTTTTTTTTGTGACTGAGGAAAGCGGTCTTGAGAATCTGTTACAGGAGGGGAAAGAGCCAAAGCATATTCATCAGGTCGGGCATGTGATGATTGATAACCTGCTTTATCAGGCTGAACAGCTGAGCAAACAGAATTGCTCGGAGATGGTTACCTATCCGCTCAAAAATTCGCAGGAAAGATACCTTTTTATGACGCTGCATCGCCCTTCGAATGTAGACCATCCGGAAACCCTTGAACAGATTGTGGCTGCTATAAACGAGTTGGCCAGGGAGTGGACTATCTTTTTTCCTGTTCATCCCAGAACCCGCTCTATGATTGAAAAGTTCGGAATTCAGCTTTCAGGGCGGGTAAAGCAGCTACCCCCGCTTGGATTCAAGGAATCTCTTTTTCTCTGGAAGGATGCCGAGGTGGTTCTTACCGATAGTGGGGGACTTCAGGAGGAGACCACAGCTCTTGGAATCCCCTGCGTTACTATTCGGGAGAATACTGAACGTCCGATAACCGTGGATATTGGGAGCAATGTGCTGGCAGGGACTTCAACCGATGGAATTCTTGATGCTTTTAACACAACTCTTTTAAAGCGTGAGAAAAGCCGGATTCCAAAACTTTGGGATGGGAATGCCGCCGATCGTATATGGCATGTTTTGACAGCGGAATCTTAGATATCCCGGAGGGTTGTGCATGAATTCTGTCAATGAGATGTTCAAGAAGGTTTCACCGGTCTTCTGGTTAAGCATAGCAATATATTCTGCGCTGATAGTCGGCATCTACTGGAGCGCCTTTGGCTACATGTTAACTTTATGGCAGAACGAGGATTTCAATTACTGCTATTTTGTGCCGGTTATTGTTCTTTATCTGATCTGGGAGCAGCGAAAGTCACTCTCCTTAATACCGACGGTTACAGATTATCGGGGCATGATTTTGTTTGTGCCTGGTGTTTTTCTGTTCTGGCTGGGGGAGCTTGGGGGTGAATATACAATTCTTTTTATCTCTTCCTGGCTTGTATTTACAGGATTGCTCTGGTTTGAATCAGGTTTAATGAAGTTGAGAAAGATTGCGGCTCCATTGTTTTTCAGTCTGGCAATGTTTCCTCTTCCCAGTATGCTGGCTTCAGGTCTGACGTTGAAACTGAAGCTGATTTCGTCATGGCTGGGAGTCAAGATGCTGCATTGGTACGGTATGACGGCGTACAGGGAAGGTAATCTTATTGACCTGGGATTTACCAGACTGCAGGTGGTTGATGCCTGTAGCGGTCTCCGTTTTTTCTTTCCATTAGTGCTGTTAAGTTTTCTGCTGGCCTACTACTTCAGGGATCGTCTCTGGAAAAGGATCCTGCTGGTGCTTTCAGCGATTCCTGTTTCAATACTGACTAATGGGCTGAGAATAGCTTTGGTAGGCGTTCTTTACCCTGTATTTGGTCCCAAGGTGGCTGAAGGTTTTTTTCATGATTTTTCCGGCTGGTTTATTTTCATGTTCAGCCTCGGTATTCTCCTTGGCGAAATCTGGCTGCTTAAACGAGTGCATCCTTACCATAAAGAAACTGCCCGAACAGTTACAGCAGGTTCTGAACTGCCAGTTGCCGGTTTTTCTGCCAGGGTGACAGAGCTTTTTACCTTAAAGTTTCTACTGCCCAGATCTCTGGTTCTCCTGCTGCTGATAAGTACTATTTTACTTTCAACAATGGTGGAGTTCCGTGAAAAAATCCCGTTAAAACAGACCTTTTCAACGTTTCCTGAGTCACTTGGTCAGTGGAGTGGTAAGCGGTACGCCATGGAACAGATCTATCTGGATGCTCTGAACCTGGCAGATTATCTGATGGTTGACTTCCGTAACGAACAAGGAAGGCGGATCGATCTGTATGTGGCTTACAACGAATCTCAAACAAAGGGTAAATCTGCTCATTCACCATCTACCTGTCTGCCGGGGGGTGGCTGGATTTTCAAGGAATCAGGAATTGTGCCGGTTGAATTGCCTGGAGGCGGAAAAATTCCGGTGCAGCGGGCTGTTATGGAGAAAACCGGCCAGAAACAGGTGAGTTATTACTGGTTTTCTCAGCGGGGAAGAGTGCTGCATAATCTGTTTGAGCTGAAATTTTACGCATTTTGGGACGCACTGACCAGACAGAGAACCGATGGCGCCCTGATACGGATCATTACGCCGGTGGCCGGTGATGAGGATATCAATGCTGCCGAGCAGCGGTTACAGGGATTTGTCCGTCAGGTACATCCGCTTCTGGTTCAGTATATTCCAGGTAAGAATATATGACCGCTGTACTGCTTGAAATCCTGCTTACATCTGTATTTATCACGATTCTGCTTGTTCCGGCTTTGGGTAATGCCGCAATACGGTTTAATGCTGTTGATCTGCCGAATGAACGAAAGGTGCATACCCGACCGATCCCGAGGATCGGCGGTCTTGCAATGGCAATAGGCACCTTTGTTTCACTGCTTGTTTTTACCGATTTTAACCGGTTTCTGGCATCATACCTGTTTGGCGGGTTTGTTCTGGTTCTGGTAGGTCTGATTGACGATTTTAAAGACCTTTCCCCCAGGATAAAGTTTGGCGGTCAGATTATTGCAGCCACAGGTGCGGTTTGGGGGGGTGGCGTCGTCATCAGGAGTTTTGGCTCATTGCTGCCGGATGGCTGGTTGCTGCCGCTCTGGCTGGCGGTGCCTTTAACGGTTTTTGTGATTGTAGGTGTTACAAACGCCATAAACCTTGCGGATGGGCTTGACGGACTTGCCGGTGGTATATCATTGCTGGTTGTGGCAGGTATTGGCTACCTGGCTTTTCAGGCCGGAGATTTTCCGGTTGTTTTGATAAGCCTTGCTCTTGCCGGCGCCTTGTTTGGCTTTTTGCGGTTTAACACACATCCGGCAACCATATTTATGGGAGACACCGGCAGCCAGTTTCTCGGCTATTCAGTGGCAATGTTATCAATATCGCTGACTCAGGAGTACAGATCACTAAGTCCGGTTCTGCCTCTGTTGCTGGCTGGTGTGCCTATACTTGATACACTGACAGTGATGAGCACACGTATAGCCAGGGGACAGTCTCCTTTTGTTGCAGATAAAAACCATCTGCACCATAACCTGATGCGTCTTGGACTGCCTCATCCGGAGTCTGTGCTTGTTATCTATGTGCTGCAGACCATGTTGATCATTGCGGCGGTTATCTTCCGCTATTATCAGGACTGGCTGCTTTTAGGCGGTTATCTTGTTTTCAGTATTTCGTTGCTCTGGTTTCTGCATCTGGCGGATCGGACTAATCTTCGGCCTGCCGGTATAGAACATTACAACCAGCAAATAGCTGCCACCTTCCGGCTCTGGAAGCGGAAGGGGCGCTTTATAAAGATTATCTTTCCGCTTTTTGAGTATGGCCTTCCGCTTCTCTTGATGATTACGGCGTTTCTTGTCCATGATGTTCCGCAAACGATACGTGTCGCTTCAGGCGTTATGGCCTTGATGCTTGCGGTCATACTATTTACTGCTCAACGATATCTTCCCCAGCTGATGCATCCGGTTATTTATCTTTTGA
Organism: uncultured Geobacter sp.; assembly: GCA_964655435.1. Taxonomy (GTDB): domain Bacteria; phylum Desulfobacterota; class Desulfuromonadia; order Geobacterales; family Pseudopelobacteraceae; genus Trichlorobacter. The sequence continues at coordinate 12,445 of CAZZMP010000026.1, forward strand.
TCCCCTGTGCCGTCTATTTTGGTGATCGGGTTTCGTTTCCGTTTCTGCCGGATATAATTTGGAAATTATATAACATGATGTTCGGCGTTTTTACTCTGCTGCTGATCCTGATATCAAGGTTGTCAAGACGATCCGGAGGTTTTAAGAGCACACCTCTTGATTTTCTGGTGATCATTCTGGCGCTGTCGGTGCCTTTTATGACAACACTCCATAACCAGCAGCACCATATCGTGATTACGGCGGCAAAGATTATTATGCTCTATTTCTGTTATGAAGTTCTGTTTGCCGAGCTTCGCAAAAAATGGCAGCCGGTTACGGTACTGACGATTGTTGCGTTATTAAGTTTGGCGTTTAAAGGCGCCTGATAATTTAAGAAAGAGGTGTGTATGAAACGGTACGGTGCAAAAATATTGTCTGGTTTGATGATGGTGGCAATGCTTACGGCCTGCAGTGGCCCTGAGGAAAAAAAGGCCAAGTTTATCTCCAAGGGCAAGTCTCTGTATGAAAAAGGGGAGTATGTCAAGGCCGGACTTGAGTTTAAAAATGCCCTTCAGATAGACCCTAAATTTGCGGATGCCTATTATCTGATCGGTATGACAGAGATGAAAAAAGGTGACATGAAAAAGGCGTACGGCAATTTTACGAAGGCGGTTGAATTAAATCCTTCATTGCTGAAGGCGCAATACGAAATCGGTAAATTGATGCTGGCTGTAAGGGAACCGGCTAAGGCGCTTGAGAAGGCAGAGCTGATTCTTAAGGCTGATCCTCGCAACGAAGATGGCCTTTTGCTGCGTGGCGCCATCTATGTTGCAAATAAGGATACGGCCAGGGCGCGGACGCATCTGGAAGGCCTTCTTGCTTCAGGGGTTAAAAATCCTGAACTTTATATGCTGCTGGTTCCGGTTTATCAGGCAGACGGGTCTACCGGGAAAGCAGAGGAAATATTGCGCCAGGGAATAGCCGCCAATCCCGGACATATTCAGATGCGATTAGTGCTGGGGGAGTTACTGGCTCGTACCGGAAAGCCTGATGAAGCGATTGTAGCGCTGGAGAAGGTCGTTGAACTTGAACCGGCAAATACTGCGCACCGCCTGTTGTTGGCAAATCTCTGTCTGGCAACCGGTAAAGAGCAGAAGGCAGCCGATATATTAAAGGCAGCAATTGCCACAGACCCGAAGAACGACCAGCGTCGACTGCAAGTGGTCTCCTTCTATCTCGGTAAAGGGAAGGTAAAAGAGGGGGAAGCCCTGCTTAAGGAAGGGGTTGACCTGAACAGGAACTCTACAACGTTAAAGTTGGCCCAGGTTGAACTCTACTTTAATACAGGACGGGAAAGCGCGGCAATAACAGAGCTTAAGGAGATTATAAAGTCAGGCAAGGAAACTGCTCCTGATATCCTTAAGGCCAAAAATATCATGGCGAAGTACCATTTGAGCCGTCAGGAGACGGCGCCCGCAATGACCTATCTGGAAGAGGTGTTGAAGGCGAACCCGAAGGATACGGAGGTGCTGTTTAACAAAGGGAGCATTCTTCTGTCAAAAGGTGATGGCGGGAATGCTGTGAATGCCTTTCGCGCGGTGGTGACTGAAAACCCTCAGTCCGGCCTGGGATATGCACGTCTTGCGGAGGCTCATCTTCTGAATAAGGAAGGTGGTCTGGCAACAGAGAACATCCAGAAGGCGTTGAAGGTGCAGCCGCAGACAAGGGAAGTAGTAAAGGCAGCAGCTCGTTTTTACCTTCTTAAAAAAGAACCGCAAAAGGCGGAAGAGTTGCTGAGAGGTTTTTCTGCCGGAAACTCCAAAGATCTGGAGATGCATGTTGATCTGGGAGATTTTTATCTTTCACAGCGTAATATTCCGAAGGCGACAGCTGAGTTTGCCATGCTGAAGAAGCTGGCTCCCCAACTTCCGGTTGGCTATGCCAAGATGGGGGAGCTGTATACGGCAACCGGCAAATTTGATCTTGCTGTTAAGGAGATGGAACAGGCAGTGCGGCTGAATTCAGGCGCCCCCCAGTTTTTTCAGCATCTGGTTCAGTTGTATCAAGTGCAAAAGCAGTATCCTCAGGCAATCAGCCTGGCTGAGGCACGTATTAAAATCAATCCTGGCGATGATGTTGCCTACCGCTCACTGGGACAGATTTACACTGCCCAGGGCAGTTTTGATAAGGCAATTATCAACTTCAGAAAGTCGCTTGAGTTAAAGCCTGACTCCTGGCAGACCATGAATAATCTGGCGTTTCTTATCACTGAAACAGACAGCACAGGCAAGGGTTTGGATGAAGCTGCAAAGCTTGCAGAAAAGTCGCTTGCCATAAAACCTGACGACCCTACGGTGCTTGATACGGCAGGCTGGATCAATTACCGGCAGGGCAAGCTGTCAGAGGCTGTATCACTGCTGACTAAAGCAAAAGCGAGAGCCGCAAGCAGCCCGATTATAAATTATCACCTCGGAATGGCTCTGCACAAAACCGGTAAAAATGCTGAAGCCAAAGCAGTCCTGCAGGCTGCGCTTTCAACCAAACAGCAGTTTCATGGGCGTGATATCGCCGAAAAAACCCTGAAAACGTTATGATGAACAGAATAGTTAAATATTCATGAATCTTTCATACAGTTGAGATAATTCTGTAACAGAATAGCTATATAATCGTAAAATTAATAAGGATCTGGGGAAGGTATATGCGTTCAATGCTTGTACGTTTTGACAGGGTAGGGCAGGCGGTTGTTGTCTGCATGGTTTTGTTTCTATCGTCATTATGCTGGGGAAACGAAGGCAAGCCGGTTCAGTCTGAAGAACAAAAGACAGTTGCTGTTCAATCTGCCGATTATCGAATAGGTCCTGGTGATCTGCTTGATATCTCGGTCTGGAAGGATGAAGCCCTGACAAGAGCAGTAGTGGTTCTGCCGGATGGCAGGATTACTTTTCCACTTATCGGAGATTTGACTGCTGGTGGTAAAACAGTTTCCGAGCTTAAGCATGATCTTTCAGAACGGCTTACCCGTTTTGTGCCGGATCTGGTTTTGTCTGTTGAGGTAAAACAGTCTAACAGTCTGTTGGTCTATATCATCGGAAGAGTTAACAATCCGGGCAGACATATTCTTAATACCAGGATAAACGTTCTGCAGGCGCTGGCAATGGCTGGCGGTTTTAATCCATATGCAAGCAGGGACAGTGTCAAGATTTTCAGGCAGGTTGATGGCAAGACAACTATTCTGCCGTTTCATTATAATGATGTTATTGATGGTGAACGGCTCTTTGAAAATATAGAACTTCAGCGCGGTGATGTCATTGTGGTTCCTTGAAAAGGGCAGGGCATCGAAGGAGATAATTCTACCGTGGTTTAAGGCATGCAGCAGGCTGTTGCTTTGTTCTTTGCCTTTTCTTCTGTTGTTGCCGTTTTTGGCGCTGGCTGCAGAAAATAATTTAACACCACGGATGACGGTAAAGGAAGAGTTTAACGATAATATACATTTTTCCTCTTCGACACCGACCAGCGCCTACATGACGGTATTTTCTCCGGACTTTGACCTTGTATCAAATACGGAGAGGCTGCGGTTATTTTTGAATGTTGGAATGGATGCTTACCTGTATCTGGATGAACATCAGGAGCAGACAACCTCAATAAACCACTCATATCGTGCTGATGCCAGGCTTAAAGCGACAGAGCGCCTGGATCTGGGCGGTTCTCTGGCATATCGGGTAAGCAACCAGCCTGATCAGGCGTTGGAACAGAACGGTCTGGTGCTTAACTCAACCCGCAGAAGCCGTCAGAATTATGCCGCAGATGCCGGATACAAGCTGACCGAGCTTGCTACATGTAATCTGAATTACGGGTATATCAGGGATGAATACAATAATCCGAATCTGATCGATACCACGCAGCATTCAGCTGGTCTGCGATTGAACTATGATATCAGTCGCTGGTTATCTCCGGCGCAGGCTATTGTTGAGGTAGATGGCTCGCATTATACCAACAGGGATGGCTGGACTCGCAACATATCGGCCATGACCGGCTGCCTTTGGAAATTCTCTGAAACTTTTTCTGCTACAGGGCTGTTTGGAGGCAGTTACACCCAGTCGGAAAATACCGCAATAGTAATGGATATGAATCCTCTGCCGGTTGTCAGACAGGTAAAGACAAAAACCGATGGAAACGGACTGGTCGGAAGTATGACACTTAACCGTACTGGTGAACTGACGCAGATGAATCTGAAGGTCAGTCATGATGTAACGGTTTCAGCCGGTCGTAGCGGTCCAACGAATACAACTTTAATATCCGGGGATATCAGCTATCAGGCAACAGCCGATCTGAGTTTCAGGGGATCATCAAGTTATCAATGGGATCAGGCCTCATTCAGCCAATTACCGGGCAGTGATTTTACCCAGGAGACACTGCAGCTTTCAACAGGCCTTGAATACAAGTTTACAAAAGATATGAATTTAAATGCCAGGTATTCCTATACCGCACTGGTAAATCGTCAAAGTGGTATTGAGGTTAACAGAAATGTCATTTTTGTAGGGTTTACCTGGAAGTATCCGCTTTTTGAATGACAGAGAGGCAGGGGGGAGCATGGAAGGTGTTGTTACAATAGATGAATTAAAGGGAATTCTTAAACGTCGAAAACTTAGCATCATACTGCCAGCGACAGGAATTCTTCTGATGGCAGTCTTGATTGCGTTTCTGCTGCCTCGCATTTACAGGTCAACCTCAACTATCCTGATAGAAGATCAGGAAGTGCCAAGAGATTATGTTGCCTCGACGGTAACCGGATATGCCGATCAGCGTCTGCAATCCATCAATCAGCGGATCATGAGCACCCCGAAACTGCTTGAGATCATCAAAAAATATAATCTTTACGCTGATCAGAAACAAAGAAAGACGATTGAAGAGATTGTTGATCGGATGCGCAAAAAGGATATCAAGTTCGAGACCATCAGCGCTGATGTCATTGATCCACGCAGTGGCCAGCCCAGGCCTGCTACCATCGCGTTCACCGTTTCATATAAAGGCGAAAATCCTGCGGTTGTGCAACAGGTAGCCAATGAGCTGGCAACCCTTTATCTTGAGGAAAACCTGAGGGTACGCGAGCAGCAGACTCTCGGCACATCAACTTTCATGCAGGAAGAGATGAAGCTGGTGCAAGAAAAGCTGGCCACTATTGATGCACAGATTTCGGCCTATAAACAGCGTAATCTTGACTCGCTTCCTGAACTGAACATGATGAATATTCAGGGTCTTGATAATATTGAACGTGATTTGAGCCAGTTGAATGACCAGCTGCGTACTCTCAGGGAACGTGAAGGGTATCTTCAGACCCAATTGGCCGGTATTCCGGGAGAGGAGCTTTCTGCCGATAGAGCCAGATTGAATGAGTTGCGTAACAAGCTGGTAAATCTGCAGACCAGGGTCTCTGATGAATATCCTGATGTAATAAAACTGAAGGCTGAAATAACTGCGATGGAAAAGCAGATAAGGGGTGCAGCTGGTTCCGGTAAGGACACACGTGCAGAGAATCAGGCTTATATAACACTTTCAGCGCAGCTTGCCGGGGTTAAGGCCGAGATTGACGGAACAAGGCGTCAGATTGAACTGCTGAAAGCACGTAAGGATGGTTTCAGAAAAAGGATTGATGCTTCTCCCCGTGTTGAAGAAGGTATTAAAACATTACTGGTTGAGCGTAACAACCTGCAGATAAAGTATGATGACCTGACCCGTAAATTTATGGAATCGAAGGTTGCATATGGCCTTGAAAAGGGGCAGAAGGGGGAGCGTTTTACCCTTATAGATGCAGCCCGTTTGCCCGAAAAACCGGTTAGCCCGAATATCAAGGCCATTATCCTGATTGGTCTGGTGCTTGGGGTTGGGGCAGGCGCAGGTCTTGCCGCCTTAAGGGAGTTTAGTGATCATTCTGTCAGGGATGGAGAGACGTTGGCCAGATTGACCGGTGTTCCGGTATTGGCCATTATACCGGAGATCCTGACCGAAGATGATCTTAGGGGAAATAACAGGTTCTGGATTGCTGTGGGAACCGGGGTATTGGCAGCATTTGTAATCGGCATTGGGCTTTTCCATTTTTTGATCATGGATCTTGACATTTTCTGGGCAAAATTGATGCGACGTCTTGCCTTTTAGAAATTACGGATAAAACGAGAGGACAACTGTCAAATGAGTTTTGACAAGGATATAACCGAAATGGATTCATCTGAGATAAATAAAGATACGTCCGGTTCTGCATTGAATAGCGATGATTTTGATGAAGATGCCGGTTACGATCATTCCAGGATAGGCTGGTTTTCTCCCCAGTATACTATTTCGCCAAAAGCCAGGCTTAATCCTGCGAGGATGAAGGCAAACCGGTGCATAGCTATAGATTCTCAATCTCCTGAACTTGACGCCTACCGTGTCTTACGTACACAGATCCTTCAGAAAACACGGGATGGGGGCGGTAATACGATTATGATTACCAGCGCAGTGCCAGGTGAAGGGAAGACGGTTACAGCCATTAACCTGTCAATTACTCTGGCAAGGGAATTTCAGCAAACAGTTTTGCTTGTTGACTGCGATCTGAGAAACCAGAGGGTGCATCAGTATATGGGCTATGAAAGTTCTGGCGGTGTAATTGATTATCTGCTTAACAACCGTCCGATGTCTGAACTGATTACATGGCCCGGGATTGAAAAACTGACAGTTGTCTCAGGTGGCATAAATATGTATGAGAGCAGCGAATTACTCGGTTCCCAGCGGATGAAGGAGTTAGTGGAAGATCTGCGAACACGCTATCCCAGCCGGTATGTGATCTTTGATATGCCGGCAATACTGGATGGTGCGGATGCATTGGCTTTTGTTCCGTTGGTTGATCATGTTGTCCTTGCCGTAAGAGAAGGAAGTACCTCAATCCAGGATGTAAAAAAATCTGTTTCATTACTGCCGCCGGGTAAACTGCTTGGTCTGGTCATGAACCGCCATACCGGCAGTCTGCCGTTTCAACAAAAGAATACTACGCAAGTGAATGAGAAAAAAGGAGCCTAGTATATGGGAGGGAAATCCGGAAAGATACAACGAGGCGCCTCGGGTCTGGCAGCAGTATTGGCTGTTTGCCTGATGGTATGTTGTGCCGGTGAGGCACGCGCAGCAACAGTCGATTACACGTTGGGAGATTCTGCACAGGCAACATCTGTTATCTGGTCTACTGGTGGTCCGCTTTCGACTGTCAATGGCACCAGCATTGCCGTTAAAGATGTGGTTGGCTTTAATACGCCGGCTAATGCTGGAACTACGTTACCGTTTAGCGATGCGCTACTTTCGTTCAGCTCTGGAACATATAGCGGATCTAACGGTAATCTGTATACCTATAATGCCGGAGGTACTTTTTCTATTATTGGCAGTTTTGACTTCAACAGCAACGGCAGCTATGAATCAGGTGAGACAAATGTCACACTGATGTCCGGGACAGTTGGGGCTTTGACGCTCGATAAATCAAACAGCAGTAAGTATAGTATTACAAATACTGGTTTGTCGGTGACGAATTATGCCTTGGCAGCCTACTTTGGATATCCTTCAAATACCCTGTTTAATGGTATAATGAACCTTGCATTTAATGTTGGTGAGGTTCCAGAGGAGTTTCAGGGGGGAGGAACAACAGGAGATATTTCAACATCACCTGTGCCTACACCTGTTCCTGCTGCCGCACTGCTGATGTTTTCGGGTCTTGCAGGTCTGTTCGGTTTCAGGAAAAAAACTGTGGAACCAACAGGAGAAGCAGTTTAGATACTTGATAAAAATGAATGTATTGAGATGGGCGTCCTGATTCTGTCGGACGCCCATACTTTTATTTGCATTCTTGATTGTCAAGATTGTCAAATTTGAAGATGACTCAAAAAAAGGATGCAAGAGGGCAGGCAATAAACAGAGATATGAATCAAATATATCGTTTTTTAAGGATGACGAGAGAGCGGGCGGCTTTTCTCTGCATTATAATCTCTGCCTTGTCAGCAAATGCTTCTCTGCTTGGTCTGTCAGACCATCTGTTGCAGAAAATGTCTGAAAGGTTCGGTGCGGCTTCAATTACAAGACTGCGGGATTGGCAGCAGATGGAACGTAATCTCAAATCTTCAGGCAAGGATGATTTATCTATTCTGGAATCGGTTAATGACCTGGTAAACCGGATCCCGTATTCGTCGGATAAAGAAATTTGGGGATTGGATGATTACTGGGCGACACCTGTAGAATTTGTTTCTGTTAATGCCGGTGACTGTGAAGATTATGTTATAGCGAAATATTTCATTTTACGTGCGAATGGTATTGCTTCTTCAAAACTCAGGATTGTTTATGTACGGGCGCTTCTGCAAGGTCGACTGGGAACCCATATGGTACTTGCATATTATCCGTCTCCGGCGGCGGAGCCGCTTGTTCTGGACAACATAAGAAAGAAAGTGCTGCCTGTTTCAAAGCGACCTGATCTGGTGCCGGTTTACAGTTTTAATGATGAAACCCTGTACCGTGAATCGCCTTCAGGTGGGCGGATAATTAACTCTGTTTCAATGGTGAGACGTTGGAGTGAGCTGCTTGATCGCCTTAAAAGGGAGAAACAGTTATGAAGACAGTTTGCGATCAGAGTTCTGGCCCTACTTTGTACAGCCAGCTGATGAGAGCCATGCTGATTATCTATCTTTTTGCAGTATTCGGGTTATTTGGCGGATATTGGAGATCTACCAGCGTATTTGTTGAACGTCAGCTTGCCTCTCATGCCCAGGATGCTGCTTCATCTCTGGCTCTGGCATTGTCTGTTGCTCTCAAGGATGGAGATATAAAGCTTGCAGAAACTACAGTCATGCCTATCTTTGACCGAGGTTATTACCGTAGTATCGTGGTGAAAAATACTGAAGGCAATATTATATTGGAAAGACACTTGAATGCTGAATATTTAAGTACTGTTCCTGAATGGTTCAGGTCTTTTGCCGAACTTCATCCTTTAGCTCAGGTTGCGGTAGTATCTGCAGGATGGAGTCAGGTTGGTTATGTTGAGGTTGTAAGTGAACCTCGTTTTGGATATGAGCAGCTTTGGAGGAGCTCTCTTCAGGTTCTGCTCTGGATGCTCTTTATAGCTGTTGTTTCCATGCTTTTTGCACGATTCTGGTTGAAGAGTATTCTTGTCCCGTTGAGCAGGCTTGAACAAGCTGCCCAAGATGTTGCCAAACGCCATTTTTATAAAGTTGAACTGCAACCTAAAGTAATTGAAATAAAGAGGCTGGTTTCCGGTTTTAACGGTTTGGTTGACGCCATTCAGATGCTTTTAGGCAAAGAAGAGGCGCGTGCAGAACGTTTTCGTAAAGAGACGCTGACAGATCAAATGACCGGTATGCTTAACCGAAGGGGTTTGGCTGATTTTATTGATGACAGCACGCATGGAAACGATTGGCTTGGTATAATTGAATGCCATGATCTTGATATGGTTAATGAAAAGTATGGTCGAAATACCGGAAATAACCTGATTACAATGCTTGCCCAAACGCTTAGAGGCTGTTTTGCCGATGGAGTTACCGCACGTTTGAGCGCCTCAGGATTTGCGATTATTTTACATGAACCGGAATCAGAAAAAGAATTGCTTGAAGGTTGCCTGGATTTTTTCAAAAAAGCAGGGTTTTCATGCTCTTCAATTATAGAGCCGTTGCATATCAAGGCTGGATGGGCGCCACGGCATCAACGCAATTTCAGGGATTGGCTGGCTGCAGCTGATCAGGTATTGAAAAAGGCTTGCGAGGATTCAGGGACAGGCTGTTTATTGGAAAATTACGATGCTGATCTTTCTGAAACATCAGGGTTTGAACCTAAAGGTTGGGGACAAATGGTTCGTATGGCGCTTGAACAGAAACGGATACGTCTCTATTCGCAGCCTACAATATTCATGGAGAATGATGGTAATCGTCAGGTGCTGCACAGGGAAATTTTTACTGTGCTTTTAGATGAACAAGGCAATGAACACCTCGCTTCAGAATGGATTGAAGTTGCCGGAAAACAGGGATTGCTTGCTGAACTGGACAAGGCTGTACTGGAAATCATCTCTGCTGCCAACCATGTATTGGAAGGGGTTGTTGTAGTTAATCTAAGCGCAGATAGCTGGGGCAGATATGATTTTATAGAAGGCTTGCCTGAATTAAGTGTCCGTTTGAAAAAATGGGAAAAAGTTATTTTTGAGATACGTGAAGAGGATGTAGTACGACTGCAGCAAACATCTGAATTGTTTGTAACGGAAGCGCGCAAATCCGGTTTTGGTGTGGCTATTGAAAGATTCGGTCTTTCTGCTGGAGGTATTGCCAGTCTGCGCCGCTTGCTGCCTGAATATGTGAAGCTGGACGTATCTCTTGTTAAAAAGCTTGATACAGATGCTGATATTTTCCATCTTGAATCGTTGGTGACCATTGCAAAAACTCTTGATATCAGTGTTTTTGCGCTTACATTCGGCCAGAAAGATCTGATTGAGGAGTTACAGCAATTAGGGATTAGCGGTATACAGGGCGATGCTGTTTCTGGCAGAGAGCCATTCTTGGAACTTAAGCTGTAGAGTTGATCTGCCGGTAAAGAAAACCGGCTATACAATCCACCTTGCGGAGAAAATATGAAAACGCTTATTTCAACAATCGGATGCCTTTTGGCATTACAAGGCTGTACTGCTCCAAACCTAACTATGGAGCCATTTTATACTCCTACAAACATATTGCAGTTCCTTTTCCGAACTCAACCAGCAACGCCTTTAACACACCAATAAAAATACAACCTATTGAAGACCGGCGGCAGAACGACCATTCACTCATTGGTGAGAACAGAGAGAAAGACACCTCAAGGCCGATCTATTCAAATAAGAATATAAGCGCGTTCACTACAGAAACACTGAAACAGGCATTTACTGCATGGGGTGGCAAAACTTCAAACAACGCAGATATTTCACTTCATGGTGAAATAGTACAGTTGTTTGTTATTGAAACGCACCTGTATCTTGCTGAAGTACGTATTAACTTCTATTTGAAAGACAAGCAAGGCAAGGTCATTTGGGAAGGTTCTAAATACGGGAAAGCAAAAAGATTCGGTAAATCAATGAGTTCAGGTAATTACAATGAAGCTCTGAGAGAATCATTTTCTCAACTATTTAGCGATGAGATGTTTTGCGCGAGTTGGACAAGTCACAATGCAGGCAAGGTTTCTGCTTCTGGGCAACAAGGTGTCGAACCAACGTCAATAAAAGACGAATTGATTAAGCTCATAAATGCTGGTTTTGACGAAGCTACTTTACTTGGCCATATTAAACAAACGAAGCTATCCCGAAAATTGACCGCAAACGAACTTATTGAATGGAAAAAGTCTGGTATTCCTATCAAAGTAATTAATCAACTACTGACTGAAGACAAGCATAAACCCTAACGCCTTAGTGTACAAGTTCACTTCTCCGGATTACAGGCTCAAGCACTTAATATAAAACGAAGTGCAATAGAGACAAATGGTACGCAGTTAAGTTTGCAAACTAACATCATCAAGTTAACTAAATTAACAACGTCCTATTTTGCAAACAAGCCGCCCCGGATTTGATTTCGGCATCGGCTTTTTTAGATCACGCCCCTTGACTATTGATATCAATATTGATACTAATAAGTTATGCCAACTATTACCGACATCATTAATGAAATGCGTAATAATGCCTCTGGAGTCCGATTTGTTGACCTCTGTAATGTTTGCGATCACTATTTTGGACAAGCCAGACAGACAAGCGGTAGTCACCGGGTATATAAAACTCCATGGATTGGTGACCCGAGAGTGAATATTCAAAATGACAAGGGCAAGGCAAAAGCGTATCAGGTTCGGCAAGTACTTAAGGCTATTGAAAGGAGGGGGATGGAGAATGGCACAGAAAAACGATAAATTTAGTAAATACACCTATCGGGTTACCTGGTCGAATGATGATTCAGAGTATGTTGGCCTCTGCACAGAATTTCCAAGCATTAGCTGGCTTGCAGCCACGCCCGAAGCAGCACTTAAAGGTGTATGTAAGCTTGTAGATGAAGTTGTTGGCGACATGGTTCGTAATGGAGAGACTGTTCCAGAGCCAATTGCCACAAAACATTTCAGCGGAAAGTTTATGGTTCGCGTTCCGCCTGAACTGCATCGTGAGCTTGCAATACAAGCCGCAGATGCCGGAGTGAGTCTCAACCGGATTGCCAGCGTAAAATTGAGCCACTGAAAGCAGTACAGCATGTGTTCAAACCATATTAACTACGGCTATGTTTTTTGCAGAAAAGGGGCAAAATCGGGGGGCGAACGGTGCCAGGCTTCCGAGATGATAAGTTGCTCTGATAAAATTGAGGCTCACGATCCCATACAGCGTCATCCTCTATGGGAAATATGGATTGGGAGACAAAGGGGACGCAGTTAAGTTTGCAAACTAACTTCATCAAGTTAACCAAATTAACAATGTACCCTTGATACTCCCAGCATGCTCTGTTTGCTTGTTTGGCAGAGGACAAGAAAACTGTCAGAGAAATCATGGGCGATGAGAAGTTCGTATATCAAATGGCTGCTTGGCCCAAGGAAAACGTGAACCTTGATGAATGTCGCGTAAAATCTGGTCTGCTAACACTACATGAAGAAGCAACACAGCGCAATGCAAGGCGGATGTATGAAATACAGCAGAGAATCTTTCAAGAATCGCTAAATAGAGCTGAGAAGGGTGATCGCCAAGCAATGTCCATGGTTGCTGAAATGCTGTTTCAAGGCGATGGCACGAAGCGGGATGCCATGAAAGCATATGCGTGGCTGGTTCTCTCCGGAGAACGCAAGGAATATCTACAGGAAATCGCTTCGTCACTATCCTCTGATCGTCAGCGGGAGGCTCAAGACGAAGTGAAACGGTTGCGAGACAGACTTTAAAAAACTAAATAACCTGCGTTGACAAAAACGAAATAAGTGTCACCACAGAAAGCAGAAAAGTTAGTAATCTAGTGCAGTAAAGACCCGATAGGGTTTGCATCTGCTAAAGCGCCTGGGTTATAAATCAATAACAGGAAGATAACTGCTCAGATATTGTTCTACATACTGTTTTGGTAATCCTGCATCCCTGATCCCCTTGTTTATCCGAAGGATATATTCAGAATGCGGAACTCCCTCTTCTATGACATGATCAATATAGGTCATGCATGGTCTTTCAATACCAGCAATCAGAACAGGTAGTTGCTGCTTGTAATACTTTCCTTGTTCAACACCCTCAAAGATGTCCAGGCTGTTCTCATCATGTACGGAAAGCTCGTAGACTATTCCAAGAACATAATTTCCTGGCATCAATAAAATACTGGCATAACCACGGCTAGTGATGAACCAGCGGTATCCCTCCAGACAACCCGGACCGATCAGACGGTGGTCTGGACAACGCCTTTGCATCTGCTCTAACCAGAGATTTGACCCATATGCAAAATAAAGCACCTGATTCTCTCCACTAAATGTCACCTGATTGTTACCTCATCTGCGCTGTTTTGACAAATTAATTAGCTAGAATCACTGAATTGATAATGCCAAACAGATTTATAGTAAATATGGGGGAACAATGCCCGACACGCAAAGTAGTCGGAATTCAAAATTAATCAATAAAAATAAATATGGAAAAGATATCATTCAGCAAGCTTTACTTTTGGCTGGTGTCTGTCTTGATAATCCTGAAAGTATAACTGCATCGCTTCCTTTTTCACTGGATGATGTAACTGCTGGTTCAGAAAGCGAACTACAGGCTGTGGTGGCTGGAAGCCGGCAACATGTTGATCTGCCTCTCATAATTGAACATTCTAACTATTTCAGCAATATTATGAAGCGAGCTGCATCCGGCGAGACCTCCCCAAAAGCTGTGGCAGATCTGGAACGGTTTCTGGCAGATAATCTGAATAATGTCTGGGAAAACAGTTGGGTGCGTTTTCCACTCAAACGTCTTTCACGATATGCCATAAAGGTTCTGGAACGGGATCTGCTGGCAGACAAGAAAAACCCATCTGCAGGGCAGCGAACCGATTCAGAGCGTTTTTTCTTTCAGGATACTGAAGGACGAGTAATGCTGCGTCTGCCAATCAGCTATCTGCTCAAGCTTGCTCTGGCTGATCTGATCGGCTCCCAGCAGATTCTGCCTGATATAATCCGCCAGACCGGAATCAGGCTTCTTGATCACTACCTGAATGACAATACCTCACCGGAAACATTTTCTTTTAACGTAGTTTCACTGAGATCAAGCAATGGCATGGGTGAAGCCATAGCCCGTGAAACCGCCATACGTTTTCTGATGACCCAACTGCTGATCCTTTATGCCAATCAGGCCTTTGGTATAACCGAGCATGGGCAGCAGGCCATGGCCTACTTTGCCCCACACCCTCCTGTACGCCAGAAAGAGTTAAACGATCATGTCTCAGACAGCTTCTACCGTGAACTGTTTATGAGCCCCTGCCTTTCTGGCTGGGACAGGGGGGAAGAGAAATTCCGCTACATGCAGCTCTGCCATCAGGTACTATCCAGAAGCCAACTGAACGCGGTGGCAAAGTTAAAAGACGCAGGTATCATACTCAACAATTTAGTTGTATTACCCAATGTTTCCAATGTCAGTCTGGCAAATAACGGCACCCATATCAGTATCGGCAGCCGGCGCCTGACAGCAGCTCTGGCAGATAGAAGTTCAGGTTTTAATGCAGCCCATGAGAAGCTGTTGGGAGACATGGCCATCAAAATTTCTGAACACTTTTTGCCCCTTTTTGTAGGTGCTTATACAGCCGCACCTTTTCGTCTGGCCTTTTCTGATTTCCATCCTGAAAAAGCTCTGGGGTTTCTGCCTCACGAACTTGACTATACCCATCTTCGTATGCTCTGGCGACGTTGGCGCAAGAAGGCTGACATATCTATCTTCGGTCAGCCGGTGACACCATTCGGGCCGGTTTCCCTGGATTCTCTAATCAGCAGACTCTTTAGACTGAAGGGTGATTTTGTTTCTGACTACCGCTTGGTTGATTACCTGGTTTGTCTTCTATCTACCGACCGTAGCCCGGCTTTGAACGGAGAGTTGGGAAACAGTGACAGGCTGCGGCATGACCTTGCAGATATGGGGGTTTTTGATGAGCAGATGTCGCTTTACCTTCTTTATAAACAACGTGAGTTTGCCAAAATGGGATTTTCCGGTTTTGAGGGGCGTCACTACAGTCTTTTCCCGACATTTTCGAAAGACATGGGGCAAGCAGCCAACCTGCAAACACTAATAACTGCTATGGCTTACAAGTATATGCTTAATGGAGTTGATCACCATCAGATACCGGATGATCCCTCTCTGGAAAGTGAACGAAGACAGGTTTTCTTTGATGTTGCCATCGGTCTGCCCACTTTTTTTGTTCATAAGAATACTGCCAATAACTTTTTATTAAATATCGTTGGAAAAACAAAGGGGGTGCGTTCCAGTAAACGTTATCAGGGATATCTGCGAGTTCCGGTTTATGAGTACCAAATGGCTCTTTTGAGAATACTCCGTGAGGATGCTGCGGATCTGATTGAATATATGGGGCTTACCGAGACCATAAATGATCTTGAACAGCGGATCAGGGAACCTGAATTTTACTCAGCTGCCGGAAGACTTACAACCGGTATCCTGACAAGGACGGGTAAAAAATCTGCTTTGAGGATAGAGCCCAGGGAATTTAACACCATTGCTGAAGAATATTACCGCACCACGCTGCGGCAGCAGCAGACTGCCGAGGCCTTTGATCTGCTGTGTGAAGAATGTCTGACCCTGGACAATGATAACTCAGAGTTGCCTGAAGATGTACGCAAAATTCTATCTCTAACCCTTCAAGGACAGGAAGTTGGTCAGTTTATGTCTGCAATCCGACAGGATATCCTGACTGAAAACGCCGATATTCCAATGTTACAGCGCCTTATGAATCTGCTGCTGTTTAAGGTTGGAGTTGATGAACTGAAAGCTGTTGATGAAAGGAGAAATCTTGATGCTGCAGCACCAGTATATCGAGCGGGATAGCGGCAGGGTGACTACAGAGACACTGCTTGGAGATAAAATGGTAAGGCTATTGTACCACCAGGTCAGGGAAAACAGCACAACAATGTTCAGACTTCTGACCAGCAACAGGGCTTCATATATTTTAGGAGCAGTAAAATTTGACCGTCCGCTGCTGCATAAACGTTCCTTTGTTCAGCATTGCGGCATTAACCTGGATGAATGCCTGGATCCTCCCGAAACACTGAATACTGCCCGCAAGATTTTTGAACGGAAGATCCGTTTTGAACAGTGCCGTCAACTGCCTGATGATGTTAATGCCGTGCTCTCTCCCGCCGATGCCCGGGTGATTGTCGGTTCATTGCAGGAAACCAATCTGTTTTTCCTCAAGGAAAAGTTTTTTTCCTTTCATGAACTTCTGGGGTACCATCGTAAAGATCTGCACTCTGCGTTTGACGATGGTGATTTTGCCCTGTTTCGCCTGACGCCGGACAAGTACCACTATAATCATACTCCGGTCAGTGGCAGGGTTTACGATTTCTATGCTATTGATGGTGCATACCATAGTTGCAATCCCACTGCGGTTGTCAGTCTTACCACCCCTTATTCTAAAAACAAACGGGTAGTCACTATTATAGATACCGATGTTCCAGGTGGCAGCAGAGTAGGATTGGTGGCTATGATAGAGGTCGTTGCCTTGATGATAGGTGACATTGTGCAGGCCTACAGTGAAGAGAGCTATAATGTTCCAGAAGAGATAAAGATAGGCATGTACCTGAAAAAAGGACAACCAAAGAGCCTTTATCGACCGGGCAGCAGCACTGATATCCTGATTTTCCAGAAAGGAAATATCCGTTTTGCAGCCGATTTGCTGCAAAATCAGGTTCGCAGCAATGTTATCAGTCGTTTCAGCCATGGATTCGGAAGGCCATTGGTTGAAACTGATATAAGGGTTCGCTCATTGCTGGCAACATCAGTCAGATAATCGAAAGAGACGAATATCCGATTCAGGCTGATTTTATACTCTGTATGACAACTATAAAAACTATGAACAAAATTGCAGCAACAGTCGGATTATCGGTATAGCTGGTTATTCTAAAAAGGGAGTAAATTATGGTTACAACAATCCAGCTTTCATTAGCAGCATTGGCTCTTGTAGTATATCTCTGGTGGGGCTTCAGATTTTTACCTGGCGAGCGCTGGCAGATTCTTGCAACAGTTCCTTTCTCAAAGAGAGAGCAAGGTGGCTGGCTTGGGATCAACTTTACCTGGTACGGCCTGCTGACCGCGAATGCTTTTCTGGTCTCAGTGGTAGTTCTCTTGGTTCTGCTTGGATCAATTGGTGTGCCTCCAGTGGCAACCACCATACTGGCAGTAGCCATACTGCTATGCTGTGTGCCTGCCTCGCGTCTGGTAGCACGGATCGTCGAGAAGAAAGCCCACACGTTTACCGTTGGCGGGGCGGTCTTTGTAGGTATTGTAGTTGCCCCGTTTCTACTTATTTTGCTTAACCGGACAGTCGGTACTTATCTTGGGTTCCATATTCCACTGGTGGCTGCATATGCTGCAATGTCCATTGGATATGCCTTTGGGGAAGGACTTGGAAGGCTTGCCTGCATCAGCTTCGGTTGTTGTTATGGCAAACCGGTGCCGTCTGGTAACAGTTTGATAGCACGACTTTTTAGTGGTCGTGGATTTGTTTTTTTGGGAAAAACTAAAAAGGCAGTCTATGCCGGCGGGCTGGAATCCATTGAACTAATCCCGGTACAGGCGCTTACTGCCGTGGTCTGCACGGTATCTGCTTTTGCTGCAACAGCTTTGTTCCTCAGATCTCATTATGCCGCTGCATTTCTCCTGGCCACTGGCGTTACTCAGGGGTGGCGTTTTTTTTCTGAAACCCTCCGGGCAGATTACCGGGGCGAAGGAAAGGTGTCAGCCTACCAGTACATGGGCATAGCAGGGATTATATACGCTATTGCCATGGTTAAATTACTTGGAGCAGAGCAGAGTTTCAATGCAGAACTCTCTGCCGGTATAAGCAATCTCTGGCATCCGTCCATTATTCTGTTCCTGCAGTTAATCTGGTTTATCATTTTTATCTACACGGGTCGCAGTACCGTAACCGGCGCCACGGTCAATTTTCATCTTCACACAAATCGTGTTTAAAATTTTATATCTGGATATCTGGGTTATAATCAGCTTCAAGTATATACGGGTTGGTTTTAGTATCCATCAACGAAAGGAAATACAATGAAAGCCCAAATTGCCATAACCGCTATAGCTACAGTACTCTTTGCCACAAGTTTGCATGCTGCGCCGATTGTAATTAATCCAACCGCAGACGGTTCTCTCTACACCTGCATCGGATGCAATACCGTTTCCGATGGTGCCTATGTATTGACAAGCAGTTATATTCAGGGTGCAGTCAAGTTTTCTACATCGCAAATCATGGGTAGCTTCACTGAAGCCCTGCTTTCTTTGAATCCATACGCTTTGCCGCTCTGGGGATCCACCGTGGACGTTTATGGCTATGGAACCGCAATCGGGGCTCTTGACGTCACAGATGCGAACGCGGGATCGTTTCTCGGTACGCTTAGCCTACCTGCCAACTTGGGCTACGGACAGGACGCATATTTTGACGTTACCTCTTTCGTTTCCAGCATTAATTCACCATTTGTCGCCTTTAATCTTCGTTCATCAGGCACAAACGTATTCAGTTCATTGGAGTACAACTGCGGTCATCCATCGCAACTCCTGATTACACCTGTGCCAGAGCCTTCCTCCATATTTCTCATTAGTATTGGCATGCTAGCAATTCTCTACACCCGACGCAGGACTAATGACCGCACTCTGACAAAAACTTCTCTCTAACCCGTCGTTATAGCGGAGCTTTACAAATGCCGGCGAAGTCAGCTGAAGGTCTAATAGAATGGTGGCAACAGAGAGTCATGACCATCGGCAGTGCCGGTGGTCATGACTTTAAAAAATCCTGATCAGTAATAAGGAATCCGTTGTTCCGGCTTTCTGCCAACCCAGTACAGGGATAGAAAAGTAGCGCCAATGGCTGTTGCAAAAATAACCAGCTTTTTCATGGTATATCTCCTAAGATAGCAGTGTTGTGAAATAATTACCCGGATCAGAGTCATAACCCCGATCCGGGTTCTTTCAGCAGTCTGTCGTCATCCCCAATGGCACTCCGGCCTTTTTTTCGTTAGCGGGCATCGACTGTATGCTGAATCTCTTTTCAGGCTTGTCTTCTACGCAGCCCAATTAAACCAAGAAGCCCTGAAGCCAGCAGCCATGCTGCTGCTGGAATCGGGGTGGGGGTACTGCTCACTGTACATGTATCGCAATTGCCGCCCGAGGTAATTTCAAGGATGTGACCATTACTGTTGGTAGTCAGAATCGATTCAACAGAAGGATAACTCTCTTTTAGCGCCAGGCTAAAGAGGCTGTCGGAACAGCAGATACTGACCGTAAAAGAAATGCTATCGCCAAATAGTATCGATTGCACATACCTGCTTAGCGGTGGAACAGCTGAAAAATTGAGGTTGTTAACATCTGATGGATTTCCGCTAAGAGTCCCCAGGTTGGTGCCAACCCTCTCTGTAACCAAACCGAGAGATCCGGTGCCGTCCGAAAAGTTATAAACCATTGCTGTGGCATGTTCGTTTGATAAAAGCGGATCAAACTCAAATACAATATAACCGTTGTTTCCAGCAACTGAGCTGGTGTCATAGCTGAAACTCTGGACGAATGCTGCATTTGCAGACCCTGCGGTTGAGACTGCAAGCAAGCCGGCAACCAACAATACTTTGATTTGTTTAATCATCATCTTTCTCCACCATAGTTTATATTTAAAATTATGTAGTATATTCAAAAGAAAAGCCCGAACCTGAATAGCTATCTGCTATTCTAAAAAGTTCGGGCTTTCCGGGGTCTGATTCGTCAGGTCGGCAAAGTACCCTGAGGCATTTTCTATTGTCTGTAACTTCGTCTTTTTAACTTTTCATTTAATACCATCTTAATGTTGCAGTCAGATGGCATATTTGTAAATTATTTGTGATTTTTTTTGCAGGTTTTTTTAAAAAAAAGATGGAAAAGTTGAACCTCTTGAGCATGGCACAGAGAACCGTTGTCACAAAATCGTCACTTGTAATTACCTTCAAAAGCAGAATACACTGATGTAAAATCTTTAATCTTTAATTACTTTAACTGTCTGATCTTACATACTGTTTCTTGGATGCTTAACCATGTACCTTGCGCGGGACAAAAACAATGATCTGTATTTATTCAAAATTCTCCCTGAACGGAAACGGGAATGCTGGTGGGCTGATTGCGAACTGGACGGTTCTTATCTGAGACTTGAAAAAAACCTCTACCCAGAAGTAACCTGGGATACTGAGCCAATGGAGGTTTCAATCGAACCGCTCCGGAAACCTGCTGATAACTCTGACAAACAAGATTCAGGAAAGCAGCCATGAAAACTAATGAGGCAAATCTTGCAGCAATTGCAGAACGGTTGCGTAATGAAAAACTCCCTGAAACACCAATCAAACATGAATGGATAGAAATAGCCACCAGGCTGTCTCAAATGGACGACCCAAGAATAAAAGAGATTGGCGATGCTGTTCTGGCTCGTCATGCAGCAGAGGAAGCTGCATTTAAAGCGGAGTCCTGCAGCAAAATTACCGGCGATCATTGAGGTCGCATATCCATTAAATCAACGCCCGCAACCATGCCCCGGTCACCATTAAAATACTAAGGAGTCCAAGCAACAGATTCGTCAGACGGGGCACAGAACCAAACCGACTGATTAACAGTTCGGTTAGAAGCCCCAGTGGAACGCCAAACAGTAACCCGAACAGGTGTGCCCCCAGATCGGTGTTCTTTCCTTCTGAACCAAGCAGAACCAGCAGAGCCACTGCTCCGGCCACCGGCAAGTGCCAACGGTGCTGTCGTTGTCTGATGGCACCTACGCCTGCCAGGATTCCCACCACGCCGAATACCGCCGTAGAGGCTCCCACTGAGTTGTGGGAGACTGACTGCATACAGGCATTAGCAAAATTGCCCAGCAGACCGGCCAGCAGCAGAAGAAACCAGGACAAACCACTTCCCCATTCCCTGCATAGCATAAATACAAAAAGCCCTCCGATAGCAAGGTTTCCAAGCAGATGCTGCAGATCAGCATGAAGGGTCAAGGCGGTAATCAACCGCCACCATTCCCCCGCCCTTATCTTTCCTGCCTGTAGCATTCCGATACCGAGCCAGTCCGGTAATGTTCCGTTAATCATCAGAATGTCTGCACGGACAAAATTATGAAAAGTAGCCATCAGAATCAGAATCGAGAGTGTTGCCAGTACGCTTTGATCCAGCTCACGGGTGGGTGGTAACGGTGGAGGCCAGTTGCGGTTTTCTTCTTCATAGGATTGCAGTTCATGGATAGCAGCATGCAGGTACTCTTCCAACACCAGCAGATGCAGCCCTGGCTGATCATTTATAAACCGATAAGGGATTTCCCTGGCTGCCAGTACCAGCAGCCAGACAGATTTTATATGCTGTTCCGACAGACTGACTGCAGCAGGGGCAAGCTGTACCCATACTTCCTGTTTACCAGTTACTGTTTCATTCTGTCTGAACATACCTTGAGTATAATCACGGTATGGCGTTTTTACCACCTGTCCTGTAATTTAATCTGCAACAGACCAATTCCCCAGCTATGTTATTCCGAGCTCCTCAAGTATCCCTTCAAACCCTTCCAGCATCAGCCTGATTCCCAGAAACTCCATGACTGTCGGTCGGTAAGGTCTGAATCCACGTTCAATAAAGGGCATTCCGGCTTCGGCAGGTGTCCGGTCGTCCTTTCGATTGTTGCACAATCTGCAGGCCGTAACAGCGTTTTCCCAACTGGTCTGTCCCCCACGGCTCACAGGCAGAACATGGTCGAAGGTGAGAGTTTCTTTTGTGCCCCTACAACCGCAATACCGGCAACGGTAGCCATCACGGATAAACAGGTTTGCCCTGTTGAACAGCACACCATGACGATATTTCCGACGGATTGACTTAAGCAGCCGAATGACTCGTGGAAGGAAAAAATCATTCCGAAGGCGAATCTTATCACTGGATACCAGGGCTTCAGCCCGACCGCTGTAAACCAGCCAGGCCGCCCGTTGCCAGTTCATGGTTTCACAATACTGGTATCCAATATCGAGGACGTGTACCCGTGGATACATGCTTCCCCCCTTTTGACGCTTACGGCAGCAAGGAACTATCCAGACTGCGTTCCTGCAAAACTGGCATCATATATTATCGTTCGTATATCCAGATAGTTGCCTTACCTTGTTCCGCTTCAAACAAACCCTGCGTGGTGAAGAAGACCTATAAGTCCTGCGTCCAGCAGGGTTTGCTGATTACAAACTGAAAACTACTCCTGTGATCCACCCTCAAGAGCATCCTGCTGGGCTTTCATAACTGCCTGGATATGTGCCAGCTGCTCACCCAACCAATTGTGCAGCAGCGCAGCTGTCTGGACATTCATGGTTACACCGCTCTCTACTACCCGCACCATCGTGCCGTTCAGATTTTTTGGATCTGAATCAACAATGGCTCCGATTCCGCCCTCCGGAGTAATCTCATGGGTCAGCTCTTTCGGCAGGGCAGCCCGCTCCTGGTAAAAGTGCATCACCAGCTCTCCGCGCGGGCTGAAGCCGCCCTGAACCCCGTTTATGTAGATCGGGTTGTAGCTGTAGTTAAAGATGTAGTTGAAGGTAACCTCTGGTTTACGTTGCGACATGGTTGTTATTCTCCTTATGGTTGTTTGTGTACAACGGGTACACTCCGGCTATTTACCAGACAGGCTAAAAGAAACAGCATCATAAATGCCGCTGCCATACCTGGCATCTCAAATCCTGGCACTGCGACTGAAGAGTTCAGGCAATTGGTCTGCGCTGATACAGTATTGTCAGATCCATCTGGATCAGTTGTAGTTGATGACACTGTTAGAGAAGCTGTCAATATTCCTGCGGCAAGCGGTCTGACCATGATGGCACGTTGCTGCGTTGCCCCTGCCTGCAAGGTACCGATTGCACAGGAAATCATACCGGATACCGCGCTGCACCCTTCCGGAAGTGACACCAACTCAGTTGAAGATGGCAATTCAAGGCTAAACATCGTGCCTGTAGCTGGAAACGGGCCGGCATTGTTAACAGTTACCTCCCAGACCAGTTCGCTACCAACAGTCACCGGATCGGCGCCTGCTGTAACAACTCCTGAAATATCGGCCTGATTGACAGCTTCCGACAGTTTTATCCGAGGCAGCGTAATGCCGTTGCGGGCATCTGTCACCATAATGCCGTTGGAGGTTAGTCGGGCAACGGTCTGGTCAAGACTGTCTTCCGGAACGGCACTCCGCAGAACAGCCACAGCACCGGCAACATGTGGAGATGCCTGGGAGGTTCCCCCTTTGGTACTGCCAGCCGCATTTATCAGGGCACCTGGCGCCAGCATGGTCAGAAAACTGGCACTGTTGGAAAAACAGGTAACCTTGTCCGCAGCAGTGGTGCTATCAGTGCATGCACTCCAGGTAAC
Source organism: uncultured Geobacter sp. (assembly GCA_964655435.1). Lineage (GTDB taxonomy): Bacteria > Desulfobacterota > Desulfuromonadia > Geobacterales > Pseudopelobacteraceae > Trichlorobacter. The sequence goes on from CAZZMP010000026.1 coordinate 36,044, forward strand.
ACCGCCTACATTTGAGTCATATACCGCTCCGACCGAGACAACTCCAGGCGTGCATGCAGGACGGGAAATACCATTGATATAGGCGTTGTTGCCCGAAGCTGCCACACTCAGAATACCTGCATCCCGTGCGGCTGTTATTGGTGTGATATATGGATTGCTGTAACGGCTGCTGCACGGGTTGGTGTTGTTGGAGCTGTCACCCAGACTCATGTTAATGGCAACGATGTTGTAAGTTTCCTGGTTGGCAATAGCCCAATTAATCCCGGCGATAACGAGAGAGTCACTGGAGGTTCCATCGCTGTTGAAAATGTCAAGCGCGGCTATCCTGCTGTCCGGTGCAACACCGACAACAATGCCGGCGACATTGCTGCCATGACCGTTGTCATCGTTAGAACCATCGGCGGTGGCCAGCTCAACGGCAGCCGCAACCTTACAGGTTTCTGACGGTATTCCGGGAGCAGTACAGGCTCCAAAAGCCGCTCGGCTGTAATCAACACCGGTATCAAGAACCGCAACAGTAGTCCCGCTTCCGGTTAATCCGGCTGACGGCAGCAGGTTCTGTCCTATCAATGGCAGGCTCTGAGCCAAAGAGGGATATATAATCCGGTCTTCGTACAGAGCAAGCACTTCATCACGTTCAAGCAGCGCCCGTAATGCAGCATTATCCGCTATCCGGTACAGCCCGAGGGGAAGATGGCTATAGTCACGGACAATACCAATTCCCTTTTTTCTCACTATGGTCAGCAGCTGTTCTTTTCTTGCCTGCATCCGCTCATGTTTTTGTAAGATTGAACTTCCCTGCTGCAGTTTTCCCTCATCCAGCAGTACCAGCAGATTACGGGCATTTCCTGCTTCAAGTTGTTCAAAAACAGTATCGGACAAGGCTTGACTTTTCTGCGCAAGCAGACCTGAAGGACGCCACGATGCGGCATAAGTCTGGGCTGTAATAAATGAGATAAAAAGGACGCCTGCGGATATCAACAATGATTTTCTATTCATGCTGTTTGCTCCTCTTTACCTCTGCCATAAACCATGATCCACCAAAGCAGAAACGGAGCAAGATACTGGCCAAGCAGACTGATTGAAGTTGCGAATGAAAAACCCCAGGGAAGATTAAAAGCAGTCGTTATGATGTTTCCTAACCTTACAAGCAGATGGCCGAAGATCAAAACTGCTAATCCAATGGCAAGACAGATGCGGTCACGTACTCCTGCAGGCAGATGGCTGGCAAGCATCAGGGCGCCAAATGTTACCAGATTGAAGGTTTGGAAATAAACAGTATGACTGTACGGAGTAACCAGTTGTTGGCCAAACAGGCTAAAGATAAATATCAGCAGGTGATCAATCTGCTGCATATACAACTTGTTAACCGGCAACCAGGCCAGAAACAGGAATGACGACCATAGTATGAACCTGAACAGGAATCCGGGGATCGGCAGTTCTGCTATGGCTCCCTGTTCCCATCGCAACCAGAACAGCGCAGCCAGAATAACAGCCAGCGCCATCAGACTTTGAGCCAGATAGGTATGCACGATGGAAAACTGTGCTGTATATCTGGCGCCAACAAAGACCAGAAACGCTATTCTTACGATTGTCAGGCAGGAGAAAAACAGTGTAGCCAGTAAAAGAGCCTTCATTCTGCGTTGTAACCGCGCCGGATAAGCCGCCAAAAATGACAGAAAGAGGATCAACATAAACAGAGGTGTACATTCATCAATCACCCGGGCATGAAAGCCACCGGCAATAATGGTGTCACCCTGAACTGTAGCGGATAGCCCCCAGGTCTCAAGCAGATAGGCGGATCCCTTTGCAAACAGCCGGTTTACAGGAGCCAGCGCCTGTTCCGGAATCAGCACTGCTGCTCCATAAAGAAATATAAAAAACAGTACAAAACGAACCGGCGACATGAGGCGCCGGTTATTCTCTTCCGGAGGTAGGCCGGTTATTGCAGCAGACACGTCATTCATTTTTCAGTCAGTCTGCCCTGTACGGCTTCGCAGCTGAGCAATCATCAGTTTTACCAACACACCATTTTTCACTATATTCTCCATTAAAAACAGATAGTTACATGATACAACAGATTAGTCTTATATCTTGAATATTATCACCTGAATATTGTGATTATGTGTCAGCAAGAATACTTCTGCGTTAAAATAATCAGATATCAGACTAAAACATCTCCAGATGATGAACCGCTCGGATTGCGACATCAAATCAAGAATAAAGCCAACAAAACGTAACAAAAATGTCACAAGGTTTTAACTTGTATACAGAGCTGATTTGAGTGATATCAAAGAAGAACAATTTAATCCTCCAGGTACTTTGCCGACTTGATTGATCAGGCCCCGGAAAGCCCGGCACATTGATGAATAGCCACGCTATTCCTGTCCGGGCTTTTTTATTAACTGTACAGCTGAAAGTGGCCAAATCTGTCTGTAAAAGGAAAACCGTGAGTTATAAACCGAGCGATAAAAGCCAGCTTTTACCTTTTTATCTGAAGAGGAACTGGTTTTTATCTTCGAAAAGACCATCGGAAAGGAGGTAAAGCAGTAGAAGTCCCAATCAATAGATGATTTTTATTGGAAGCAATATCAATAACCACTTTAAATGAAGGCAACTGAAAAAGGGAGAAAAGGAAATGAAACTGGGAAACGCTAAACTGGCCATTATTTTATCAGCCATCACGATCTCCTGCTCCGCAACAGCAGCAGACGCTCACTCACCAAAGTATGTATTCTTCTTCCTCGGAGACGGTATGTCAGCATCACAGGTTCAGGCAGCAGAGGCCTATCTGACAACCAAGAACGGTGGTAGCGCAAGAGAGGCTGCAGACCTGTTGAAACCTGAGAATCGTCTTAACATGAGCAAAATGCCGGTTCTGGGTATGCAAACCACCTACGATGCACATGCCCTTATGACCGATTCAGCATCATCCGCTACTGCATTTGCCTGCGGCATCAAGACCCTGAGCGGCGTTATTGGCATGAATGACACCAAAACAACCAGCTACAAGAGTATTGCCCAACTTGCAAAGGAGAGAGGCAAGAAGGTCGGCATAATCTCCAGCGTATCACTTGACCATGCAACCCCTGCAGCATACTATGCCAGCGTTCCAAGCCGCAGTGACATGAACGGCATCGCCACACAAATGGCCAACTCCGGCTATGATTTCTTTGGAGGCGGCGGTCTGGTAAATCCGACAAGCCCAACAAATGTCTGGAATCTGCTTGCTGCTAATGGCTATCAGGTAAAAAACACCAAGGAAGATATTCTTGCGCTTAAGAGCCGCCCGCGTGACAAGGTAGTTGCTATCAACCCGAGGTTACAGGATGCACAGGCAATGCCATATGCTATCGACCTCGACCAGCCCGGCTATGAAAACAACCTTTCACTGGCAGAAATGACTGATGTTGCTGTAAAAGTCCTCTCCGGTAACGGTGGGATGCATAAAGGCTTCTTCCTCATGGTTGAAGGCGGCAAGATAGACTGGGCCTGTCACGCCAATGATGCTATGGCCACAATCGGCGACACGATTGATTTCGACAATTCCGTGAAGGTTGCCATTGATTTTGCCAAACGTCATCCATTCGATACCCTGATTGTTGTTACTGGCGACCATGAGACAGGTGGTATGACTATCGGTCACGCAACCACAGGATATACTGCCTATTACGACCGTCTGCTCGGTCAGCAGAACAGCTTCCAGCATTTCGGAATGACCAGCTGGCCTGCACACAAGGCTAACTGGGCAGCAGCCACCTGCTCTAACTGGACAAACCCTGATAACCTTTCCAGCAATTCAGATATGATCAATCTGCTGTCCAGCGAATTTGGACTTAACTATAGCGAACTTAATGGATATCAGAAAAAGAAGCTGGAAGATGCCTACGACAAGTCTCTTTGCGGTTCAAACGGGAACATTTCAGATGAGAACAAGCTACTGTACGGTGGCTATGAGCCTATCATTGTTACAATTACCCATATCCTCAACGAGCGCGCAAGCATCGGCTGGACTTCATACTCACATACTGGCGTTCCGGTGCCGGTTTATGCACAAGGCAAGGAAGCAAGAGTATTCTCAGGCTTCTACGACAATACTGACATTGCCAAAAAGCTTGCAGATGTGATGGATATCCATAAGAGACTGCCTGTCGTTAAGTAAAAAGTCTATCTGCTGAAAAACAGTCCGCAGTTATTAAAATATCCTCGAATATACAGGTTATTTACTATCATCAAAACTTCACCCGGGACGGGAGTACAACTCCGTCCCGGGGAAAGAGGATCTCTTGTCAAAAATAAAACAGGAATGGCTTTTCGCGGTCACAGTTGCCCTAATATGTATTATTCTTGCCTTTGTTGATATAGCTCATGTTCCTGCTGCCCCGAGCGGACTGCGTAACCGGGCGCTGGTAACCGGTACCGATAACAGCCTGGTTCGGATAAACGGCATTGTCAAGACCGGTCCACAGGTACTGAACGTACAGTTGCTTGATGCCTCTCATAAAGGTCAGCAACTGCATGTAGTTAACGAGTTAAGCGGCAAGTTGGAAATGGATGAGTTCTACGAGGCTGGAAAGGTTATTCTTGTGGAGTACCAACTGCGCGACGGCAAGCTGACAAATGCTGTTGCCCGAGGTTATTACCGACTACAGCTTCAGGTTGTGCTGATTGTCCTCTTTTTCGTACTCCTTGTGGCAGTTGCCGGTGTTACCGGACTGAAGGCTGCCCTTTCATTCCTGTTCGCAATAATGGTGCTGTGGAAGCTTTTTTTCCCCTTGCTTCTCAATGGCTTTCCACCCATTCCGACAGGTCTCGGCATTGTTTCTCTTCTTACCGGAGTAATCTGTTTTTCTGTAGGCGGCCTGAACCGGAGAGGGCTGGCCACCTTCATCGGCTCTATTTTAGGCCTTTTGCTCACCACAGGGCTTGCCACTTGGTTCACCCATATGTTCCGAATGCATGGGGCAATAAGACCTTTTGCCGAGATGCTGCTTTACTCAGGCTACTACGATCTGAACCTTACTGATATCTTTATCGCCAGCGTATTTATAGCCTGTTCCGGTGCGGTAATGGATCTGGCCATGGATATTGCAGCTACCATGGATGAGATAAAACAAAAACACCCCGAAATCGGTCTGCTTGAACATATGCGATCTGGTTTACGAGTGGGTCGAGCCGTAACCGGAACCATGACCCCAACACTGCTTCTGGCCTATTCAGGCAGTCATATAACTATGTTCATGGTCTTTCTGGCCAAGGGACTCCCTGCTGAGAATCTGCTTAACGCACCGTTCGTTGCCGCAGAGGTATTGAATATTCTGGTGGGAAGTTTCGGAGTTGTTGCTGTAGCCCCAGTTACCGTACTGGTAGCCGGCCTTCTTTACCGGCAGATCAATTCTACCGGTTAAGTTCCAGGAAGGGCTCTCTGCCAGAAACTGTTCATAGCCGCTCCACCGCACAGCGTGTCTGTTCAACAATCTCTGCTGATTCCTCGTAACGAAACCGCAGCAGTTTTCCAAAGGTAACCGTTACCTTGCCCTGTTTTGGATATTTCACTTCATGGGGAAGAACCCGATCAGTCCCACTGATCTTGATCGGCACCACCGGCAG
>CAZZMP010000027.1:0-36145 GCA_964655435.1 uncultured Geobacter sp.
CAGCAAAGGTGTAGTCGGTTCTGGTGCCATGGGCATCAATCCAGCGCATGGCAACTTTAGAGGAGAGACCACGGGCACATTGGACTGATGTGCAAATTGCACCTATGTTGCCACTCATAAACGACTCCTATGGTATTTAGCTACGAGGACACGGTATGAGAAGATTTTAAAGTGATTAGTTTTTTCTGCATTTGAAAAAGAAATACCGTTAACAATAGCGTAGGAAGAAGTATTCGAACTATTGGATTTAAATGATAAAAAACTGAATATTTTAGCGTGATGATGCAAGTAGAGTAACAATAGACATAGACAGCTAGAGCCCACCATTTATCTTGCCAACGAAGAAACCAGCGTGTCAACATCGCAAAAAATACACCGTTAAGTAAACTACGCACCAACAAATCAAGTTCACCCTTCACCTCTGCTGTTTCCTAATCCACCCATCAAGTCTATCAATCAGCATATTTCGTTCAAAATGTTCACAGTAGAAAGAACGTCCTCTTTCCCCCATTTCTATCCGCTCCGATGGTGTGGTCAGGTACATCTTGATGACCGCTTCAGCAAGGGCAGCCGGCGCTCCGGCAGGACAGGCATATCCGGCACCTGCCTTTTCGATGATATCCGCTCCTTCGCCATCAAGGGCTGCCAGTACAGGCTTGCCAGAAGCAAGGTAGGATTGAATCTTTGATGGAACTGTCAGTGCGAAGATCGGCGCCTTTCTGAGCGTAACCAGCAAGGCATCCGCAAATGAGAAGAAGAGCGGCATCGCCTCAAGGGGAAAGCGACCCAGAAAGTGAAAATTTTCCTCCAACCCTCGCTTAATCACCTCGCTCTCGCACCAGCCGCGCATGCGACCATCTCCCACAACTACCCAATGGATTTTGCTTGTGTTTTTAAGAAGTTCAGCAGCAGAGATTATAGTTTCGAAGTCCTGGGCAGCACCAATATTACCCGCAAACATCACCTTAAACCCTTCTGGAAGTTGCGGAAGCTCTCCGTTATACGTGGGCGGGTTACTGAACAAATCCTCAGCACTGTTGGGATAATAAAAAATCCTGTCCGTTGCTGCTCCTTGCGCTTCGACAGGCTCACGGAAAGACTCTGCCTGAATGAGTACCCGGTCACAGCGTCGATAAATGAACTTTACCATGCGGGAGACGAGAGAAAGAACTACTTTAGAGTTCACCGCACCCGTTGCTGAAAGGCTCTCGGGCCACAAGTCCTGCACCCAGAAGGAAAGAGGCGCAGACTTTATGGCTCTCAACAGCACCGCCGGAAGTCCAATCGTAAAAGGAGACGGCTCATAGACCAGAATATGATCCACTCTGCCACGGCAAAGAAACAAACCAAAAACAGTCGCGCTAAAGGCGAAAGAGAGATAGTTGAGCACAAGCCTCACCCCGCCTACTCCACGCGGGAAAAGCGGCACCCGCAGTACCCTTACGCCATGGTAATCCTCCTCCTTATTAAAGAAACCATATCCTTTGAAGAAGTAACCATCAGGGTAATTCGGCACCCCCGTTAGCACTGTAACCTTGTGACCACGATCCAGCAGCCCCAAAGCCAGATCGTTTATACGGAAATTCTCCGGCCAAAAGTACTGAGTAACAATCAGCAGATGCATCTAAAGCGACTTCTTCCAGACGGTTCTGTTCACATAGTCGGTATAGCTAAGGATAATACGCAGAACTTTGGCAGATACATTATCGATATCATAATCTCCCACTGTCCTGAAACGGTTGCCTGCATCTAAGCGCTGTGCCATGATCACCTTGATTGACGCAAGCACAGTTTCAGCCTCCAACCCGCACATAATAAGTGTCCCTTCATCCATCCCCTCCGGACGCTCATGCGCCTGACGGATAGTGACAGCAGGGAAGTTGAGGATCGAAGATTCCTCTGTGATGGTACCGGAATCAGAAACAACGCAGGCAGCATTCATCTGCAACTTCACATAATCAAGAAATCCGAGGGGTTTCATAAACCTGATCCGGGGATCAAGATCCTCAGCCTTTTTCCCCTCAAGCCGTTTCCTGGTGCGCGGATGGGTTGATACAATTACCGGATAATCGTACTCCTGGACAATGGCAGAAAGAGAAGCAAGCAGGTTTGAGAAGTTCGTCTCGCTATCAACGTTCTCCTCACGGTGTGCACTGACCAGAAAGTAGGCTCCATTATCGAGTTTTAGGCGATTCAATACATCTGAAGAGTCAATCTGTTCGCGATGATGGCCAAGCACCTCCTTCATCGGTGAACCGGTCTTGATCACCGTTTCAGGACGCAACCCTTCAGCCATCAGGTATCTGCGAGCATGCTCTGTATAGGTCATATTTATATCACTGATATGATCAACTATCTTCCGGTTAATCTCCTCCGGAACCCGCAGATCAAAACAACGATTACCTGCCTCCATATGGAAGATCGGTATTTTACGGCGCTTCGCCGAAATAGCAGCCAGACAGCTGTTGGTATCCCCCAGCAGAAGGAGTGCATCAGGCTGCTCTTTTTCAAACAGGGCATCAGCTTTAGCAATGACATTACCAATGGTTTGTGCAGCATTATCACCGGCAGCATCCAGAAAATAGTCCGGCTTACGAATGCCTAGCTGCTGAAAAAAAATTTCATTCAGCTCGTAATCGTAATTCTGACCCGAATGGACGAGAAGATGCTTAACATGCTTATCGAGTTCGCTGATGACCCTTGAAAGCTTAATGATTTCAGGTCGAGTGCCAACAATAGTCATAACCTTCATGGTCATATCCGTAACTCCTCAATCATGGCAGGCCAGGATGGCGGGGTGTAGTTGAAATCGGATCTGAAGCGCGATGAATCGAGGCTGCGATCACAGCAAAAAACATCGTCAGGAATTATCTCAATATCCAGTCCAAGTTTTTCCTTAATCAGTAACAGCAGTTCGTATTTGTTAATCGGATCGCTGGACACCTGATAGACACCATGCGCCTCAGGAAATTCAAGCAGCATTCTCTCGATAATTCTAGCCATTTCAATAGTTGTAAACCCGGTATATATAGCCTTGGTAAATCCTTTTACCGTACTATGCTGCGCCAGAAACCAATCAAAAAGACTCGTGTGACGCGAAAGCTCCCGACCGATAATTGAAGTCCGCAGGGTCAGACAATGGCTTTCGTGCAGTTCACCCAGATATTTTGTTTTGCCATAGAGATCCTCTGCATCTGATGGATCTGATTCCTGATAATTGCCCTTACGACCTGAGAAGATGCAGTCCGTGCTAAGGTGGATCAGGCGAGCCCCCATAGCCTTGCACTGCACTGCCAGCCGGTGTGGTAACAACGAGTTAATCTCAAGGCTGGGGATGCTTTCCTTTGCGGTGGGGCGCTGCTTAACAATACCCACCGCATTAATAACCGCTTCCGGTCGGAAATCGGCCAAGACCTCCATAAGTCGTTCAAAAAAACGGATATCAGTCGAGTCGTAAGAGTTTTCCATGTTAAACAGGCCAAAAGAGGAATACAGACTCAAATCCTGACGAAGCGTTACCTTAACCTCATGCCTGATTTTAAGGTGTTTTAATAATTGGTGACCAAGCATACCGTCACCACCAAGAATTAAAATGCGCATCCAACGCCTCCAGACAATTCCTGTTGAATAAACTCCAGCTTCATCAATTTTTCTTTGATTTCCGGTATCGATAGTCGTTGAGTATTGTGCGAGTTGTAATCATCCAGAATGGACACCTGTTCCTGTCCCTCTGTAAAATATTTTCCGTAGTTAAGATCTCTATCATCCGGCGCTATCCGATAGTAACCACCCAAGTCATCCGCTTTGGCAAGCTCCTCACGTGTCAAAAGGGTTTCGTACAGCTTTTCTCCGTGGCGGGTACCAATGATACGAATCTCATTGTCTGCATTAAATAGCTCTTTCAGTGCAATTGCGAGGTCAAGGATTGTTGAAGCGGGAGCCTTCTGTACGAAGATATTCCCCTGGCTTCCCTGACTATAGGCATACAGCACCAGATCAACAGCATCTTCAAGAGACATCAGAAAGCGGGTCATTTTGGGATCAGTTACGGTCAGCGGCTTGCCATCCTTGATCTGCTTCACGAACAGCGGAATCACAGAACCACGCGAAGCCATAACATTGCCGTAACGGGTACCACACAGCATGGTTGTAGTGCCAGAGAGTTGTCGTGACTTGGCTACCATCAGCTTCTCCATCATCGCCTTCGAGATACCCATAGCATTTATAGGGTATACAGCCTTATCAGTAGAAAGCACTATAACCCGTGAAACAGCGGCAGCCAGAGCTGCATTCAATACGTTTTCCGTACCCAGCACGTTGGTACGCACCGCTTCCATCGGATAAAACTCACATGATGGAACCTGCTTCAATGCGGCGGCATGAAAAATGTAATCGACACCATACAGTGCAGAGAAGAGGCTGTCGTAGTTCCTCACATCACCTATGTAGAACTTTACCTTGTCACTTTTCAGCTCAAGCCGCATGTCCTCCTGTTTTTTTTCGTCACGGCTGAAAACGCGGATCTCTTTTATATCTGTATGTAGAAAGCGTTGCAGTACGGCATTGCCGAATGAACCAGTGCCGCCGGTAATCAAGATTATCTTTTGGGTAAACATTATCCCTCCTTCAAACATCAGGCCAGATCGTTGATCCGGGAACTTTCATGCCAGAAATATTGCGATATAATCAGCAGCTCCGCTGGACTGCCAGAAGTTTCTGGTACATCTGGATGTAGCGGTCGACTAGCGACTGCCATGCATATTGACGTGTCACAAACTGTTTCAGATTGCTACCCATGCGAGGCAGTTCATCGCGTTGTTTGAGCAGCTCGGAAAGCCCAGCCGCCAGTCCTTCTGTAGTTGCCGGCACCACCTTGCCGCCTTCCACAGTGGCCACATCATTAAAACCGCAACAATCGGTCAGTAGAACCGGAGTGCCACTGGCTCCCGCTTCAAGCACCACTATAGACATTGCTTCCTGTCTGGATGGAATCACCAACAGTTCAGCTGCAGCATAGGCATATGATTTTTCAACGCCACCGATATACCCGATAAAATGAATACGGTGGAGCAGATCAAAGTTTTGTACCGCATTGATTAATTCATCGAGCATACCGCCATCCGGTCCCGCCATCACCAGATGGTGTTCAGGAAACTGATCTGCAATCCGTGCAAAGGCTTGTACGAGCAGGTCTGGACCTTTGATCATGTTGAGTCGTCCCATAAACAGAATAAAAGGGGCAGTACCAAGCTTATATTGATTTCGGAAGGTCGCATCTTCATGGCAAAGAAAATTGGCTACATCCACTCCGTTGGGAATGACGGTTATCTGCTCTGCGGTAACACCGTAAGGCATGAAATTTCCTGTTTCTTCAGGTGTGATGGCAATCCATCCGTTGGCATTGGCAATAATGGAACGACCAACCCAAAAATTGTAGATTTTTTTGAATATTGGAGATCTACCATATACAGGTAGAGCCCCGGCAGGGCAGACTACATAAGGTTTTTTTAGCATGCGTGCTGCATAGTAGACCAAGGCGTTTAGTACTGTCCAGTGTCCCATCAGGTGGATGACATCTGCGTTTTGCACCAGTTTTTTGATGGTTGCAAAACGTATGCGGGGGATGAAAAAACGTTCGGAAAGTAATGCTGGAGAGGTTATATCGATGCCATGCAACGCTTGTATCCGTTCAGGGGTAATCCCTTTGGCAGTTGTAAGGATATGGCAGTGGACTCCGCTTTTTGCCAGGAAACGGCTCATCTGAAAGGTCCGTTCAGCGGTGCCGCCACCGGTGATAGGGTCAATAAGATGATTAACATTGAGAATATTCATATTCCCTGCTTATTCAACCACCATGACGCAAAATTATCCAAACCTTCAAGTAATGTTATGGGCTTGACATAACCAAGCGAAGCAAGTTTAGAGGAACTGTATGATCTCAACGGATTGACATTTGTTCTTCCTCCAATAATCAGCATTGTTCTCAGAAAAAAATAGGGAAGTTTAATTGGAGCAAAAAGATGATTTCGCACACTGTAGCATTCAGCTAAATATCCCTCGACAAAATTGTAATTATTATAGTCATATTCATCATCAGATACGATAAATACTTGTTGGTTAAGGTCGTTATTGCATTCGATTATGAACACTATAGCAGCGAGAAAGTTTTGTACTGTCAATAGGTTCAACTTTCTTTCAGCATATAAACAGGTCTTAATAAATCTCAACAAAGTATGGTCGTACAATATTTCATTCGACAACTTGACAAGATTCTTACCACCAGCACCAAATATTGCAGTTGGTCTGAGTATTACTAGTTCAAAATAGCCTATTGTATTTTCAATCAACATCTGCTCTATGGCATACTTTGTTTTTTCATATTCGTTAGACGGACTGCATGGAGTATTTTCATCTACATCCATTACCGTCGTACTACCCACAACTACTGCTGTACTGCAATGAACAAGTTTCCTTATCCCAGCTTGTTTACAAGAATGAATAATATTTCTTGTAGCTTCCAAATTTTCTGCTTGTGTACCTAATGCCAGGTAGGCCAGATTAACTACTGTACAACCCTTGGTAAGAAAATTTTGTGGCAGTTCGGATGACATAACATCACCGTTAAAGATCAAAATATTATCAATACCAGAGAGCTTCTCAATAGACTGTTGTCTTATCAGCACCCTGACGTTGTATCTACTCTGAGCTACAAGGTATTTGATTAAATGACTACCGACAAAACCACTTGCCCCTATGAGAGAAATATCGTTCAAACAGAACTTTTCCTGAATATCTGTATTGAAAAATGCATCATTCGTCGTGCGTAACTGATTAGTCTGACTTTGTACCATGATAATTTATCATTCGTTTTGCATATACGTGATAAGACATAGCCTATAATGCCTAAAGTATGCGGCCTTGGACGATCAAATTCAACAACTCCGTGTATCAAGTCAATGTAAGATCTATAAGAGTATTTGTTAGACATAATAATATCATTATGTGCTTGCATTACAATACGGTCTCTCAGAGTATCATCATGCACAAGCGCTAGAATTTCTTCAAAATTGCTGAAATCTTTTTTGAGTGGCAGATAGTGTCGCCAGGGTTTGAGCACGCCATCGTAGTCACCTTCAATCAATATTTGGCAGGTTCTGGCTGCGCATGCTTCAAGATGACGAGGAGAAAGAGCGAACAACTTAAAACTACCGTCAACACCAGGAAAACAGTGCTGTTCAACCTCTTCAAAACTGGCACCCGGGTACTTATGAAGATAACTTTCTGTACATTCGCGAATGGAGCCATCTCTGTCAAGAATACTGGTACCTCCCTCGACCCCCAGAGTATACTTGCAGCGCATTAGGAAATATAACCAATCATTACCGAGAAACGGATGACCTTTGGGAATGATAATTTCCATATGTAAATCTTTTGTGCCGGGGCAATTCAGAAATGCCTCTCCAATCTGCCCTTTAAGCATGCCATGTCGACCATGCCAGAAGGGGGGATCCGCAGCGCAGTATCCGATATCGATATCCCGGGCAATGTTACTAGTCGCAGTGATCGTTTCGATCGATGCCTGATCCAGATAGCCGGTCAACACCTTATGTATTAGTATCTTGGAGTGATCAATACCATCATAGATTTTGCTCCACTCAGACTCAGGAGCAACAGAAAATATATGATCAATAGAAAACTCATTTGCAAACCGGCAGAGCAAGTCAGTATTTATAAATTCATCCTGCGGCAGCATTATTTTAATGGCAGCAGACTTTTTCAACACTGCGGCTCTGCGCATCAAACCTTCGAAATAATCACGTTTAAATCGGACAAAAAACAGTGTGTCGAAAATGATTAGGTCAAATTTGATGCATTTGATATACCAGGGAACCCGGTTTACGGCCAAGTTCAGATAATAACAATCATGCCCCGAGTAATTTCCGTGGGCATAAAGGTGATTCCACGACGTGCTTCTGACCGGGTAGTCCCGGTATCCGTACACAACCAAGATTTTATAGTTCATTGCCTGGGCAGATATGCACTGTTAAGGGCTACGCCCTGCTGTTCCATCATCTTGTCGTGCTGTTTCATGGTGCGGGCGATCAGCTCCCGGTTGACCTTTGTCCACTCAACTGTCTTTCCCAATCCATCTCTGACACCGATCTGCGCTTCAAAACCGAGTTGATTCTTGGCTTTGTCTGTAGAAGCAAAACGCTTACCTGAGCGATCCCAATCTCTGGCAGGCTTGATATCCGGTGGTGTCGGGTTTCCGGTTAACTCATTAATCCAGATGGCCAGTTCCAGAATGCTGGTTTCCCGGCCAGTGGCCAGATTGTAAGCCTCACCAGGCTCTCCGCGCAGGGCACAGGCCATCAGGCCACGTGCCATATCTTCCACAAAGATGAAATCCCTGCTGGCATTACCAGCATTATCAAGCGGCAGTGCCTCATGATGAAGCGCCTTCCAAATAAAGGTCGGTGTAACGTTGCGCCAGACCGTATGCACAGTACCACGCCAACGACCTGCACCAAGAATCTCGCGTGGACCAAATACATTGGAAAAACGGGCGCGCACAAAGGGCAGATTATAGCGAAGCTGGTAGTAGTTACCGTACAGTTCGCCAATCAGCTTCGAAATGGAATAGGGGCTGTCATGAAACAGTGATATTGGCTGTTCCTCGGTGGTGGCTGTTGCTATATCGTAGGTTTTTTCAGCCACAGCACAGGCTGCCGCTGCATAAACCACCTTATTGAGTGAATGAGCCCCTTTTAGATGGTCAAACAGGCAGAGCGATGTATATGTATTGTTATCGTGGTCTGCAAAAGGATCAGCAATTGATGATTGATTGCCGTGATAACAGGCAAGATGAAAAACATAATTTATGTTATCTGGAATTTGAGCCAGCACCTTTGCCTCGGTCACTGAACCGAAGATAAAGGTTACACGAGGGTCTGCGGGAATATTTGCAGTGTCCGAAGAAAGCAGATTGTCTATAATCACAATCTGTTTGGGTGATTCATTCAGTAGCTGCTGAACCAGGTTACTACCAACGAACCCGGCACCACCCACCACGACTATGGTTGCATTATTGAATGTAGCTATCTGCATTGGCTAATACTCCTGTTCGGTTAATTTATTTGGGAGCAGCCAGATGGCTGAAAATGTCGGTTACACCGTAGCGGTCGTACCATTCAAGCTGCCGACGGATAGTTGCTACAAAATCATAACTAGCCTTCCAGTCGAAGATTTCTTCCGTCTTGGCTGGGTCAAGCACTACCGCTGGCACGTCATCGGCTCCGGGTGGCACAATCGGAACTTCTGGTGCGTCGATTTTCAGATAGGCGGCGACCACATCGTAGACGTCCTTGATTGAACTACCGACACCTGTCGATACGTTGAAAACCCCGGTGGTCTTATCATCAATCAGAATACGATCCATCAAAGTAAAAAAATCTTCCATATCCAGGAAATCACGGATCGTATCACTACAAAAACAGGCTTGTCCCGCCTTCAAACGTTTATAAAAGGTTGGAATCGGCCCAATTGCCAATCTTGGGCCACAGATGTTAGCCAAACGCAGTGAAATAACCGGTAAACCTGATTGCAGCAAATAAGCCTCGCCTGCCGTTTTAGATATTCCGTAGCTGGTAAATGGGGCAGCAGGATGTGTTGATGGAATTGGCACCTGCGAAGGTCGCCCATAGCACAAGGCTGTCTGGAAGTTGACCAATCGCTGTACGCCGCTTGCTAGTGCCGCCTTGGCGACATGAATCGTGCCGGTCACGTTGGTTGCAGCATCTTCTGCCCAGTCAGAAGGATCCTTGTAAGCAGCAGCACTGTGGATGACATGGGTTGGCTTAAAGCTCTCAAAGCAAGTATCCACCAAGGATTGATTCGCAATAGTACCTTCAACCAGATCAAGCCCGGCAACAGGCGGTAGCACTTCCCGTTTGCCGGTGGCAAAATTATCGATAACCAGAATTTCATGCCCCTGAGGCAGGTAACGTTCAATCAGGTTGGAACCAAGGCAGCCTGCGCCACCGGTAATCAGAATACGCATAGATCGTGTTCTCCTACTTCTTTTCTTCGTGGCGCAGGTGAGTGTAGCCACCAGACACCCCATACTGCCGGTAGTACGCTACCGCAGCTTCCGCCAGCTTGTTAAGCGGAGTGAATTCAATCTTTCCAAAATCTGCGAACGTCCTTGAGGGATCAAGCAGAATGGATGGAGCATCATCGGGGCCAAGCTCACGAATTTCCGGCTCGGGATACTCGGCAAGTTCCATTGCTGCAACAAGCGCATCATATAACTCTTTTATGGAGATATCGCTACCTGACGAAAAGTGGTAGGTGCCCTTGCCAATACCATCACATGCCTTCAGAACGCCTTTAGCCAGATCCTGATTAAAGACGAAATCACGGCGCGCCTTGGTTACAAAACATTTTTTCCCTTCTGACAATCGCTGAAAGAAAATTGGCAAAGGTCCACTCACATTCCGTGGACCGATCACGTTCGCAAGTCGAAAGGTCACAAAATCAATACCGGATATTTCAATGTAATCCTCAGCGGCTGTCTTTGAAATGGCATAGCTGCTGTTTGCCGGGAACTTGGGGTGATCCAGACGGATCGGCTGTTGCAGAGGTTTTACACCATAGCAAAGAGCTGTCTGAAAATAGATGAACCGCTTTACTCCAAACTCTTTTGAAGCCTGAACCAGGTTTGCACCGCCAACCACATTCGTAAGAGCATCATTATACCAGTCGTCCGGGTCTTTATATGAAGCTGCAGTGTGAACCAGCACCTCTGGCCTAAAGTCACCGACCAGTTTTCTGACTACATCTTTATCTGCAATGGTATCAATCACCACCGTAAGGTTAGGGTGGTCAGTCAGGTGGTCACGCCTACCAGTTGCCAGATTATCAATTACGAGTACATGGTCACCACGGTCTATCAGCATTTCAACAATATGAGAACCTATCTGTCCACATCCGCCAGTTACAAATACTTTCATGTTATCTATTCTCCTTTTACGACTAGATTTTTATAATACGATTGTTTGTCATGAAATTCCTGATGCCATAATTCAAGAGAAAGCAAACCCCATAGTTTTCTGCCAAAACTGGCATCATTGGTAAGGTTCTGCATAATCGAACTATGATTAAAATAAGGTCTGTTTCTTGCCTGAGAAGAATCAAAAGCACCAATAATAAAATCCTTCAGTTCATTTTTTGCCCACTCTGTCAAAGGAACCGGAAAGCCCATCTTGTTAGTGCGATTTGCCACAGAATCAGGCAGTTCTCGTCGCATTGCTTTCGCCAAAGCCATCTTCAGGGTACCATCCTTGAATTTCACATCAGCAGGCATGGTAGCGGCAAACTCTACCAGCGGATGATCAAGGAAAGGGACGCGCGACTCAAGACCATGAGCCATACTCATGCGGTCTTCAACCTGAAGCAAGGCGGGCAGAAGTGTTTTGAAATCAAAATGTGTCATCCTGTCGAAATACGACTCCTGATTCACATTATCTTTATGGAATATGTCTTTAAACATTTCAAATGGTTTATAGTCTCCCAAAATCTCCCAGTGGATTTCATCTTTTAAAGTAGGAGCACGGTTGATCAGTTGATAATAACGGCGATCCATGTCCTCAAACAGACCCTCACGCCAAAATTCCTTCAGCATTGGCTTATAATTCTTAAGCGCAACCAGATTCGGAATTATAGACTCATAGGTAACGACAAATCTACCGCTGTGGGAAGTGCCTTCAATGGCTGCCTTTATACATTGCTCAAAATAGGCAACCAGGTAGC
The DNA here is from genome assembly GCA_964655435.1 of uncultured Geobacter sp. Lineage (GTDB taxonomy): Bacteria > Desulfobacterota > Desulfuromonadia > Geobacterales > Pseudopelobacteraceae > Trichlorobacter. The sequence continues at coordinate 11,812 of CAZZMP010000027.1, forward strand.
GGGTATAGCCTCCGAAAATTTCATCGCCGCCCTGCCCTCCCAGCACAACTTTGCGGTGTTGAGCTGCAAGCTTTGAAACCTGGTATTGGGGAAAAGAACCAGGACCTGCAACCGGATAATCCAAATGGTAAATCACCTTCCGAATCGAATCGGCAAAGTCCTGACTGGTAATGTCAGCCTCATGGAGCGTCATGCCACGCATAGCTGCCACATCCCGTGCATAACTGCTTTCATCGTATAGTTCGCCAAGGCTGAACTTACCGGTAAATGCCTTGAATTCCTCACCGCCGTTCATCCGAGCCGCCATGGAAGCAACGATACTCGAATCAGTGCCGCCACTGACATATGCTCCCACAGGAACATCGCTGCGTATATGGACTTTAACCGAATCCTCGATAAGTTCACGGAGACGTTCCTCAAAGTACTTTGGAGTGTGGTCAAAATCCAGATTGTAGTAAACCTCCCAATAACGGTCGATTTTAGTCGTGCCATTCCGCAGGGTAAGACTGTGGGCAGGCTTTAGCTCGTTAATAGCCTTGAAGAGTGTTTTGCCATCCAAACAGAACTGAAATACCAGATAATCTTTTAGAGCATCCAGATCAGTTTCAATAGTGGGCAGAAATGGCAGCAGGGTCTTTGCTTCGGAGGCAAAATAACAGATTTTATCAATCACGGCATAGTAAAACGGCTTGATACCGAAACGATCCCGAACACAAAAAAGATTTTGGTTCTGCTCATCCCAGATTGCAAAGGCAAACATGCCGCGCAATCGTTCGACGCACCCAGCCCCCCACTTAAGGTAAGCCGCTAGGATCACCTCTGTGTCCGAAGTGGTTCTGAAGCTGTAGGCACTGCGCAGTTCGTCTCGTAATTCGATGTAGTTGTACAGCTCCCCGTTATAACAGATCGTTGTACCGCTTTCCGGGTCGGACATCGGCTGAGCACCGGTTGAAAGATCAATAATACTTAGGCGCTGATGCCCAAAGCCACAGTAACCTGAAGGATGCGTCCAAGTGCCATTACCATCGGAGCCACGGTGTTTTTGGATCTCGTTCATTACGAGCAGATTATGTTTAAGAGTTGGTACAGATTCTCGATTCAGGTTGTAAATACCTGCAATACCACACATGCAAACTCCAGTTTTTTATCGTAGGATAATAGATCGTAGTCTCTGATATCCGCCTTGACATCCAATTAGATCAAAAAAACGTCGTAGCGGTCCGCGCAGTATAACTTTTGCATATACAGACAGCATAAACAGCCATTGCAGTTTATTGTGTATGCCAATCAAGCCATATTGCCAAGAGGGATTATAAACTTTAGATGCAACTGCTTCTAAGTGAGATACATGATTGAGGACGCCTAAAACAAAAGCACTATAACTGTAGCGTCCTGAGATGACTATATCCCGATGGGCATTCTCTGCAATTAGCTGACAATACGAAACATCCCGTATTTTGTCCAGCACCTCGGTGATGTTGCTCCAGTCTTTTTTAATCTCAATATAGTGTATTCCAGGCTTGAAGATGCCTCCGTATTCTCCTTCTACAAGTACTTGACATGTCTTGGTAATACAGGCTTCGAAGTGTCTAGGCGATACAGCGAACAGCTTAAGATTTCCGTCAAGACCAGAAAAACAGGCATGTTCCACTTCTTCAAATGTTGCAGACGGGATTTGAGATATGTAACAGTTAACGGCCTTTTCAATGCTGCCATCAGGGTCATGCAGACTAGCACCGCCCTCACAGCCCAAGATAGTTCGACATCGGTAGAGAAAAGAATACCAGTCGTTGCCATAATATACGTCTGAAGGATCAGTTGAAATATCGCACACCAAGCCCTCGGTGTTCTCCGCCTGTATAAATTGTTCAGCAAGCTGCCATTTGAGGTTCGCGTGACGTCCAAGGCTGAACGGATTTTTACGTGCGCGATAACCAATGTCTATTGTACGCTTGTCAAACCGTTTAGTTATCTGTTCGGATACCGTTTGTTCGTCAACATATCCAGTAAACACAGTCAAAAAACGACTGATTCCTGACTTTTCTTCAGGGTAAACCTTGCGCCATTCTGACTCTGGCAGACAGGTAAAAACCGTTTTAACACCTAAATATTTAAACAGCCTGCAAAGGCTGTCAGTGTTTACATATTCATCCTGCGGGATTGCCGCTTTGAAGCCACGCAAGCTTGACAGAATCTGCCATTTCGATTCGATATTATCAAAGAAGCCAACCTGAAAACGGCAGGCACAGGCAGTGTAGTGTAAAAGTATCAAATCGAAGTAGAGCCTATTAAGAAATGACGGGATTCTCCCGGCAAGATTTATATAGTAGCATTCTGCATCGGCATAGCGCTTAAATGAGTACAGATGCTCGTCGACAGTACGGCGAATATCACTTAGTGGCTCCAGATAGTAAAGAATCAGAATTTTCACGTTGAAGACTATCTTTTGATTACAGCTTTTAATGCAGGTTTCATCGTATCACGGAGACCTTGCGGTAGTTTTATCCAAATATTATAGAGCTTTTGCAGGAGGACACCAAATGGCGTCTGGGAATTCAGAAACCCTAATACTACGGCAGATGGAGGTGTTGCGCGTATCGGAAATGTGGTAATAGGCGAAAGCACTTCGCTTGTAACGGTATACTGATTATACTGCGTTACCTTCGTAAGAGCCTCAAAGCTGGCGCTTAGTTCAGCATCAACCATCTGAACAAAGGTTCGATAGCTGTACTTTCCTGACAGGATAATATCCTCATACGCTCTTGAGACCATCTCATCAACAAATTCAGAATCATTTAATAACCTGAATACTTCATCCAGATTACTCCCATCTTTTTTAAGAGGGATAAAGTGCACACCCGGCACAAGGACACCAGAATATTTCCCCTCAAACAGTACCAGTAGCGTACGGAGTGCAATCGATTCAAAAACCCTCGGCGATATCTGATTCATCAGGCCATGCTGCTCATACTGCTTAATAACTGCAGAATAAAGCTCGTCATCACTTGCTGTTGGGTGTTGCTGCTTGTATGTGGCGATCTTCGAAGCCAATGTACCATCCCAATCAAAAACATTGGAGCCGCTCTCCGATCCGAGCATACTGCGACATGAGGCCATAAACTTGTACCAGTCAGGACCATAGATACGGGCATCTTCAGTCCATTCAATATCATGAGGCACATGCTTTTCAGTACAGTACTTTTTTACTAGTTTACCGATTGCAACCTTCTCCTGTCCAAGCAAACCATAGTGAACTGGCAACGGTCTGCCACGATAACCAACAAGAAGTTTCCGTTTTGAAGGCAAAATTAATTTTTCACTAGAAAGCAAACTATCTGGCACATAACCTGTAAAATTGCTTACAAATCTTACCCCTGGAAGCTCTTTTACTGGATATACAGTTTCAACTCCTTCGGCAGGGACAACAGTGAATACCAATTGAATTCCAAGCAACTTGATCCAATACCACGCACGAAGTGTATTGTCATATTCATCCTGAATAAACAATACTTTCAAGCAATTATAACTCTTTAACCTTTCAACCGCTGAATTTGATAATTGATTAAATGGAAGCCGGATGGAATAATGTATAATGACTGCATGAAAAATATTTAAATCAAGATTCAAATAAGAATTAGAATCTTGATGACAATAAAAGATACTATTAACTGACATGTTGGCAAAAGAACTCAAGTGTTCATAAACAGTATTAGTATATGTCTGTGTCGAGTTATATAGTATCAAAATATTCATTTTATAATTACTTAAATCTATAATATTATTTTTCGCATGTGACATATATATCTAATCCTAAAATGCTTGGTATAAATGTATTAAGCAATGTAGCTCTGGTATAGCGTCGGAACGGGGGCTCTTGATTGATATTTTCAAGTTTTGCACTAAAAGACGAAAATCTGTTGCACAATTTGCCTAACGAGCGAATTGAGACCCAGTCAGTCGATGGCGGTCCATGGCCTTCTGCACTAGAGTCAAATGCAGCGCGCTCTTTATTAGTACTTAACCCAACAACACCTCTTAAGCCAGACAGTTCGCGTATTAAATATTTAAACGTAATGAAAGGGGAATTATAAATTCTACGGTATGAATAAGCATTGTAAACCATAAATATTAGCTTCCCATTCGGTTTTAGCAAATTCCAGCATGAATCAATAGCAAGCTTAAGGTTTCCTGTATGATGTAAACTCCCTACAGCAACAATAACATCAAATGACTCGCCTAAAAATGGGGGGGCAAGAATATTTCCATGAACGGCACCTACAGGCAACCCCACAAGATTTAGTCGCAGATTAACCATTTCAACTGCAGCTGGAGCAATATCAAGACCTGTATATATTGCTCCTGATTCAGCTATTTTTTGAGATACAGTGCCAAAGCCAAGCCCAACCTCAAGCACATGTTTTCCCTTCAAAGAGGCAAAAGGGATATGATTAGCAAGGTAAGGATAAAACTTTAAATACCAGTCATCATATTTTTTAAGAGATTCTGAATTAAATTCTGTTATACCAAGTTCTTGTGCAACATAAGAACCACAAAGCTCATTCCAGAATGTAGCGTTTGATTCAGATATTTTTACATTATTCATAATTTGTAATACCTAGCATGAAAGCCCCAATATCCCCGACAGCAGATGATATCAAACAATGTGAAGTAATCAAAACCAGACATCAGTCTTTGTTTTTTCTGAAAACAGCATTAATCTCTATACACATCACCAAGTCATCGACTATTTCCATATATTCAGAGTGGTGTTTGTCTCTCAATTCATAAATCCAGTTCATAAAATTATCGGCAGATATTTTGGTTACATCTTTCAAAAATGACAAAGTTCTTTTAGTTTTCGACAGAGAATTTATTCTGGATCTTGTCTCTTCAGGTAACAATCTAAGCTTGAATCTGGGATGACCCTGCAGAAAAGGAGCAACTCCAAGAGCCTCTATAAACTGTAAGAAAAAAATCTTTTCAAAATGTAGCCTTAGAGATGCCTCGTCAAAACTTCGAAGATGGATTAGCTCATAAGGTAAATCATCTTTTAGATAAACATCCAGATCTTCCTTAAGTGGCACTCGAACAATAAGAATCCCACCCGGTCGGAGAATCCTCAGAATATTTCTACTGCACTCATTAAGATCAAGCACATGCTCTAGTACATCACAGGCAACTACGGCATCAAAGCAACCATCTTTATAAGGTAAATTTTCTATCTTTGAAAAGGCTACATTAATACCATTTTCACGAGCCTTTTCTAAATAGTCAAAACTTATATCAATTCCAAATCGCTCATATTCATCCAAAGGCGCCATAAGTCGCCCAAGACCAACACCTACATCAAGAATTCGGGATCCACTTGGCACATGTTTTTTTATCAAATTTCTAGTTGAATTTTCCAGTGTAACCCATAGATCGTTTTCAATAAAAGGATTGTCTTTACCTGGCTGCATTGATTTAACATGGTCTGCTGAAATACGAGCATAGTTTTCGATGTATCGGTCGCGCATCGAAAAGACCGGTATTCCTCCCACCTCTTTAATTGGGCTAACCTGATACAGCTTATTCGTGTCTTGAACCATTGTATTGTGTCCTTTACTTATCGAATTGCCATTCTGCTGTATGCATAAAATTTGCACTCACACAGCACAAAGATTCGGGTAGTTCAACCCTTACCAAAAAACTACGACCTAACAAATCGAATCGTCTAGTACTGTTTAGTTGTTCAAGTGCACTATTTTCCAATACACTAATACCGATGGTGTATTCACCAGAGCCAAGTTGTACTGGATTCATAATAATATTAACCTGCCTTTTTTCACCGGTTGTTAAGGTAAAACTATCGGATGGACTGTAAATACGCGCTACACAATTACCTAAGTGATCATTAAGTAAAATACCATAACGACAATCATAAGTTCCATTTTCTTCAGCAAGCAGTGTCAATACAAATTTTGCTGGACGCATGGAGACAATAACATTAGAAATACCACGTTCAGTAACCACAGAAAATCCACATAGTTTGACACCTTTTTCTGATTCCCACCTAGAAATTCCACCTGGCGCTTGGAAACTAAAGCCATCTAGTTCTGCCTTTGAATATTTTGGAAACAGTGGTTCACAAGAATGCGGTAAGAAAAACGGTTCCTGTAGAAACACTCCTTCAGGTAGTTCGAGTTTGCGAGACAGTGCGCTTTCTTCCCAACTGGCACTTTCCACACTCTCGACCAGATCTGTCAAATTTATTACGCTGGTATCCTCAGCATGCAAGGTAGAATGCATCTGCCTGATTGGGCCATGGAGATACTCTTCGTAGGCCTTGACCACCAGAAAAGCATCGCCATGCATGCGAATCTTTCCTTTATCAAGCCAGATTGCTTCGTTGCAAAGCTCCATTACCTGCTGCATCGAATGTGATACCAGCAGCATAGTACAACCTGAATTTACCAACTTCTCCACGCGGGTTTTGGATTTGGCCACAAAATAAGCATCTCCGGCTCCGAGTACTTCATCAACAATTAGGATGTCTGGACGTATAGCGGTAGCCGATGCAAACATCAATCTGGCCTGCATTCCAAGTGAATAGCTTTTAAATGGCTGATCCAGATAATCTCCAAGCTCACAAAACTCAATGATATCGTCAATCGCAGCTTGGTAATCACCCTTTGACAAGCCATTGTACTGTAGAGAAGCTTCGACATTTTCTCTACCAGTAAACTCAGGATGAAAACCAAGACCAACATTCATAAGAGCTTGAACATCACCATTAACCACAACTTCACCGGATGTCGGGGAAAAGTTACCACAAATCAATTTAAGTAATGTAGTTTTACCAGCGCCATTACGACCAACTATTCCGATGCGGTGACCACGTGGGACATCAAGATTAATGTCAGTAAGTGCAGCATATTCTTTAACTGCTGTTTTTGATTTTAATCCAAACCGATGTAAACCAAGAACATTAATAATCTGATCACGTTGACTACCAAATAGCTTATAAACCTTGGATACATTTTTCATGCGTATTGCAAAGACTGAATTATGCATAGTCAAAGAAGACATATTTTACTTTCTGAAAGATAGTAAATCCACATAAAAAGCTACCAACGCCTAAAAAAAACGACCCAAATGCAAATATGGGGTCTGGCCAAGTGCCATAACAGATAATCTGCTGAAACGTTAGAACAAAATAAGAAAGAGGGTTTAGATAAATAATTAATTTAAGACTCGCTGGCACCATTTCTGGCGTATAAGCAAAAGGGCTAAGTACAAATAAAAGCATCGTAATTAGTCCTAAACCATGCTGAATATCACGAGCAACAAGGGATAATAATGAAAATATCCAGCCAATACCCATAACGAACATTAACAATAAAATCCAGAATAATGGTACAAGCAAAATAGCCTGCCAACTGGTTCTTCCTAAAATATAACCTAAAGCAAGAGTAATAATCAGACCAACAACACTTGTAATTTGTGCAGATATTGCAGCACGCATGGGAATAAGTTCAGCAGGAAATACTGTATTAAGCAGAAGATTTTTATTAGACGAAAGTGATGATGTTGACGCATTAATAGCCTCGCCGAAGGCCATTAGTGGAACTAAGCCCGAAAAAACAAGTAATACATAGCCCATTTCAGTGAGACCAGAAGGGCGAATCTTAAATATGAAAGTATACAGACTCGCATAAATACCTAATTGTAGCATTGGAAATAAGATTGCCCATAACGATCCAAAGGCTGAACCTGTGTACCGTTGCCGAATGTCATGGGAAACCCCTTCTATTATTCGGTGTCTATAAGCAGTAAGTTTCCAAAGGCGACTAATTATTATACTGGGTTGATTTGGCAACTTGTCCCCCGTATTGTATATTTGACTTATTCCAAGAGATCAGTTTTTCAAGCCCTTCTCGCAAATCGTATTTATAGGTGAAGCCGACTTCCTTTTGTGCCCTGAGAGGGCATCCAATCCGATTTTGTACAAGCCGCCTTGCATCATCTTCACTGTAGGGCCGGTATTCAACCTTAAGGTCAGACTCTTTCAGTTCAAGTATCAGATCACACAATTCACGGATACTTGTCTGCACACCGGTTCCAACGTTATAGCACTGGTCGGTGGCGTTAGATGTCAGTGCTGCCACGTTACAACGAGCCACATCCTCGACATAAATAAAGTCGTAAGCCTGGGAGCCGTCACCGTTAATGACTGGAGCTTCATTGGCATCGATCTTGTTAAGCATGATCGGGATCACTCCGGTGTAAACGGCGGTCTGATCCTGATGCGGACCATAGACATTCATGTAGCGCAATCCAACATAATCGAGTCCGAAGCGGTCAAAATATGCGCGGCACATCGCCTCGCCAGCGATCTTTGTGGCGCCGTAGAAATTACGGTTGTTGAAGGGATGTGATTCTGTCATCGGCACTTCCACCGCATCACCGTAGACTGAGGCGGAGGAGGAGTAGACCAGTTTCTTTATGTTGTTTTTTACGCAGGCTTCAAGCACGTTGAAGGTGCCCTCAATGTTGACATGGAAGGCGGTGCGTGGGTAGTCCTTGCAGTGCAAGAGCCACATGGCGGCCAGATGGATAACGTAGTCCTTACCCTGCATGGCGTCATTGAGCAGATCAATGTCACGGATATCGCCACCATGGGGGTAGATGCTGCAACGTGGATCCGCCAGATGTTGCTGAATGTTGGTTGTCTTACCACGGGTAAAGTTATCGTAAATAACTACATCAGCAACCGGGTATTTAAGCAACTCACCCACAACAAAAGAACCGATGAAACCTGCGCCACCAATTACAAGAATATGAGAACCTTGTAGCAATTTAATTGACATTATTTTCCCCTTGGTCAGATGTTGCTTTTTCAGTGAACTCAGCCTTTGTAACCGCAACGTTGATTTCGATCGGCTTGAGGAACAGCTTCCGCAAAGTGGTTGCTAAAAAAGCGGGAAGAATTGAGGTGGTGGTACGTATAATTTTAGCAATAAGACCCGCGCCACGGAATGTGCCAAATGCGGGAGCGTACAGTACGGCAGTTTTCATTTTCCTAACAGTACAGTTAAATATCTTGGTAAAAAGTATCATCAGGGAATATTCATCAAAATTTCTGAGGTGCACAAAATGATATGGGAAACCGGGAGTGAGGTAGCACTTCAATTCTTCCCGGTATGGAACCCTTATAATTAGTGTACCGTCATCTTTCAGTACCCTGAAGATATTTTTCAAGCTGCTATTAAGGTCAATGACGTGCCCAAGTACGTCAGTACAGACAACTACATCAAATATTTTGTCACAGTATGGCATATCTTCTATTAACGCAAGACAGGTAATAATCCCTTTCTTTTGAGCCAGTTCAAGGTAGCCGATACTGATATCCATGCCGTAACGCTGTGCATCTGGAAAATGCTCTAACAGGCGTCCCATTCCAACACCGACATCCAGAATGATGCCATTAGCCGGTAGATACTGTCTGACCATCTGTGCCGTAGACATCTCCATCTCGGTCCAGATTTCTTCGTCCGGCATGAATGGATTCGAACCATCTTCGGAGTAGAAGGCAAGGTGATCGGCCGATATCTGGTCGTAGTTTGCAATATATTGATTTCGAGCCGAAAAGACTGGTATTTCGCCTTGTATTTCTAACGGGAGCCTATAATATGGTGTTGTACTATTCATCTTTAATCCAGTCTATGCACTCAGGAAGTAGCCATTATACCAAGATATTGTTTGACCTTTAGTTTTTCGGGTTGTTCAAGAAGCAGCCAGCTTCCTGACAGAGCCGCAATCAATAAAGTGCTAGAAATTAGCATATTCTGAAAGATGCTGCCAAGCGGAACAATATAGACAGGAAGAATTGCTACAGTGAACAAAAATATAAAATGTATCATCCGCTTCCATTGATAGTCTATTGCAAGATAGCAACGTTTCTTGTTCAGAAATAGTTGCAGCAACGGCATGAGGATAAAGCCGGCTGCCATTGCCACTGCTGCTCCGACCATCCCCATGGATGGAATCATGAGCGCATTCAGAATGATTACAAGGCAGCAGCACACTATCTGAACAATGTTCACCAGCTTTACTTCTTGAGCAAAATAGATTCCAGGCAATGTCAGGCTGAAAAGTCCTGAAAAAATATTGGCAAGGGTTATTGGACCGATTACCCGGTGGCTTTCATGAAATGGCACTTGTGTGAAAAGTTGTACAAGAGGACGGGCAAAAACGAAGAAAAAGACCCCAAGTAGCCCGAAAATAATCACGTAATAGGTCGTTACTTTTGAAAAAACGTCACGCCCCTCGTCCTGGCGATTCACAAATGAATTGAAATAAGGATACCAAGCGGTTGTGAACGCACTTACGGCAAGGGTAACAATTGTGCCAAAGGTATAGCCGATATTGTAGATGCCAACATCAGCAAGCCCCCGCTCAAGCTGCAACATATATCGACCGCTATGTTGCATGACCAGTATGAAAAGAAAGCTCGGTATCATGGGCAATCCCAGACGAACAAGGGTGCTGGCCAATAGTCGATCCGGCATTACTGGAAATCCACCAGAGACAACTAAAAACAGCAGAAACGAGATGAGCGCACCAATCAGGTTGCTAAGAACCCAGCCTTCAACGCCCTGCCGGAGCAGGATGACAAAGACAACATTTAAGGCAGTTGTTATCAAGGTTGCTATGAGGTTGACAACGGTATACCGCGTGGCTTTATTTTCGAATTGCATCTTCATAATAAAGGGTTGGCTAAGTACTCCACCACATACTGCCGCAACGCTTGTATATATAATCAGTGTACTAAAATCATGAACTTGAAAAAGTAAATAGCTGATCTGTTTTGAATAAAGTGTCAAAAGTACAAGCGCGCAGATGCTGCTGATGAGAAGTATAAAAAAGGCCGTCCAGATTGTAGTCTGTCTGTACCCTTGATCATCTTGCTTGTAATAGACAATACCTAAAGACACTCCAAAACCAAGGCCAACAACCTGTGTTATCACAAAGGTGACCAAGGCCAGCAGTGAAATAACGCCATAGTCACGAGGAGACAAGTAGGCAGTAAACAATGGTAATAGCAAAAAACCGACCAAGCGGTTTGCGGCCTGACCAAAACCATATATCAGCGTTCCGTGGGCAAGATTTTTTATGGCATGACTCAATTTTTACCCTGATCCGCCAGTAGAGTAACGATGCTTTGTGCTGCTTTACCTTGGCCATAGAGATCAATGTCATAATTATGGGTTGTTCGGCAGAGATTTTGATAGTGCCGTACAATCTGGTTTGAATCTGCACCTGCCAGCATATTATAGCCTCCCTCCACCAACTCAACCCATTCAGTTTCGTCTCGCAAGGTCACACAGGGCTTGGCAAAGAAGAACGCCTCTTTTTGAAGCCCCCCGCTATCCGTCAGCACAATCCTGGTGTGTTCAAGCAGTTGAATCATATCGAAGTAGCCTACAGGGTCTATATGGTGAATAGTGAATGGTGAGTGGTGAATGGTGGAGGTTAAATCGTGTACCGTGATGCTAGCCTCTGCAAGCTTTTTGCGAGTACGGGGGTGCAGGGGTAGTACTACTGGCATTTCTCTGGATATATCCTCCAGGGCTGCAAATATATTGCGGAGTCGTTCCGGAACATCGGTGTTTTCTGCTCTGTGTATGGTGCAAAGGGCGAATGGTTGGGCTTTCAGCCCAAGCTTCTCTATGATGATACTCTTATTTGCTGCTTTGTCCCGATAGAAAAGTGCAGCGTCCTGCATGACATCGCCTGTTTTGATAACCTGTGGATAGTGAATAGTAAGTGGTAAATTGTGAGTAGTTCCTTGTAACTCCTGGATTTTCAAGCCTTCGTTTTGAAGATTTTTTACGGCTGTGTCAGTTGGGCAGAAAAGGATATCGCTTATTCGGTCAGTTAGAATCCGGTTAATCTCTTCTGGCATCTGCATGTTAAAGCTGCGCAGGCCTGCCTCTACATGGGCAACTTTGATCTGGAGTTTTTTTGCAGCCAGAGCTCCGGCAAGGGTGGAGTTTGTATCACCATAGACAAGTACCCAATCTGGCTGTTCCTTAATCAACACCTCTTCAATCTTTTCCAGCATCCTACCGGTCATGGCGCCATGACCGAGTGAATTGATCTCCAGATGGTAGTCAGGACGCGGAATTTGCATCTCATCAAAAAAGATGTCAGACATGTTTTCGTCAAAGTGCTGGCCGGTATGTATGATCACTTCGCGAATCGCGGGACTCTGATCCTGAGCTACGGCGTTATATTCAGCAATTGCGCGGCTTACAGCGGCAGCTTTGATGAACTGGGGGCGTGCTCCAACTACAGTGACAATTTTCAACTGAATACTCCTTGAAAGACTTGTTTAACCGCCGAAAAAGGCGAATAAACGCCGATTAAAATCAACTGCCAGTCTTTAGGGGGAAAGACAAAACCCTTACTATTGTTTATTTGATTTTCTCTGCGTTCATCTGTGTTCATCGGCAGTTCCACTGGTTGTAAAGGCTTTTGTATGTTCACACCTTTTCAGCCATATGGTAACCACCTGTTTTAGGTGCACCTTTATAAACGATTTTGCCTTCATCCCGCAACTGCTTGATCCAGCGTTCAAGGGTTTTTAACGGGGCGCCTGACAGCTTAGACAGCTCAGGTAGTCTTAGGCCAGGGTTTTGTTTGATGCAATTATAGAGGATATTTACTCCCTCATTTACTCCCTCATTTACTCCCTCATTTACTCCGCTAAACTGAGTAAAGGTAACAAGTAGACCGTCACCAATCTCTGATATTTCGAGTGTTATGTCCGGATATGCCTTCAGTTCTTTTCTGATACGGACAAAACCACTGCCATATTTTTCTATGTTATTTGTAAGGTAAAAAGCCTCGGCAACAAGTTTGTTCCGTGTGCGGTGTTGACCGGCTTTACCGGATATTCGCCAACTGAAATCGTCACCACATTCTTGCCGTTGATCTTTGTTGCCGCAATATCGGGTATGATGGCAGGACTTGTAGCCGCTTTGATCTGGCCAAGCCATTCATTAAGGGACTCTTTACCTATAGTTACCCCTCTGACGTAACCATCATCCGCAACACCAACCAGAACCGTACCACCTGCTGTATTTGCAAAGGCGACCAGTGTTTCAATAGCCTCCCGATCAAAGGTCGACTTGAATTCAAGAATTTGCGATTCTCCATGTTGAAGCAGATCGAGAATTTTTGCTGAATTGCTCATAGCGGGGTTCTGAATTTGTTCGCGATGGCGACAGCCAAGCTCACGAAAGAGATTCCCGCACTGCTGTTGTAATAGTAGTAAGTTCTTCTTCAGACAGGTAGGGGTGCATGGGTAGACTCATTACCTTCCTGGCGGCTGCCTCTGCAACAGGGAAGCTGCCTTCGGACTTATTAAGGTGGGCAAAAACAGGTTGCATATGTAAGGGGATCGGATAATGCACAGCCGTTGGCATCCCCTTTTCCTGTAGGGATTTCTGAACTACGTCCCGGTTTTTAACCTGAATGGTGTACTGCGCATAGACGCAGGTGTTTCCAGCTTGTATTTGTGGTGTTGTCACGACATCCTGTAACAGCTCTGTGTAGCGGCCACCAATTTTCTCCCGTAAAGTAACTTCATCTTCAAAAATATCCATTTTAGCCAATAGTACTGCTGCCTGCAGGGTATCAAGACGTCCGTTGATCCCCAGTGCCGGGTGGTGGTAACGTCGGTCTTGTCCATGGGCCATGATCTGGCGCATTCTGGTTGCAAGTACATCGTCACTGGTGAAGCAGGCACCACCGTCACCGTAGCATCCAAGGGGCTTGGAAGGGAAAAAACTGGTACAGCCTATGGTTGAAAGGTTGCAGGACTTACACCCCTTATAGGTAGCGCCAAAGCTCTGACAGGCATCCTCAATAACCGGCAGATTGTGGATAGCTGCAATTTTGTTTATTGCATCAAAATCTGCACAGTGGCCATACAGGCTGACCGGCATGATTGCTTTAGTTTTTGGGGTGATAGTTGCTTCGATCAGGCATGGATCAATATTATAGGTAGCCGCATCAATATCGACAAAGACCGGTTTAGCCCCCAGTAGAGCGATCATCTCGCCGGTGGCGATAAAGGTGAACGGGCTGGTGATAACTTCGTCACCTGAACCGATTCCCAGCGCCATCATAGCCACCAGCAGGGCATCTGTGCCGCTGGATAGAGCTATGCACTGTTTTGCCCCAGAGTACGCAGCAAGCTGTTCCTCCAGCTCTTTTATCTCAGACCCCATGATGTACTGGCCATGTTTAAGCACAGCCTGCATCCGACGATCAAGTTCCGGGCGAATTCTTTCCTGCTGTTTTGCGAGATCAATAAATGGAATGCTGGCCATCTCTTATAAATCCTGTTTTTTGAGATTATCGTAAAGTTCTTTTCCTACGGCTAGCTCTAGCGGCAACGGCGCTTCTTCATCCAAGTCCAGACAACAGAGCACTCCAGTGTTTGTTTCCTGATAGCGCAAACCGCTTTCCGGGCAGGTCATAATGCCATCCGCATCCGGGTTATTGAGAATATGCCCATGCCTGCTCATCCAACCTTTCTGGCGGGCAGGCACCCCTATCATCAGCGCATAGTCCGGAACATCCTTGGCAACCACGGCACCGGCAGCAACAAACGCATAGCGACCGATGGTGATACCGCAGACGACAGTAGCATTAGCGCCTATAGAACAGCCCCGGCGCAGCAAAGTTTTTTCATACAGTGCTTTGCGCAGCACCTGTGAACGAGGATTTGTTACGTTGGTTAATACAGATGATGGCCCCAGAAAAACATCGTCTTCAATAATCGTCCCTTCATAGATAGAGACGTTATTCTGTACCTTTACATTGTTGCCAATGATCGTGCCGCCGGCCACGGATACATTTTGTCCGAAGCTGCAACGTTCTCCGATCTTTGCACCTGAAAGCACATGCGAAAAATGCCATATTTTAGTACCGGCGCCAATTTCGGCTCCTTGATCAACATATGAAGAGTCATGAACAAAATAATCCATTAATATCTCCCTCAACTTTTAATAATTTATAAGTTTTTTGACATATGGATGCGAATGATTTCCATTTGCTGTTGTAGGCACTGAATTTCTTAGTTCGTAGACCAGATTGATTGCAGCTCGGGCATCTTCCATGCCATAGCCCCTGCCTTCAAGAATTTCTTTATACACTATCGTGTGCAGGTCTGTGAACCCTTCAGAAAATTCGAATTCTTCACCGTTCATGGTAAGCGAACGGAAGGTAGTTTTACCGGCAGCCTGAACTTCATCTGGCAGGTCGCCCTTGTCCACCGAAAGAAACCAGCGTACCCTGGCCTTCTCAAGCTCAAGATAACCGGCCATCTTGCGTTCATCAGCAAAATGCACTTCGTGATGTTGCACACTTCCGAAAATCCAGATCATCATATCGAAGAAATGTACCCCGATATTGGTTGCGACCCCGCCTGATTTATGATTATCCCCTTTCCAGGAGGTAAAATACCATCTACCACGTGAGGTAATGTAAGTCAGATCAATGTCACACTTGTCTCCAAGCGGTGCCTGGCTAACCTTTTCCCGCAATTCGATAATTGCCGGGTGTACCCGTAACTGAAGAATATTATAAACCTTGCGCCCGGTCTCCTTTTCAAGTTGCAGAAGGGCGTCCAGATTCCATGGATTGAGTACCAACGGTTTTTCGCAGATGGCATCTGCCCCTATACGCAGAGCAAGTCGGATATGGGCATCATGCAAATAGTTGGGTGAGCAGATACTTACATACTGGATACGCTTGTCGTCGCCTTGGCGCCTTAGTTTTTCCAGATGTCGGTCAAAACGCTCAAACTCAGTAAAAAAAGCAACTTCATATGAGTATGAGTCCAGAATACCAACGGAGTCTGACGGATCACAAGCGGCAACCAGTCTATTACCGGTATCACGGATTGCTTTCAAATGACGCGGAGCGATATAACCACCAACACCTAGCAGCGCAAAATTTTTCACAACTTATAAACCTCTCTTAATTATAATTCAGTATAGGTAACCTTTGGGGTTAGCAATACAGTGACACCATACCTATTCAGGTTAAGTTCCAGGGGCACTATAATACTTGACCCCTTTATTTTTCAACCTCACTTTTTCTCAGTCCATCCATCTCATCCCCTAAAAGAGCCCCTGTCCGGTGATCTGACCTTTTATTACTCTTTTGCCAGATGAACAGCTTCCGAGTATTTGCCAACTCTTCTACTGCACTTTCCTCTTTTAATCTCCTGAAATCAGAAATATAACTGCAATTGCAACTGAAGCAATTGCCAAAACAAGAACAGCTCCGGCTGCACAGTCTTTGGCTGCTTTGGCAAGTGGGTGATGCTCTGGAGAAACCAGATCAACAACCGCCTCTATAGCGGTGTTCATCATTTCAGCAGAAATGACGGCTGCAATAAGAAGCAGTAACAGCATCCAATTAACTGGAGAGAGCCCTCGCCAGACACCAAAAGCAACAGCAGAAAAGGCCGCAATCAAGTGGAATCTAAGATGCCTCTGGGTTTTAATCCCGAACAGGATTCCTTCAATCGCAAAACCTAGCGCAGTCAGAAAACGTTTCATATCAGAAGCTATACCGCAAGTTCATGGTCACAGCCTGACTGTTCACTCCCGGCAGCAACACCAGACGCCGTTTCTTATCAGCATGGAAGTCAGTCACCACCCGACCGGACAGTTCACCGATAGCTGCCCCAAGCAGAAGATCAGTTGCCCAGTGTTTGTTCTGGTAGAGACGTGAAAATCCGACAAACGCCGCAGCAGTGTAACAGGCTAACGTTACCGGCAACGAATCGGATTTACGGGAGACTATCGAGGCCATGGCAAAGGAACTGGCGGTATGCATGGAGGGAAACGAGTCGTAATCATTTTTTAAAGCAAATGGCCTGAAATCGTCCTTGCGGGAGGTTACAGAGGGTCTTCCCCGGCCTGTACCTTCCTTAATTAGCAGTGTAGCGGCATCAGCGAGAAAGAGTGCCTCCAGAATCATCTCACCGGTTTCCTTCCATTCGGGAGAATCAGCCACAATGGCACCACCATAAACCAGTGCAGCAACTCCCAGGTGCAGATACGGATTGCCAATCAACTCACCGGCATCAGCTGCCTTATCCATCCCCCGGCTCCGTACCCTGCCCTGCAGATTATCATGGATATCACTGTCAAAGGTATATGTCAGACCGATCACCCCGGCAATTCCGATCGCCCAGAACAGATTGCCGTTTTCAACGGTAAACGGTCTGGTGAGAAAATCGGATCCCTCAGATGAAATATTGGTACTTAACCTTTTAAGTTCTCCGAATACCGTTGTATCCTCAGAATATGCATAGCGACAAGTGGTTAAAAACAGGAACAACAGGATTATACACCTTAGAGTTCCTGAACCTAATCTGATTATCATTCCATAACCACCTGTAATACTGGTTGAAATCCATTTTTTATATTCAGTACTCTTTTGAAAGAGACTCACTTAAACCAGAGATAGACAGAGCCGGCAGCCAAAGCAACATTTGCAAGAATCTGGGTGATATCCTTTATTTCGCGCATCCAGGCTGTTCGCTCAATCTTCTGGGGCACTACTATAGTATCGCCAGGCATAAGATTTCTGGACATAAAGCCGCCAAATGACCAGCTGCGGCTGGCATCGCTCCAATTTATGCCAAACGAAGACTGCTGTCGGCTGAATACTGAACCATCAGCGCGTATAACATAGATATCAGATTGTTCTCCTTCACGAGTAGGTCCTCCGGCTCTGTTTAAAAAATCCCCGACCTCGGCTGCGTCCTCGGTATAAATGAAGGCTGTCTGGTTGTATACCTGCCCAAGCACATGCACAACACCTGGGCGTTGAGGGACTTCCAGCTCATCATCCCCTTCAAGCTCAATGTCGTAGCTGCTCTTTTTAAACTCATCAAGCTGAGCCAACTCAATGACAACACGACCTTCAGCCTTAAGCTTGCGCATGTTATCCAGACTACGCATAAGTCCTTCAAGGGTTGCCTTGGTTGCTTCCAGCTCTTCCTTTGAAGCCGCAGTTGAAGCAAGAGCAGACTGTTTCTGAAGTATCTCCCGTTCAGTCCGTATGATTATCTCATCCATCCTCTGCTGTTGCTGCTCACGCACAGACTTCCGTTTAAACTTTGCGCCAAACAGATAGGCCTTTTCAGTAAAACCACCCGCCCGGGCTATTACCGAACTTATCTTTTCGCCCCTCACAGCAGTATAGACACCAGGAAAGCGAAACTCCCCCTTAAGCGTAACTAGCTTATCGGTTGCATCCTGCCAGTCGCTTACGCTTCTAACGATCAACACATCATCCTGTTGCAGTTTAAGATTATTAGCAGGATCTCCTGCCAGAGCCTTACCCAAATCCAGAGGGATTCTGTTCCAGACAGCCCTGTCAGTCTCAATCGATATCCTGCTAAGCTCTGCCTTGGCAAGAAAGGCAAAGCGCTTCAGGCTGCCAGCCGCTGTAACCAGATCACGCACCGCCATACCGGGATAATACGTATATGTACCGGGTGTAACAACAGCGCCGTTGATTGCAACCTTCGGCTTTTCCTCCATCTCCCAGCGTGAAAACACCTTTACCGCATCCTGTTCCTGCAAAAAAATGTTGTCTGCCTCGCTCCCCTCAAAAACCCGTTTAAGACTGACCGTAAGCAGCTCCCTGCGCCAGTCCGGAGGGGATAAACGGGTAATCTCAACAGAATCCAGATAGGACTCCGGCAGCAATGCCCGGGTTGATGGTATCAGATCTTTAAGACGCATCCCCTTGCGAAGCTGGTACTCCCCGGGACGCACTACATTGCCTTTAAGGGTAACCACCTGCCGGATCGCCTCTTCAACAGAAAAAACCTTCACCATATCGCGATCCTGCATAGCAAGGGGCGCCAACGCTACGGAAACGTCAGCTTTCGGCTCCTGATCAAGTATAATACGGGAGCTGTTATCGACAATTCGCTCCACTTGAATACGCCCTGTAAAACCGCTGGCAGAAACACCGCCTGCCATCTTCAGAACATCAGCAAGAGATGTTTTGCCTTTAATCTCATATATCGCAGGACGCTTCACCTCACCGGCAACCGCGACAACAGAACCGATAATCGGGACAAATATAGTGTCTCCGTTCTGGAGGCGGATATCCCTTCCCCTGTCTCCGGAAAGAAGCATCTCATATAGGTCTACTTCGGCAACAGCATGATTTCCACGGGTTACCTTGATTGTCCTCAGCGAACCGTTACGAGACGGGCCGCCTGCAGCTGCAAGTGCATTTATAACTGTTCCCATAGAGCTGGCAGGGTAACGACCAGGATTTATCACCTCACCTACAACATACACCTGCACCGAACGAAGTCTCCCCAGCGTCAGGTTCATTTCAAAATCCTTGTAGTACTTTGCCAAGGCGCCATGCACAGCTGTACGAGCCTGTTCAAAAGGCAGCCCCCAGACACGTACCGCACCCACTCTGGGAATAACCAGATCACCATTTCTATCCACAGAGAGTTCAAGGCGTAAGTCAACCGCACCCCAGACACTCAGGTTTAACTGATCGCCCGGACCTACCTGATACCCCTCATTGTCAGGCATAGTCTCAACAGCAGCGAGTTGAGCCGTGTTCTGGAAAAAGTCGTAGCCAAACTGTTTCAGTTCACGGGTCAAAGGCACAGTTTCAATCTTGTCAAGCAGAGTCAAGGTCTGCCTTGAAAACGCTGATTCGATGCGCGAGTCAAGCTCTGTTGAAGGAAGCGGCACAACCCTTATCTCCTCAGACTTTACAACAACCGTCTGGTTACGATCTGTACCGATTACTTTTATGTAATAGGGCTGGGAATTCTTTAATTCGCGCAGGATTGCCGTACTGTTTGTTCCGGCAGAATAGGTAAATAGTGGCTTGCCAGGTTCGGTGCCATATATAACAGAATAGGTTAAATGCGTTGAATCAGCAAAAGAAGGCAGATCTCTAACAGTCCATGCCAGCTTTACAAGCCCGTCACCGGCTATTGAGCGCAGATTCATCTTGGCAACTTCAGATTGCTTGGAGAGTTCAGTTTGCGTCTCCAGGTTTCCCAATCTGGCCTTGCCTGCATTGGTATCCAGCAACTGCTGCAACTCAGCAGGAATCTGGCTGTTGGACTGATTGTTCAGCGGCGCGGCAACGGCAATCGATACACCTAAAAACAAGTACAGGATTAAGGCGGTAAACTGTCGAACCATCTGAAACTCCTTTGTGCCATATCTTAAATCAGAAAAATTAAACTATTAAAACTAATACCGGTAACGCAATTCAAATCTGACCAGATGATTTGTCCTGTGCTCGCCTCCCACAAGATCAACATTCTTTAGAGCTTCTATGCCATAAAGAACCTGGGCATCCAGATCACCATACACAGGCAGAGCCCAGTTGACCCTTCCGGCATGTTTTTCTTCAACAGACTGCCCTGGCAACCGGCCAAAGCTGCCCCTGGCAGTATAAAAGTACTCCAGAGCCAGGTTGTTGCGCACCCCAAACCAGTGAGAGTAACGTACAAAAAAATCCTCCGTAGCACCACCCTGGGAATGCCCTAGCGGCATATTGTGATAAAGATACCCCTGTGGCATGGTGCCGCTTGTATATAGTATATTGTTCCCCCTGAAATACTCAAAACGCAGGTCATTTTTTCCGTCATCCGTAAGCATCGGAATATAAAAACCGGCCAGATAGCTCTCCACTATTGGCCAGAAGCTTGCGGTATCTTCACCTGAAAACTCCGCAAAGAACTCCGTGTTACGCAACCATGAAGCGCGGTAGCGCAGCTCAAACCCTGCCATGCCGTTTGAGTTGTCAGCGTTAGTGCCGCCAAATATACCATTTAAATACTGCTGCAGGCTATTATTCAAGCCGGTTCCTCCGGCCTGCTTACCCAGATTGAAGCCGATTTCAATATTATTCGTCGGTTTACTGATCAATTTTACTGCATAGTAGTATGGCTGGCGTTCCTTGCCACTGGTCACGGTATGGTCAAGTTGCGATAGCAGAAACATATATTTCATATCTCCCAACCAGGAAAGCCATCCAACCTTAAACGGTTCCGGACTGGAAAGTTTGATCATATCCAGATTGCGTGCGTTGTTTGAAAGAGTAATAGCGCCACGATGCCCTAATCCCATCCATGTACTGTCTCTTCCCACCTGCAATTCAACTGCCCCGCCCCCTGCCTTCAGATAACCTCTATTTATAAGGGCAATAGGCTTGTGCCGCTCTGAACCGTACAAAAGCTGCGGTTCAACCAGACCGGTCAGATAGCGGCCTATATATCCCTCTGTAGCCACACGCAACTCTGCGTTGTGACCCTGTTGATATATTGTCCCTTCATTGTTTTCCAAAAGAGGAGTCCCCTCTGTGCCATGATGCTGCACCGGAGAGGGGAATGGATTGGGAGGGCGCAAACCTTTACCGATACCGAACACCCCATCATTACCAGGATCGTTAGCCCTTCGCTCGTAACTGCGGGGAGAACCATTCAGATAGAGATAACGGATTCTGGCAGATAAAACAGGGTTAAAATCAAGTAATTGCGGCTTTTCATCATTTCCGTAGAGTTTCATCTCCCGTGGTATTAGCTCACGGATATGATCAATAATCTCCCTGGCAAATTTTGACGCAGAGCCTGGCTCATTTTTCAGAGATTTTTCAGCCTCTATAGTTAATCTAGCGGCCTCGGCTCTTGAAAACGGTTTCAGACCTCGCACATCCGTCTTTACAAGCCCCATACCGGAAAGTTTTTCAAGATACTGGTAGATCGGACTGTCAAGAGGAATATTGGAGGAAGAAAGCGTGCCTGCTGAAAGCGGAACCGCAAAAAAGACCAGTAACAGCAACAACAACGTTATCCGTTTTATCATCAGTCTTTCTTTTCCTGTTTTAATAACTTGCTTCTATCTAACATACTCGCAAGTCCCTCAATATTGATTTCGTTTTTCTGGTATACGCTAACCGATCCTGATAACCTTGGCAATTGAATTCCCCCCAGTCCACGGGATACACTGAAGGCACGGAAACCATAGCTTTTATTACGCGTTCTTTCGAAACTTCCTTGGATAATATTTGTTTTTAAAACATCTTGCAGTTTCTCTTAACCCCTTCTCGATCTCAAACGAAGGTTTTCAGCCCAGCTCCTGCCGAATCTTCAGACTACCAACATAAACAGGTATTGTATGCTCGGAATAATCTCTTATGTAATTGTTCCACTCGCTACCAATAACTTATGTAAATTATGTACCCTCTGCCAAAGCAATGCTTTTGGTAACCTCATGGACATCGCCTGCATACAGCGCTCGAGCCAACCCTGACGCTGCTGAAGCCGGTGAATGGCTTTTTCCAGATCGACACGGATAGCTTGCCCATAAGCTGCCTCGGCTTTAGCAATGGCCTGGCGCAACAAGGGTAATCTAGGCTGCATCATGGCCAGATCAATCAGATCTCGACTAAAAACCCCATCATCGCCCCAGCGATCGGAGTTCGCCAAAAGCTTACTTGCAGCCATATCCAGAACCGTCAGGGTCGGAATACCACAGACCATATCTTTTACTGTTGGTGCTGCCAGCTTTATCCGCCCTTCCAGGACGATCTCGAATTTGATAGGCTCCTCGGCCACCGAGAGCATTGTTCGGATACCGTACTGATCAGCCCGGATATCACGCAACTGAGACAAGGGTGGCTGACCAGGCAGCAGGATTGCATTGATGCCATCAGCGCCCGTCAGCAATTGACGCAAGCTCCGATAGTGATTCAGATCCGACAGTAGAAAGTCTATGTCAACTGACTCACGGTATTCTCCGAAACGGAGCGCAATTGCCGTTCCTCCCCCGAACAAGCAACCGTGCTCTTTCAGCAGTATTCCGTTCAATCCACAGAGAACCTTAGCAATCTGTTGGTGGTGGAGTCTCTCAAACAAGGCTTTTGCCACCCGCAAACGCCAAACGTAAAGCATCTATAAGTTGGCGCTCGTGTGCCGTCAAAGCAAGTTCCGCTAAATGTCGCCAATTGCGCTCGTAAATATCCCAGACCTCTACTGGCGACAAGGTCTCTGAGCCATGCACCTGCCAAGCGAGTTGCTTGAGCTGTGGATAGTCATTCAGACAAATACGTGCAGGCATCCAGCCTTCTCGGTTCACTTCATGATGAGATTCAATCAACTCTGCAGGTGTAAGCAGTCCGAAGTTCAAACCAAGCGCTGCCATGACATTCATATATGCTCCCATGGTAACGGCTGGTTCGCCCTTTTCGATGCGGTACAAAGTCACCCGTGATATACCTGCTGCTTCCGCTGCTACAGTGGCGCTAATCCGTAGTGACTTGCGATGGGCACGAATCTGCTGCCCCAGCATAATGAGCTTATCAGTGATACTGCTTGTGATGACAGGAGGTTTGGCTGGCATAGTGTTTCATATTATGATCAAAACAGACAAAATGTCAACAACGAGAAACAACAATTGACACGAAAGATAGCGCAGGATATACAAAGATATACTAATAGATGGGGGGCATCAACCATGAAGCAGGCCGCTACGCTCAAACAGGTAAACATCAAAATGCCGTTATCAACATATGAGCAGCTCAAAAGCTTCAGCACAGCCACTGGA
This sequence comes from uncultured Geobacter sp., assembly GCA_964655435.1. Lineage (GTDB taxonomy): Bacteria > Desulfobacterota > Desulfuromonadia > Geobacterales > Pseudopelobacteraceae > Trichlorobacter. The sequence goes on from CAZZMP010000027.1 coordinate 35,490, forward strand.
CGGACAGTGCAGTCTGTTATTATTGCTAGCAGCACTGAATACATGCAACGACAGGAACAGTTAGCTGCCATAGAGCGTGAAAGCATGCTTTCATGGCAGGACTACCTTAATAATGACGTGGAGGATGTGGCCGAACTCCAGCCGGTTATCAACAGTATTAGAGAGCGCGCAAACTTGGCACTTGCCAGCATGAATAAAATTACATGATCAAAATAGTCCAGACCAAACGATTCACAAAAAACTTTTCATCACTGTTTGAAACTGTCCTTGAAAGATCTCCGGCGTTTACTTTAGATCTTCTTGATGCGTTTGATAAAATTATCGCAACGATATGTCGTTTTATGGAAATCGGTGTTCCTAAAACACGGCGCTGGTACGGTACAAATGTTGTCTTACGGGATATTGAGATTTTTGTGCGGCATCGTCAGTTTACAGTTCGCTATTTCTACAAAAGATCTTTAAATCAGATTGTACTGGTGCATATCTGGATTGATGGACAGGATCATGATTGACGTGGGATTGCCTGCAACCCAAAACTTATAACCTAAAACTTAAAACTATTTTTATTCGCGCCGGTCGTTTTCACAATTTACTTCCCACATGTATCTGCTTACGATCGTTCAAAAAAAGATTTCACTTTTTGACTGCAAGTGGTG
>CAZZMP010000028.1:0-35571 GCA_964655435.1 uncultured Geobacter sp.
CCGTCCCATGCGGACGGGCGAGGATTGAAACATAGCCAGGGCATTCAACGAAGTGGCCGCAGCAGGCAAGAGCGCCCGTCCCATGCGGACGGGCGAGGATTGAAACCTGCTGCAATGGCAGGCAGGTGGCTAAATGCTTCGAGCGCCCGTCCCATGCGGACGGGCGAGGATTGAAACTTATTCGTCAACTCCTGATAATGGATAATGTTGGAGCGCCCGTCCCATGCGGACGGGCGAGGATTGAAACAGAATAGGGCAAGACAAAAGACCCCGGGACAGAGAGCGCCCGTCCCATGCGGACGGGCGAGGATTGAAACAAGTGCAGCTGCCAATCACCAGCATTGCAATCACGAGCGCCCGTCCCATGCGGACGGGCGAGGATTGAAACATTCATCTTCTGCTGTTCAGCCGTTACTGTTTCAGCGAGGGTAATGTTCCCCGCACGAGCGGGGTGATAGAGGGAACTACAACACATGATCGTGACTGGATTAAAGAAGTGGTGTTGTAGCACGCCGGGGTGATTGGAGAAACGTTTTCGTGCGGCACCGGTTCCGCCAAGTCTTTCGGCTGCGGTCTGTTGTCGCTGGCAAGGACGTAAGTTATTCAAAAATTCTGAATAGCTGAAAAAAGGGGGGGCAAAATGCCACTACCCTTTCGATGGGTGGGTACAAATTGTCCCCAGCTTTGAGACTTGACCAGTGACTTTTTTACCTTACATTGCCCAATTGAAATGATGTAGCGCAGGAGGATATTTGTGACGGATAGAAATAAACCCTCTAAAAAGCAGGTGGCACTAACTGCTGGCTATGATTCCATGCTGTCCGGCGTGGTTAATCTGCTGGAGCAGGCTCGGCGAACATCCGTCAGGGCTGTTAATGCTATTATGACCGCTACTTATTGGGAAATCGGGCGGCGGATTGTGGAGTTTGAACAGAAAGGTAAGCAGCGGGCTGCTTACGGTGAAGAACTTTTACTGCGACTGTCAGCAGATTTATGCACTGAATTTGGCAGAGGCTTTTCGCGGCAAAATTTGCAGCGTTTCAGATATTTTTACCTGTTATATCAACTGGAACAGATTTGCTCGACACTGTCGGGCAAATCTGTTCAGACAATGTCTGAAATATCTGTTGAGCAGATTGCGGCTTGTTTTCCTCTCCCCTGGTCACACTACGTTTGTCTTCTTTCTGTAGATAAACCCGAGGCCCGCAGGTTTTATGAAGAAGAAGCCTTGCGGGGCGGTTGGTCTGTCCGGCAGCTTAATCGTCAGGTTTCAACACTATTTTACGAACGCACTGCTCTTTCCCGCAACAAGACTGCGATACTGAAAAAAGGTGGCAAGCCACTCCCTGAAGATGCTGTGTCACCGGAAGAAGAGCTTAAAGACCCGTTGGTGCTGGAGTTTCTTGGCCTAAAGGACGAGTATTCTAAAAATGAACTGGAAGAGGCGTTGATACAACATCTGGAGAGCTTTTTACTGGAACTCGGAGGCGATTTTACCTTTGTTGGTAGGCAGCAGCGGTTACGGATTGGCGATTCCTGGTATCGGGTTGATCTGCTTTTCTTCCACCGTCGTTTGCGTTGTCTGGTGGTGATTGATCTGAAGCTCGGCAAGTTTACCCATGCCGACGCTGGGCAGATGCATCTGTATCTCAACTATGCCGCCGAGCATTGGACACATCTTGAAGAAAACCCTCCGGTAGGACTTATTCTCTGCGCCCAGAAGGATCATACGCTGGCGCACTATGCTTTGGAAAATCTGCCCAACAAGGTTTTAGCTGCAGAGTATAAGCTAGCCTTGCCCGATGAAAAGGCATTGGTGGCAGAGATTGACAAGACCCGTAGGGCACTGGAACTCCGCACACAGGTGAAAAAAACATGACCGTACCGATCCTTCCCCCCTTAAAACCCTTGCCGATCAAAGACCGTATTTCTGTGGTTTATGTGGAACGGGGCAATCTTGATGTTATCGATGGATCCTGGTCGTGGCAGCTGGGATGTTCCCCGCACACGCGGGGATGATGTGGCATATTGATAGAATCTGAGACGTGCCAACGGCACGTCTCTACATGGTGTGGGGGGGGTAGAGACGCGCCGTTGGGGCGTCTCGTTTTTAGCGCCGTTGGCACGTCTAAACAATATTGTGGATTTCGCGTCTATGACTTTATTCAAAGACAAATACCGAGTTGAAACAACACGTCTTGAAGGCTGGGATTACAGCACTGCTGGGTATTATTTTGTCACCATCTGCACCCATGACCGCGCCTGTTATCTGGGCGAAATTCGCGATGGTGTCATTTGCTTGTCTCCTCAAGGCAAAATAGTGGAGTATGAATGGCAACAGACCGAAATATTACGGAAAAATATCATGCTGGATAGCTGGGTGATCATGCCAAATCACCTTCATGCCATTATTGCTATCACCCCAAATGCAGAGACATCGCCAATGGCGCATCTCGATGCTACATCGGGTCATGATTCAAAAAAACAGAACCAAAAAAACGAGACGCCCCAACGGGGCGTCTCTACCGGGTTAAAATCAGGTTCGTTGGGAGCCGTCATCAATCAATTCAAATCGCTCTGCACCAAAAGGATTCGTGCTGCAGGCCATGATTTTGGTTGGCAGTCACGGTATTACGATCAGAACATACGCAATGAAAAATCATTGCATGACATCAGGGAATATATTGCCAACAACCCTTTGAAATGGGAATTGGATAAGGACAACCCGAATAACATGTAGAGACGGTTTAACATCCAAGACGTGCCAGCGGCACGTCTCTACAAACAGATCCAAAATGAAAATGCAGAAAGAACCCATATCCGTAATATGAAAAGAAACATGACAACTAATACATCCAATCCGATCATGCTTTCCGCCCTTGAGTATTACGCCTACTGTCCCCGCCAGTGTGCCCTAACTCCATGATTCTTTTCGTAGAGATTAAGTAAACACGAAAGACCAAACCGGAAAAATTCAGCAAGTTAGTTTTGAAGCAGTGCTGTGCGTTAAAGAGGCGGTTGTTGGCAAGAGCTTGATGCTTGTCCGGCGGGTATATAACCATCACCTTCTGTATGCCTTGTCGTGTTGGGTATGCAGGCTGACAAGCACAATGGTAGAGCGGATAAGCAGGCAGGTTATCGCCCTGGCACTTCCGGTAATACGGATAGAGTAAAGTTGCTGTCCGGTTATCGGTTCTACCATGCCGTGCAGTTTCTCAAAATTGAGGCCGGGATGCCTCCAGAGTTGAGGTAGATCAAGAGATTTCAGAAGCAGTAACACCTTGGCGGCAGCCTTGCGGACAGGTAACTCGGCAATCATAACCGCTTCATCAAAAGAGGGTCGGATCTCAATTTTCATCAGCCCACCTGGTGGCAACCGCTTGTGCCTGTTCTGCGGTTGTTATCTCAACAGAAGGGCGTGGATCGGCCAGAGAGCTGCTGATTGCCTGCTTTGCATCAGCAGTCCAAGCCCACAATTGGTGCTTGGGTACCGGCTCTACAGGAATCAGCATAATTCTACCATCATCAAGAATCTCAAGATCAATGGCCTCTCCAGGTTTAATACCAACTATAGGGGGAAGTGTAATGCGGCGTCGGGCATCTGTTTGCAGTAACATAGATTGTTCCTCCTAAAAATACTTTAACATATGCGTAATTTTGGGGCAATACCCATTAACCCATGGAGGAGAAGGGAAAAGCTGCTTGACTTTCAAACATCCAGGCACCTAAAATGTAATTACATTATAGTAACATTAGGGGGCACTATGCTTGCACAACTGGTTTCCATAGGCAATTCAAAGGGGGTGCGAATACCTGCGGTATTGCTGCGTCAATACGGCCTAAGCGACACGGTTGAGCTGCTGCCAGGCAAAGATGAGATTGCTATTCGTCCGGTAAGAGGCAAGTTACGTGAAGGCTGGGATCAGGCATTTTCAGATATGCATGCCGCTAGCGATGATAAACCGCTAATTGATGAAAGAGTTGATCTGGAGGATTGGGAATGGAGCTGAAACAATACCATGTTTATCTGGTAAATCTTGATCCAACCATTGGACATGAAATTCAGAAGACACGTCCTTGCCTAATTATCACTCCTGATGAAATGAACCGACATCTGCAAACTGTTATGATTGCCCCCATGACCACTAAATCTCATAATTATCCAAGCCGTGTATCGCTTACATTCAGCGGTAAACAAGCATGGATCGTGCTTGACCAGATTCGTACGGTAGATCGTAGGCGACTGGTGAAAGAACTGGGTAAGATAAACAGGCTACAGACCCAGAAGGTTAAAGCTGTTCTCAAAGAAATGTTGGTTGATTAACGCCATATATCAATCAGTCAGGCGTATATAACCTTCAGTTCCTATATGAGGCAACATAGATAGTCGCTTCAAAAAATGCTGCCAGAGAGAGCTCTATTGTTTGACCAGTTCAACCCTGCGGTTCTTAGCCCTGCCCTCTTCGCTGTCATTTGAGGCAACCGGTACCAGTGAAGCAACCCCAAATGGCTTAAGGCGGTTTATCTGGATTCTGTATTTGCCTGTCAATGCCTTGACAACTGCCTCAGCACGCTCTTTGGAAAGCCGCATGTTCAGGTCAAAGGATCCCTGGTTATCGGTATGCCCAACCACATAAAGCTTTAGAGTTCCGTTATTCTTGAGGAGGGTACTGATTTCAGCCAGGGCAGCGTCTGATTCCGGCTTCAGATTCGCCTTACCGGTATCAAAGTAGATGCCGTAAATGGCTACATGTCCGGTACTATTGATATCATTACCCATAGCTGCGGCATCAGCTACCACTTCCTGTTTCATGGTCTCCCGTTCAATTATATTCAGACGGTACATGGGATTAAACGATCTGACCTCTATCCAGGTTTCTTTTGCTTCTTTTTTCAGTAAAATAGTAGATACCCTGTTAAAATTGTCGTCAAAAACGACCTTTCCGCCTATTTTTTTGAGGGCATCCTGGATATTCCGGCGTATCTTCAGCTCACCCGGTTCAGGTATACCTTTCTGAAGCTTATACTCCAGATAATACTTATGCCCCTCTATACTGACCTGCTTCTTGTCTTGCCCAATGAATCTGTAACTGCCAAATTCAAGCTCTTTGTAGTCAGAAAGACGGAAATCAGGCATACGTGAAAGCAGAGGGTGATCCTTGCCATTTTTGATATCCTGCTCCGCTGCGGAGCAAAGAGCAAAGCTGAACATCAGTAAAAACAGGCTGAAGATTACTGTCAGTGTCTTTTTCATTTTGATGCCTCCTTGTAGACGCCAATCTGTTAAGAACAGTCTGAATGGACAACAGGAACTGTTCTGCCGGTCAAACTGGAAAAATTGCTTTATCTGCTACAGCCCTTTTACAGCATAGATCCCTTGAGCATTGCGCCAGAATCCCTTGTAATCAAGACCATAACCGAAAACAAACCGATCCGGTATCTCAATACCTGTAAAATCAGCCTTATAACCTGGCATAACCTTCCGATCATGCTGTTTATCGAGCAGTACGGCTGTTAATACGCAGACTGCCCCAATTTCTACACAGGTGGCAACAATAGCTTCAAGGGTTACTCCTTCATCCAGTATATCATCAAACAGAAGAACTGCACGTCCGGCAATATGTTTTGGCGGTGGTACAAGCCACTGAAGTTGAGAACCATTTACTGCTTCACCGTAACGGGAGGCATGCAGATAACCCATCTCCAGAGGAAAGGACAGTTTAGGCAGCAGTTGTCCGGCAAGGATCAAACCGCCGTTCATCACAGTGAGAACCACAGGCATACTGTCTTTTAATTCTGCTGTGATCTCTTCCGCCATTTTATCAATAGCTTTCTGCAGCCTTTCGGGACTGACCAGTAACTCCGCCTCTTGCATCACCCTTTTAACATTTTCAAGCTGCATGCCAGACACCTCCTGCCACACGCAATATACCTGCGCCATCCGGCACAGGGGTAATAGTGTCAAATCCGTGTTGCTCAAGGATTGATGTTACCAAATCAGCCTGTTCAAAACCGACTTCAAACAGAATATAACCGCCAGGCATAAGATAGCCTGCCGCTTCTGTAATCAGATGCCTGTAAGCATCAAGACCATCCAGACCGCCGTCAAGCGCCATCTGAGGTTCATAATCACGCACCTCCGGCTGAAGCCCGGGCAGATCTGCTGTGCGGATATAGGGAGGATTGGAAACTATCAGATTAAAACGACGCCCATTAACCGGCTGAAAGAAAGAACCGGGAAGGAATTCAATATCTACATTATGTTCTGCAGCGTTACGGGCTGCTACCACCAGAGCATCTGCAGAAAGATCAACAGCAGTGACAGAGGCATCGGGCAGTCTTTTTGCGAGGGTAATGGCAATACAGCCTGAACCGGTGCCTATATCCAGAATGCTCCCTGAGGGAATTGCCCTCTTCAGAGCCTCTTCAATCAGTGTCCCGGTATCATGGCGAGGGATAAGCACCGCAGGCGAAACCTCAAAGAGAAGACCGTCAAACTCTTGATTTTTCAGGATATACTGAAGCGGTTCTCTTTTGCCGCGCCTTGCAACAAGAAGGCGATAGGCTGACAGCTCCTTTTCCTGTAACGGTCTGTCAAAGTTGAGGTAAAGACCAACCCGGTCAAGCCCTGTAACCTCGCACAAAAGCCACTCTGCCTCACGTCTGGCATTTTCAACCCCTTTTTCGGCCAGATAACCGGTTGTCCAGGAGAGGATCTTAAGCGGTGTCCAGATCTCTTCAGTTTGTTTCACTTTGAGCCTTAAGAGCCTCCATCTGATAGTGTGATCTTAGAGACTCTGTAATCTCCTCGATATCACCGGCCATGATAGAATCCAGACGATACAGGGTCAGACCGATCCTGTGATCAGTCATCCTCCCCTGCGGGAAGTTGTAGGTACGGATTCGCTCGGATCTGTCACCACTGCCAACCTGCTGTTTTCTGTCCGCCGCCAGCTTGGCGTTCTGCTCCTGAGTGATATTGTCCATTATGCGGGTCTTAAGCACCTTCATCGCCTTGGCGCGGTTCTTTATCTGGCTCCGCTCCTCCTGACAGGCAACTATGGTGCCGGTCGGGATATGGGTAATCCTGACAGCAGAATCGGTTGTGTTTACATGCTGTCCTCCGGCGCCTGAAGAACGGTATACATCAATCTTTAGATCATCCGGCCTTATATCTATATCTACATCTTCAGCCTCGGCCATTATGGCCACGGTACAGGCGCTGGTATGGATCCGCCCCTGAGCCTCCGTCTCTGGAACACGCTGCACTCGGTGTGTCCCTGATTCATATTTAAGCTTTGCATAGACATCCTGCCCTTCAATGGAAGCGATTACCTCTTTATAACCGCCACGTTCAGATTCCGAGCAGGAAAGCATTTCTACCTTCCAGCGATTTTTTTCGGCAAAACGGGAGTACATCCTGAAAAGGTCACCGGCAAACAGAGCAGATTCGTCTCCTCCGGTTCCGGCACGTATCTCAAGTATGACATCTCTTGAGTCATTAGGATCCTTTGGCAGCAGCAGCAGCTGAATCTCTGACTGCAGACTCTGCTCTTCTGAGTCAAGGTTATTCAACTCCTCCTCAGCCATCTCCTTCATCTCTGGGTCAAGCAGAAGTTGCCGGTTTTCCTCTATTTCTTCCTGCACCTTTTTATAACGCCTGAAGGCCTCAACCAGAGGAGAAAGGTCGGAATGTTCACGGGAGAGCTTGCGAAACTCAGGCTGATTGGCTATCACAGAGGGGTCAGAAAGTAATGACTCCAGCTCCTTAAAACGTATTTCCAGATCCTCAATCTTTTCAAACATCTTTAAAACCTTTCAAAACAATCGTATTCAAAAATTTCATTTTTTACCTGACGGTCTTAATTTTTGCTAATAAGCCTTATCCTGTCTCTGTTTGTCAAGCGATGAATCTATCCTTTTCCGGCTTGTATTAAAGCAGCTAAAAGTGTTATCAGAACTTTATCATCTGCATACAAATACCTATAGAGGATTGATATGAAACAACCTGATAAACGGGGGCACTTTGGAATTCATGGCGGGCGCTATGTGCCTGAAACACTTATGCCTGCCCTGAAAGAACTTGAACAGGCTTACGCACATTACAAAAACGACCGTGAATTCAAACAGGAGTTCAGGTATTACCTGCAACAGTATGTCGGACGCCCCTCTCCGCTATATTTTGCTGAAAAACTTACCCGCCAGTTGGGTGGCGCAAAGATCTACCTTAAGCGTGAAGACCTGAATCACACCGGAGCACACAAGGTTAATAACACCATCGGTCAGGGACTGCTCGCCAGAAGGATGAAGAAGGAACGTGTAATTGCTGAGACCGGAGCCGGTCAGCATGGTGTTGCAACGGCAACAATAGCAGCGCTCTTTGGCATGTCATGTGAAGTGTTTATGGGCGAGGAGGATATCCGGCGACAGGCATTGAACGTATTCAGGATGAAGCTTCTGGGAGCCACTGTCACACCTGTTACTGCCGGCACAGCGACCTTGAAGGATGCTATGAACGAGGCTCTTCGTGACTGGGTTACAAATATCAGGAACACATTCTATGTAATCGGAACTGTTGCCGGACCACACCCGTATCCGATGATGGTAAGGGATTTCCAGACGGTTATCGGGGCCGAGGTCAAAAGGCAGCACAAAAAGGTTGAAGGACGCCTCCCTGATCTGCTTATAGCTTGTGTAGGGGGCGGAAGTAACGCTATGGGGCTTTTCTATCCGTTTATAAAAGACAGCTCAGTCAGGATGATAGGTGTAGAGGCAGCCGGACACGGGATAGAAAGCGGAGCTCATGCCGCTCCGCTATGCGCCGGCAGACCAGGAATACTGCATGGTCAGCGGAGCTATCTGCTACAGGATCAGGATGGACAGGTTGCAAATGCGCATTCAATTTCAGCCGGACTTGATTACCCTGGTGTAGGCCCTGAACATGCCTGGCTTAAAGATACAGGACGAGCAGAGTATGTATCCATTACCGATGATGAAGCGCTTGAAGCGTTTAAGCGGTTAACCGTTGAAGAGGGGATAATGCCAGCTCTTGAATCATCACATGCGATTGCCTACACCCTGAAGATTGCTCCAACCTTGCCAAAAGAGACTACTATCGTAGTAAATCTCTCAGGTCGCGGAGACAAGGATATCCATACCGTGGCAGATGCCCTGGGAGTAAAATTTTAATCTGGTTTTATAACTGTTTAAGTATGACTAAAGCCGCGATTTAGCGGCTTTTTTTGTTGACGCACAGAGGATGTTCAGGTATCTAGCAAAAACTCGTTTTATTTTTAAATTGGAGGATAGAGACATGCATCTGGTAGAACAAATCAAGGAAAAAGCCCGTAAAAACCTGCAAACCGTTGTCCTGCCTGAAAGCTATGATGAGAGGATGCTTTACGCAGCTGAGAAGATCGTAAAGGAGGGGCTGGCAAAGCTGGTTATTCTGGGGGATCCCGCAAAGATTCAGGCTGACGCAGGGGCAAAAGGGATTAATCTTGCAGGTGTTGAACTGATTAACCCGGCGAACTCCCCGAAACTGGAACAGTATGTAGCCGATTTTGTTGAGCTGCGCAAATCAAAAGGGATGACCCCGGAAGAAGCAAAGAAGCTTCTGACTGCAGATGACAACCTCTACTATGCCGGTATGATGGTTAAAAACGGCGATGCAGGCGGAGAGGTGGCCGGAGCTACAGGAACCACCGGCAACGTGCTGAAGGCTGCATTCCAGACAGTCGGCCCTGCCGCCGGAATCAAGACCGTTTCTTCATTTTTTCTGATGATCACCAAAACTCCCAGCTTTGGAGAAAATGGCATACTGCTGTTTGCGGACTGCGCGGTAAACCCCAATCCGGATTCACAGGCTCTGGCTGAGATAGCCGTTGCCACCGCAGGCAACTGCAAGGCATTTCTGGATGTAGATGCAAGGGTCGGAATGCTCTCCTTCTCAACCAAAGGTAGCGCCTCTCATGCAGATATAGACAAGGTGACAAAGGCTGTTGAGATAGCTAAAAGCATAAAACCTGATATACAGATCGACGGTGAACTTCAGGCAGACGCAGCGCTTTTACCAAAGGTTGGCGACAAGAAGGCGCCAGGCAGTCCTGTTGCAGGCAAGGCAAACGTGTTGATATTCCCAGATCTGGATGCTGGCAACATTGCTTATAAACTGGTTGAAAGGGTAGCGGGCGCCGAGGCGGTAGGCCCAATAATCCAGGGGCTGGCAAAACCGGTCAACGACCTCTCTCGCGGCTGTTCGGTGGATGACATAGTAAATGTTGTTGCAATTACGGCGGTACAGGCCGGAGCCTGAAACATAGAAATTTAAAAGAAAACGCCTGATTCCTCTGTTTATATTGAGGAATCAGGCGTTTTCTGTTTCAGGCCGATATCTCTTTAGTTGTTCTGACAACAACCTTTGGAGTTGGCGCTTTGGCTTTTGCCTTTTGTGGGGGCGGCGGATATTTTTCAAGAGCCAGCTTCAGGACTTCATCAATCTCCCGTACAGGCACTATCCTGACCTTCTTCTGCATCTCTTTGGCTATATCTTCAAGATCCTTCCTGTTCTGATCAGGTATTACAACCGTCTTCATGCCGGCTCTTACCGCCGCAAGGATCTTCTCTTTCAGTCCACCAATAGGCATCACCTTGCCACGAAGCGAGAATTCACCTGTCATTGCCACATCTTTACGCACAGGTATTCTCGTTAACACGGAAACCAGAGCCGTCACCATGGCACAACCTGCCGACGGCCCATCTTTTGGGACTGCTCCGGCAGGCACATGGACATGGATCTCATGATCCTGAAACCATTCAGGTGCAATCCTGAATTCGTCTGCATGAGAACGGATGTAAGCCAGTGCGGCCTGAACCGACTCTTTCATCACATCGCCCAACTGACCTGTAAGGGTAAGTCCTCCCTTGCCCTGCATGGTTGTAGCCTCTATATGGAGCACCTCTCCACCTACCGAGGTCCAGGCTAGGCCATTAACAACACCTATCTCATTTTTTTCCATCTCGTCATCACGCAGATATTTGGCCGCTCCAAGATATGTAGCCACTGCAGCTGGTGTAATCTTTATCTGGCGTTTGTGCCCCTCTGCAATCTTTCTGGCTACCTTGCGGCAGATATTGCCAATCTCACGTTCAAGGTTACGCAGACCTGCCTCACGGGTATATTTGGCAATAATCTCCTTTACAGCCTCTTCCTCAAATACGATCTGTTTTGACTTGAGACCGTTATCCTTAAGCTGGCGTGGCAGCAGATAACGGGTTGCTATCTCAAGCTTTTCCTCCTCGGTATAACCGGGGATATTTATTATCTCCATCCGGTCATAAAGAGCCGAAGGTATCGGGTCGCTATGGTTTGCAGTTGCAACAAACAGAACATTGGAAAGGTCAAACGGGATATTAACGTAGTGATCTGAAAAAGAGTTGTTCTGCTGGGGGTCAAGAACCTCAAGCAGAGCCGCAGAGGGATCCCCCTTGTAATCGTATCCCATCTTGTCCAGCTCATCCAGCATGAATACAGGGTTCTTTGAGCCTGCCTGCTTCATCCCCTGAATAATCCTGCCTGGCAGAGCGCCAAGATAGGTTCTGCGATGTCCCCTTATCTCAGCCTCGTCACGCACTCCACCCAGGGATATTCTGACAAACTTGCGCCCCAGTGAACGGGCAATTGACTTGCCAAGCGATGTCTTGCCAACACCGGGAGGACCAACAAAACAGAGAATAGGCCCCTTCATCTTCTTGTTCAGTTTCCTTACAGCCAGAAATTCAAGAATCCTGTCCTTAACCTTGTCAAGGTAGGAATGGTCTTCATCCAGAATCTTTTTCGCCCTGATTATATCGAGAGAGTCCCTTGTGGCCTTTGACCAGGGGATCTCTATAAGCCAGTCAAGATATGTGCGAATTACCCCTGCCTCACCGGAATCGCCATGCATCCTCTCAAGGCGCCCCAACTGTTTAAGAGCCTCCTTTTCTGCAGCCTCCGGCATTTTAGCCGACTCAATGGATTTGCGCAGTTCCTCCAGCTCTTCCTTCCCGTCGTTGTCACCCAACTCATGCTGGATAGCCTTCATCTGCTCACGCAGGTAGTATTCCTTCTGATTTTTGCCCATCTCCTCGCGGGCGGCGTTCTGAATCTGCGCCTGAACAGATAGCATTTCATGCTCACGGGCAAGCAGCTCATTTACCTTGGTTAAGCGGAGGACAGGATCTTCAATTTCAAGCAGCATCTGTGCCTCGGCCAGTTTCAGGCCGAGGTTGCTGGCTATAAGATCAGCCATGCTGCCCGGATCAGATATGTTCTCAAGTATGGCCATTACTTCCGGCGATATCTGTTTTCCTAGCTCGGAGATCTTGGTCAACTGCTCCCTTACGGTTCTGATAAGAGCCTCCGTTTCAAGGGTATCCGGCGCAGCCGGCTCGATAAGACGCTCTATCTTTACTGTATGAAACGGGATCTCTTCCAAAAATTCGGTTATTCTGGCCTTAAGCAGACCTTGAACCAGTATTTTGACCCGTCCGTCCGGCAGCTTGAGCATTCTCATGATCATAGCTACTGTTCCTACAGAATATATCTTGTCCGGTGTAGGATCTTCTTCACCAATATCATGCTGTGTGGCCAGCATAATCATCCGATCTCCCGAGAGAGCCTGATCCACCGCCTTTATTGACATCTCCCTGCCAACAAACAGCGGAATAATCATAAACGGATATACCACAACATCTCTGATTGGCAATAATGGCAATGATTCAGGAAGCTTAAGCTCTTCCTCCGTCACTATTATCGAATCGCTGTTTTTCTGTTCCTTCTCAGACTTACTCACTCTTTGACTCCTTGATAAAGATACGACGTTCATGCCCTTTTGGGCAGATAATCCTTAAGACTCCACGACTGTATTCAGCATGTATATCTGCCGGATCCACCATATCAGGCAATCTGACCGTACGGCGCAGCCGTCCGAAATGGCGCTCGAGACAGTGATAACGGAGATTTTCAACCGGCGGCTCGGCCTGCTTTTCGACCTGAATCACACAAACCATGCCGGACTGCGTGAGGTTTATATCAGCCAGATCAAGACCTGGCAGATCAAGCTCCAGGACAAGATTATGTTCTGTCTCATACATATCCATTGCAACCGTCAAGCCACCCTCATCCTCTGCGGCAAGTCGCGGATCGAGCGTTCTCAATAATGATCGAACCTCATCAAGATGACGGTTGTACTGTCCTGTAAATGATGGCTTTCCACCACCTGAACGTGGCATGTTTTCACCTGCTGATATTATTTTAAGAGGGAATGGGAAGAGCCTGATGACTGTTTCAGATCTAACCATTCCATCTCTGAAAGTCAAGTGAGATAGCCTGATTAAGTCCAAAATCGATTGACATGACCGTTTGTTTTAGTAATAGATAAAGAAAAACTGTGCTTGAAAAGGAGTGTTCTAGGATGGAACTGAATACCAAAATCTGGATGACCGGAGCGCTTGAATGGTATGGATATATAGGTGATGAAGAGGTCTTTCTTGGCCAGCGCAATTTTCCTGTCCCTATTGAAGAAGGGGATGAATGGATCGCTGAAAGCGGAGATAAATTCAAGGTTATAGATGGTTATATAACCAGAACAGGTCATACCGAACCACCACAGAGATACTGGTAATAGAAAGGCAATACAACTTCCCCCACGGCAAAGAGTGGGGGAAGAGACCAATATTTTTCCAGAACCGGACTATCCGTTCAACAGCTTTACTGTAGCCCTCCCATCAGGATAGTAATCGATAATATCAAGGCAACCATAGTTTTGCTCAATATTGAACATGTTCTTTAACGGGGCTCCTATAGCATTAAGCAGTACGATCCGGTTAACCCCTCCATGCCCGACAAGCAAGACCTCCTGACCACGATGTCTCTCAAGGATCTCATGCAACACAGGCATAAGACGCGCCTCAACATCCAGAAGATTCTCACCTTCAGGCACTCTGTAATTCACCAGATCCTCAAGACGCGCCTGCCAGGAGTCCGGCCAACGGCTCTGTATCTCTTCCCAGGCAAGGCCTTCCCATATCCCTATATTTACCTCTCTCAATTCAGGTCGATGCACAGGATTAATCCCGAACTGCTCACAGATTATCCCTGCTCCTATACGACAGCGGCTGAGATCACTTGAATAACATGCTGAAATATTTGAATCTGCAAGCCTTTCCTTAAGCAGATGGTACTGTTCAACCCCCAGATCGGTAAGGGAGACGTCAGCATGACCGTTATAGCGTCGTTCTTCATGTCCTACAACCTGGCCATGACGAATCAGGTAAATCCGTGTGGCATTTTTCATATATACCTCGTGATAATTGTAGTAATTGCAGTAAGGCAAAGCAGGGCTAACAGTTCAGCTGTTTCAGAAGTAAACCCGACAATATCTCCATTTATACCAGACAGACGTCTGGTAAAATATGCCTTGACAGATAATCCCCATAACGAGACCAGGCAAAGCGCGGCGATACCGGCCATTCCCCCAAGAAACCAGGAGATCGGGATAATGAAACAGGCGGCAATCAAAAGCTGAATTTTTGTCATGCCTGCCAGAAAAGAAGCACCCAGGCCATCATTTTCTGCCGCTTTCGCGCCGGTCATTACTACAACCTGAGCAAAACGGCCAAGTGATGGAAAGAGTAGAACTGCTTGCGGTTTAAGATCAAGAGGGATTGCCATAAGCGCAGCATATTTGAGTAAAAGAAGCAGAACAAGACCAGCGACTCCTACAGCGCCAACCCTTGAATCTTTCATAACAGACAGAAATTTATCTTTATCACCTCTGGAGGCAATTCCGTCAAAAACATCTGCAAGGCCATCAAGATGCAGAGCTCCGGTTAACAACGACAAGAGCGCCACAAGCAGGGCATCCAGAAGAGGCCTCGGAAAGAGCAATGAGAAGACTGTATCGGCCAGCAGCAAAACCGCACCTATGCTAAGACCAACCAGTGGAAACCAGGCGGTTGAACGCCCCGGATCAGATGGTTCATACTTTTTGGGTGATGGAATCGGAAGAATAGTCAGAAATTGCAGGGCGATAATATAGCGACGCATAATTTTTACACTTTGCTTCAAGCTGCCTGATGCGTCAAGCAGGAAACTCCTCAGACTCCATGATAAAGGATAACTTATCGTACAAAATCCAGAGATTTCAATTTACTTTTGACTGTGGCACTTGCACAGCTACCTCTTGCATGGTACAAATATCTCCAACTGCTTCAAGCAGTGCCCATAATGATGCCACTTATATGTTTTTTTAAAATTTCTCATCTGATTCTATTTAGTTATATCTGGAAGGAGACTGCCCATGTCCAACGCTCTGGTGCCTATGAAGAGTGGCGAGGCGCAAGCTGGCGACCATGGCGAACTGATCCAACTGGTCAGCTTCAGCCTTGATAATGAAGAATACGGGGTAGATGTCCTGAAGGTGCGTGAAATAATCAGGATGCCAAGCATTACCCGTGTTCCCAACACACCTCACTATGTTGAAGGGGTTATCAACCTGCGTGGCAAGGTAGTTCCTATTATAAATATGCGCAGACGCTTCGGGCTTATGGAAATTGAGTATGACAAGCAGACCCGTATAATGGTTATGGATGTTGAAGGTGAATTGATGGGCTTTATAGTTGACTCCGTTTCGGAAGTTATACGTATATCAAGCAGCGAGATACAACCTTCTCCTGCAATAGTTACAAGCGGAATAGATCAGGAATGTATTGCCGGGGTGATTAATCAGGCTGAACGATTACTGGTGCTTCTTAATCTGCAGAAGATGTTTTCTCAGGAAGAACGTAATCTCTTTAATATTATATAAACAGCGCACCGTATTTGACTTATCAACCATCTCTGCAAGGCGAGGTTCGCAATGCCCATTGATTGTGAAGATCAGGAACTTCTTGAAGGATTTCTGGCTGAGACTACAGAACTTCTTGAAAAGCTGGATGATGACCTTATTGTACTGGAAAAGGCCTCTGATGACCCTGAGCTGATGAACAGGATCTTCCGTTCTATTCATACAGTTAAGGGAGCCTCCAGTTTTCTCGGGTTTGATCTTCTGGTTCGGGTTACCCACAAGACAGAAGATGTTCTAAACCGCCTCCGTAAGGGAGAATTGTTTGTAACTCCAGAGATCATGGATGTAATTCTTGAGGCTACAGACCTGGTAAAAACACTGGTAGCAGACATTAAGGCTGGAGAGATTGTTGATAGAGAGATTGATGTAACTATCAACAAACTTGTTCCACTCCTTAATGCACAACCCAAGGAACAGTCCACTCCAACCGAAACAGCCCCAAAGAAGGAAGCTGCTGCTACAACAGAGCAGACGCCAACTCAACCTTCTTCTCCAACTCCGGAAACTTCCACTGAAGAAAAAACTCCGACTACAGCACCGATGCCACCTGCAGTTACAGCCCCCACGCCTGAGGCTCCCAAGAAGCCTGCTCCTCCAAAAGGAGGAGAGAAAGGAAGCGGGGATGACCTCTCTGACAACACAACCGTAAGGGTTGATGTCAAGCGTCTTGATGATCTTATGAATCAGGTTGGTGAACTGGTTCTTGAACGTAACCGTATGAGCCAGCTCAACCAGGATTTTCAGGCCGGCAATTCAGATCATGTACTGTTTGGTGAAGAATTTGCCAAGCTGGCTAAAAGGATGAGTTTCGTCACTTCTGAACTGCAGATGCAGGTATTGAAAATGCGTATGATTCCGGTGGAAAAGGTTTTCAAAAAATTCCCCCGTATCGTTCGTTCACTTGCCCGCGATCTTGGCAAAGAGGTAGATTTGAAAATCTTTGGTGAAGAAACAGAACTTGACCGTTCTGTTGTAGACGAGATTGGCGATCCGCTTATCCACCTGATCCGAAATGCAATGGATCACGGGCTTGAAACACCGGATGAGCGACTTGCTTCAGGAAAACCACGCATCGGTACATTGGTTCTTGCCGCAATCCATGAAGGCAACTCTATTATCATAAGTATAAAAGATGATGGGCGAGGAATTGATACTGAAAGGGTTGCCAGAAAGGCTGTTGAAAAAGGGCTTATTACAGAAGAACAGCTCGCAGCCATGAGTCAGAGAGAAATGTTTGACCTGATATTCCTGCCCGGCTTTTCCACTAAGGACAAGGCCTCTGACCTTTCAGGACGTGGTGTTGGCATGGATGTAGTAAAGACCAATATCAAGAAACTGAACGGTCTGATTGAAATAAAAAGTGAAAAAGGAATGGGGTCAGAATTTATACTACGGCTCCCTCTTACTCTGGCGATTATCCAGTCACTTCTTGTAGAGGTAGAAGGGGAGATCTATTCTATCCCTCTTGCATCTGTTCTGGAGACACTTCGTGTTGACCAGAGAGAATTTCACGTAATAGGCGGTCAGGAAGTCCTTAAGCTTCGCGACATGGTACTTCCTCTTGTCAGGCTGGAGCAGGTTTTTAATGTAAAACGCCTCCATGAACCGGATAATTTCTGCTATGTGGTCGTGATCGGTTCTGCGGATAAGAGGGTTGGACTTGTTGTTACACGCCTGGTTGGACAGCAGGAAGTAGCAATAAAATCATTGGGCAAGTATCTGGCCAATGTCTCAGGCATTGCCGGCTCAACCATTCTTGGCGATGGGAGGGTAGCTCTGATTGTTGATCCTGTAGGCATGGTAGATGGTGGCGAAGGGGCTGCAGCCGGTCGCTAACAGATCGACCTGACCATAGAAAGGGACTAAACGTGGCAATATCTGATAAGGATTTTGAATTACTGCGTGATTTTATATACAACCTCTGTGGCATGTATTTCCATACCACAAAAAAATATTTCCTTGAGAGCCGCCTTACCAAGCGTATGGAAGCTACAGGGGCAAAAACAGCAGTAGATTACTACGGCTTGCTCAAATCACCGCGAGGCAATGAGGAGTTACGTTTTCTTCTGGATGAGGTAACCACAAACGAAACATACTTTTTCCGTTCTGTGCCACAACTAAATGCCCTTGAGACAAAGTTTCTGCCGGAGATAGTCGAAGCCAAGTCAAAAATGGGATTCCGTAAACTTAGAATCTGGAGCGCAGCATCCTCTTCAGGTGAAGAAGCATATACAATGGCTATGATATTACTGGAAAAACGAGCCACCCTACTTAAAGACTGGATAATAGAGATCATAGGGACAGATATAAATGAGACCGTTGTAGCGCAGGCAAAAGAGGGAATTTACAACAGCTATTCTGTCCGTAACGTCCCTGAACTATACAAAAGGAAGTATATTAAGGAAGAAGGGGGTAAATTCATCCTTTCGCCGGAGGTCAAAAAGTTCGTCACATTTAACAAGATGAATCTTTACGATGACACCAAGATGGTCTTTATGAAGAGTTTTGATTTTATATTCTGTGCCAACGTGCTGATCTATTTTGATCTTGCCTCAAAATCAAAGGTTGTGCAGCACTTTTACAATAACCTTCAGCCTTACGGCTACTTCTTTGTTGGGCAATCCGAGTCACTTCATGGCGTTAATGACAAATTCAAGACCGTTCATTTTCCAGGCGGTTTTGCTTACAAGAAATAGCGGGGGAAGCGGATGATGGATAAACAGGCAATGATGGAAACAGCCAGGCAGATGGTTGCCAGTATTGACGATCTTCCTACCATACCGGTTGTTGCAACGCAGGTGCTTCAACTGCTTGATAACCCTGATGTCGATGTTGACAAGGTTGCAGACCTTATGCTGACCGATCAGGTTATGACTGTCAGAGTCATGAAGATGGTAAACTCGCCGATATACAGGCCTACTCAGGAAATCACCTCTTTAAAACGGGCTCTGGTTTACCTTGGTATCCGCAACATAAAAGAAATCGCCCTGACATCTTCATTTATCAGTGCCTTTGAAGACAAAGGCGGAGTTATTGATATAAGCACATTCTGGGCTCATGCTTTCGGGGTAGGCATGGTTTCAAAAATCATAGCTGAGAAGATTCAGTACAGGGATGTTGAAAAAGCCTATCTTGCCGGTATCATACATGATATTGGAGAAGTGGTTCTCAGTTACTATCAGCCGGAAAAATTTTCAAGGGTTTTAAAAACCATAAATGAGAAGCCAATACGTCTGATTGATATGGAGTTAGAGGAATTTCAGACTACACATGCCGAGGTTGGTTACTGCATAGCTGAAAAATGGAATTTTCCAGAGTCGTACAGAGAGGTGATACTCTATCATCATACCCCACGTGAAGCTGTTGACGATCCGGTTTTATGCTCTATTGTAAATCTTGCGGATCTGTTCTGCTCTGTGAGGGATCTTTATTACGGAGAAAACGCCTGGGCAAGCTTTAACCTCTCTGAAGAAGAAGGCTGGGCTATTCTAAAAGAAAACCATCCTAACCTTGCCAATCTGGATGTTGAACGATTCTGTTACGAACTTGATGATGCTGTTCCTGTTGTAAAAGATCTCGTAAAATCAATATTTTCAAAAGATTAATTAACGGAGATATTAATGCTTTCTTCATCTTCCGGAGCCAAAACCCGTGTTCTTATTGTTGATGATTCATCTTTCATGCGGATGGCAATTCGAGGCATCCTCAACAAGGAACCCTCAATTGATGTAATAGCCACCGCCGCTGACGGTGTAGAAGGTGTTGAAAAAGCGATCTCCCTTAAACCGGATCTGATTACGATGGATATAGAAATGCCCAGAATGGATGGTATTTCTGCCCTAAAACAAATTATGGCCAAAGCCCCTACAAAGGTTCTTATGGTCTCCACACTCACCAATGAAGGTGCCAAAGCAACTTTTGAAGCTCTGGATGCAGGTGCTATTGACTATATTCCTAAAAATATTACTGATTCATCAGAAGCGCAGAATATCTTTCGTGAAGAGCTGATCAAGAAGGTTCGTGAGGCAACCCGCTCAAGCATCCTCCGTGTATCAGCTGGTACGACAACGACACGACCACCTTCTTTTACAGCTACAATTCCACGTCAGATTGCAAAGAGCTCAAAGATTCATTCAAAAAAGATATCTCATGTAGGAATCGGCGCCTCTACTGGAGGCCCTGTTGCGCTACAGGAAGTTATCTCCAGAATTCCGATGAATTTTCCTTACGGAGTTGTAGTAGCTATCCATATGCCCAAGGCCTTTACAGGTCCATATGCCGACCGCCTGAACGCCAAATGTTCGATTAGCGTCAAAGAAGCGGTAGATGGCGAAACAGTAAAGCCAGGCACTATCCTTATCGCCCCGGGCGGCATGCATACCCAGCTCGTTAGGGGAGCAGGCGGTCTTGTTATCAAAACCGCTCCAACATCAGCCTATCCGCAGTACGTCTATATACCTTCTGTAGATCTTATGATCTCATCAATGGCGGAAGCAACCGCAGGTTCGATGCTTGGAGTAGTTCTTACAGGAATGGGAAATGATGGTTTTAAGGGAATGCAACTACTGAAACAGAAAGGTGGGGTAACCCTGGTTCAGGATGAGGCAACATCTACAATCTATGGCATGCCAAAAGCCTGTGTTGATGGAGGAGTTGCAGATGAAGTGCTACCGCTTGGACAGATAGGATACGAAATCGGCAAGTTTATGGGTTAGAAGCCGGAATCTCCTACCTTTGTGCGTAGACAATCAACCCTTTTGAGCTTGAATCAACCCTGCAGTTTGAATAACCAAGCCTTTTAAGATGTCTGAGAATAAAGATTGCGGCAACAGGGTGAACCCCAGGCAGTATCAACGGAAAATGGTCTGTATCAAGTGAGAAGATTGCCTTCCAGGTCTTTCGCAGAGAAACCTTTCCGATTATCTTTTTATCCCTTTTATACATTCAATACTTATCTTTCAACTGTGTTCTGAAGTTGAATAAAATTGCAGATCCGGCCAGTTTTCAACTGTATTATCCAGACGCCACTGACTGGAAGCCATATATGTCAACTTGCCTTCACCATCAATATACAGGTTCATCTTCTCTTTCTTTTCAAAATCCTCTATCAGCTTCTTCTCGCCACTGACCCAGCGGGCAGTAGAATATCCAACAACATCGTAAGCTATCTTGACCCCGTATTCAAACTCCAGACGATGCAATACGACATCAAATTGCAGTATACCTACAGCACCTATTACCCATTCAGCGCCAAAAAGAGGCTTGAACACCTGTGTTGTGCCCTCTTCCGCAAGCTGCACCAGCCCCTTCTCAAGTGCCTTTGACTTCATCGGATTAAGAAGCCTTACCTTCCGAAAATGCTCCGGCGCAAAGCTGGGTATACCTGTAAACTTCATCTCTTCACCCAGAGTGAAAGTATCGCCTATCTTAATAATTCCGTGGTTATGAATCCCGATGATATCCCCTGGAAATGCCTCTTCTACATTGCTGCGATCCTGTGCCATGAATATCGTTGCATTACTGATCTGAAAATCCCTGTTAAGCCTTAAATGACGAACTTTCATCCCCCGTTCGAATCTTCCGGAGCAGATCCTGAAGAAGGCGATCCGGTCACGATGAGCAGGATCCATGTTTGCCTGAATCTTGAATACAAATCCTGAAAACTGTTCTTCAAAAGGGGAAACCAGTCGGGTTGTAGTAGCCCTTGGACGGGGATGCGGGGCATTCAGAACAAAGGTATCCAGCAACTGCTGGACTCCAAAGGTATTGATAGCGCTCCCGAAAAAGACAGGGGTCTGGCGTCCCAAATAATACTCATCCAGGTCAAAAGGATGAGCCGCCGCTTCAAGCAGCTCGACATCATTTCTAAGCTCCTCAGCCTGACTGCCCAGAAGCTCATCAAGCAGAGGATCCTCAAGCCCCTTTACAGTCAATACCCTGCCCACACCATGTTCTGCATCCGGGTCGAACATCTGCACCTCTTTACTGTACAGATGATAGGTTCCCCTGAAACGTTTTCCCATTCCGATTGGCCATGTAATGGGAGCTGTCTGCATTCCGAGGTTTTTTTCAACATCATCCAGAAGGTCAAGCGGTTCGCGCCCTTCACGATCCAGCTTGTTTATAAAGGTCATAATAGGGGTATCACGAAGACGGCATACATCCAGCAGTTTTTTCGTCTGGCTCTCAACCCCTTTTACAGAGTCAATCACCATCAGTGCTGAGTCAACGGCAGTCAATACACGATAGGTATCTTCCGAGAAATCATTATGTCCTGGGGTATCAAGCAGGTTGATCTCAAAACCGTTGTATGTAAACTTCATAACAGAGGAGGTTACAGAAATACCACGCTGTTTCTCAAGCTCCATCCAGTCGGAAGTGGCATGTCGTCCGGATTTGCGAGCCCTTACCTCTCCTGCCTGCTGAATGGCTCCACCAAAAAGAAGCAGTTTTTCTGTAATAGTAGTCTTGCCTGCATCAGGGTGACTGATTATTGCAAAGGTACGTCTTTTATTAACCTCTTCCTGATTGTACATTGTCTCCAAAACAGCGCTCCTTAAAACTTGAAAATCGATTATTTGGATAATCAGCTTCTGAAAATCAGGCGATCAACACACCATCTGCCCCCACCGGAAATGACCAGATAGAGAGACATCCCAAGAAGGGCAAGCGCAAATTCAACCCCCTGCCCTTTTGCAGAACTGTTTATAAAAAAGCCGTTTACCCAGTGTATCTTGTAGATAGCGACCAGCATAACAGAGGCTATGCCGGTGGAGGAAAGCCTGGTAAGGAATCCGGCAAGAACACCAAAACCACCTCCAAACTCGGCAACAATTGCCAGTAGCGTAAATATCGGAGGTATACCCAGCTTTTCTTCAAAGCTGCGAAAGGTTGCTGTCAAATCGCTCCCGCCAAACAGTCCAAACATTTTTTGAGAACCATGAGCCATAAAGATAAGCCCAAGCGGAATACGGATCAAAAGCGGAGCAACAGCATCAGCAAGCGCATAACCACCCCGAGCCATTGGATACCTCCATAAGATGAAAATAAAAGGGAGACCATAGATCCCCCATGAACAGACAAGCTATATCAACAGTGCTAATAAATATACTCAGTTATTGATAGAATCAACGGGAAAATCTTCTTCATATTCCTTTGTAAAAAGGATAAAAGCCATGGAAGGACGTTTGCTGCTTTCACGCATGGCAAACTGCATCCCGTCAAACCGCCAGCCTTTGACTGTCCAGTCGTTTAGAGCCTCTTCAATGCTATCTTCCACAACATTTGAAAGTTCAATCACCTTGTACTGAAGCATATAAAAACCCTCAGGCCAGAATAATAAAGATCTAAAGCATCATATCCATGGCATTTTCATCACAGTCAGGAAACTTGGGGCATTTAAGACAGTCACCCCACACCTTGTGAGGGAGAGTGGACTTATCCACCATCTTGAAACCGAATCTGCTGAAGAAATCCGGCCTGTATGTAAGACAGAAGATCCTCTTTAAACCGATCTCCTGTGCCTCATCAATACAGGCTTGCACCAGACGGCTGCCAATCCCTTTTTTGCCTGATTCTTCCATAACCGCTACAGAACGGACTTCAGCCAGATCCTCCCAGACTATATGAAGGGCGGCGGTTCCTATCAGCCTCCCTTCTTCATCTGTTTCAACGTAGAAATCTCTTATCGCCTCATAAAGCTCAGATAAAGAACGGGATAACATTTCCCCCTTGTTGGCATAGATGGAAAGCAGTTTCTGAATATCTTTTACATCGCTTGTCCTGGCCTTGCGAATCATAAATAAAGTACCCCCTTAATCCTTACTCAGTTTTGTTCTCTTTCAAGAGCATGCTGCCTACCCACTGGTTGGCAAACTGCATGGCAATCCTGCCGCTTCCATCCCCCTTCTGGCGGGTCCATCTGATAGCAGCCATCTCAGCCTCCTCATTCCAGCGGAGACTGCTGCCGCTCCTTTGGCAAAGACGCTCAACCCATTGCCGTGCAACCTCCAGAAACTGTTCCTGACTGAATGGATGAAATCCTATCCATAGGCCGAATCTGCCGGAAAGTGATATTTTTTCCTCCACAGCTTCACCGTGGTGGATTTCGTTGTTTACAAGCATAGCCCCACGGTTGTCACTTTCATACTCCGGAATAAGGTGTCGCCTGTTGGAAGTCACATAGATCAGGACATTTTCAGGAGGAGCATACACGGAACCGTCCAAAGCGCTCTTCAACATCTTGTAGCTTGATTCTCCTGTTTCAAAAGAGAGATCATCAGAAAAGAGGATAAAACGATACGGCTGCCGCTTGATCTCATCCACAATGGCCGGAAGATGCACCAGATCATCCTTGTCAACCTGAATAACCCTCAGGCCGTCCGCAGCATAACGATGCAGCAGTGCTCTGACCAATGAGGACTTGCCTGTGCCGCGAGTTCCCCAAAGCAAAGTATTGTTGGCAGGCAAGCCTGCCAGAAACTGCCTGGTATTCTGCTCAACCATCTCTTTCTGCTCGTCAATTCCCAAAAGGTCATCAAGATGGAAGGCCTCAATCTCCGGAACAGCCTCAAGAAAGCCGGAATCACCACGTCTGCGCCAGTTGGCTGCATGCGTCTCAATCCAGTCAATGGCAGGAGCAGGCTTGGGCAATATCCGCTCTACCGCATCCAGCACCCTTCTAAGCTGTTCTATCATATCCTTATCAAGAGTTAATGATGGCATGGCTTACCTTAAGACCTCATTTTATTTTGCATAGCCGACCCTGACAGGGATCGGATTCAATATATTTACCAGATCTCCAGGGGCAAGCGCTACCAGATAGCCCCGTTTACCCCCATTTATAAATATTCTTGGCAGTTCAAGAATGGACTCTTCAATATAAACAGGCATCTGCTTCTTTGTTCCGAACGGGGATGTCCCGCCTGTAAGATATCCGGTATGTTTCTGAGCCGTATCAGGGCTGCATGGGAATACCGAGCGTGCAGAGATCAATCTGGCCAGTTCCTTTGTAGAAACCTGCAAATCACCATGCATAAGCACAATTAAAGGCTTTTTGTTTTCATCCTCCATCACCAGAGTCTTTATAACGCAATGTTCATCAACCCCCAACTCACGGGAGGAGATAGCTGTGCCACCCTTTTCTTCATATTCATAAAGATGATCAGTAAAGCTGATCCCTGCAGTTCTTAAAACGCGTACAGCAGATGTTACAGGTATCTTCTCTTTTGCCATATCAACCCCTACCCTATCAGAAGATTTACTCCCAGCGAATAATTATGCAGTCATTCGGCTCAAAAAAGAAGTGATAAAAAGTAGCACCAAACTATCTGATTGTCACGATGCAAGGTTTTCTGTTTTCAACGGTTGAGGGTTCATGCTAAAAAGTTAAATTCTAAATATGCATGGAGGAGCCGGATAATGTCTGATTATTGTCCAATGACGGCCCTGCCCCCAGTGGCAGGATATAAAGCTGGAGATTTCCTTGTACTGATTGGCGAACTTTTTGGACGAGGCTATGCTAACGGCCTGATTGAAGAGGCCAGACGGCTCGGGATGAGTGTAATTGGCACCACAGTGGGCAGACGTGATGGGGATGGAACGCTTAGATCGCTTACTCCTGAAGAACTTGCCGAAGCTGAGTCATTGCTGGGCGGAAATATAATAAATATTCCACTTGAAGCCGGCTTTGATATGGAGACCCCTGATGGTTCCCAATCTATTGCAGAAAGACTTAAGAAAGCAAAACCTGATGATTGGGAAAATATCAGCTTTGAAAATGCATTTATAGAGAATGCCCGTAAATCAGGTGCAGACAGATTCAATACAAACCTTCATCTGGTAATGGGAGAGATAGAAAAACTGATTCCAGCCAAAGCAAATATAGTTTTTTCACATACCATGGCGGGTGGAATTCCACGCGCAAGGTTCTTTATGCCACTATTAAACAGGGTATTTAAGGGAACAGGAGAAAAATATCTACCCTCTGAACCTTTCTGGAAAAGCGCCATTGGACAACTTTGCGATGCAAGCTTTAACGAGGTGACAGCCGACACTTTCAAATACCTCCTTGACAGCTCTGCCTCTATCCGTGAACGGGCAAAACAGAACGGAGCACGTATTTCCTACACCGGATATGGATATCATGGCACTGCTGTACTGATAAACGGAGATTTCAAATGGCAGTCATATACTCCATATCTTCAGGGATTTGCAAAGATGAGACTGGAAGGGCATGCTGCCACAGCACGCAAGCAGGGTATAAACGCCACAGTATACAACTGCCCTGAGATACTTACAAATTCGAGCGCACTGTTTCTTGGAGTTGAGCTTTCCCTTTATCCACTTTTGTCAGCAATCAAAAAGGCGATGCCTGAAGCCTCTGCTCCACTTGTTGAAAGATGCCGCTCTCTTCTTGCCGTAGAACAGAAACTGGATGACCTTATCGCTGTTGCCAACAGTTATCTGTCTGATCCTCTAATCAACAATGAAAACGGATTTGCAGAATGGCCGCAACACTCAAGCCCTGAACAGATGGAGCAGATGCTTTCAACCTCTGCAGGACTCATGGATATGCACCTCGATCAGAAAAAGTTGATCTGTGCAGAGCTCTCCAGGGTAGTTTTCCGCGCCACAGGAAAGCTGATCCTTCAGGATTCATGGAGTTCCAAAGAAGCTTCTATCTGGCTTAACCATGATATTATTGCAAAACTGCTTGCAGACCCTTGCGGAAAAGACCTTCTGGACTAATACACCTTTACCGAGGAATTAAAATGAAACCAATAAGATACAGCCTGCTACCTCTTCTGGCCATTCTGCTGATCCTGCAAGGTTGTGCCAGTGTGCCAAAAGATCTGACCCCACAGGAACTTTATTCCAGAGGTGAGACAGCTTTTCAAAAGAGTCGTTATGAACAGGCGGTAGAATACTGGAAAAAGGTTAGAGAGGCCTTTCCTGAACCTGAACTGGCAGCCAAAGCGGAGATTGGCATTGCAAATGCCTACTTTCTTAATGCTGACTATATAGAAGCAGGCGCGGCATATGATGAGTTCCGCAAGCTTCATCCGACTCACGAACTGGCTCAGTTCTCGCTTTACAGACAAGGTCTTTCCAGCTTCAATCTGATTACAGGAATTGACACAGATCAGACCCCTACAAAAAATGCGCTTGGTCTTTTTGAAAATTTTGTCCGGCAATACCCAAAATCACAATATGTATCAAAGGTACAGGAAAAGATTGCTGATTGCAGGGGAAATCTTGCCAAGTACGAGATCTATGTCGGTAGATTCTACTACAAGACTGACTATTATCTGGCAGCCATAAAGAGATTTGAAAAAGTGCTCGTTGATTTTCCTGATTATACAGGACATGATGAGACACTATTCTATCTTGGAAAATCTGCCCTTGAGGTTAAGGACAAAGATAAAATGACCGCCGCATTCACAAGGCTAATCCGTGAATATCCTTCCAGCAAATATATCGGGGACACCCGCAAATATCTGGCTGATAAACTATGATCCCGAACCTGCTCTGGATAGCCGGAGCCTACCTTCTTGGCTCGGTGCCGACAGGACTGCTGCTGGGAAAGCTGTATGGCATAGATGTACGCAATGAAGGCAGCGGCAATATCGGAGCTACAAACCTCTACCGCACAGTTGGACGAAAGGTAGGGATAATGACGCTGATTGGTGATTGTCTCAAAGGGATGCTTCCTGTGCTGCTGGCCTGGAAACTCGGACTTATAGAGCCTATGCAGGCCTGGGTTGGTCTTGCCGCCTTCTGCGGTCATGTCTTCTCTATCTTTCTGCTTTTCAAAGGGGGCAAGGGGGTGGCCACAGCTCTGGGGGTTTACCTGGCTTTGGCTCCGCTAGCAGTTATTGGAGCACTGGCCGTATTCATAATCCTTGTAGCCATCTGGCGTTATATCTCGCTCGGCTCCATTGTTGCGGCAGCTATCATGCCGGTAATCATCTGGTTCATGCCGCACACCGGAGAACTGCTTCTAAGTTCAGCTATAATATCCACAATTGTAATAATCAAACACCACCCCAACATCAATCGTCTGGTTTCCGGCACGGAAAACCGATTCAAGGCCTGAACCTTAAGGAACAACCTGTAAAGGGGAAATTTTTGAAATTCTTACTCTTCAGACTTACAGGACTGTTTTTGGCGTTTTTATTGTCCGGTTGTGCTTCCACCTCACTGATCTCTTCTGAGAGAACCAGCGATATACCTCCAAAGTCTTACCGAAAACTGCTCGTAGTGGGACTCTCTGAAACTCCTGCAACCCGGCAGCTTTTTGAGGAAATCTTTATTGATGGGTTAAAAAAGCGGGGAGCAGATGCGATTCCCGGGTCATCAATCATTGGACTGCGGGGCAAGGAGAAGCCTTCGCGTGAAGCCTTTGCAGAGGCTCTAAAGAAAACATCTGTCGATGGCCTACTGGTTACAAAAATTGTCCAAATCAAGAGGAAAAAAGAAGAAAAATCCGGTTTTGTAATGACTGGCCGTGGGACAGAGTTTGTAGATTATTATGATTATTACGGCAACTATTGGGATGGAATAGAGGATTACGCAACATTTGATTCCAGGCCAGTCAGCGAAACTATCTCTTCTGTAACAACCCTTGAAACAACCCTATTTGAATCATTAACAGGAAAAGTTGTCTGGAAAGGGAGAATAAATGAGACTCATCCTGAACGCCTCATATCATCAACAGAAGAGCTCACCAGCCTGATACTCGATGCCTTGTCCAGAGAAGGGCTTATTGGAAACTGAACCGGAGGAATAATGCGACAATCAACCTTTTACATTCTATACATCGCAATATCCCTTATTATGCTTGTTGGTTGCTCGTCCGTACAGACCCTGGAGACATGGCGCAGCAGTTCATTACTACCCGGGACAGAATTCAAAAAGCTACTGATAGTCAATATAAATCTGGATGAAAATGTCAGGAAGATGTTTGAAGATATAGTAACGGCTGAGATGGAGGAAAGTCATATAATGGCAGTGGCCGGTCACAAGCATGTTGCAATATCGGGGGCATACAAAAGAGATGATATAGCTGTAGCTGTAAATGAAACCGGCTGTGATGCTGTTCTTACAATAAGGGAATTAACAGAGGGAAATCAGCAGATATCACAACAAGGTCAGGGAAGCGTGCTTTACGGCGAAGGCTTTCTCCCGTCTTCATGGAATCTTATGATAGCAACGCTGCAGGCAAATCTCTACAGCACAGAAACTGAACAGTTGATTTGGAGCTCAACAATAAAAACCTCGGATGACGACAACAAATATATTGTCAGCCGGGATACAGGACAATTACTGATAAAACTTTTGCGCCGTGACAAGATGATATCACCATGAAAACAACTACAGTATAACCTCATCCGGTAGTTCCAGTACTGTATCCGCTTCAAGCAGCTCCCTGAACTGCGTCACCAGACGATAAGTTATTCCCCACAGCAGCTGTTTATCCGGCAGTCCAAAGTCTATCGCAGGGGCATTAATCTCTTTTTCTCCAAAACGTACTGTTGCCGAGATATTACGTTCAGGTTTCCACAGCTCATTTAACCCAAACCAGAAGGTGTCATTCACTTCATCCGAGAGAACCGGAGTTACCTGCTCCAACAGGCCATAGACAAAACATGATACCCTTACCGGCAGATTGGCACCTATAATATCGGAAAGCCTTCCCAGATAGCTGGCTGCTGCAAGCTCAATTCCAACTTCTTCTATAGTCTCCCGTTCTGCAGTATGGCGCAGCGAGATATCAACCGGATCATAGTGCCCACCTGGAAAGCCTATATTGCCGGACCATGGATCTGCCGGATGATGGGCACGCTCAATAAAAAAGAGTTCCGTTCCTGTTTTACCCTGCTGCAGTAAAAGAGCCACAGCAGCAGGCTTTCGCGCCCCCTGTTCACAGACCTTTGGCTGTCTCTGTGCAAGCCTCTTGGCAATATGTTCATACAACTCAAAATCGGACATTCTTTTCTTTTACTATGTTTAAACATAAACAGGCAAGAAGCAGTAAAATAATTGAACACAATTGCGTTCATCTGCTTGAGAATCCTGAGAAACAAGGTATAATTTCTCATTCTTTCCAAACCTAGAAAACTGTGAGCCAAGATGACAATTCGAACACAACTGTTCATATTAGTGTTGGTGCCTTTAGTATGCGCCATTGTTGGTGCAGGCGGCATGGTTTATACGAAGAGAGTTGTTTCTCTGAGTAAAAAAGGAACTGGCCAGACAGCTCCATTAGTCAAAGAGCTGAATGATTTTGTCATATTTCTCCAGGATCCCCCTGCCGGATCCGGCAAACAGGCTCAATACCATCTTCAGGCAGCGCGCAACCGGATCTCCAGCCTTCCTCTATCACTTAAACCTGTAATAAACGGAACTGAGGAAAAGGCTCTTATTGATGACCTTAACTCGACAGGGGAGAAACTAACCAGGCATCTTGACAAGTCGACAAAGGGAAGCATGACCTTGTCCAGTCGGACTGCAGGAATGCTTACACAGGAGATTAAAAGTGTTTTTCCTGTTATAGAGCAACTTACCAGCTGTTACACTAACGCAGTTGAAAAAAATGTGCGTCTTGTTAACAGACTAAACCTGATCCTGCTCGTTACTTCGGGAACCTGGACAGTCTTGATATCAGCCTTTATCTTTCGAACAGTCACCAAACCCATTTCTCAGTTAAGAGAGGCTGTTGCAGCGCTTTCCAGAGGCGATTTTTCATACCGGATCAACTATCAATCAAGCAACGAACTTGGCTCTATTACAAACTCTTTTAACAAGATGCTTGATGTCCGTGAAAAGGCTGAGCTCTCTTTAAAAAGTTCCGAAGAACGCCTGAAAGAACTTATAGAAAATCTGCAGATGCTTGTTGTCTCCCTTGACATAAAAGGAACAGTAATCTTCTGTAACGACTATTTTCTTAATGTTACAGGCTACAAACGTCACGAAGTTATGGGTAAGGACTGGTTTGAACTGTTCATACCAGATCTTTCTGACGTTAGAGTGATCTTTGAAAAGATGATTGAAAAGGGTGATGTTACTCACAACTATCAACACTATATTATTACAAAATCCGGCAAGAAAAGGATGATTGACTGGAACAATATCGTTGTCAGGGACAGTAACGGCAAGATAACCGGAACAACCAGTATTGGGGATGATATTACTGAACAGCATGAATCCAAAACAGCTCTTGAACAAAATCAAAGGGTCTTGAGTTCACTTATAGATAACAACCCCGAAGCCCTCTTCCTGATGCAGAGAAATGGCACTATTCTGGCTGCAAACAAGGCCTTTGCTGATAGATTCAACAAAACCAGACAACAGGTAATTGGCACCGACTTATTTACCCTGTTTGATGATCCCCATCTTGTATCAGAGCGTCGCGCCCAGGTAGAGAAGGTATTTTCAGAAGGAAAACCTATTGTGTTTGATGATAAAAGGGCTCTCTGGTCTTTTGAAAACCACATTTATCCGGTAAAGGGTTCTGACGGTCGGGTTGAAAGTGTTTCTATCCTTTCAATTGATATAACCGATAAATGCCGGATTGAGTCTGAGTTGCAAAAGGTCAATGAACAGTTGCGAACCAGCAATGAAGAGCTGGAACATCGTGTATCCGAAAGGACAGGAGAGCTTACGAGGCTAAACGAAGAACTTACAAAGGCACGCGATACAGCTGAAGAGGCCAGCAGATCAAAAAGCGCTTTTCTTGCCAATATGAACCATGAAATAAGAACCCCGATGAATGCGATACTTGGTCTTGTTCATCTGGCTCTTCAGACTGAACTTACCATCAAACAGCGGGAGTATCTGGATACAGTCAACAGCTCTGCCCAGTCACTATTAAACATAATCAACGACATCATGGATGTCTCAAAGATAGAATCAGGCAGCCTTGAGATTGAAAAAATCGATTTTTCATTAAAAGATGTTGTTGCCCGTTCATTTGCTATCCTTGCTCTAAAGGCACGGGATAAAAAGATTACGCTTGAGCAGAAGATTGATTCGGATATCCCTGACAACCTTATTGGAGACCCTCTAAGATTTGAGCAAATTTTGGTCAATCTTTTAGACAATGCTCTTAAGTTTACAGAAGAGGGGACTGTTACTCTTCAGATTCAATCTGCCGGAGAAGAGACTGTTTCCGGTCAGATTATGCTTGAGGTTATTGTTACCGATACCGGAATTGGGATGGATAACAACGTTATCGACAGGCTTTTTAAACCATTTTCTCAAGGTGATGACTCCACAACAAGAAACCATGGAGGGAGTGGACTTGGACTTACCATCTGCCAGCGTCTGGTAAACATGATGGGAGGTTCCATAAAAGTTGAAAGTTCACCTGGCAATGGGAGCAAATTCAGTTTTATAGCCCTGTTTCATACAGGCAGTCTTTCTAAACAAAAAAACGCTCCTATTGACAAAAGCAACTTTATTCAGCGTTATCAGTCACTTAAAGGGCTCTGTATTCTAGTCGCAGAGGATCATCCGATTAACCGCCAGATTATGAGCGAGATTCTCGAATCAGTAGGCATAGAAGTTGAGATGGCAAATAATGGCCGCGAAGCAGTTCAATTCCTTCAGAAAAAGGATAGCAGAATTGATCTTGTTCTTATGGATATACAGATGCCGATAATGGACGGCTATGATGCTACACGCGAGATTCGTCGCCTTTACAGCAAAAGCAGATTGCCTATAGTCGCTATGACTGCCCATGCAATGCAGGAAGAGCGGGAACGTTGCCTTGCGGCTGGTATGAATGACCATCTCTCTAAACCTGTTGTCATTGAAAACCTTTACGATATGCTGGCGAGACTTACAGGCCGCACAACTCAAACTTCATCAGAATCGGTAATAAAGGATGAACAGGATCATCAATCAATATTAATTCCAGAATATCTGCCTGGAATTAATATTGAAACAGCCTTATCACGGATAAACGGCAACAAACGGTTACTTGGACAGCTGATAAAGATATTTGCCCAGGATCATAAAGGAATAATTGAAGAAGTTCGACACCTTATTGCTGATAATGACACTCTATCCGCTGCACGTCTTGTGCATGGAATAAAAGGGGTTGCCGGTAATCTTTCAGCAGACAGGCTGCAGATTGCCTCTGCAAATCTGGAGACAGCCCTTAAAAGCAAGGATATTAATGCTTCTTCAGCATTACTTCCATTGCTTGATGCTGCTCTGGCTGAAGTATTCACAGCTGCTACACTGCTTACGGACACAGTCGCTCCAGCTAGAACTACCGAAAATTTTTCATCTAAAGAGATCCGTTCTATGCTTGGCGAACTTCAAAATCTTCTTGAGATACACTCTCTGGATCTCTCGTCCCCCCTTGATTCCTTAAGAGCGATGCTGACTCAAGGGGATGAACACAACCAGATAGAGGCTCTTGCTGAATCAGTTCAGAGACTGGACTATCAGAAGGCGCTTATAATACTTCAATCTCTGGCAGAGAAAATCAGTGGACATGAGGAACAACTGTGAAGTCTGAAAATGATGAACGACTGATGATTCTGTTGGTGGATGATGCGCCAGCAAATATCCAGATGTTAAACGAGACGCTTAAGGATGAA
This sequence comes from uncultured Geobacter sp., assembly GCA_964655435.1. Lineage (GTDB taxonomy): Bacteria > Desulfobacterota > Desulfuromonadia > Geobacterales > Pseudopelobacteraceae > Trichlorobacter. The sequence continues at coordinate 33,500 of CAZZMP010000028.1, forward strand.
TACAAGCTCTTCTTTGCAACAAACGGCAGAGACGCCATCCGTATAACGAAGGAATCAATGCCGGATCTTGTTCTGCTGGATGTAATAATGCCAGAGATGGACGGGTACGAAGTTTGTAGAATTTTGAAGGCTGACCATATCCTGCAAAATATTCCTATAATATTTATAACGGCAATGAGACAGCAGGAGGATGAAGCAATAGGGCTTGAAATTGGCGCTGTGGATTACATTACAAAACCATTTAATCCTACCATTGTAAAACTGAGGATCCGTAATCAGATTGAACTAAAGCGCCAGAGGGATTTACTTGCCAGGCTCTCTCATCTTGATGGCCTTACAGGAATACCTAATAGGCGTGCACTGAACGAAACCATTGAACGTGAATGGCGAAGAGGTAGCCGCTCAAAGAAACCTATTTCATTATTAATGATAGATATTGACTATTTCAAAATGTACAACGACTGTTGCGGTCACCTTGCTGGGGATGATTGCTTGAGATTCGTAGCCAGAGGACTTAAAGGGGCTATGGGACGTGCAGCTGATTTCATCGGCAGGTACGGAGGGGAAGAGTTTCTGGCTATTCTCCCTGAGACAGATGAATCCGGAGCCCTTGTGGTTGCCACACATATCCAGAGAGATATAGCTGCGCTGGAAATACCGCATCCAACTTCATCACTTGGCGGCATAATAACACTCAGCATAGGTATTGCCACTGCTATGATAAAACGTGAAAAAAATTACGAATGCCTCCTCAAAGCTGCTGACAATGCTCTTTATCAGGCAAAACAGGAGGGTAGAAATCGTATCGTTTGCACCCAAACCCTTTCCTGCTAAAGATTGAATCATGCCAAAAGAGCTTACCCACTGGTGGATTGCAGCAGAAGCTGCAGGTCAGTTAGAACCTGATTCTCCAACCGCTATTTTGCTTAAACAGGAACAGGATTTATATCTTACAGGGACTGTGCTGCCTGACACGCTCCTGCATCTGGTATATGGGAAGTGGAGTTCAGTTGCCCTCGGTCTGGCGGAAAGGTTTCACAATCCAGAAGAAAACAGTTTTGCTCCGTTAACAAGATATCTTGCCTCTTTTAAAGGAATGCCGGTTCCCGACTCTCATCTCGCCTGTCTCCTGGGCATCGCTGCTCATATAGAGGCAGATATTGTCTTTCACCCCTATATCTGCTCTTTATCCGGCAACTCCATCAGCTTGCATTACCAACTTGAAACAGAACTTGACCTCTGGCTTCTCTCAAAAGGCAAAAAGCCCCCTGCCATGCAACTTAAAAAGATCCTTACCCCTGAGATATCAGATACTGTTGCAATGGTCACGCAAGCAGTTTTCGACAACAGCAGACAACTTCCACCGGAGATAATTAAACTGTCTATCTGGCTTCACTGTTTTATACAAGGGATCTATGGTTCTTTTCTCTGGCAGCTCCTGGCGGACTGTCTTACAGTTCTGCCTATCAATTTTCTAAGAACCAGACATAAACTGTTTTATCCACTTTTATGGAAAAACGGGAGGAATCGTATCTGGCCTGACAAATGGAAAGATCCTGCAACAGGCGAGACAAGGCACGAAACACCTGAGAAGCTTGAAGAAATTTCAATCAACCGGATTGTAAAACTATTTGAAACTGTAGACAAAAAGGGAATATTTGAAGCTTTCAGCAAACATAGAGGGGAAAATCTAATAACAGGAAAACAGCTACTTATCCATTGAATACTCCCAGAGTAGACCCCGCAACTGTTCTGTAGTAATCGGCTTTGCAAGATATCCATCCATTCCTGCCTCCAAAAAACGCTCTCTGTCTCCTGTCAAGGCATATGCTGTAAGCGCAATTATCGGTATATGGCCTCCCTTTTCCTTTTCAATAGACCTTATCGCCTCTGTAGCCTGCATCCCATCCATTTCAGGCATCTGTATATCCATTAAAACAAGATCAAAATCCCTGTTCTTCCAAGCTTCAATGGCTTTTTTACCGTTATCTGCAAAAACAACCTGATGGCCTTCTATTCTAACAGCCCTTTGAAAAACGGTTGAATTTTGTCCCTATTTCCCTCGCTTTACA
>CAZZMP010000029.1:0-34970 GCA_964655435.1 uncultured Geobacter sp.
GTGATACCTCTTTATCGGAAATTTGAAAGTTATTCTTGATTGAGAACGCTGCCTAAATAATTCATCCCGGAATAAATTTATATGCATATTATTGGTCTGACGGTGGAACTCTTCCAATTTTCTTGAGATATTCTCCAAATCCTTTTTCAAATATCAGTTCAATTTCATTTTTTTGGCGATTTTCAGGGTAGTTTTTAAAGTATATTATAAGTCCTGATATGACGATTAGCGCAGATACTATTATTATTGCTGTTTTTATTAGCATCTTCCTTTTTTCTTCCAGACTAATTGCAGGTTTTTCAGATGCAAGTCCGTAACGAAACAGGTACTTCTCACGCATCTGTCTGATCCTTTTTAATTGTACGTTTGATATATAACTTACTATCGAATCACGATCCCTCTCATCAATAAATTTGAATTTCAGGCCTGTATTGTAGCTTGTGCGGTTAAGCTGTTTGCCTGCAGCATAGTTTTCATTGGCAAAAGCAATAATACAAACAGCATCAACAATCTGTGGTTCCGGCTCAGTAGGCAGATAGATCTCGATAGGAACAAGCGTACCTTCCTCAAACTGGTGATGCATCAGCATCCTCACCCCACCACCGCTGATATTAGCTGCCAGAGGAATTACATCATCCCATGAATGATCTATCCCGTTATTTTCTTTTTCATCTTCTGTCTCAATTCCTTCTCCGCTATCCTCCCAAAGTGTTTCTTCTGTAAGTTCCTCCTCTGGAAGTTCTTCAGTTGGAGGGGCGTCGCGGAGACGTTCCCAAGGTTTTCTCCGGTTTTGTTTTCGTTCCTTTTCTGATTCAACTCTCGCATCTCTCTTTTCTTTCCAGGCTGCTTTAAGTCGGACTTCACTCTGTTCTTTGCTTATGAAGTATCTTATGGGTAGAAAAGCGTCTATCCTGTAAAATTCACGTAATTCAGATGAGACAATCTCTCCGATAAGGCGCAATAAAACTTCACGATGATAGCCCTCTGAAACAATAATTGCCCTGCAGGAATACCCTGAGATATCGTTGCCTACACGAATATCAACTATTATTCCTACACGTAATTTTATTCCAACAGGTAGTGTGTCTCTGGAGAGTTGAAGTGAGACCAAATCTTCATCTATGTCATGAATTATTGCCCAGTCATGAAATGCTTCGGCACCAGGAACAGGAATCCCGACATTAACCTTTAATCCTATAGGGAAATGTTCCAGATACTGATCAAAGTCACTCATTGAGCCACCGTTTTGTCAGGGATAAAAGAAGAAAATTAAGAAATTCAAATTTTACAGATTTTGTCTGTTCAATAAATTGCGGATACAAAAAGAGGGACGCTTTTGCATCCCTCTTTTTTAGCAATTATTTCAGGTTTTTGACCGCTTCTTCAATCCTGTCAATACCTTTTTTGATATTTTCAATGCTGATGGCGTAAGAGAGGCGGGCATATCTGTCATCGCCAAAGGCAATACCTGGAACAATGGCTACCTTAGCATCTTCCAGCAGGTAGGCTGCAAATTCGGTTGAATTTTCTATCTTCTTTCCGGATGGAGTGGTTTTTCCGTAACAACCGGAAAAGTTGGGAAATACATAGAAGGCGCCGTTTGATTTAAAGCATGAGACGCCAGGAATCTTGTTAAGGCGATCAGCAATGTAGGTACGTCGTTTTTCAAACTCAAGACGCATCTTCTCAATAGCATCCTGCGAACCATTTAGCGCCTCAACAGATGCTTTCTGGGCAATTGATGTTGCGTTGCTTGTTGACTGGGACTGCATCTTTGTCATTGCCGACATAATTTCTTTGGGGCCACAGGCATAACCTATACGCCAACCTGTCATTGCATATGTCTTTGAGACACCATTTACGACAATTGTCCGAGGCTTAAGTTCGGGAAGCAACTGGGGGATATTATAGAACTTCATGCCATCATATATCAGCTGCTCATAGATATCATCTGTTACAAGCATTACATGTTGGTGCTTAATAAGTATCTGGCCAAGGGCAGTCAGTTCTTCTTTTGTGTATGTGGTTCCAGTAGGGTTGCATGGGGAACCAAAGATAAGATACTTTGTTTTTGGTGTAATTGCCTTATCCAGCTGTTCCGGCGTAATCTTGAAACCGGTGGTTTCATCAGCCATTATAAATACAGGAGTACCACCTGCCAGCTTTATCTGGTCAGGATAGGATACCCAGTAAGGACCTGGAATGATAACCTCGTCCCCTTCTTCAATAAGAGCCTGTGAAATATTGTATAGGGTATGTTTTGCACCACAGGCTACAGAAATTTCATCACGGGTATACTCCAAACCGTGATCACGCTTCATCTTGGCAATTATGGCATCTTTTAGATCATCAGCGCCGCCTACCGCCATGTACCTTGTGAATCCACTATCAATGGCTTTTTTGGCAGCTTCACGGATGTTTTCCGGTGTGTCAAAATCAGGTTCTCCGGCGCCAAATCCTACTACATCAACTCCCTGAGCTTTCAGGGCTTTGGCTTTTGCATCAATGGCAAGGGTAGGGGAAGGTTGAATCTTGTTTACACGTTCTGCGAGTTTCATGCTGTCTCCTTTGCTTAATGGTTGTTGTTCAAGCTTTTGATATTGAATTTAAAGCATATTTTTGCTGCATTGCTGTCTTAATCTCCGGCGGGACAAAACTGTCTACTGCCCCTCCAAGCAGGCAAACCTCTCTTACAATAGATGAAGAGAGATAGCCATACTGGACAGATGTCATCATGAACAATGTCTCAATATTGTGACCTATAGTGCTGTTCATCTGGGCGATCTGGAATTCATATTCAAAATCTGAAATAGCCCTGAGACCACGGATTATTACATGAGCTTCTTTTGAAGCTACATAATCTATCAGAAGGCCGGTAAAAGTGTCAACGGAGACGCGTGATTCATCTTTAAGTACAGATTTAATAAGTTCAACACGTTCGTCAATACTGAAAAGGGCATTTTTCTGCGAGTTTCGTGCTACAGCCACAATGACATGCTTGAATATCTTGAGACCACGTCTGATAATATCCAGATGTCCGTAAGTAATAGGATCAAATGAACCGGGATAGACAGCAATTCTGCTATGGGGCATAGCTCTGCTCCAGGTTGAAAAATTCAAGTGCAGTATCACCGTATACACGGCGATCAAAATGAGTAGACACCCCTATTTTTTCTGGCAGCAGATTTTTTACAGATGTTTCCGCAACCAGAAATCCATCAGGTTTTAACAATTTTGAACCTGCAAACTCAATTACATGCAGATAATAATCAGAGTTGTACGGCGGATCCAAAAGGATTAAGTCAAATAACTCTTTCTTTTTATAAAGTAGTTCAAGAGCCTTGTTAATATCGATTGTTAAAATTTCTGATTTTGTAATGTATCGGGTATGAGTAAGATTATATTTTAAAGCATCTAGCGCTGAAGATGCTTTTTCAACAAAAAAAACAAATTCAGCTCCTCTTGAAAGAGCCTCTATGCCAAGAGAGCCACTGCCTGCAAATAGATCAAGTATTCGACATTCCTTAACTTTATTGGCGGATTGAAGAATACTGAAAAGAGCTTCTTTGACACGATCGGTTGTTGGACGAGTTGTGATTCCACTCGGGGCTTTTATGCGCATTCCCCCTGCTTCTCCGGCGATTACCCGCACATCAGACCTTTCATCAGTAATTTTAAATGGCTACAAGATTTTATGAAAGCTGCTGATTTAAGATTTATAAATTGCCAGCCTACCCGAGGCGCCAGTTACTGTCAAGGCACGAAACCTTGTGATATGAAACTTGTGCCTTGTTAAACTTGTCTTTTCAAGGATACTATAAATCTGTTACTATATAAAAATTAATATATGAATCAGGAGAGTATAGATGATTTCTGATGCATCAGCCGCAGCACAAACCATAATGAAAACCTTTAAGGTGCTTCCGACTGTGCCAGTAGCGGCATCTCGTGCAATGCAACTTTTAAATGATTCAGATGTTGATATGGGAAAAGTTGCCGACATACTCCTTGCCGATCAGGTAATGGCCGCAAGAATAATTCGTATAGTTAATTCCCCCCTTTACAACCTACTCCAGGAAATTAATTTAGTTCGTCAAGCCCTCATCTACTTGGGACCACAACGAGTATTTGAAATAATACTTACATCCTGTTTTCTTGAGCTTACTGACTCTCAAATGCGGAGTCCACTGAAAATTGATTTTTGCTGGGAACATGCGTTTGGAGTTGCTCTTATTGCTAAAAAAATTGCATCATACAGCAAAGAGATATCCCAGGAACATGCATATATTGGAGGAATACTCCATGATATAGGTGAGGTAATACTTGCCCAACAGCGAAGAGAAGAATTTACCCGTGTAATGGTATTGGCAAGAGAACGGGAGATTGATCTGTATAATGCAGAAATGGAGGTTTTTCACACCAGCCATGCTGAGGTTGGAGGGCTTCTTGCCGAACTGTGGCATTTTCCGGTTCAGTATGTTGATGTAATCAAGCACCATCATGATGCTGATATTGATAAGATGTCTCCTTTGACGCTTTTGGTGCATATAGCTGATCAGGTCTGTCTTAGCATAGGTTTTAGCTGTAAATACGATAGCGTTGAGCAGCGTGAGGGTGAGGTTTATCTGCTTGATATGAAAGAAATAGAGAGTCAACTAAAAAAAATCGGGGTTAAACAGTTTGCTGACTTTCGCAACTCCCTTGTCGATATGGTTCAACAGGTAAAACAGACCGTTGCATCAATTTATGGTTAAGCATAATAATAATCAACATATATAAAAATAGCTTTCCCCTGTAAAACTTAAAGAGTGATTCAAAGTTTATAGAAAAGGCTCAAACTCTCAGGATAACCGGCTTGACAATCCTCTTTTTTGCGTTATCTAAATAAAATATTCTCACAAAAAATCCATGCAAGTTATTTTAAAGTCAAGGGGGTCTGGCATGTTTACAAAAAAACTGAAGATGGCTTTACTGGTTTTATGCGCGTTTGGTATGGCTGGTTGTGTAGGTGGCACAGCTTTGCAATCACACACAGATACTGTTGGTGAAATGACGGAAGACGAGTACATGATTACAAAAAGGCCCGTAGACAGACATTATATCGGGGCTGCCTGGTCAAAACAGTTTGGTCCTGTAGTTGATCCGACACAGCCAGAGGTTCGGATTAAAAAAGAGCGCTCATTCAGCGGAATTCAGCAGGATTTTGCCATGAAAGCCGGTTTGGCTGTCGGCGCACAGCCTGTTGCCGCTCCCATTGCCGGTGAGGCAAGTATTCAGGGGGGTAAGGTAGAAAAAGGAAAAATGGAAGGACTGGAGATTATTTCACCTGTAAATCTCGCTGATATTCCGTTTGAACCTGATTTTAATTATATTACCGAAGCACTTCGTCTTGCTAATTTCCGTATCGGGAAAGAAGCCAGCATTGGCGCCGGAGTCGGAGTCTCTGCCGGTTCGGTTGCCGGAACCGGAACTGCCGCTGTTGAGGTTGGGGCGCAATCACGTAAAGCTACCGAAGGTGAAGGACTTGTAGTTGCCTATAAATTACAGACAATTGATAAAGACAGTTATAAGAAAAAAGATGGCGGAATGCTTCCTCTAACACTCAACAAATCCCTTGATATCTCATCAGCCGGCTCAATTGTTAAAGCCCGCCTGCAAACTATTGAACCTGGTGCAGGAAAATCGCTGCCAAGAAATGTTCTCTGGGCCTGTGCAAAGGCAGACGCCCAAAGCAGAGATATGCTGGCAGCATGGCTTATAGATATAAAACCACTTGATCCAAAGCGTAAATCTTTGACCATAGCCTTTCCTGCTTTTCCAAAAATTGAAGAATGCCAGAACTATTCAGGTGTAATTTTTTCCAGGATAGATCCGCTGACAGACAGAATTATTCGCCAGAAAGTCGGAATAGCTGTAATTGATGCAGATGTTACTGAAACAATGCAGCCAAAGCTTTTTGATGCCAGGGTATCTGTTATTGAAGAGTCGTTTAAGATAAAAACCGTCAAACCTTTTGATTTGCAGTAGCAGCTAGAGGCTGAGGCCCAAGGAGCTATCAAATGAAGAGACTTACAGCTTTTATTTCAGGAATTATGATGCTGATTATTCTCAGCATTTCAGCTGGAGCTGCAGAAAAGCCTGACATAATTCATCATACAGCTCAATATCTCGATCGTGCCCTGCATGTAACCCTGCAGTGGCAATCTGTAAATCCGGTTACTCTTGTTCGCGTTTCTGCAGGTAGAGAAGCCAAGGAAGTTAAGGTAGATGAGTACGACAATCGAAGGGTTCCAGGTGGATATAGTGGTGAAGTTACTGTAAATATTCCTGTTGAGGCCACCCTTAATCAGAAGGATCTTCCATACATACTGCAGCTTGAAGATGATCTTCGTTTAAAGAGCGAGCTGGTAACCGGAAAAGCGACGCTTCCTTCTTCCGGATCTCAATTTGCTCAACCTTACGGACAACCTTACGGACAACCAGGAACTGGGCAGGATACATGGGGTCACGAAAATTTAAAGCCTACCCCTAAGTCTCAAGGCGGTTCAGGTGATATAATTGAAAAACTGGTTGAACTTAAGGATAAATTTGATCTAGCCCCCAGTATTACGCAGATTAAGGCCAATGTGACCGGTCCAAACAATGTTACTTTCAGTATGAAGGCCAATGATGATAAACAATTAAGAGAGATTAACATCAAGGTCTTCGATACCCAGGGTAATCAGGTGCAAGTCCAGCAGATAACCGGTCTGGGCAGAGTATGGGAAGGTACATCACAGGTATTTAATCTTTCCGGTGGTACTTATAGGGCAACTGCTCAAGCTGTTGATATGACAGGAAACACTTCTAAGGAAGTTGCTATATCATTTGTCTTGAAAGGTGGTCCTATTGGTGATTTACAACCTCCGGTCATACCTCCAGTTGAACCTCCTGTGGTTCCGCCGGTTGATCCTCCGGTCATACCGCCGGTTGATCCTCCTGTGGTTCCGCCGGTTGAACCTCCGGTTGTACCTCCAGTTCAGCCACCTGTAATACCACCGGTCACACCGCCAGTTATTGTTAAGACAAAATTAACTGTGACACTGGTTCCTGCCTCTGCTGTAACTGCTGGGGCTCAGTGGAGGATAGGAAATGGTGCATGGCAGAATAACAATGCAAGCATTGATGTTGAAGCAGGCAAACAAACTATAGAATTTAAAGATGTTGCCGGTTTTAAAAAACCGGTTAATCAAGACCTCACCATAGTTCAGGGGCAAAATGCGACGGCTCGCGGTGCTTATGGCTACATTTATACTGTTAATAAAGATTTTGAAAAAGGAACCTTAGTAGGTCTTGAGTTCCAGACAGTCAAAGATCAGCTACAACTTACGAAATCTGCAACAACATTGCCGTTCATCTGGGTACCTAATTCAAACGATGGCAGCATTTCAAAGGTTGATACTATCAGCGGGAACGAGTTGGGTCGTTATCGCACCGGTCCCGGCAGTGGCAGCCCTTCCCGTACGACCGTGGATCTACAGGGTAACTGCTGGGTTGGCAATAGAAATACCGGGACGGTGGTCAAGGTAGGCCTTTTGGAAAACGGTCAGTGCGTGGATCGTAACAAGAATGGCAAGATTGATACCTCAACTGGTTCGAATCTGATGGCATGGGGTCAAGACGAATGCGTTCTGCTAGAGGTATCGCTGAGCAAAGGTAACGAGGTTACCTGTACGGTCGGTCAGCAATGTCCAAGTAACGGTTCTGGACCGCGTGGTATTGCTATTGATGCCAACAATAACCTGTGGGCTGGCACCTACAATCAGAGTATGTACTATCAAATAAATGGCGCTAACGGTGCTATTCTCAAAAAAATTGATGTCTCACCACACAGGCCATATGGCGGAATCGTTGATAAAAATGCGTTGCTCTGGTCTGCGGATTTGAGTGGCAACGTGTTGCGCCTGAACACAGCCACAGGCGCATTTAATCAGATCCAGCTTGCCGGTAGTCAGGCCTACGGCATGGGGCTGAATAGGGATGGCCGTTTGTATGTCTCCGGCTGGTGTTCAAACAAACTGATGATGATCAATACCAGTTTTGGTACTGTTGCCTGGTCAAAAGATACCGGTGATTCCTGCTCACGTGGTGTAGCGGTTACCAATGACGGTGATGTCTGGGTAGCCAATTCCGGCAGTAATACGGTGTCGCGCTGGTCTGCTGACGGTGCCAAGAAGGCAACGATCAAGGGTTTCCAACATCCAACCGGCGTTGCCACCGATGCAAACGGCAAGGTATGGGTGGTTGACTACAGCAGTTCTAACATCTACCGGATTAACCCGGCTTCCAACTCTGTTGAGCTGACCAAAGCAGTGGCTGGTCCCCATTATGGTTATAGCGACATGACCGGCATTGTGTCACGTTCCATGACCACCAAGATTGGCACATGGACTGTTACAATAGATTCACGGGATAATACTACTGCCTGGGATTCATTGTTGTGGAGCGGTAAAATTATACAAGGTACCAGCCTAAAGGTGAGGGTGCGCAGCTCCAAGGATAATTCAACATGGTCGGTCTGGGAAGATACCCTGGCTTCAACTGCATTGAAGGCTACACCTGCTGCCCGTTATCTGCAGGTGGAGGCAACATTGCAGCTTTCATCAGGGGAGGTTTCTCCAGTACTGTACGATATTATGGTCAAGACAAAATAATGGAACAAAGAAAGGAGGTAGCCTTTATGTCATACAATTTCAGATATCTACTTCTGTTGGTAGCTCTTTTACTTATTGTGCCGTCTGTAACATTTGGAAACGGTCTGCCAGGCGGGAAATATGAGCTTATAGACGGTCAAGTTCCTTTTGTACTTGATATCATGCCTAATCCTGATGGTAAACTCTTTCTGGTAGGAAGTGGTAATTTGCAGGACGGGCGTGGATGCCGCGTTGGAGATCTCGCTGAAATAAAGGGAGAACAACTGATTGTTGGTGCCTGTACAGCGGGGATTAAAATCCTAAATAACGGTTTTCAGCTAAACGATTCAAACAATTGTTTTCAGTGCGTAACAGGACTCTCAGCCTCCGGCACTTATAAAAAGCAGTGATTATTAAAAATTATTGGAGGAGGTAACATGAATTTTTCTCTATTATTATCTTCTGCTGTGCTGGTATTTTTTCTGGTTTTACCTGCCTTTGCACAGCCGCCACATGCTGATATCAACTGGGCAAACGGTTATATAATAGCAACTGGACAAGGTGTCGGAAAAGCAGGTATCAATAAGGCCAAAGCCCGTATTAATGCGACAACTGCCGCAAAGGCTGCTGCTCAGCGCAACCTTTTGGAGATTATCAAAGGAGTCAGGATTACCTCTCAAACAACTGTTCAGGATGCCATGCTGGTTGAAGATGTTATAAAGACCCGTATAGATGGCATGTTAAAGGGTGCCCATCTGGTTGGCGACCCTTTTGTTGAGATGGTGGACGGAGTTCCTGTAGTAACGGTTACAATGAAAGTCTGCCTTAACAGTACCCCTGAAGAATGTGCTGATAAACCGACATTGACAAATGTGCTTAATCTTGATGCCCGTCCTGTTCCACCATTTGTTCCAAAAGTTGAGCTTATGGATCCGGTTCCGCCGCCACTTAAACATCCTCCTGTAGCTGAACCGGTTAAACATGATGGTTGGAAGCCACCGGTCTATGATTCATCAAAACCTGTAACAGGGCTTGTAGTACATTTGAATGGCAGATATTTTGAGCGTGAGTTATTGCCGGTGGTTATAACGCAAGGGCAGCCTGATCTTGTAACAGTATATTCTGTTAAGGTTGTAAAACCTTCTGTTGTGCGGACATTTGGTGCAGTTCGTTATGCTGACAGCATTGAGCAGGTTCGTAGCAATCAGGCTATTGGCGGCAATCCTGTAATTGTCTGCGCTGACGCTGTTACAAAAGACAATATGATAGTTATACGTTCTGGTGATGCCAAACTTCTCAGGGAGACTATGGCACATGGTAATAATTATCTGAATGAGGCTAAATTTGTTATTTTGGTACGCTGATATTGGGATGAATTTGCATTACTTAACATCTGGCTAAAGTTGCAGACAGACTAATTCTGCTCTAAAATTGTTCTTTCCTCATAATTTAAAACTGCTTCTTCAAGTTATTTCCACTATAACCGAGGCAGGCTAACTTGCCTGCCTCGGTCTCATGCTTTCCTGTAATTAAATCAATAAAATAATATTTGTTTTACCTGTTGCTGTTAAAACTACCTCTGCTATAGTTATGACCTGTTTCTTGAAAAAATGAATGAACTATCTAAACGGGGAAGTTGAATGACTTTACGCAGCAAGATGATAACTGCAAGCATTCTGGCAAGTACATTGATTTTGTTGATCCTTGCCTTTGTTACTCTTCAATATACTGAAAGAAAACAGATTGAGACCGTAATGGCTCAACAGAGTGCTGCTGTCTCTTTTACCGCAAAAGAGGTTGATGCCAACCTCCAGAATGTAAAGGAATTGATGATAGCCAGCGCCAAAGTATTTCCAGTACAGGCAGTTGATTCACGAGTTACTGCGACTGCATTTTTACGTACCAGAACCGGTTTGCATAAACTGTTTAACCGCCATCTTATGTTGCTTTCTCCCGAAGGTCATCTGATTGCTGAGTCCTATTCATTGCCTACGCCACGAAATATGAATTACGGCAACCTGCCGTTTTTTAAACAGACTGTTGCCACTCTCAACCCACAGATATCAGCTCCGTTTCCATGTTGTGAATCATCTCAGCCTGAACAGCATATACTTTTTTCCGCACCAATACAGGATAATGATGGGAAATTACGCGCAGTAATGGTTGGAGCATTCAGTCTTACCGGTGAAAACCTCCTAACTCGTTTTACCAAACTTACAGTTGGTAAAGGCAGCCTGATGCGACTGATTGATTCTCGCTACATCATTATTGCGCACAGTTCGCCAGAGCGAATTCTACATCCCGTTTCTACAGGACACCAGCAATTGATCAGGGATGCATTGAACGGTTCTCCAGGCACCGGTTTGACTACAGGAGAGAGTGGTGAACAGATGTACACCACTGTTACAAGGCTTAAATCAGTCGACTGGGTACTGGCTGCCAGCTACCCGCAGGCTAATATTCTGGAACCTGTAAAAACTGTACGTATCTTTTTTGGTGTTGCAATTATTGCCAGTCTTCTTGCTTTGTTTCTTGTCAGTGCGATCTTTATGGGATATCTGACCTCTCCGCTAAAGCAGTTTACTCGCCATCTGGAAGAGCTTCCAATAAAAACAGGTTCTGAACGTTGTTTTCTGGCTGATACAAACGATGAGCTGGGTCAGATGGCAAAAACATTTAACGAGCTGATTTATGCCCTTGATAATCAGACATTTGAGCTGCATGCTCAAAATGACAGCCTTGAAAAAGAGATGGGGGAGCGGCAAAAACTACAAGAGGAATTGCTTTTACAGAACAAGCAACTGTCTGAAGAAATAGAAATCAGACAGGCAGTGCAAGAAGAGCTTCAGCAGGAAAAGAAGGAACTGCAACATTACCGTCAGCACCTTGAAGAACTGGTAAAAACCCGTACAGAGCAGCTGGAATTGGCTCGTGATGCTGCCGAGGCAGCCAATCGTTCCAAGAGTGTTTTTTTGGCTAACATGTCCCACGAGTTGCGCACACCTTTGAATGCCATTTTAGGCTTTGCACAGTTGCTGGGTAAAGACAAGAGCTTGCCGGATGCTGCTCGAAAGAACCTCTCCATAATCAACCGTTCCGGTGAGCATTTACTGGCGATGATCAATGACATTCTTGATATATCCAAGATTGAGGCAGGCAAGATAGAGATTAAAGAAGAGGCTTTTGACCTTGAGCAGACGATTAGGGATATTGGTGAGATGTTCCGTTCCCGTGGTAATGCCAAGGGGTTACAAGTAACCTTTGAGCTTGCTGAGGGTTCTGAAAGTCATATCCGTGCGGATCTGGGTAAACTACGCCAGATTTTGATAAACGTAATGGGCAATGCAGTTAAATTTACCGAAGAAGGCGGTATTGCCTTACGTGTCAGAACCCTGCCTGACAAGCCATTCTCAGACCGCTGTCTGCTGCATATAGAGATACAGGACACCGGCACAGGTATACCGGCTGATAAGCTTGAAACCATATTTGAGCCGTTTTCACAGGCAGGAATTGCCAGGGATACTCAAAAAGGAACCGGTCTTGGTCTGGCCATATCCCGTTCATTTGTGCAGATGATGGGTGGGGATATCACAGTTTCAAGCACAGTTGGCAAAGGTTCCTGTTTCAGTATCAAACTTCCTGTCAAAGTGGCAGATCCGGAAGAGATACCAGAGACCGAATCTGTTGAGAAACACGTTATAGGGCTTGAAGATGGTCAGCCGGAGTGGCGTATCCTTATCGTTGACGACATTCCTGACAACATAAAGTTGCTTGAAGCCCTCTTTGAGACAGCCGGGCTTACCTGTCGCACTGCTGTCAACGGTCTTGAGGCTTTGAAGATGGCTGAAGAATGGCGTCCTCATTTTATCTGGATGGACATGCGTATGCCTGTCATGGATGGATACGAGGCGACCAGCCGTATCAGAGAGTTACCAGGTTCTAAAGATATAAAGATCTTTGCCCTGACCGCCAGTGCCTTTAAGGAGCAGGAAAGCAAGATTCTGGCAGCTGGTTGCAATGGAGTCCTGCATAAACCGTTCAGGCAGAATGAAATCTTCATAATCCTTGAACAACAGTTGGGTATCCGCTTCAGATATTCTGATACCGAACAGGTCAAACATCGCGTGGCCTCAGCTCCAACAAAAAGTCAGTTGGCAGAACTTCCAGAGGAATATATGAATCGACTGCTGCAGGCAGCAAAAGAACTGGATAAACTGCTAATCCTGGAGATTGCTGCTTTTCTGTCTGACAAATCTCCTGATGTTGCCGGATGGTTGAATGATATGGCTGTAGATTACCGTTTTGAGGATATTGAAACTGTTTTATTAACCTCATTCGAGCTGGAGACAGAGTGTGACAGGTAAAATATTTATAGTGGATGATAACCCTGATAATCTGAAGGTGCTTGAAGATATTCTTGTCTCACAGGGTTATAGCGTAAGGGCAGCCACCAGCGGTAAAATTGCATTGAATGCAATACCGTTAGTGAAGCCCGAACTGATTCTTCTGGATATTATGATGCCTGGCATGGATGGTTTTGAGGTTTGCAGGCAACTACAAAAAACCCCCGAAATAGCTGCCATACCTGTATTATTTATCAGCGCAATTTCTGATCTTGATGAGAAGCTGAAAGCCTTTGCTGTTGGTGGACTGGATTACATAACCAAGCCTTTTGCAGAGCAAGAGGTTCTGGCCAGAGTACGCACCCACCTGACTTTATTCAGAATGCAGCAGAATTTGCAATCAGAAGTGGATAAAGCCGTTGGCGAGAGGGAAATGGCCTATCAAAAGTTACAAGAGCTCAATCGTTCTTTGGAAGAAAAGGTTGATTTGGCGGTAAATGACTTGCGCCAGAAAGATCAATTACTTATTCAACAGAGTCGTTTTGCTGCATTGGGTGAACTTTTGACAAATATTGCGCATCAGTGGCGACAACCGCTTAACGATATAGCCATAACTGTTCAAAGCATGCAACTTGATTACAATGAAGGCCGATTGACAGCCGATGAGATGCATAAATGTGTCATTCAGGTTATGAACATCTTGAAGACTCTCTCAAAAACTATTGATGATTTCAGGATGTTATATACGCAAAGCCCCAGCAGTCAACATTTTGCAGTTGATGGAGTTATTCAGAAAACGTTGGAGATAATAAGACCTCTCATACAACAGTGCGGTATAACGCTTTCTGTAAATTATTCCAAAATCGCCTCTGTTTCTGGTTCTGTAAATGAATTTATGCAGGTGTTACTTAACATACTGAACAATTCAATTGATATTTTGATGCTTCGAAGTATTAAAGATCCTATGATTGATATTACTGTTTCAACTGAAAACGGCTCAGTTATCATATCTATTTCTGATAATGCCGGAGGCATTGAATCTGATATACTGCCCAAGATTTTTGATCCTTACTTTACAACCAAATTTGCCGGCAAAGGAACCGGACTAGGGCTTTATATGGCCAAAATGATAATTGAAACACATTTATCAGGCAAAATTGACCCTGTACCTACAACAGCTGGAACCTGCTTCAGAATAATATTGCCTCAGTCAGACAATACCGGTTTGAGCAGTTAAGATTTCCATCGCTAAACAGCCCTCTTATTTATCAAAAATAACGCTGCTCCAGTTTTTGATTTAAGACCAAAAAATGTTGCGTTTTAAGCACCTATCCACTATTGTGACAAACCCAAAAGATTAAGCCTTTAGTTTTATTCGGAAGAGTTCCCATGACAAACAGCAAAAACCTTGAAGAACTGCGTTTGAAAATAGACAGGATAGATGAAAACCTTGTTGAACTTCTTAACAGCAGGGCAATTATTGCCTCTCAGGTAGGACATTTGAAAGTGGAGCAGGATAGGGACTTTCATGTTCCAAATCGTGAACGGCAGGTTTATGAGAGGGTTTTGGCTCTTAACAATGGACCGTTACCTCCTGAGGCGCTAAGAACTATTTTCAGGGAAATAATGTCGGCTTGCCTGGCACTTGAATCACCACTTAAGGTAGCGTTTTTAGGCCCTTTAGCCACTTTTACACATCTGGCGGCGATGCAGCAGTTTGGTCTCTCTGCACAGCTCGTACCACAAAAATCTATCCCGTCTGTTTTTGAAGAGGTTGAAAAAGGCAAAGCTCTTTACGGTGTTGTTCCTGTTGAAAACTCAACTGAAGGAATGGTCTCTCATACTCTCGATATGTTTGTGGAAAGTGATCTTAAGATTACTGCAGAGATACTGCTTGAAGTATCTCACGATCTGTTATCGCGAACCGGTCGTATAGAGGATGTTCGCAAGGTCTATTCTCATCCACAGGCGCTTGCACAATGCCGTCACTGGCTTGAAGAAAATCTGCCCAATGTCCCGCTTGTTGATGTTGCATCAACGGCTTTGGCTGCTCAAATTGTCTCTGAAGATCTTAACGCTGCAGCAATTGCAGGATGCTCTGCAGCAGAGTATTACGGTTTAAAGGTTGTCCGTTCACGTATTGAAGATCAGGTCAACAATTTTACACGTTTTATTGTCGTATCAGGGAAACTTGCAGCCCCTTCCGGTAATGACAAAACATCCATTCTCTTTTCCGTAAAGGATGAACCAGGAATCCTGTACAAAATGCTCGAGCCGTTTGCCAGAAGAGGAGTAAACCTGTCCAAGATAGAATCACGTCCAGTCAAAACCAAGGCCTGGGAGTATATTTTCTTTCTGGATATGGTTGGTCATGTCTCTGAGGCTCCGGTTGGAGAAGCTATTGAAGAGCTGAAAAATTTCTGCCAATTTTTGAAGGTACTTGGTTCATATCCAAAAGCAAGATGAAAAAACCTTTAATAAATACAGTTGTAATTATAGGAGTTGGTCTTATAGGTGGTTCATTTGCGCTTGCGCTTAAAAAAGCCGCCTTGGTTGAAAGGGTCATCGGCATTGATCTGGACTCAAAAAATCTTGAACTTGCTTTAAAGCTTGGGATTATTGATGAAGCATCGAACTCCCTGATAGAAGGTTTGAATCAAGCCAATCTGGTTTTCATTGCTGTTCCTGTATGTTCCATTCCAGATCTGATAAAAAGAATAATTAGTCATATTCCGCTTGGTTGCATCATAACTGATGCTGGCAGCGTTAAGAGCGAGTTGGTAAATGTCTGTGAATCTTTGATGCCTCCGGGTATCCACTTTGTTGGTGGGCATCCTATTGCCGGCACTGAACACTCCGGAGCTGCCGCTGCTTTTGCGACCCTCTACCACAACAGACGCTGTATTCTTACACCTACAGCCACTACTGACCAAGATGCGCTGAATATTGTCACTGCTCTTTGGCAGGCTGCAGGAAGCAGCGTTGAATATATGGACAGTCTTGCACATGATCGGATATTTGCTGCTGTTTCCCATCTCCCCCATATGGTTGCTTTTGCATTGGTTCATGCAGTAGATCGATCCGCTGAGGAAGAAGAAAATATAATGGCCTTTTCTGCGGGTGGTTTTCGAGATTTCACCCGCATAGCTTCTTCCGATCCGCTAATGTGGCGAGATATTGCATTGATGAACCGTGAGGCTTTGCTGGATATGCTGGATCGCTACAGTCTGGAATTTAACAACCTGCGAGACCGGATTGCCAGTTCTGATTCTGATTGGCTTGAGGATTTTTTTAAAACATCCAAACGTCTTAGGGATGGAATATCTTAGAGGTGAACATGCACGAAAAGATGCAACCAATGACTGTAAAGCCTGCCAGATATCTGTCTGGCGAGATTGTAGTGCCTGGGGATAAATCAATATCCCATCGTTCTATAATGCTTGGTTCTCTGGCAAGCGGGACAACCATTATCAGTAATTTTCTGAGGGGTGAAGACAACTTTTCCACCATGGGCGCATTTCGTTCAATGGGGGTTAAAATTGAAGATGATGGCAGTATTATCAAAGTTCATGGGGTAGGGCTTCATGGTTTGGAGGAGCCCGGAGATCTGATTGATTGTGGCAATTCAGGAACAACTATACGACTTATGATCGGACTACTGTCAGGGCAATCTTTTTTCTCTGTTTTGACGGGTGACAAGTACCTTCGCAAGCGTCCAATGAAGAGAGTGGTAGAACCTTTAAACAAAATGGGTGCCAGGATTTCAGGACGCAGTGGTGGTACGCTGGCGCCTTTGGCAATAACTGGTGGCGGGTTGACCGGTATTGAATATAATTCGCCTATTGCAAGCGCACAGGTTAAATCTGCTCTCATGCTGGCTGGCTTGTACGCATCCGGTGAAACCAGAGTTACAGAACCCTCGCTTTCTCGTGACCATTCAGAAAGAATGTTCCGTTTTTTCGGGGCAGATCTGGATATTTCAGACAGAGCGGTTGTAGTTAGAGGAGGAAAGGAACTTCATGCACAGGAGATTATTGTTCCAGGCGATATCTCTTCGGCAGCATTCTTTATAGTGGCTGCACTTATAATTCCGGGTTCTGAACTCTTGATAAAAAATGTCGGTGTGAATCCAACACGTACCGGAGTTATTGATATTCTCAAGTCAATGGGAGGTTCAATTATTCTTCAGAATGAACGAGAGGTTTCAGGTGAACCGGTTGCAGATATTCTGGTGCGCCATTCCAGGCTGAAAGGGATTGAAATAAGTGGAGATGTTGTACCAAGAGCTATAGATGAATTCCCTGTTATTTGTGTAGCGGCCTCAGTAGCGGAAGGCAGAACTTTAATAAAAGATGCAAGGGAGCTTCGTGTAAAGGAGACAGACAGAATTGCTGCGATTGCTGCCGGACTCAGAGCCGTTGGTTCAGGCGATATTGTCGAAAATGATGATGGTATGGAGATTGAGGGTGTAGAGCATCTTGAAGGAGGAACTGTGGAAAGTTTCGGGGATCACAGAATTGCTATGTCCCTTTCAATAGCAGCGCTGGCAAGCCGCAATGAGCTGCATATTGATGATGTTTCTTCTGTTGCTACTTCATTTCCTGGTTTTTTTAATATCTTGCAGAAGGTGGCGGTAAGGTGAACCGCGAAAAAGGAATAGTTATAGCTGTTGATGGTCCTTCAGGAGCTGGTAAAAGCACCATAAGCAGGGCTCTATCAAAACGCCTGGGGTATCTGGAAATTGATACCGGCGCTATGTATCGAGCCATGTCCTGGCTGGCTCGTGAATCTAATCTTGATCTTGATAATCCGGAGGCTGTCGAGCAATTTGCAAAAAAAGCCAAAGTTGAACTTCAGCTTGATAATGGAGCTACACGTGTTATAGCTGACGGTCAGGATGTGACCCAGAAAATCAGAACTCCGGAAATATCAATGCTTACATCAAAGATCTCTGCCCTGTCCCCTGTTCGTCAAGCCATGATGACTCTTCAGCGCCAAATGGGAGCTAAAGGTGGAGTTGTGCTGGATGGAAGGGATATAGGCACTGTTGTCTTTCCGGATGCTGAACTCAAGTTTTTTCTTTCCGCCTCTGCAGAAGAACGTGGCAGGCGCCGTTTTCTGGAGTTGCAGGCAAAGGGTCTGAATACCAGCCTTGAGGCTACAATAGAGAATGTAGTCAAAAGAGACAGGCAGGATTCTGAAAGGGAACTGGCTCCGTTACGGCAGGCTGAAGACGCTATTGCAATTGATTCTACAGGCTTGAGCATTGATGAGGTTATAGCTCAGATGGAAAAGTTCTATTATCAGAAAACGACTAAAAAGGATTAAATTAATATGATGGTTAAGCTTGCAAAACATGCCGGCTTCTGTTTTGGAGTTAAAAGAGCCACACAGATGGCTTTTGAGGCTGCTGGAAAAGGTAAAAAAACATTTACGCTCGGTCCCATAATTCATTCTCCACAGGTAGTACATAAACTTGAAGAAATGGGGGTTGGGGTTGTCAAGGATCTTCAGGGAGTAACCAAAGGTACTGTAATTATCCGTTCACATGGAGTTTCCTCCAGCGAAATGGAAGAGGCTTATCGAAAAAAACTGGATGTTGTTGATGCCACATGCCCATTTGTTAAGAAGGCACAGGACTATGTTAAATACCTTTCTGATGAAGGGTATGATGTTATTGTTGTG
Source organism: uncultured Geobacter sp. (assembly GCA_964655435.1). Lineage (GTDB taxonomy): Bacteria > Desulfobacterota > Desulfuromonadia > Geobacterales > Pseudopelobacteraceae > Trichlorobacter. The sequence continues at coordinate 18,701 of CAZZMP010000029.1, forward strand.
GGAGATGCGGATCATCCTGAAGTTCAGGGAATTGTCTCTTACGGCAGTAAAGAGAAAATTTATGTTGTGGCATCAGGAGAGGAAGTCCGTCAATTACCTAAAATGGGTAAGATAGGTGTTCTGGCACAAACAACCCAGTCTTTTGAAAATCTTAAAAGTGTTGTTACCGCATGTCTAAAACGCGGTGGTGAGGTTCGTGTATTTAATACAATCTGCGATGCGACAGCAGTTCGTCAGCAGGAAGCGACTGAAATTGCACATAATGTGGACTGTATGATTGTAATTGGCGGTTACAACAGCGCAAATACCCGTCGTCTTGCAGAGATTTGTATGGAGATCCAGCCAAAAACATATCATATTGAAACAGCTTCAGAGATAGATTGTTCATGGTTTCAGGGAGTTGGAGTTGTCGGGGTTACAGCTGGCGCATCAACTCCCAAATGGATAATTGATGAAGTTATGGCTCGTATTCAAAAGGTAAACAATTCGGATTGAAATATCAGCTGAATTGTGTAAAAATAATCAACTCGCATTTGTTATCGGTTGGCGGTGGCAGGTGGCGAAAATCAACCAGGGGGTATAGGTCTCATGACTGAAGTTAAACGTCTCAACGTAGATAATGATGAAATGGACGTTGAGCACCAAAGCAACGAATTTGCAGAACTTTTCAGTGCCAGTCTGAAAGAGCAGCAGGAAAGGCCTGAACGCGATAAAATACTTGAAGGGACCGTTGTTCGTGTTGATCCAGATACTGTACTGGTTGATGTTGGGCGCAAGTCAGAAGGTTTTGTCCCTATAAATGAGTTCCGGGACGCTGAAGGAAATGTTTCTGTATCTATTGGCGACAAGATAAAAGTGGTTTCTAGTCGTGAAGGTGGAAACAAGTTTTCAAAGAAGCGCGCTGATCAGATGGCTGCATGGGAAACAATCCATGAAGCTGGTGGTGAAGGTGCAATTCTTGAAGGTACCATAATTGCAAAGACCAATGGTGGTTTCACTGTAGCAATAGGTGGTATCAATGCTTTTCTGCCCGCATCTCAGGTTGATACCCGTCCTTCCGGCAATGGAGACGGTTACATAGGTCTTGCCGGCCAGTTTAAGGTTATCAGTCTTAATCAGAAGCGTGGCAATATTGTTCTTTCCCGTAGAGTTCTTCTTGAAGAGGAAAGGGCTGAATCACGCAAATCTACTCTTGAAAAGCTTGCCGAAGGAGAGATCGTTTCCGGCCAAATAAAAAATCTCACTGAATATGGAGCTTTTGTTGACCTCGGAGGAGTTGACGGACTCCTCCATGTAACAGATATCTCATGGGGACGCGTTGGAAAACCTGCTGATCTGCTTAAGCCGGGTCAGGAAGTAAATGTAAAGATACTTAAGTTTGACCGTGAAAAAGGTAAGGTTTCAGTAGGTATTAAACAGACCCAGCCTGATCCATGGCAGGATATTTCAAACCGTTATCCTGAAGGAACACGAATTTCAGGCAAGGTTGTCAGTCTTATGGATTACGGTGCATTTGTAGAGTTGGAGCCTGGTATTGAAGGATTGGTACATGTTTCTGAGATGTCGTGGACCAAAAGAGTTCGCAAGGCAGCCGACATGTTAAATATCGGAGACACTGTTGATGTTGTTGTTTTAGGGATCGATCTTCAAAACCGCAAGATTTCTCTGGGACTTAAACAGGTCACTAACAATCCATGGCAATCCATTGCTGAACGCTATCCTGTTGGAACAAAGCTGGAAGGTCAGATCAAGAATATGACTGATTTCGGTATGTTCATAGGGATAGAAGAAGGTATTGACGGACTTGTTCATGTTTCAGACATTTCATGGACAAAACGAGTAAAACACCCTGGTGATGTTTACAGCAAGGGAGAACTTGTTCAGGCTGTTGTGCTTAAGGTAGACCCTCAAAATGAGCGTGTATCACTCGGTATCAAACAATTGGCTCCTGATCCATGGTCTCTTGTACCACAGAAATACTCTCCAGGCACCAGGCTGTTTGGCAAGGTTGCATCAACCACAGATTTTGGTGTGTTTGTAGAGATTGAGGAGGGAATAGAAGGACTTATTCACGTTTCAGAACTTTCCCGTGAAAAGATACCGTCTGCCAAGGATTTCGCAGCTGTAGGTGATTCTATTGAAGCGGTTGTTTTAAATGTTGATCCTCGCGAAAGAAGAATCTCTCTTTCAGTTAAATCTCTTGCAGCTGCAACAGAGAAAGCTGAATTTGAGTCTTATCTGGGAGGGGGACAGGGAGAGGCAACTTCAAATCTTGGTGACTTATTGAAAAGCCAGATGGATAGAAATCGATAATTATCCGGATTCTATCAATGCTTTTAAAAGGGGGGATGGTTCCAGGAGGGACTGTACCCCCTTTTAGTTTTTATAGCTCCCATTTACAGAGGTAACTGTGACTAATTCTGATGCTGCCAATCCTTTATTAAGACTTTATGAATCTCTTTGCAAACAACATCTTCATGGCAAAGACGATGTTGTTCATCTTGTTCTGATTGCACTGCTTTCCGCAGGTCATATTCTAATCGAAGATCTTCCCGGGCTAGGCAAGACAACCATTGCCCTTGCTCTTGCAAGGATTACCGGTCTTTCCTTTGGAAGAGTACAATGCACCAGTGATCTTATGCCATCCGATATCACCGGGCTTTCTGTATTTAACCGTGAATCAGGACATTTTAACTTTATTCCAGGCCCAATATTTAACAACATTGTTCTTTTGGATGAGATTAACAGAGCCATGCCAAGAACTCAGAGTGCAATGTTGGAAGCGATGGAGGAACGGAGGGTGACAATTGAAGGTGTAACCCACCAGTTGCCTGAGCCTTTTATGGTCTTTGCCACACAAAATCCCTCTGATCAGACTGGAACATTTCTGTTGCCCGAATCACAGCTGGATCGTTTTCTGATATCAACAGGAATAGGCTACCCATCTGAAATACTTGAAAGAAAAATTATTTCTTCTGGTGGAATAAGGGAGCGTATAGACGAAATATCACCTCTTGTAACAATTTCAGAGATTATGCAGGCAAGACTAACAGTAGAGAAAGATATTTATCTTTCGGATAAAGTTGTTGGATATATACATAATATTGTGATAGCTACCCGCCAACACCCTCTTATACAGATTGGACTTTCCACAAGGGCAGGCATTAATCTGGCAAAGGCTGCTCGAGCGGAAGCTTTTCTTTCAGGGAGAGATTATGTTGCGCCTGACGATGTTAAAAAGATTGCGTTAGCTATATGCAGCCACAGACTAATAATAAGGGCAGCACAGAACGCTGACAGAAAGGAACTCTTACGGGAGATACTAAAAGTCATACCACTTCCTTTGGGCTGAAGGTAAGCAAGGCAGGAGCGATTTATATAACTATCACTATTCTGCTCGGGTTTTCAGCTGTAAATACCGGGAATAATCTGCTCTTTCTTGTTGTAGCCGGTCTGCTTGCTTTTATGACTGCAACCGGATACGCAGGAATGATTAATATAAAAGGGATTATTCCCGAACTTTTACCACCTGATGAGCTGTTTGCCGAAACTCCTGGGCGTTTCAGGCTCTTAATTAAAAACAGGAACAGATATATCCCTTCATTTTTAATAAAAATTGATTCATTTACCTCTAAAAGTACTGTTATACCTTTTATTCCTGCCTCGCATCTGGTTGAGAGTTCTGTTGAAATCACCTTTAATAATCGTGGCAGAAATAAAATAGGCAGGATTAGAGTCAGCTCACCATTTCCTGTAAATTTTTTTACCCGTTACTGGGATTTTGATTTTGACACATTCTGTATTGTTTATCCGAAGCTTATATCAACAGCCTGGTTATCAGACAATGAAGGGACAGAAAAAACCGGAGATGCTGTTAGAAAGATACGTGGCCAGGATGGAGAATTGGAAGGTATAAGAGAATATTCAGGCTCTGAACAGTTGCGTTCAATTCATTGGAAGCTTTCAGCTCGCAGCGATGAACTGCTTGTTAAGGAGTTTGGCAGTCAATCAATGACCCCTCTTGTAATCAAACTGGAAGAACTGCCAGGAGCAAACTATGAAGAAAAGATTTCCAGAGCGGCTTGGCTTATTAAACAGCAGATAATGAATCAGCCAGTAGGGCTTATACTTCCTGACAAAAAAATTGATCCGGATAAAGGAAGCCGACACTGTGCTGTACTACTTACAGGGCTTGCTCTTTATGATTACCGCTAGCAGGGTTGCATCTTTACTTTCTTTTGCTATTGCCTCTGCAGGAATCAGCCCTGTTTTTTTCTGGATTGAACCATTACCACGTTTTCTGTTTGTGCTTGGATTTTTAACAGGTCTTTTACAGGAAAAAGCTGGCAGATGGAGAATCAAGAACTTCTATTTTAATCTGCTGCTGCTACCCCTGTTTATCTGGTATCTGCTTCAATACAGTCGCAACAATCCTGTTCAGCCGGTAGTAAGTGTGCTTACAATAATGTTGGCTGCAAGGCTTTGCGGTGAAAAAAACAATCGTAATCTGATGCAGATAAATCTTCTGTCTCTGTTATGTCTTGCCTCAGGTTCACTATTTGACCTCAGCCCCTCTTTTTTGTTCTGGCTTGTTCTTCTCTTGTTACTGATTCCGGTTTCACTTGTAGTTCTTACATTCTATGCTCAGGACAATGATATGAGATTTGTCAGAGCGGAACTTAATAGAGTGTTCATATCCGCAATACTGATTACATTGGTCACAATTCCAGGCATGGTACTGCTTTTCCCTATACTGCCGAGAACTGCCATTCCAATGTGGACTTTTCTTACTCCTTCATCAGTAAATTCAACAGGTCTAAGTGACAAAGTTGAGCCTGGCGCAGCATCCAACTCATACAGTTCATCAAGGCTGGCTTTCAGGGCAGAGGTACAAAGACAACAACAACCACCTTATTGGCGAGGCACTGTATTCAATAAGATTGAAAAGAACAACAGCTGGAGTCGACAAACTCTTGAACTTCCAACAGAAACCGTAATCTATCATGGAAGTGGTTTGTTGCAGACTATATATCCCGAGCCCTCTTCATCGAGAATAATTGTTGCCATGGATTTCGCTGGAGAGATCTCTCTTCCCAGAATAAGAAGGGCGCCGGATGTCGTTTATGAATATCCTGGGATTTCTTCAAAAAGGATGGTTTATACAGCAAGATCTTTTACAGACGGGATTATAACTATAAGGGAGGGGATTAAGTTTGATTTTTATTTAAGAACGCCTTCCAATCTTTCTGAAAGGACTTTGCAATTAGCCGAATATATCCGAAAAAACGGCAGAACAGACAGAGAACGCCTTCAACTTGCAGAGCAGCATTTCATAAATGGAAATTACCGATACACAACAGTTGGTCTACCAACTGGCCAAGATGCAATTGAACAGTTCCTTTTTGAATCAAGGCAGGGGCATTGTGAATTCTTTGCCTCTTCATTTGCTGTTTTACTTAGGGCGGCAGGTATTCCAGCAAGATTAGTAGGTGGGTATCTTGGAGGAGAGTTTAACAATATTGGCGGTTATTATATCGTAACTGAAGACAAAGCACATGTATGGGTGGAAGTATACATTAAAGAAAAAGGATGGATACGCACTGACCCAAGCCGTTTTGCAATAAATTCAGACGCAATCTGGAATAAACAGAATAAGACTGATAAGCTCCACTTATTCAAACTTTTTGTAGATTCAATGGATTACCGCTGGAACAAAACCGTTGTAAGCTACGATTTTGAGCGTCAGGTTAAACAAATACAATTTGCAGGCAACAAACTGCAGTCCTTGCGCGGTATAATCAAAAGTTCCTGGTTTATACCACTGATACTCTTATCCGTTATAGTTACGGCATTGACAATTTTTAACTCCCGTTTACACTTCTTCACAAACAGCAGAGAAGAACGATTGCTCAGACGCTTTAAAAGGGTAATCAAAAAGAGGTTTGGAGAGGCTTTTGAAGTTGATAATAAAGGACTTTTTGAAATAGCTTCCGCAACAGGCGATCCTGAAGTGCTCAAATTCAGCAATATATATGCAGCATCATTTTATAGAGATAGAAAGCTTGAAAAAAAAGAGATGGAAGAGTTAGAAAAACTGCTTGATTGCATCAGTAGAGTGCAAAATTAATCAGTTACAAATGCTTGACTCTGTAAACAATAACTGAGGTGTCTTAATGGATAAAGTACTTTTTCGCACAGATCTCAATTTTCTACCCATACAGGATATTTTGCAGTGGATAGATATGAACAGGATTACCTGTGTAGTCTCTATTACACTGAAGATTGAGCGCGAGATAGTCATTTATGTGGAATCGGGAAAGATAATCTCTGCAAGTTCAAAAAGAAAAGGACTTAGTTTTAGCGAACTTTTGGTTAGATCTGGCAAATTTAATGAATCAGAGGTGGTTCATGCACTTTCGGAAAGCCGTTTGTCTGGTGTTTCCCTTATAAGATATCTGGCTGATAACGATCTTATTCCATTATCTGAACTTACAAAATTATTTAATCAGTTTATGGAAGCCCTTATGCTTGAGCTCTTTAATCAGACCTCCGGCAATGTTCTTATAACTACAGTTATTCCGCCATCTATAGTTGGGAGCCCTATTCAACTTGATATCGTCAGGGTTCTATTCGATTCAGTTGTGCTGTTTGATGAGCATAATCGTGATAATACACAGCAAAGGAATGAAGCTATTGAAGCCCTTAACAAGCGGCTTTACGATGAAGATTTCCAGTTGCCTGTATTGCCTTCTATCCTTATGCAGTTGATCTCGTTAATGGAAGATGAGAATACAACATTCCAGGATATTGCTCGTCTGATTATGACTGATCAGGTATTGATTTCAAGAGTTCTTAAAATTGCAAACTCTCCGATTTATGGAGGAACAGGTCAGGTAGATTCTATACATCTTGCTATAGTAAGGCTTGGAATGAGGGAAATACTTAATATTGTAACCGCCATCAAGCTGAACAGCATAAACTATGCAGGAGTTGCACAGGAAAAGATGCAGGCATTGATGGATAATGCCTTGAAAACAGCTTTTGTTGCAACAGGACTTGCCAGACTTTGCAGAGTTGATCCAGAGGAGGCCTTTTTAGGTGGTTTATTGCTGGATCTAGGGAAAACTGTGATTTTAAGTGTGGCAAAAGATTTGAATATCGAGGAAGAGCTGCTAGAGGAACTTATGTCGTCAAAACATGCTGATTTGGGAGCTCTTATTGCAAAGAAATGGAATTATCCTGAATCAATTCAGAGTCTTATTAGATATCACCATCTAAAAAATCTTGGAGGGGTGGTGAACAAGATTCATTCTGTTATACAGATTGCCGATAACCTTGTCTTATCTGAAGGTCTCTATGTTCCAGAAACCGAACTACTCGAAACCCTTGAACTTAAAAATGATGATATCGCGAACACATATAACTCGGCGATTGAACTCTTCCATCAGATAAAGTCGCTATAAAGCGAAGTTCTTACAAAAAAAATTGCTGTTTCCACCCTTTATTTTATTCACTTTTGCTATTACCCTCTCCTTGCATTTCGCTTGCTGTTCCGCTACTATCCTACAACTATGAAACGACTTACAAGACAACTCCATGTAGGCTCTGTAGCTATCGGTGGTGGCGCCCCCTGTTCTGTTCAATCTATGTGTTCTACCGATACACGCGATATCAAGAATACTATGGAGCAGATTAATGCCCTTGCAGAGGTGGGATGCGAAATTGTCCGATGTGCTGTTCCGGATTCTGATGCTGCTGATGCCCTTGCTTCAATAAAAGCCTTAAGCCCTATTCCTGTTATTGCAGATATCCACTTCGATTATAAGTTGGCATTACGGGTACTTGATGGTGACATTGACGGTCTCCGACTGAATCCTGGCAATATTGGTGAACATTGGAAGGTTGCGGAGGTCGTGAAAGCTGCCGCAGAACGAAAGGTACCAATACGTATAGGTGTAAATGCCGGTTCACTCGAAAAAAAGCTGCTTGAAAAATATGGGCATCCGACCGCAGAAGCAATGGTTGAATCAGCTTTGGGACATATTCGTATTCTTGAAGATTTGAAATATCAGGAAATAAAAGTATCACTTAAAGCATCTGATGTACCCAAAACCGTTGAAGCCTATCGTCTCCTTTCCAGTCAGGTTGATTATCCTATGCATATAGGGATAACAGAAGCCGGTACCACCTTTTCTGGCACTATAAAATCATCGGTAGGACTTGGTATCCTGCTTTACGATGGAATTGGTGATACATTGCGTGTTTCTCTCACCGGAGATCCTGTAGATGAGGTGAGGGTAGGTTATGAAATACTGAAATCTCTTGGTTTGAGACAGCGAGGAGTTAATTTTGTATCATGCCCAACCTGTGGCAGATGCCAGATAAACCTTATTAAACTGGCAGAAGAAGTAGAAAAAAGACTTCAGTCTGTTGACAAACCTATAACTGTGGCTGTTATGGGCTGTGTGGTAAATGGCCCTGGTGAGGCGCGTGAAGCTGATGTCGGAGTAGCAGGAGGAAAAGGAGAGGGGCTTGTTTTCAGGAAGGGTGAAGTTGTATGTAAAGTTAGCGAGGATGAGTTGGCTGACGCCCTTTTAGATGAAATAAACAGGCTATAAAAGCATAAGACCATGCATACACTTATTGTTGATGACGATACTATTGGTCGACTTATGTTGGCTACTTTTCTGGAAGAATCAGGAACCTGCGAGCAGGCTGAAAATGGTCAACAGGCTTTGGATATGATTGAGCTGGCTGCATCTGAAGGAAATCCATATGACTTGATTTGCCTTGATATTGTAATGCCAGTAATGGATGGCACAGCTACTCTAAAAGCCATAAGAGAGAGGGATCAGTTTTCAGGCAAACGAACCAAGGTTTTTATGATCTCTGCATGCAGCTCTCCAGAGGATATTGAAGATGCATTTTTTGAGGGTGATTGTGACGACTATATAGTCAAGCCGTTTCAAAGAGAACTGGTATGCCAGATGTTGCAGCGCCATAATCTAATTTAAGGTGGTTTAATATTAATGCATTATACACATTTTTTTATTCCAACACTCAAAGAAACTCCTTCAGATGCAGAGGTAATATCTCATCAGTTGATGATGCGTGCCGGAATGATACGCAAGATAGCAGCAGGCATTTATACATATATGCCGCTTGGTCTTCGTGCCATACGCAAGTTTGAACAGATTGTTCGTGAAGAGATGAACAGGGCAGGGGCGATAGAACTTCTGATGCCAGGAGTGCAACCGGCTGAACTCTGGATAGAATCAAAGAGATGGGCGCAGTATGGCAAAGAACTTTTAAGATTCAAGGATCGTAAAGACAATGAATTTTGCATGGGACCTACCCATGAAGAAATAATAACTGACATAGCCAGACGAGAGGTTAAGAGCTACCGTCAGATGCCGGTTAATTTTTATCAGATACAGACTAAATTTCGTGATGAGATACGTCCCAGATTCGGGCTTATGCGAGGCCGAGAATTTATAATGAAAGATGCTTATTCGTTCGATGTTGATTCATTTGCAGCCGATCTATCTTACGAAAAGATGTATCAGGCTTACAACAGGATTTTTGAACGTTGTGGTCTCAATTTCAGAGCTGTTGAGGCGGACACCGGATCGATAGGTGGTTCAGCCTCGCATGAATTCATGGTTCTTGCTTCATCCGGAGAAGATGCAATTGTATCATGTAACGCATGCCGGTATGCTGCAAATGTCGAAAAAGCAGAGGGCGTAAGACAAAAAGTTAAAGGTTTGACTGCTCAGAAAGAGCTTACAAAGGTTGATACACCAAATAAAAAGAGCATTGCCGAGGTCGCAGAGTTTTTAGGCTTATCCCAATCCTCCACAGTAAAGGCACTAGTCCTTTCAAATGGAGAAGGTAAATTTGTTATGGCGCTTGTCAGAGGTGACCATGATCTGAATGAGTTGAAGCTTAAAAACTATTTACATTGGGATGAAATCCAGATGGCAACCGATGATGAGATCCTTCATTTTACCGGCTCGCTCCCTGGTTTTCTGGGTCCAGTTGGACTTAAATCAGAACTTGATATAATTGCAGATTATGCACTGGAATCATTAACTGATTTTGTAATTGGTGCTAATGAAACAGATTGTCATTTCACTGGAGCAAATATTGGGCGTGATTTTGATATCGGGCAGACTGCCGATATACGGCTGATAGGAGCAGGAGACCCTTGTCCACGTTGTTCAGAAGGTGTTCTGGAAATATGGAGAGGGATAGAGGTGGGGCATGTATTCAAACTGGGAACAAAATATTCAAGCACAATGAACGCAACATATCTGGATAAGGATGGAAAAGAACAGGTAATATTTATGGGTTGTTACGGTATTGGCATCGGTCGTACAGTTGCAGCTTCAATAGAACAGAATAACGATCTGAACGGCATTATCTGGCCTCTTCCTATTGCGCCTTTTCACTGCTCGGTTATAGCTATAAATCCTCAAAAGGATGAGGAGGCTATGTCTGCAGCACTTGATATACATGACCGTCTTGAGGCGGCCGGTGTTGAGGTTCTACTTGATGATCGTGATGAACGCCCCGGATTCAAGTTTAAGGATCATGACCTTATAGGGATACCTTTAAGAATAGTTGTCGGTGGTAAGAACCTTGCCGAAGGCAAGGTTGAATTTAAAGAACGGAACGGAGAAGAGATGCAGCTGCTAACTCCTGAAGAAGCTATAGAAAAAGTTATTTTCATAGTACGGCAAGCCTGTGGGGGGAACAGATGAGCAGCGCAGCAATATGGGATCCTCAGAACGAATGCATGCCACGTGAAGAGTTGGAGCAACTTCAGCTTGAGAGACTTCAGGCAACACTTAACAGGGTTTATAAAAATGTTAAATGTTATCAGAACAAATTCAAGATTCTCGGGATTGAACCTGAAGATATAACTTCTCTTGCAGATCTTTCAAATCTGCCTTTTACAACAAAGGAGGATCTGAGGCTTAACTATCCATATGGAATGTTTGCCGTTCCTTTGCGTGAGGTAGTCAGAATACACTCCTCATCAGGAACGACAGGAAAACCTACCGTTGTTGGCTATACCAGGCATGACCTTAAAGCATGGTCAAATCTTGTAGCACGCTTTATGACTGCAGCAGGAGTTACGCATGATGATGTGGTTCAGATAGCCTTTGGTTACGGCCTGTTTACAGGTGCGTTTGGCTTGCATTACGGTTCTGAAACTATCGGAGCAGCCGTAATACCGATGGGGGGTGGCAATACAGAAAAACAGATCATGATTATGCAGGATTACAAAACAACTGCCTTAGTGGGAACTCCAAGCTATGCGCTTACGATTGCCGACAGACTTGATAAAATGGGAATTGATCCTAAATCACTTTCATTAAAGGTTGGTCTTTTTGGTGGAGAACCCTGGTCTGAAGCCATGAGGGCTGAGATTGAACAACGTCTCCAGATAATTGCTACCGACAATTATGGGCTTTCAGAAGTTATAGGTCCAGGAGTTGCCGGAGAGTGTCTAAATAAGTCTGGTATGCACATTGCTGAAGATGCATTTATTGCTGAGGTTATCGATCCTGAAACAGGAAAGGTTTTACCTTCAGGTTCTGTAGGTGAACTGGTTTTAACAAGCCTTACAAAAGAGGCCTTCCCGATGATCAGGTATAGGACAAGGGATATTACCAGTCTTGTGCATGAACCATGTGCCTGTGGCAGAACACTTACACGTATGAAAAAAACCATGGGACGCAGCGATGATATGCTCATAATTAAAGGAGTTAACGTTTTCCCGTCACAGATTGAGGAAGTCCTTTTTGCAATTGAAGGCTGTGAACCCCACTATCAATTAATAGTTGAGCGTTCCGGTGTGACAGATACACTGGAAATTGATATTGAGGTGACAGAAAATATCTTCTTTGATGAGATGAAAAAGCAGCGTGCATTTCTTGAATCCATAGAAAGGAAGGTTCATTCAGCCCTGGGGGTCGGAGCTACTGTAAAGCTTGTTGAACCCAACAGCATTCCGCGCCATGAAGGCAAGGCAGAGCGGGTAATTGATAAGAGAAAAATATAGCTTTCTCTTGCTAGCTACTTAAATCTTAAAAACTGCCGTAACATTAAGAATCTGTTGCGGCGTATTGATGAAATTCAGATTATATTTGGAGCTCTTTCAGTGTTTAACAAAAAAATATTTCTATTTTTACAAAGACGCTTATTGCCTTTTTTGATATTTTCAAACATCTCTTTTTTAAACCTAACGGCCTGTAATAAACATCCACATTTTAACACATCTGCACCACCTGTAAAAAAAATGGTACAACAGCCTCAAAGCACGGTAAAATCTCAAATAATTCCTGAAACATTTGAACAAACAAGCAGCACAACAGGAACTGAAGTCGCTATACAACCACAAACAAGTTCTTCAAAGTCCAATAAAATCAAGTACAGATATAATGCCGGCGAAGATCCTGAATTCGCAAAAAAGAAAGGATGGCCTAAGAAATATCCAACTCCACTACCTGGCTCAATAATTCCTAAAAATAGAATTGTTGCCTATTATGGCAACCCTCTATCAAAAAGAATGGGAGTATTAGGGGAGTTTCAAAAAGATGAAATGATAAGACGGTTAAAGGACGAGGCAGAAAAATGGGAGCAGGCGGATCCCTCAATGCCTGTACAGACAGCACTTCATCTTATTGCAGCGGTTGCACAACCTGAACCGGGTAAATCAGGTAAATACCGGACAATTATGCCTGAGAAACTGATAAATCAAGTTTATGGGTGGGCTAAAGAAAGTGGTGCCATTCTGTTTATAGATATACAGACCGGACATGACAATATAAGAACTATATTGCCTGAATTTGAATGGATACTTAAAAACCCTGATGTACATCTCGGGATTGATCCTGAGTTTAACCTGATAGAAAGTAAGGCAAAACCGGGCAAGAAAATAGGAAGTTACAATGAAAGCGAAATCAATTTTGCAAGCAGTTATCTTAAGCAATTGATCAAAAAATACAACCTGCCACCCAAGATACTGATTGTTCACCGCTTTACACGTAATGGTATAATAGATTCGAAAAAAATAGAACTCAGCAAAGAAGTTCAGATTGTAATCAATATGGATGGTTGGGGAGCTTCCTGGCTAAAGCGCGATTCTTATAAAGATTATATTGTTGCAGAACCCGTACAGTTTACAGGATTCAAACTTTTTTATCATAATGACACCAAAAAGGGTGATCCTCTTATGACACCCAAAGAACTTTTAAGGTTAAATCCAAAACCGATCTACATCCAGTATCAGTAGTCTTTTCCCTCTATAGGCAAATGGCTTTACTCTCACCAGCTAGCTTGTAGAGGTTTAGAAATATAACTTAACATAATATATCTTATGGGCGTTTTATCGTAAGATTTCCAAATGCTTTCCAGTACAGGCTTACCTATATACAAATAGCTGTTTCGATGGTGTATTCACGTCCCTTATTGTGGAGTAATAAGTTTTGTCAGTTTGTATTTCCTGCATGTTCAAAGTTTACATTCTTATTTTATGTCGTATATAAAATATAAGACTTTATTTAATCTCTGAAAAATAATGGAGTGAAGTATGCCGGAAAATCTATTTATACCCTCAGTAGATCTAAGAATAGGCGCTTTGGAAGAGTATAACCGTAAGTGCAAGGAAAAGGCCTTGAACAAGGTGGTTAAGCCAAAGACAAAGGCTTGCGTTACAATTTCAAGGCAATATGGATGTCAGGGCTATCCTGTGGCTGTTAATCTCTGCAAGTTATTGGAAGAAAAAACCGGAGAACCCTGGCTTTTGATTGATAAGGCCGTTCTTGATGAAGTAGCCAAGCGTCATAGCATATCAAAGGAGATTCTTGAAAATCTAGGTGAGAAAAACAGAATTCTGGATGACTTGCTTGCTGTTTTTTCACCACGTTGGACGCACAGCCAGGACTGTTTCCAGCTTTTGTGCAAACACGTGGTTTCTCTGGCGGAGCTCGGTAATGTAGTTATTATGGAGCTTGGTGGAGCACTTATTACAAAGCATCTTGAACATTCATTTCATTGCAGGTTGTTTGCATCTATGGAGTTTAAGGTCAAAAAGATTGTTGAACAACGCAAAATGGATTCTGCTGAAGCAGAACATTTTATTATTAAGGAACAAAAACATAGAGACTCCTTTGCCAAAGATTTTATGAATCACGATGATAACAATAAAGAGCTTTACGATATTTTGTTTAATAACGATCGGGTAATACCTGAAAAAATTGCCAGAACAATAGCTGATTACATACTTTTGTAAAAACATATTTTTGTTGACTTGTTACTTGTTAGGTATTATTACTAATAGGTAAAATTCCCCAGTTACTATTTTCTTTCGAACCAGAATTACCCGCAAATTGCGAATTTCAAACAAGGAGGATTAACTGATGAGTAATAAGTCAAAACTTACAACTAACGCAGGCGCACCCGTTGTAGATAACCAGAACGTAATAACTGCCGGTTCCCGAGGCCCACAACTGTTACAGGATGTATGGTTTCTTGAAAAGCTTGCCCACTTTGATCGTGAGGTTATTCCAGAACGTCGCATGCATGCAAAAGGCTCAGGAGCTTACGGAACCTTTATTGTTACACACGACATAACAAAATACACAAGGGCGAAAATATTTTCTGAAGTTGGCAAAAAGACAGACCTGTTTGTTCGTTTTTCCACTGTTGCAGGTGAACGTGGCGCTGCTGATGCAGAAAGAGATATTCGTGGTTTAGCAATAAAGTTCTACACTGAAGAGGGAAACTGGGATCTCGTCGGCAATAATACCCCTGTTTTTTTCCTCCGTGATCCGCTTAAATTTCCTGATTTAAACCATGCAGTCAAGCGTGACCCCCGTACAAATCTGCGAAGCGCACTAAATAACTGGGATTTCTGGAGTTCCTTACCAGAGGCTTTACATCAGGTAACGGTAGTTATGAGTGATCGCGGAATTCCGGCAAGTTACCGGAATATGCACGGCTTTGGCAGCCACACTTTCAGTTTTATCAGCGCGAATAATGAGCGTTACTGGGTCAAATTCCACTTTAGAACTCAGCAGGGAATCAAGAATATCACTGATGAAGAGGCTGAAAAGGTTATTGGTAAATGCCGTGAAAGCCACCAACGTGATCTTTATGACAACATTGAAAACGGCAACTTTCCTCGCTGGACTTTATTTGTACAGATTATGCCGGAAAAAGAGGCTGCAAAAGTTCCTTACCATCCCTTTGATCTGACTAAAGTCTGGCCCCACAAGGATTATCCACTTATAGAGGTTGGGGTAATGGAGCTCAACAAAAACCCGGAAAACTACTTTGCCGAGGTTGAGCAGGCAGCATTCAATCCTGCCAATGTAGTACCTGGCATCGGCTTCTCTCCAGACAAGATGCTGCAGGGACGGCTCTTTTCATATGGGGATGCGCAACGTTACCGCTTGGGAGTTAACCATCACCTCATCCCTGTTAATGCGGCACGATGTCCGTTCCACAGTTACCATCGTGACGGCGCCATGAGGGTAGATGGTAACCATGGCAGTACGCTTGGATACGAACCTAACAGTTATGGGCAGTGGCAGGAACAGCCTGATTTTAAGGAACCTCCGCTTGCCTTGGAAGGCTCTGCTGACCACTGGAACTTCCGTGAGGATGATGACGATTATTACTCACAACCAAGGGCTTTGTTCAACCTGATGACTAAAGAACAACAAAAGGTGCTCTTTGAAAACACTGCCAGAGCTATGAGTGATGCACCCAAAGAGATCAAACTTCGACATATAGGCAACTGTTACAAAGCCGCTCCGGCTTACGGTGAAGGCGTTGCAAATGCTATGGGAATCACTATTGATGAGCTTCCCCGTTAAAATAGAGATTGAGTTGCAATCAGCTTAAACTATGTTAGGCTTTTAACAGCATGGATTCATTATCTGTTTCCATGCTGTATTTTCTGAAAGGAGAATATTTATGGGAACCAGTCAGGGCTGCGTCGCAACAGCAGCAGGTCCACTGACAGCAGGCGGAATGCCAAATTCATCCACTGATGTTCAATCACAAAAGGAGGAGCGAACCATGACAGTTGCACGTGTCGGGCATCCAGCCCCTGATTTTGAGGCCAACGTTTATTTGAACGGTGGTTTTCAAACAATGAAATTATCTGACTACAAAGGAAAGTGGATCGTCCTCTGCTTCTATCCGGGCGATTTCACCTTTGTCTGACCGACTGAACTGACGGCGGTCGCCGTCA
>CAZZMP010000030.1:0-33588 GCA_964655435.1 uncultured Geobacter sp.
CAGCAAAGGTGTAGTCGGTTCTGGTGCCATGGGCATCAATCCAGCGCATGGCAACCTTAGAGGACAGCCCACGGGCACATTGGACTGATGTGCAAATTGCACCTATGTTCTGTGGCATATTTCTACTCCTGAAATCCTGCTTATCGTCGTATCTAAATATGTGATTTACTAATTAGGACTGCTTGCCTTTTCCCTACCGCTTACCACCCCAAAAGCCCGGGCAGGATCTAGCAACCCTGCCAACATCAGATGATAGGCTGCTTTAAGAAAGTTTTTTTCCTGAACTAAACATTGCCCCAGCCTGAAATGCAGCACTGCCCGCCTTTTCCGGCACACTGCAGCAGGGTACGGATATCGCCTGCAGGCCGCTGCAAGAATGATAAAGCCATTTTGCCAGCGCAGTTTTGCTCTGGTGCTGCTGATACTTCCACCATGCCGACGATAGCACCAGAGGATTTCATCAATATACCCCACCGGTGCTGCCTCCGCCAAGCGGATAGCCAGATCATGATCCTGGGCAGCTCGCAGGGTTTCATCAAGAAACCCAACCTTTTCGTACAAAGATTTTCTAACCAGTGAATTTGAGGGCACATTAAAACAGCAATCCAGCAGCACCTGACAGGGATCATCAGGCGGCAGATGCCCTTTCCCGTATCTGGGGTACAGTTTGTTTCCTTCTGCATCAATGTATAATGCATTTGCATACACCAAGCCAATTCCAGGGTTTTGTTCCAGAAAACGCACCTGTTTTTCAAGTTTGGTCGGCATAAACAGGTCATCACTATCCAGAATGGCCACATAAGCCCCATGACACTGACGCAGCCCCAGATTGATGGAGGCAGACTGGCCACGGTTTACCCGGCCTGGATGTTCCAGAATCGTAAGGCGATCACCAAAAGATTCAAGCAAGGCTCGTGATCCATCGGTGCAGCCATCATCCACCACAATCAGCTCAATGTTGAGCCAGGTCTGGTTCAACACACTCTGTACTGTCTCAACAATATAATCATCCCTATTGTAGCAAGGGATAATCACGCTAACTAACTGTGCTGGCTCCTGCATAGCTTGGTTCTGCACCTATAATCTCCTTATGCTCTTTGGATAAAACATAGCAAACTGTCGCTGTACCCCCGAAAAAATACCACTCCCAGCTGCGTAAACCAAAACATGACATGCTGTAAAACAGATCCATGACAACCCAAACTAATGTAGCTGAGGAAAAGCGGGTTAGCCAATCTGTTGTACCACACCCTTTTTCAGCAAGGGTCTTTAATGCATTACGCAGAGATTTGATAATGGAAGCAATATAAAACAGGAAAATACTCAATCCAATAATGCCTGTTTCCTGTAAGATTTCTATATATAGGTTATGGGTAATCTGAGCGCCGGCACCCGATACATTCCAGTTTGTTTCTGCAGATGTTCCCAGACCATGACCAAACAGAGGATTATCGGCAATAGTTCCAATCTGCCTCACTAGGCCATTTATCCTGCCTTGCTTGGTATCAGCGCCCGCAGCATCCGAATCGATCAATGATATGTAGCGTTCCTGCATATCAGGCGCTAATTGCCCTAACAAGATGGCAGCAATCGGCAATATAACAAACAAGCTAATAATAATATTACGTTTTCTATTTTTACTTAACATTATTATAGCTGCTATGACCATGGCTAGTGAAAGCAAGCCGCTGCGTGACCCGGTTAATAGTAATGCCTGAACCAAAGGGGCTACTATAATAACAAACAAGAGCTTTCCTTTTTTGTTCAATTCCCACAGCAGATAAAACAAAAACGGGATAATACTGACAATTACCCATGCCAGCTGGTTTGGATTAACAATATCAAAAGGAGATCCGCTCAATCGATTAAGGCCAGTCATGACACCAGTGGTATGGGAATATGCCACATCCCCCCAATACCCGGTTGTAATATGAAGATAAAGCGGTTCCAGGCCACGAAACACCTGACACGCCAAGAATACCACTACGAGTACCTTCAACTGTTTTTCTGTTCGTACCGCCCCCACTACAAGTAAAAAGAAAAACAAGACCTTTATCCATTCTGTAAAATTATTGATGACCGAGCCTGGCCAGGTAACCAAGGGGAGACTGAGAAAAATATACAGAAGAAACCGATTTAAACGGCGTGCAGTTTCTTCATAAAGGCGTAGCGCTTCTCGACCTCCATATTGCATCAGGATTATCAGCAAGGCACCAGCAGCTAGAAGCAGGTCAAGGCGCAATGCTCCTAAAGCAGGTACTCTTGCCGTAAGATGCAGAAAATAGCTGATTGTAAAAAGGTTTAATAAAATAAATGCCATCAGTATCAGCCTTTGACAAACTTCTGTAATCCAGCTTTTTGAAGTAACATATTCCTTTCATCAATACGAAGACCAAACAGCCAGAAGGTTGGCAGATAAAGCAGCATTCCAGCTACCGCAATTCCCATCACCTGCAGAAGAGACTCAGGGGCATGTAGTCTGCACAAGAATGCAATCCCCGCAGTTATGCTGACAACAGGCAGCAGCAAAGGAATCAAAACCTGCCTTGCATACCACCACAAACCGGTTTCAAGAATTTTACATACCTTATACAGATACAGTGGTTCAAAAAACAGTACCGGCAGCAATGTGCCCAGCGCCACCCCTTCTTTGCCGATGAACTGAACCAGTATCAGACTGAATGCAAGGTTGCAGAAAGAACTGATGATGCCTATTTTTGCCATGATGCCATGCAGGCCATAGCCGGTAAGCATCCTGTTTGCCAGTGGATTAAGCCACTGGATGCCATACGCCAGTGCAATGATATAGAGGACATACCGACCTTCCCGGGCATATTCAGCTCCCATCCAATGATGAAGGAAAGCAGGTCCAAGCATTACAATACCGATAACCAGAGGCATAATGATACCGACCATGATCCGTGATGCCTGAAAAAACAACTTTTGGGCTGCCTCTGCATGGCCAAGTGCATCCAGCTCACTAAATAAAGGCATAAAGTTGCGGGATAACGCCCAAATAAGAGTTCGCGCCTGGGATATAAAATTATAGGGAATAATATAAAGGGTTACTACAGCCGGCCCAAGAAAGGCACCGATAACCAGAGAATCGGTTACTGTCGATATTCTCAAAGAGATTGAGTAAATCAGGTTATTAACCCCAAAAGAGAACATCCCTTTCAGGGTTGCAAATGAACAGTCGGAAAGCCTGAATCTAAAGCTGCCAAACCTGCTACTTGCCAGCATTACACCATAGAAGCTGTACTTTACCGTATATCCCACCGCATTTGCCACTGCTATGGTCAGCAAACCACCACCATTTTTCAAAAGGGGGTAGATAACAATTGCGCCAGCAACAGACATAAAAACCGTAGTATAGTTTCGTAACTTATATTTTTGAAAACCTTCAAGAAAGCTGTCAAACAGCGAACCTATAAAGTCTACAAAGGTCTGAGCAGCAACAATAAGCATAAAAATAAAGTACTTACTCTGGCTGGCATCTGTTGCGCCTTTAATGATTATTTGCGGAGCAAAGAACGCAATTCCAACGACCACAAGTGCCATTGCAAAACCGACAGGAAACATAAACGCCATGGCACTGCTGTAGATTCGGTTCAGCTCAGTACGATCCTCCAGAGCCTGATGCCGTGCCACATAGCGGATAATGGCAGGGGTAAGCCCCAGATCAAGTATCCCCATGTACCCAACCACAGCAAAGACCATCTCCCATATACCATAATCATAATTCCCCAAGGCTTTGACAATTAAGGGGGACATGACAAAGGTAATCGCAATTTTCACTACAGGCACAATTGCCCCGGAAAATGAATTTCCAATTATGCTTCTGGCATTTAACGACATCTGTTTCCTATGTTATTCATTTTCAGGTACGTCTGCAGGTAAGGGATTCACCACCGTACAGCTTCCAGAGAAAATCTGTTCGATCATCACTGATCCCCATGCGGGGAACCTGGTAACGATCCTCCCATGCAACCAGGTTGGTGCCAAAAACTGCTCCGCTGTATCCGGCATCCTTTACTGCTGTAATTACAGCAGCGTTTACATCATTTGGTGCACTATTGGTGTAACAAAATGAGTCAACAGGCGCTGTCAGTTTCTTCTGCAGGATCTGACGGCAAAGGCCTATCTCCTGTCCCAGTGAATCAATACTGATCTTTGAGAGGATGGGATGGTTAATGGTATGTCCGCCAATCTCAATACCGCCTGCCTGCATCTCCTTTAACTGTTCCCAGGTTACAGCTGCATATTCAGGTGGTGGTGCCAATGGCAGTTCAATTTCAAGCTGTTCTTCCAATTGTTTTATAAAGGCCAGGCGTTGGCTGTTTTCAAGGCTGATGCAGTGGTCACTGCAAAGCTTCCAGGCCAAAGAGCGTTCCTGATTGGTATTGAGAGATAATGTTATCTGCTTTTCTGAGATGGTTATGTTGCATTCTGTACAATCTGTCTTAATCAAGGCATATTCCAAACGATCTGGCCAGAGCCAGAGTGTTCCATCAACAAAAGCGGTGGTAACGAAGAAGGTGGCAGGCAGGTTCCGTTTAGCCAGTTCTGGCCAGGCCCACTGATACATATCTGAATAGCCATCATCAATGGTCAGCACAACGCAACCTTTGGGCCAGGAGTCATACTGCAAAAAACGAGCAACACACTCTCCAAAGGTAATAACATCGAAATCCTTCTTGATGGTATCAAGCTGCCAGGCAAAGGTTGCAGCATTAACCCGATGGGGTATCGGAGCATTTGGCGCTGCAAAGCGATGATAAACCAACACCCTGGGAAATCTGTCAGAGATCACGTTAACACCCCGTAGCATCAACTGATTTCCACAAATGAGCTTTTTAAGGCGTTGGCGCATGCTATGGCATCTCCATTTTGTGTCGGTTAAAATTAATAAAATCCCTGCTCGAACCAAGGTTTATAACCTTGGCGGGAATACCAACAGCCACGGCATTATCCGGCAGGTCTCTGGTTACCACGGCATTAGCGCCAATGGCGACATCATTGCCGATGGTCAGTTTACCAAACAGCTTGGCACCGGGACCAATGTAGACCCGATCTCCAATCAACGGCACAAACTGCTGATCACCCCGCCCTGCCTGACCTATGGTAATTCCCTGCGATATATTGCAGCATTCACCCAGTACAGCCATTGGAGACAGGATAATCTGTCCAAAATGTCCGATATACAGGCCTCTGCCGATCTGTGCCGTAAAAGGGATTTCTATTCCGGTAGTCATCTCAACCAGCTTCTGCCAGATGGTTAGAAAAGGCAGCAGCAGACGTGGCAGACCACCATAACTTCGTCTGTTTCTGACACACCATGACCCAGCCCGATAGACAACCAGTGCCCAGATCCCTTGAGTCAGGACAATTTTACGTAGCTTTCCCACCAGCGATAGGCTGTCTGTGTGATTATCTGGATAGAAATAACGATATAAGTCATATTTCAGATATTGTTGACTGTCTGAAGTTGTCATAAATAATCAAGATCTCCATCACCATGCACAAAGTTCATATCATTCCAGGAAATACCATCAGCCTTATTAGATAAACAGTAATAACTAAAATGCGGTGACTCACTTCGATCAAAAAAAACCTGATTCCGTAAAGCAGTTCTCACTTTTTTATGAGTAGCCCAAGCCACCATCTTACTCGCCCCCATTCGACGTGCTTCTTTTTTTGCTATTCGAATAGTTGCAGCAGGTTCATCTGCTAAATTTTTATCCCATATAATATCAACTAAATACGCACAATTCCCGCTATATCTGAGAACCAGAAAAGAAACAGGAGATCCAGCAACACGTCTTATATAGATATGATACTGCTTGTGAGGAATCTTGCGATATCTCCAGGCAAGATACTGAGCATCTTTTAAAACTCCATCACAACAGATTTCTGTTACATCATCAGGTATTTCACCATGCAAGATAATGTTGTAAGGGGCAACAGACTCGTTAAGTTCTTTAACCGCCCTGCCAGGTTTATTTAAAAAACGCTGTACAACCCATTTAACAGGATCAAGAATACAAACCTGATAAGTATTTGGAATAACATCTTGGTAACCAAATTTTTTAAGTACTGAATACATTCCTTCAGCTGTGCCTTTGGAGAGTTGGATATCACCACCATCTTCAGCAGCCTGTTGGTAAAGATTCTGTATAATGCCTTGTCCGCGCATATCAGGCCTAACCATTGAGTTAGAAGCAAAACAAGCAGGTGCTCTAGCGTCTTGCACTTGAAGAAAAACCGGATGACGAACCGTTAACCCCACAAGTTGTCCATTGTATTCTGCACAATACAGCTTGATTTCTGCCTGTTTGGGATGGTTCATAAATTCCCACTCCCATCTCTGTCTCAGTACAGTAGAATCTCCATAGACCTGTTCCTGAAGAGAAAAAACTGCTTCTGAAATAGCAACAGATGGTTGCACACACCTATATGTAATGCCACTAATCATCTATATTTTCCTCATGCCTTACCAACACGCCGGAATATAGTTTCAAGCAGTACTAAAACCTGACTTTTAAACGTCGTATTAAATATTATCAGATGATCTCTGCTACGTTGTCCATCAACCCAATCATGCTTGTAAGGCTCATCACCTTGCAGGTAGTCAAATGCTGCTATCTGGTCATGTTCCATGACTGTACGCAGCATTGTTTCACTTAACACCGTACCCGGTGAATACTGTTTATACGCCTGATCGTAAAAAACCTTCAGGGCATAAGCGGTTGTACCCTGCACAAGCCAAAGCTGGCAGGCAATGGGGGTTTTGTTAAAATCAAGAAACCCCAGACGTAACCAGCCCTTTTCAGCGGCAAGAATAGCCAGATCCCGATGAAAAGTTGGCCCTAAGTCTTCTGACTGCTTCCAGCTTTTGGCATACAGTTGATAGTAGCTGTCCATCACTGAATCAAGGTTATCATCAGTTGTTACAAGCCGAAACTGCAGTTCTCCTTCCCGCTGCATCTTTCTGCGATAGTAGGGGGCATTTTTCCGAACCGTACTGGGCCGTGTCTGCATATATCCTTCAGCAGTCTGGCTAATGGCATCCTGATAGCAGTTTTGATAGGCAACGGTTCTGGTACAATGCAGCCCACAACTCTTAACAGCCTGCATAATCTGTTCAGTATTGCCATTTTCCGGCTGCAGACCGTACAGATCCAGATAATCCCAAACTGGCGCATACTGCAAAAAATAACGAAACAGCAGTTCTGCCTGTTGAATCCGTTTTTCAGGGTCTGTGCTATTGTGCAGGATAGCCCTGGCCTGGGAGTAGGCATTACCAACAAAGGCAAAGGTTTGCAGTCTGATACCCCGCTTTTTTACAACCTTTTGCATCATCGGCATAATTGCAGCTATCGCACCATTTTCATACAGTACCGGCAGATGAAGTTCAGTTTCAGGAAAGTGCTTGATCCAGTTTACAAACCAGTCAAAACAGAGAAACGGAAAATAAGAACCGTTATTGGCAGCACAACTATCCCAAGCTTCCTTAAGCTGTGGCAGGTTATTAACAGTATAAACCTGTACGGTGTATTGATCAGATAACTTGAAACTCTTACTCATTTGAGCCTGCTCTTAACAAAGGCAATAAACGGTGTCCGATCTCGCAAATCAAGATAGGCAAAACCGGTACGACGTACCATAGACAAGAGGTATCGCAGAAAGTAGGCATCCCTGCGACGCAGATAATATTTAAGGCCGTAATAAAAGGATGGCTCACAGATCCAGGATGATGGACGGCGCTGACCTGCAGGCTGCTGCGGTACCCCCAGTGCATTGTAATAGGCTAGCCGGGTGAGGTTAACGTTGCCGGTTACCGCCAGGTATGACTGGAAATCATTTCTGCCCACTGTTGGTTCCATAATGTACAGCTTCCCATTACGGGGGTCTTTCTTGTATTCAACAGAACCAAGCCCCTGATACCCCACCGTATCAAAAATAGCCTGGGTCAGTTCCCGGCTTTTTTCTTTTTTATCACTGATGGCAACAGCTGTAGAGCCTCCCAATGGCGGCCACTGCATCAGCTTTCTGCCACAAAAATGATTGATGAGCTTGCCCTGCTGGTCGTAACAGACAAGACAAAAGTAGACATCTGCATCAGTACCGGGAATCCACTGCTGTGCCAGCATGACCGGCGCTACCGCAAACAGATTCCGGGGCAACTGTTCAGAGTCTGCAGCTGTTTCGAGGATAAAGACCTTGTTGTCCGGGAACTTTTGTTCCCATACAGTGTCTCGGTATAATGGCTTGAGCAGTAGTGGATAGCCGATCTCCTTAATGACTGCATCAAGCTCTGGAAAGCAGGTAACTTCAAGCGTTTTAGGGACAGAAAATCCGTGTGCTTCGGCCCAGGAATAAAATCGGGACTTGTCCAGCAGCAGATCCACAGTGGCAGATTCCGGCAGAACCAGTATACAGGATGGTGGCAGTTCATAGCGATGATCAGAAAGAATCTTTACGCTTTCATCGCCGGCAGGAAGCAGTAAAACAGAACCTGAACGCTCTTCAGCAATCTTCCTTACAGCCTGCAGCAACGCCTCTGGATTTTGCTCCAGTATAATCAGTGAAGACCAGATAGATGATCGCAGACAGGGAGAATCGCCAAAGGCAAGGCCGATTATTTCAGCCCCGCAACCCCTCAAGGAACGAGCCGTCATCAGGCCGGTAGGGTGCTGGGCGCCAAATACCAGCACTGTAGTAGTTGGTTGATCAGTTTTCAACGGGAGGCTTTGCCAAGTAACTGTTCATAATAGCTTTCAGTCCGCTCAACCATCGCTTTAACGGAATAACGTTCTGTAACCAGCAGCCGGTTTGCAGCAGCAATTATGCCACGTTTTTCAGGGTTATCCAGCAGTTTCAGAATTGATCCGGCCAGTTGTTCTACGTTGCCCATATCATATAGAAAGCCGTTTTCCCCTTCCTGTACCAACTCAATATTTCCGCCAACCCGTGTTGCTACTACAGGTACTCCGCAGGCCATATATTCTATGATGGCATTACAGAAACCTTCCGTTTCGGAAGTAATAACTCCGATAGAGATCTGTGCAATATAATCAAGCGGGTTAAAAACCATACCGGTAAAGGTAATTGAACCGGCAAGCCCCAGGTCTGCGGCCTGTTGTTGAAGCTCTGGCTGAAGGTGTCCACCACCTACTACCAGAAACCTGGTTTCAGGACGCTGTTGATGGACACGAACCGCAGCTGAAATGAAGTCCTGTACCCGTTTGACCGGACGGTTAAGATTGGCAACTATCCCCACTACCGGAGACGTAGCAGGATCTAATGGTAAGGCAGTGGCAACAGGTATGGTGGCAAGATCAAAACCATTGTAGATAACCTGTATCTTTGACGGAGCAATACCATCGGTACTGCAGAAGTGATCTTTTACTGCCTGCGAGTTGGCAATAAATCCGTTAAAGAGAGGATAGGACAGTTTCATTTTACGGGATTCTGAAGCAGTTCGCCAAAACCCCAGATCCCGGAACGAACCGACAAGTTTGACCCCGGTAAATGGTTTAACCAGCGCCCCAAGCAGGCAGGGATCCTGAAAAAAGGTCTGCATGATTGTAATCTGATGCTGATTAATAAAGTTGCTTAATTGCCGGAGTACCCCAAGCAGGGAGGGACTTCCAAAACTGGAGAAGTTGAGACAGATTTTGGGGATTGCAAGATCGTCAAAGAACCCGCCGGACGGCTTAAGGGTGCAGAGATGGGGCCGGATATGATGCTGATCAAGATGGCGTATCAATTCGACAAGTTGGCGTTCAGTACCACCATGGGTCAGACTGTCTATCATGTAAAGTACATTAACCGGCATGATTGTGCAGTACCTCTTGATATGTATCCAGATATTTTTTTGCCATTGCCTGGCTGGAATAATGTTCCACCAGACGTTGTGAGGCAAGTTCTGCCCTTTCAAGCGCCTGTTTGGGATGATCCAGCAGATCTTCCAATGCCTGTTCTAGTGCCTGAAGATTGGCGGTAGGGACCAAGCGACCTGCCTTACCAGCATCAAGCAGACGGGGTATGCCACCAACTGCCGAAGCTACAATCGGAACACCGGCTCGCATCGCTTCAAGCATGACCATGGGCAGACCTTCAGTCAGCGAAGGCATGGCAAAGATCTGAAACTGAGTCAGATAGGTATCTCCATGATCCCGGTAGCCTGGCATTAAAACCCTGTCCTGAAGACCAAGCCGCAGAATCTGATCTTCAAGCGCTGAACGGAGAGCGCCTTCACCAAGAATAACCAGTCGGAGGTCTCTTCCACGGGAAACAAGTGATGCCAGGGCATCTATCAGCAGATCAAATCCTTTTTCAGGTGAAAGCCTACCCACCGCGCCGATGGTGATACCTTTACTGCAAAAATCTACAATCGTTTGATCAAGAACAGATCTGTTGACAGATTGCACCTCTTTGCCGCAAGAGACTCCGTTTTCAATTACCCTGATACGTTTTTGAATGCCACCCTGTAGCCGTGGATGTGTTTTAAGTGTTTCGTTAACCAGCACCACCTGATCAACACGCCGGAGAGCCAAAGCATCAAAACGTTCATATAGAAGCATCCTGTTAAAACCGGCGGTCCATGTCCAACCATGCAGTGTGCTGACCATCGGTGACGGTTGCAGAAATCGTGGCAGCAGGCCAAGCAGGATGTTGCCCTTGTAGCCATGTGAGTGCAACAAGTCTACTCCTTCCTGTCTGGCATATCGGAGCAGTTCAAATGCCCCTGACAGGTTAGGGCCAGGCCGGAAACGAAACTGCTGCATCCTGAGACCACGCAGACGTGCTTCCTGTTCAACCGGCTTTTCAGGAACGCCTGGATCACCAATACTAGCCAGAACGGTATCAACTCCTATCTGTTGGAGTTCCTGCATGAGGCTGAGCAACATAACTTCTGCACCGTACAGTCCGCCACTGTCTATAATCTGTAACATCTTCATAAAACTAGCATCTCACCTTCTTACCAATTGCCGCAAAAACCCCCAGCCGAGTCCAAAATGTATCGTGAAAATAACAAATGGCAACCTGCAAAAGTAACTCCAGCCGTTTTTTGATGCAATACGGATAGATTCAACAAGAATAATTACCGTGTAAAGAGAGTAAAGAAAAAGCAGAAGACTGAAGACAGAAGAAATGTTACCAGAGATAAGAGAGTAAAGGCCAAAGACCATTAACATCATCAGGCCAATCACAAAACCTGCTGGAATTAATTGATTAACGGTCAATGCTTTGGGATGTTTTTTGATGAAACGTCTGCGACCGCTGCCATAACGAATCATCTGCCGCATCAGTCCTTGCAGATTTTCGCGCGGATAATATCTGATTGTGAGACCAGGACTGGTGTAACAGTTGAATCCTGCCTGTTCTACACGGTAGTTGAATTCAACATCTTCACAGGCATCAAAGGTTTCATCTACATAGCCAATCTTCTCAAATATTTCTTTACGATAGGTTGCGCCATTACTGACAGGACTGGCAAATCCTTCGTACTGGGCAAAGATGAGTGAGTCGCCACCATGACCAAGCTTTGAAGCACGTGCCAGTGTCACTGTCATTTGAAATTCTGTGAGCCCAGGAGGATCCAGGGGCTGTGGCCTGCCCAAGCAGGCGGCACCGCTTTTTTCAAAGCAGGCTACAGTATTGTTAAGTAGTTGGTTGTCAGGTATGTAACAATGACCATCTACCACCAAAAAAATATCACCCCTGCCTTTTTTGAATCCAACATTACGACCAGCACTGGAACGTTGATCAGGGTTATCCAAAAGCTGCACTTGAGGGTGTTGTTTTGATATACCCTGGACTATCTCTCTTGTACCATCATTCGAAAATCCATCAGCTACAAGAATTTCATAGCTATCTGAGGGGTAGTCCTGCCTAAGCAACTGGCCAATAGTATCACCAATGAAGCGCTCTTCGTTGCGGACAGGCATAACTATGGTAACAAATAGCAACTGGCACCTCGATGGTGGACTAAAGTGTACCGACCCCGGTACACTGAAAACAAAATATGAATCACGCCGCCATGTTTAACTGAACGTAATTGCAGACTTGCCAATATCATTAAGACAAATTTATCAACTAACCACATTCTGGTGTAACTATCCATAACGGCAGCTACTGGCGTGCCGTTCGAGTCCACTGATTTTTGCGAAAACCAGCCAACCCCATCACTGACACCATTGTAAGCCAGGCCAGATAGAAGGGTGAGGCTAAGAGATAGCCCATTTTTTTGAGCGTTATACCGTTGAGCAGGACACCACAACCGATGTAGCCGAACTGAGCCAGCAGCAGGCTAGATGCCCAGATTTGCAAAAGAATTGAGCCGGAAACAACAGCAGATGCGAACAATAGAATGTTCATAAGCAGTAGCAGCGGCCTGCTACCGACAATAAGACTGATCCCAAAATCAATTAGCGCAACATTGCTGTTCATAATTCCTGTTTTAATCAATCCAAGCGCTCTTCCTTTTGTAAGGGTTGCATTACCTGATGCCCAACGAACCCGCTGTGCAAATGCCTGTTGAAGTGTCTCCGGTTGTGTTGCAAATACTCCGATATCAGCAGCAAAATGAATCCTGATCCCATTTTTGATAAGCAGCAACCCGTACTCTGTATCTTCAACTATGGAGAAGGCATTCCAGGGATGTGTAATAAGGATATCGCTAGCGAAACACATGCCATTCCCGCGCAGCACTATTGGCAAGCCATAGTCTTGTTTGGGAACCCAGAACAGTTTGTTTTCAATTAGATTACCGACCTGAAACAGATAGGTAAGAATACTTTCGTCTGGGTTAGATACTCCGTAGTACGCCTGAATTACTCGCTCTCCCCTATCCAGACGTGCATCGAGTACAGAGAGGAAATTACTGCTGACAACTGTATCGGCATCGACAACAACAACAGCGTCATACCCTTTGGGTAATAGTTCAGTAAATGCGTAGCGTAATGCATAGCCCTTTCCCCGGTTCTGTACGTCATACCGTTCAAGACAGATAGCTCCTGCAGCACGTGCCTTTTCAGCAGTGGCATCAGTGCAGTTATCAGCAACAACGACAACATCAAATAACTCGCGTGGATACTGGACGCTTAACAGGCTTTGTATTGTTGCTGTGATGCCTGACTCTTCGTTATGGGCAGGAACTACAAACACAAAACGTGAATGTGGTTGAGAGAGAAGACCCGTGAACTGTTTTTTCTGAAAGAGATAGGATAAGGCAAAAAACCACAAATACACCAATAATGCAGTAAGGATAGCAGACACGGAAAACATAAGGAAAAGAGTTATGGAAAATAGAGTATCCAGGGTCAGCTCCCTACAACATAACGATGAAATGACGGGTAAAATACCTCTATAAAATCGAAGATCCGCTTCTGTGCTGTTTCCATCGATTCATTACCCAGCTTGGTGCTAAGGCGGACAAAGGCGCTTTCTTCCGGCGCCCGACGCATACGATCCCAGGCCATTGCAACTTTCTGTGATGCCGTGTTGTTGGAGGTAGCTCCGTTGGTCTGGAACCAGTAGATAATCAACTCTTTTTCAGTATGCAGTTCAGCAATCATCAGGGCGTAATTGATAGCCCCCTGTGATGAACTCTTTAGTTGATATACTCCTTTGTCCCGTTTATTGATTTTCCAGCCCTGACCCGTAAAGCAGACCATCGGATCGTGCGCCGCGCCAACCTTTGCCGCTGTATGGTAATAGCCGATGTAGAGGGTTACCTTGTCAAAACCGCGCTGATAGGTACGGAAGAGATAATCATCCAGAAAAAGCGCCTGTTCAACAGCCGAACCCATATCAATTGCCGGTGATGCTGACCAGCCAGACAGGCTTGTCAGTGCATTGTTAAGCGGAGCCTTGTTGACAGTGCGTGGCGCTGTAGAAAGCAGGTAGACAGCTCCAGCCGTTACAAGCAGCATTATGGAAAGAGTTATCAGACGTATGCTGCTTACTGTTCGCATCGCGCCAGTCCTTTCTGTATAAGCATAAAGATTGCCAGAGCCAGCACAAAAACAGCCAGACCAAGTATGGTATGAGGTGTGCCTTTTGTCAGATCCAGGGTAAAGAAGTGGTAACCGGTAACCATGGAAAGAACCCGAAAAATATTAACAGCTATTGCAACTGGCACACCCAAAAGGAATAATATCGTGCGAAGAATCGGCGAACGGAGCGTAAAGTAGGCGATGATAGCCCCAAGGGTCAGCATGGTCATGATAGATCTTAGTCCGCTACAGGCCTGCACTACCTGAAATGTCATATCAGGCAGATGGATGACATTACCCTCACGATAAACAGGAATACCGGAAAGTGAAGCCAGCATAACCGTGATTTTGGTAACAATTAGCTGTAGCGGCATGGTCAGCGCTGCATAAACCTGTGACGGGACTGGAATCATGAACAGCAGAAATGCCATAGGAAAGAGGGTTTTTTTGAAAATACCAAAACCATAGAGGTAGAGTACACTACCCCAGATGAAGGTAATCATAGATAAGGAGGAAAGGGTTGCCATACCGCTTACTTTTCCAAAGAGGAAACCAAATAGTGATGCTGTAGCGAAAACCAGACCGAACCAGTTTCCTCTGACAGGTATTTGCGACAGCTCTGCACGCTGCTGCCAGATGATGTAGCCTGCCAGCGGTAAAATAAGGAAACCATGGGAAAAATCATCAGATGTATACCACATACGCCCCAGGCCGATTATGGTTGGCAGCCAGAGAGCCAGAAATGAAACAGCCAAAAAAACCCACGCAGCTATGTTTGCAGCTGATGGATTACTGGATGTCTGGTGTTGTACAGTCTGCATAATAAAGCCTCGTTGTTTTATTGATTGCTTTCCAGCACCTGTCGCATGGTTCCAAACTTAAGCCGCTTGAACAGGTGTATCAGCTTGCCTTCAGTGCGATGCAGGTTCAGATAATGCCTGAAGGTGGATTTAAGTCCGGCCTTTATACGGGGCTGTTCCGGATCTATCTCCCAGGGGTGAAAGTAGACTACTGCAGGTTGCTGTTCTTTTCTGTTTACTGTATCAATTCCCTTACGGATAGTTTCTACCGGCAGTAAACGCAGATAACCGCCTCCGGCTATGGGCAGGCGCATTTTTTTCCAGCCTATCTGCAACGGCAGGGTAGTTAATGGAAATTCCTGCAATAGGCCAGCTCTGGTCTTTATCGTGTGGGGAAACCTTTCTGCATCCGGTATGCCGTAGGTATCATGCATAACGGGAAAAATGCTGGAATCGTAGGTGAACCCCTCTTCTACAAGAATATCAAGCGCCCATAGTGAATTACCGGTTATGGAGTAACTGGGCGCCCGATAACCGTTGACCTTCTCACCACTCTGTTCCTCTAACACTGCTTTCGAACGGCGGATATCTTCTCTGAACTTCTCAGGGCCTATCTTGTATATCAATTGATGACCGTAACCGTGGCAGGCTATTTCATGACCTCTTTGGTGTATCTCTCTGGTTAATTCCGGCGCCCGCTCTGCTACCCAGCCTAATATAAAGAAGGTTGCCTTGATGTTGTACTGATCAAGCAGGTCAAGAATTTTACGGGTGTTTTTTACTACCCGCAGCTGGTAGCTGTCCCACTGGTCAGTAGGCACTACTCCTGCAAAGGCGTTGACCTGGAAGTAATCTTCAACATCTATGGTAAGGGCGTTGAGCATCGGTATCTTTTACCTTAAAACCTTATGATTGCAAGTTGGGCAGTGCGTTTTTTGAAAGACGGAGTTAGTCAACAGCTTAAGCAAAACCTTCAGTCCTTTGACGGGATAAAGGCTTGATGAAAATCTGATAAAGGCAAATCTTTAAGGTTTGGTGTACCCCTAAAGCCTTCATCCGCTGTTATCATGCTGTTATCCTGTCAAAAAAGCCTGAACCTGATTCTGTACCCGTTACGATTTATTCCTGCCGCTCTCTTACTATGCGGGAAAAATCCCTGATATTTTCAATCTTCTGCTTAACAGCAATTATATTCTGCCAGTTAACCTTGATGTATTGATGAATCATTTCATTTCGATGACGAACCAGCGGAGCAAGTGTAATAACTATTTCACCTAAAAATTCATGGCATGACAAAATGGTGTCGCGGTATGTATCAGGAATAGTTCGCTTCTTTTCCTTTAGCACTTCTTCGCACAGATCAACTATACAGAGAATAATGTCATTGATCGTTTTGTCCAGGATACTTCGAATGTCACGATCCGCGAAATATCGGTCACGATCTGCCAGGATAATTTTTTTTTCAAAATACTCAAGTGAATCATCCAGAAAAGCAAGTAGGCGCTGGCGATCAGACATACCTTTGCCTCCTTCTGCGTATGCTTTCACTTTCATGTAATACCCGATCTGCAACCTTATAGAAGGTGTTATAATCAGGCTCTACAAGCTGTATCCCTTTAAGCGCTTCCTGAACTACGAGCGGCGATTCTTCAACATCATCAAGGCGTAACATTGATATTTGACGTTCAGTTGTCATGAGGATTCGATCAATTATTTCCATCTCGCTTTTTTGCATTGCAGGCGGAATTGCAATGGCCAGGTCTATATCTGAACGATGATGGTGAATCCCTTTTGCATAAGAGCCAAAAAGAATAGCAAGATCGAGTTTATTTTCTTTTCTTAATTCTGAAAGTACCGTAAGCAGAGGCTGAAGTTCAGGGTCCGCAATGTTTTTATTTGCGTGCATCTGCGTTCCTTTCAGGCTTAGGCTTTGTCGATTGAACATACTATTTTTAAGCCTCTGGATTACTGAGATTTAAAACCTGATAGCAACGGTGTGTATCTTCCGCCCGCTGCGCTTAAGACGCCAAGCCGCAAAGAGAGGCAAAAAAACGCGCAACTCTCAAACAGCATACTTCCGGCAGTAGACCGTGATTCGTGTCACGCTTTCAAGCAATAACGGCGTATTTTGTAATGTCAATCCATATATTTCTGAAATATCTTCATCAGATTCGGCATATTCGTGGGCAATTCTGTTACGCAGCTTTCTGATTTCAACAAAACGGGCAGCAGATTCAATCAGCCCTTTTTTCTCCGCCCGGTTGATTGCATCACGGATCGTTTCGGGCGGTTCGTCAAGATCAAGAATATCTATCAGCTTTATGGCCTGTTTGATAATCAGATCCGACAATCTGGCAAATTTGGCTGTTAATGATTCAAATCGATCCTGCTCATCCGGATCGAAAACCTTCTTGAACCCTATAGCCTGACATTTATCGTGTGAATACTTGAGCGTTTCGGAAGCCTTTTGCAATCGCCCCAGAATCTCGCTAAGATAGACACGCTCTTCTTTTACCATAGCTGCACCGCCCCTCTGGCGAGTACCAGTTGTGCAAATGAATTAAGTTCATTTTTGCGGGTAAGAACAACATCAATTTTTTGCTCGTCAATCGTGCGAAAGATTTCATCTTCAATAGATCCCAGCATGTTGCGGCTGATGGTGTCAGACTTAACCAGAATATCAATATCTCCGCCACGCCTGGTGTCATCGAGGCGAGAACCGAAGAGGTAGATCTCGGAATCTTTGTCAATATTTGAGAAGGCTGAAATTATTGCTGCTTTTTCCTCCGGCTGAATTCTCACGGATCTTTCCTTTATTGTAATAATGAAGCTAACACCTTTATTTGCCTCGGGATTTTGATCTTCTCAGAATACCATCTTCATTTCAAGTATTGCCCTGTTGGTTGCCCAGCCACCTGCCATTTTGTCTATCTTGTACTGATTGGAGATATGACTGTAGTTAAGGCTTAGGGTCAGCTCTTGCATCATCTTCCAGGACAAACCGGCCAGAGCGGTAAGACGGTATGGGTAATTATCCGTTCCAGGAACAGAGTATTCATAATGTTCACCATTTAAGGCGGCGTTGGCTGTCACCCCTTCAATAATCTCATAACGACCTGTTACCCCTACTGCGGTCTTTTTACGATCTCCGGCGCCGGAGCCTGAGTTGGTGTAGCTGTTGCTGTATTCGGTGTAACTGCCTGAAGCGCCTACTGCGCCACGGTCAAATTCCCTGTCTATTTTTGCCAGATAGCTTGTCTCACGGGTGGAGTCTGCCAGAGGGTCTTCAGTGGTCTGGCGTTTTGTTTCAAGTCTGGCGACAAAGATGTTGAAATCATGGACTATGCCACCGTTCCAGAACAGGTAGCGGGCAGAGCGGTTATTGGAAAAGTACTGCCAGGTATAACCTCCATTGGCATAGAGGTATGATTTTTCGGCATAACTGTATTTAAATCCGGCGGAGGCGTCATGTTTGTTGTAGCGGATGCTGTCTGAAGATTCCTGATGAGAGAATGTGTAGTTTGCAAGCAGGTTTAATTTTGAAGTCAATTCGTAGGTCAAGTCGGCATAACCGCTATGATGCATTTTATCAATGCCTGTTGAATCCCAGTAACGGGTATCTGTGTAACGGTAACCGGTCTTAAGGGTTGTTTTCTGGCCGGGACGCCACAGCAGATAAGGATTTATGGTTGCTATGTTCTGTTCTGTCTGGTTTGCAAAGGAGCTGGCAACTGTTTCATCACGGAGTGTGTTGAGTGAGACTCGTTTGTAGCTATCAGCCAGATCAAGGAAGAAAAAGTTTTCAAGTATTGCTATAGAACCTTTTACAGCGGCATCGTGGGTTAAGTCATTGGTTTTGCTGTCACGGGCATAGTAGCGGTAATCAAGGTTGTATGCGACATTCCAGTTCCATCGGGCGGCCTTATATACTGATGCAAAGCCGGGTCGCAGACGAGTTATGTAGTCTGTGCGTTTATTATCTTTGGCATCAAAGATATTATCAGTATATTCCTGGCTGATTGATAAGATCGGAGAAAACAGCTTTTCCTCAACTGCATCGGCATCTGTAATAAATCCGGCTGATGCCAGTCCAACCGCTATCGCCATTACTGTTTTTTTCATCAACCCCTCCCCTATCTTGTAAAAACTGTTATCTATTACTGATTATTGCCGAGCAA
Source organism: uncultured Geobacter sp. (assembly GCA_964655435.1). Taxonomy (GTDB): domain Bacteria; phylum Desulfobacterota; class Desulfuromonadia; order Geobacterales; family Pseudopelobacteraceae; genus Trichlorobacter. The sequence goes on from CAZZMP010000030.1 coordinate 18,985, forward strand.
CCTGCGGATTATGCCGGTCTTTCCATGCTCAAACTGTTCTACTATGGTTGTCTCACGCTCTACCTTTTTGACAACATCAGAAAGCTTGTCTCCCAATTCACGGAGCTGTTCATCGGTATAAGCCCTGTTGCTCTCTATGGCATCATGCAGCTTCGCTAGATAATCAACCGGTGCCTTATTTTCAGAAGCGCTGGATGGCTTTTGCCTTAAATCGGTTTCCAGCGAATCAATCCTGCTGAGTATGGCAGACAGGAGTTCATGAAGACTCTGCTGCTGGAACGGAAGGACTTCCGGCTGCGGAGTCTGCTTGGCAGATTGGCCATCAGGATAGGTAACACCCCAGAAATGGTTTTCAAAGTCCATATCAGCGATTACTTCACGGGTCATTTCAGGAGTTATCTGGATGGTTTCTTCAGCAAAAGCGGAAAGCATCAGAAAATCACAGATAATATTTATAAGACGGGGGATGCCACGACTGTGATGATGTATCAAATCAGAGGTTTCCGGCTCGAATCTTACAGCAGATACGTTGCCTGCAACCTCAAGCCTGTGGGTAATGTACTGTTCTGTCTCAGATCTGCTTAGTGGTCCAAGATTGCAGTTTATGCTAATCCTCTGCCGTAGCTGTAAAAGTTCAGGAGCAGCAAGAATAGCCCGTAGTTCCGGCTGGCCGGCAAGTATTATCTGCAATAGTTTACTGTTGGCTGTCTCAAGGTTCGAAAGCATACGAACCTCTTCCAGAAGTTCGGCTGTAAGGTTCTGAGCCTCATCTATTATCAGCACCGGCTGTTTACCTGCGGCAAACTGCTGCACCAGAAATTCGTTCAGGTCACGGAGAAGGGCGATTTTATCTTTTCCCTGAGTTGAAAGACCAAAATCATCATTAATCATAGCCAGCAGCTGTTCGGAATTGACACTGGTGTTGAACAGTTTTGCCAGAACGATCCTGTCGTTATGATTATTAAGCAGATTGCGTATGAGGGTGGTCTTGCCAGAGCCTACATCACCGGTTAGCAGGATGAAGCCTGCCCTTTCAGTAATTCCGTAATCAAGGTAAGTAATTGCCTTTTTATGAGCCCTGCTCATAAATATGAAATCTGGATCTGGAACCAGTTCAAACGGCTTGACCCTGAGATTGAAATATGCTTCGTACATACCTGCTCCTGTCTGGAATCAGACCGCTATTCTTTTTGCTCGGCGTACTGCCGGTAATAACTGTAACGTTTGTCTCCAACTGTCTGTTCCGTACCGTTATATATAATGCCAAGCAGGTTGTTTCCTTTAAGAAGTTCAAGAGATTCTTTAATATCCCTTGTTGTTGCATGACGCTCCATAGCCACAAAGATAGTAGAATCAACCAGAGCAGCCAAAGAACGAGCCTCTGTAAATGGCAGTATCGGAGGTGTATCAAAAATTATGTATCGGTCAGGATATCTTGTTTTCATCTCATTAACGAGATCCCTTGCCTTTTGAGAAGAGAAAAGCTCCGCAGGGTTTGGAACGCTGTGCCCTGCCCTTATGATTGAGAGCTTTCCTATTCCGGTAGGAATTATGGCATCCCCAAGATCGGTTTCCCCCATCAGACAGCTTGAAAAACCTGGTTTTTCTTCAAGTGAAATATATTTGTGAATACCTGGTCTTCTAAGATCTGCCTCAACCAGAAGCACTGTATGATCAAACTCCTCTGCCAGACTTATTGCAAGGTTGAGACTGGTCAGCGTCTTTCCCTCGCCAGGCAGGGCGCTTGTAATCATAATGGTGTTTTTGAATCCATCCTCTTTGGTCTTGTTAAGCAAGATCCCCTTTACCTTTCGAAATTCTTCAGCTCCAGCCGAATAGGGGGTATTCAGATTAACAAGCAAAGGGCTGTCTGAGGTCGCAGCTGTAACAGCATCCTGACGTTCCTGCGGATCATGACCGCTTGTTACTGTTTCAGGGCGACCTCCTTTCTTCTCAGGAGTAACAATGCCCTGACGCAGCATGGCTGCCTTTTCCATTGCCTTTTCAATCCTGCTCATGCCGATCTTCCTTCCGAATCTTTCAATGGACAACTGAAGCTATCCTGATGCTCTATCCGTTTAAACAGATTTTATAAATAAATTCTGTCCAGTATCTTGTCCATATAGGGCAACTGCAAAATATCCATCAACGGAAAACAGAGCAGAAGCATAAGGTATGCAGCAGCTATCAGATAGAGACGTTTGTTCTTTTTTTTCTGCAATGCCATCTCTTCCGGATCTATTATTTTAGGGATAACAGCGAGCAGAGGCAGGCCAAACTGTCTGGCTGCATCACTGCTTTTTAAGGAATCATCCATACTATCAAGTAGGAAAAGAATGCCGAAGGCTCCGGCAACTGAGGCGAAAAAACCCATTGCCATGATCTTCAGGCGGTTTGGGCTGGCTGGTTTCACAGGCAGAATGGCAGGGTCGACAACACGAAAGGTCATTGATTTATCCTGCACCTCCATCTGCTTGCCCACCTCTGATTGACCATGACGGGCAACAAGCTGGTTATAGAGGTTTTTCTGGTTTTCCTTCTCTATCTGCAACTGTTCAAGACCGGCCTTGGCGCTCGGGATGTTTCTGAGCAGAGACTGGTTGGTGCCTATATACCGTCTAAGGCTCTCTTCGCTCCCTTTAAGGGCATTGATCTGGGCGTTAATCTTGCTAAGTTCGGGCGATAATACCACTTCACCCTTGCCGCTCTTTATCTGAGCCTTGACGCTGTCTATCTCGGCTCTTACCCTTATAATCTCGGGATAATTTTCATTGTATTTGGATTGCAGCTCTTCAAGCTGTTTCTGCAGATTGCTTAAGGTTACCTGGAGGGGAGAACTCCCTCTGCTTAAGTCCTGACGCGTTGCCTCAAGCTGACGCCGTTGAATCTCAAGTTCGTGAAGTCTCTGTTGTGCCTGTGAGATCCCTTCAAAAAGTTTGGCTTCATCAACCGCTATTACACCACCCTTTTCGCTTTTGTACTGGTTTACTGCTGCCTCTGCCTTATCAAGCTTTTCTTTAAATGTTCCTATCTGTTCAGTTAAAAAGCTGGTTGCATCGTAAGATTCGCCACGTTTCGATGAGAGGCTCTCCTCAATATAAAGCCTTACAAGTGTATTAACAAACTGCATGGCCACTTTGGGATTAGGGTCTGTAAATGATATGATAAAAAGGTTTTTATCTTTTACCTTTACGTTAATCCTCTTCTGTATGCTCTTGACCAAATCCTCTATATTTGCCTTTTTGTCGGCACTGGCATTCATTTCAAGGTTGTCTACAACCCTTGTAAGCAAGGTTCTGCTGGTAATAGCATATGTAAGAACCTTTATAGTATCATCCATTGAAGGGGTTGCGGTTATCCCTTTTACAAGCTCACTGATTATGTTTTTTTCTATAAACACCGTGCTTGTTGCCTGATATTTGCGCGGCAGGATAAAGCTGACAAGAATGGCTGCGGTAGCTATCAAGAGGCTTATCGCTATGAACCATTCTTTTTTCCTTATAATCAGATTCAGATACTGCCTGTAATCTATTTTCTGTGCTGTTTGCATTCTGTCCCTCTTTTGGTCTGCCTCTGTTAAAACAGACTTTCCTTTACTACAACATAATCACCGGGATTTAACGAGACATTCTGACTTAAGTCGCCATCAAACATAAGCTTTTTTGCCTTGACTGTGATTACTTCTTCCTGGTTGTTGACTTTTCTACGGATCATCACGTTGTTTTGATCAGCAAACTTGGTGAAGCCTCCTGCCTCAAGTATAGCCTCCATAACCTTCATGCCATCACGATATTCAATAGCTTTTGGAGCGTTTACTGCTCCGAGCAAATAGACACTCTTGTCCTGCAGCAGGGGTATAAAGAGCGAGTCATTCGGCTCAAGCGGGATATCTTCCTTTATATTCCCTTTAATATAGAGGTCATGGAAATTTTCCTTTATCTTCTGACCACCCCTCAAAAGATAGGCATGCCTGAGATCCGCTACCTTTATCTCTCCTATGCTGCATAGCAGCTGAAGCAGGCTGGTACGGCGAGAGAGATCGTATACTCCCGATTTAACACCACCGCCAAAGATAAAGATCTTGCTGTTTGTAATCTCACGAACAGTGACTGTAACAATCGGCTTTTTAACCAGATCCTGGAGTTTTACGGAAAGAAGTTGCTGTAACTGATGCGGAGTCTGCCCACTGGCGACAACATCACCCAGACCAGGCATGGTAATCTTGCCATCCGGCCTTACCTTTACCTGTGCGGCCAGGTCTTTTACTCCCCATACGGCTATATCAAGCCCGTCCCCTTCACCGATAACATAATCCTTTGCATCTACTGATGACGAAATAAAGAAGAGCAGAAACAGCATAGAACAGAAGAGAGTTTTCATAGTTTCCTCAGATATTGAAAAATGTTTTATCTCCCGCCACGACCAAATAGCACTACTTTGATGGTCTCAAGGACAATCAGCAGATCGAGGTAAGCAGAGAGATTCTTGGTATAATAGAGATCGTAGCGCAATTTTTCCACCGCATCTTCAACCGTTGAACCGTATGGATAACAGACTTGAGCCCAGCCTGTGAGACCCGGCTTTACAAAATGGCGCTTTGAATAATACGGGATGATCTGCTTTAGTTTTTCAACAAACTCCGGTCTTTCGGGACGTGGTCCGACAAAACTCATATCACCCATAAGCACGTTGTAAAACTGGGGAAATTCGTCAATTCTCACTTTTCTGAAAAAAGAGCCTATTCTGGTTATTCTTGGATCGTTTTCAGTTGACCATACTGCGCCAGAGAGCTTTTCAGCATCCTGACGCATTGTTCTAAACTTGTACAGCCTGAACTCTTTTTCATGAAGACCTACCCTGATCTGGCTGAACAGAAGCGGTCCTGGCGAATCAAGCTTGATTATAACTGCAATAAGCGGAAAAAACGGGAGTGTAATGGCAAGCCCAATCAAGGAAAGCAGGATATCCAGAAAACGCTTGAAAGCCATAAACAGGGATGTCCTGCGAAAACCGCTTGAAAGGAAAAACCAGCTTGGCGTTATCTGTTCCAACATCAGTTTTTTAGTCAGTAGCTCGTAAAATGTTGGCGCATCAAGGATATCAATGCCGTTCATCTTGCACTGCAATACTTCTCTGACCGGGAATACCCCTCTCCGTTCGGATAACGCCACGACAATCGTATCAACCCTTAAAGATGACGCGAGCAGAGGAAGCTCAGATGCATCCCCAAGTACAGGTTCAACCAGTTTTGAATCCTCTGGCTGATTTCTGTCAGATGCTCTCTCATTTCCCTGAGATTGAATGGCAACATATCCAACTATCTTGACGTTTCGTTCAGTTGATTCCGCAATTTCGGCCATCTGGGCAGCAAGAGCACCATTTCCAAGAACAAGCACCCGTAAAGAAAACTGCAGATAGCTGAAAAGCGCATGAAAAAGAAATTGGGCAATCGCAAAGATTCCTATTGCAATAACCACTGTTGACTTGATTGGAAGAGCGAGAGGAATTGATGCGTAGATAAGTGAAAAAGGAAGACATGACGCCATTGCTGCAAGCAGAACCCGTATAAGAACTTCTCTTTTTCTGGGCTTGCCGCTACGGTCATAAACATCCATCAGAAATGAAGAAAACAGAACCACGCATACAAAAAGCGCAACTGCGCCCGGATGCAGACGGTACAGCTCGCCATCCGGCCCAAACTGGCTGGGCCGGAAAGAATAGACGAGGCTGATTGACAAAACGGCAAGCAGCGTATCAACAGCGAATTGCAGTATTGTTCGGAATGACATGAAAGTTATCTTATCTTGAAACTTCGTTAAGTAGTGCTTTAGCTGCTTCTGCCTCAGGGAAGGCTCCCAGGGTCAGACTTTTTTTCAATGCCTGCTGGGCTCCGCCTTTATTGCCGGTAAACTTGTAAGCCATGCCAAGATGATATTGAACTGTCGGATTATTGGGCAGCATTGAAGATGCTTTCTCAAGTACCTTCCTTGCATCATCATATTTGGCGTTCTTTATAAGGGCATACCCCAGTGTATCCATAACTCCCGGATTGCCAGGTTCAATTCTGAAAGCCTTCATTGCCAGGGTCAATGCCTCTTCTTTGCTGCAGTAACCCTCGGAACAGAGATAAGAAAGATTGTTAAGAGCAGGCAGATAGCGGTTTGACAGATCTATTGCCGTGCGATATCTGGCAACCGCCTCTTTTGATTTACCTGTCTGCTGCAGCAGAGAACCCTGTGCAAAGATGGCAGGCACAAACTGTGGATTTTTTTTCAATGTATCCGAATATGCCTTAAATGCCGCATCATACTCTTTTTGCGCCGCATGCAGATTGCCCAGATATACGTTAGCCTGAAGATCCTTCGGATTAGCCTGTACACCCTTTTTCATCTCTGCGATTGCAGACGGATAGTTACGGTCAAACTCGTAGATGGATGCCAATAGCGTATATCCCCTGGCTGATGACGGATATTTTTCAACTACCCTTTTAGCCTGAGCCAACGCCTTGGAGCTTTCCTTCATCTGCATATATGTCTGAATCTTCAGCGCTATACCGGCATCGGCGCTTACCGCTTCCAACTCATCCGTTACTTTAAGGGCATCTTTAAACTTTTTGGAATCAGCAAGAACTCTTCCTTTCAATTCAAGCAGCATTCCGTTTTTATCATCAACCTTAAGTCCTTCATTAAGAACGCCAAGCGCCTTGTCAGACTGTTTCTTTCTCAGATGATACTGAGCCTCTGCAATATAGGCAGGTATTGCTTTGGTCTCTTTTGCCTTCTGAAACTGTGCCAACGCTTCAGAATCCTTGCCTGAAACATCATACAGCGCAGCCAGCTGGAGCATTGCCTGCAGATTGGCCGGATTCTGCTTCAAAAGAGCCTGATACTCCTGAATAGCCAGATCATATTTCCCTGAAACAGCATAAAATGTTGCCAAATGCTGATATGCCGGGGCAAAGGCAGGATCAACCTGCTTTGACTTCTGAAGTAGTTTAATCGCTTCATCCTGCTTTTTCTGGATTAAAAGGATAGTCGACATGCTGTCATAAAGAGCTGCATCGGCCTTGTTGCCTTGCAGACCGGCCTTTAAAGTTCCCATCGCCTTGTCAGCTTTTCCGGATCGCAGATATGTAGAAGCAAGCATAAGTCGGTTTGCCAGCTTGTCTGGAGCTACCTGAACAGCGGTAACCAGTTCGGCCTCACCTTCAGCGAACTTGCCTTTGCTGAAGTAATACTGTCCTTTTTTGATATGGGCATCAGATATCTTCGGATTAATCTTTGTAGCTTTATTAAGAGCCTGCATCCCCTCTTCAAACATCCCTTTGGCCATATAGGCGCTGCCAAGCAGGTTGTATGCCTCGGCATCATTTTCATCCTGCTTTATCAGCTTGTTAACCTCGGTAATTGCATCATCAACACGTTTTTGAGCCAACAACACAACGCCTGTCATCAAACGAGCCTGACGGAAAGAGGAGTTGACATCCAGAATTTTACGAAAATGGCTTAAAGCCCCTTCATATTCACCACGGTGGTATGAACTTAGTCCCAGAAAGTAATATGCATCCAGTGTCGGAAGTATCTTTATGGCATTTTGGAGAGAGGCGACAGCTTCGGCGTACTGCTTGCGATGGTATTGAACCAGACCTTTAAGACGATATCCGTCAGCCTTTTTGGGAAACTGACTGATCATAGAATCTGCAAGGGCATCTGCCTTATCCGGCTGATTCATCTTTATATAAAGAAGACCGGCACGGTAATTTGCAGCTGTCTCGGAAGGCTTGAGTTCTGTTATTTTTCTGTATATAGCCAACGCTGATTCCGGCTTGTCAGCCCCTTGTTCTAAAGAAGCCAGCATATAATAGGCTTTTGTATTGTCAGGAGCCGCTTTTATAACGGTATCGAGAAGAGCCCTTGCCTTATCAATATGGTTTTGAGCCAGATAGACGCCTGCAAGTTCAAGCTTGTAGTCAGATTTTGCAGGATCAGCCTCAATCGCCTTCTGTATATATGATTCAGCATCGGTGTACATATTCCTTACAGCGCATGATATGCCCATCAACTCATAGCTTTCAGCGCTGCCCGGGTGTTTGGCCAGATATCCTTCTGCAAGCTTGAACGCCTCTTCTGCCCTTTTTGTGGCATTGTACAGACGGGAAAGTTCAAGATTAACCTCATCGCGGTTAGGATTCTGGGTAATTACCTTAAGAAACTCTTTTTCAGCCTGCTCTGACTTACCCTGTGCTGAAAATGCCTTTGCAAGCTGGAAACGGGCATCGTTATAATTCTGATCCTTTTCCAGGGCGCTTTTAAACAAAACAACAGCGGCGGCAGGATTCTGCTCTTTAAGCTTGGACAATCCTTCGGCGTAAAGTTCTTCCTTTGATTTACCGGTACAAGCCTGGATAAAAAGAGTCATTAACAAAAAAATACCGATTTTTTTGAACATCTGTCCCCTCCTGATTGTATTGTTATATTCCTGCAAGAATCTCTAATGACAAATAAAAAAGCCTGATTAGCCAGCCAGGTTAAGCTTTTTTAAGGATTGCTGTATCAGGTCGTTAAGTTTAGCTTATTAAAACTATTTTGCAAGCGTACAAACAAAAAATAAGGCGCTTTAAAAAACAAGCGCCAACCAGCATCAATTAATCTATCTATATGAATTTAAATATATAAATTCGGATTTTACAGCAATCACTACAAGGTTGGATTAGATAATTATAATAAAGCACAAAGAGACAACTAATGGATGCAATCAACCATCTTGTAGGTCTCAGTCATAATGCCGTTAAAATCATTACACTGCTGCGCGATTACATTCCTTAAGTTAACGAATGAGTTTATATCAATACTTTTTATCCTAACTCCCATTCCACCAGTATCATCATACCTTACAACATCTCCGCTAACCTGCATGCTCGTTGATTTAGGACAGTGAAGTGTAACCTTTATGGAATTATTGAGAGGAATAGACTTTGGAACCCGCAAATACAATCCCTGGAGGCTTAAATTTTCTGTAACTCCTTGGATTGTATCACCACCGAAAGAGATCGTAGCTTTTGCAGAAACATTTACCCGGGTAAAAACTCTTGATCTCACGTTTCTCCCTCCCTTTAAATAATATATAAGAACTTGAAACTATTCAGCGCTTTTTTAGAAAGGTTTGTCATTCCCGAGGGGTTAATCAGGAATCCAGATTTTGACTTCATGGATCCCCGATAGAAGCAATCGGGGATGACAGGCTTTTTTTTGAATGCTCTGTTTATTGCGCTAAATAGTTATAAAAATTTTACACTATTGATAGATAAAAATTAATTTTATACTAATGATGCAAAATCAATACCGCAATAGAACAAGAACTTACCAAAGATCCCATCTTTGATAAACAAGTACAAAAATCGCCAGGGCGGCATTTGTAACGGCATGTGCAAACACGCACTGAGCCAGGCTTTTTGTCCGGTATATAACCATATTGTAAATAATTCCGGCAACCATGCCTGCCAGTATCAGGTGATGCTCAAAACCGAACAGGACAACAGTAATAAGAAAGGAAGGCCAGGTAAAACGGCCAAGCTGCACTTTATGAAAGTTTGTATCTGTTATGTATCGCAAAAGAAATGAGCGCCAGAACAGCTCCTCCATAATCGGCACAACAATAACAGCCCCGAATATTCTTAAGGCTATCATGTAAGGTTGTGCGGATAACGGCAGTAAAAGCGGGTTATAACCATGTCCGGCAATCGATGGCTGAGCCCAATCCAGATTAATCCATAAAAGAAAAACCGCAATACCTGTCAATAAGGCAGCAATAGAAAATTTCAGATTTAAAAGGTCACGCCAGACCAGTTCGTTGTATTCCTTCCTGAAATTGTAAAGAATTCCGACAACCACCAAAATCTTTATTGGATATAGATAGAGGAGCGACTCTGAAGATAGAGGCAGATAACCCTTTTCCGCTGCAGCGCGCAACAGCTCTTCAATCCCGATAAAAGCCATAAAAACTGCAAACGGCAGATAACGGGCAGGAGCGGAAGCAGAATGTTTTTTTACAGAATCCACAACAGAGTCCTTTTGTTTAATAGTGTTCATGTTTGTTTTTTGTTTATTGCAGATATATCAAAAACATTTTACTTGCAACAGAAACAGCTGTCAGAAAATTTTACACAAAAAAAGGGACGCTTATTCAAGCGTCCCTTTTAACAATTATGCGACTGACAAGGCAGTCATCTACTTCTTTGCGAACCGCTTGCGGGCAAAGCCAAGACCTAAAAGACCACCGCCCAACAGAAGCAGTGTAGATGGCTCTGGAACAGGGTTGCCTGGCTCAGGCTCAGGAACAAAACCACCATCAGTTGTCAAAACCGATTTACCCAGTGTAACAGCCCAGTTATTGTAATTGTGGGTTGAATCTATATCAATATCAACCTTTAAACCAGTTGCGATATCATCAAAGAAATTAGAACCAAGTACAAAAGTTGTATAACCATATGCACCGTCTAAACCCTGCAAGCTGCCAAGAAGAACTCTTGTCATACCATCATATGCATAGATATTATCAACCTCACCATATGCTGCATCAACATCAAATGCACTTATATACAGAGATGCTGTACCAAATGTACCGGATATAGCGTTGTGCTGCCAACCCCAGTCTTCATTATACCAACGATAATAAGGATCTGAATAAGTTGCAGCTTCGTTAGGGGCAAAAAATCCCGTATTAAATTCCTGAACATCAGTTGTTGCGCTGGCAGAAGTAAACCCTGCAAATACGATGGCTGAAGCCAATGCTGCTGCTGCTAAAATCTTTTTCATGACTTTTCTCCTTTTGTTTTTAATAGCCTGATGTTGAGAGTCTTGTTATGTCTGTTTATCAGTTTATCAGATTTCACTTTTGTTATTGCACATCACATGCCAAGTATATAACTATTTGTAATTGTTGGTTTTATCAAATTTAAGAGATTTATTTCAGCCTTTGTGTAAAGAAAGCCGACAAAAAGAGGAGGCAAACCTTAAGTTGTAAATCAATAACTGAAGCTATGTTGTCCCGTTTTTTTCTATTTGCTCTCATCTTCATAGGTTTGGTTTTTGCAGTTGCCTTAAAAATCCCCACACCCCTGTGAGTGGGGTTAGACGGGGAGGCTAAATGCAAAAACCTAAGCGGAGAATATGAATTTATTACTAAATATCAAAGAGAGCTGGCTTACAAGAGAAACGGCAGTCAAGAAATTTTACACAAAAAAGGGACGCTTATTCAAGCATCCCTTTTCAAATTATACGGCTGACAAAAGAGTCATCTATTTCTTTGCAAAGCGCTTGCGGGCAAAACCTAAACCCAGAAGACCGGCGCCAAGCAGCAGCATTGTTGATGGCTCAGGAACAGGCTGAGCAATAAGCTGTGATTGCTTATAATTACCACAAGCATCCTGAAGGTTCATAACCTTTACATCAAAGGCTAGGAGTTCATTTACAGAGGCATCAATAGCTGCATCATAGAGCGTTTTAGCATAACCGGATGTTGGGGCATTCTGTTCTTCTTCAAGAGCCCATATAGCATCCTGAAGGTATGAATCCTTAGTACCGGGATTAATATTTAACGAAGAATATAGATTTCCCTGCAGGTAGTGGGAATAGAGCCATTTAGTAGCGAAAGAAAGAGGATCTCCAACATTTGTGTTATTGCCGCCCAGCCACGCTGTATCTTCAATGGAAGCAACCTTGTAAATACCGTTAATGTTGAAAGTTTCATCCTTTTCTACACAGAATGTACCAAAATAGCTGCCATAATTTGAACCATAATATGCCTGATAGTGTCCTGACAATGCGTCATTAGCACCCATCTTGACTGATTGACCTACTTCCACCGGATATGCCCAGGCGCTGCCTGCGGTAAGGATGAGTGCAACTGCTGCTACAAAACCTTTGATTGTTTTTTTCATGATTAATCTCCTTTTTATGTTTATTTTTTTTTGAAATTATTACAAATCAATTCAATGTTTTAATAATAGCAACTAGCGTGCCAAAGATTTTATTTAATTATAACATTTTGTATTTATTATATTTATTAAATGTTATCAACAGGCAGGCTAATATTTATCAGCATTTAACTGTAAAGTTTTTCGACAATCTGGAATGGCAATATAAGTGGAGACTCATGCAAAAAAAGAGTGTCATCCCCGAATGCCTCTATCGGGGATCCAGTCTTGTCAGACAGTTAAAATCTGGATTCCGGCTTAAAGCCAGCCGGAATGACAGAATCCAGACTTTTGCAAAAGCCTAAGTGGTAAGCTCTCTGCCTTGCTAGAAAACAAAAAGGGTCTCCGATATCCCGGAGACCCTTGAATGAATAGCAACTGTAACAGAACTGTCTACATCTTGCTTAAGAGCGGCACTATCATAAGTGATACGATGTTTATGATCTTGATCATAGGGTTAACAGCAGGACCTGCGGTATCTTTGTACGGATCGCCAACTGTGTCGCCGGTAACCGCAGCTTTGTGGGCTTCGCCACCTTTGCCGCCAAAGTAGCCGTCTTCAATGTATTTCTTGGCGTTATCCCATGCACCGCCACCGGTAGTCATTGATATGGCGACAAATATGCCTGTTACGATGCAACCTACAATGACACCACCCAGGGCTTTGGGACCGAGTGTAAAGCCAACAATAACCGGCGCTGCAATAGGGATAATACCTGGAATAACCATTTCTTTAAGGGCTGACTTGGTAACGATATCAACGCAGGCTGCATAATCAGGCTTGCCTGTGCCTTCCATTATCCCTGGAATCTCGCGGAACTGGCGGCGAACCTCTTCAACGACAGCTCCACCTGCCTTGCCTACAGCCTCCATGCACTGAGCAGCAAAGTAGTAAGGCAACATACCACCGATAAATAGACCTACAATAACGTAAGGATCAGCAAGGTTGAACTCTATGTTTTTACCAAGAAGTTTCAGTTCATCAACATATGAGGTAAAGAGGATAACTGCAGCCAAACCGGCGGAACCGATGGCATAACCTTTTGTAACCGCCTTGGTTGTGTTGCCGACCGCATCAAGAGGATCAGTAACAGCGCGAACCGAATCATCAAGCTCTGCCATCTCTGCAATACCACCTGCGTTATCGGTAATCGGACCGTAAGCATCCATGGCAACAACAATTCCTGTAAGTGAAAGCATTGATACGGCAGCAATGGCAATTCCGTAGACACCGGCAAAATTGAAGGCAATGATTATTCCTGCGGAAATAACTATTACTGGTAATGCTGTAGACTTCATGGAGATGCCGAGACCGGCGATGATGTTTGTTGCATGACCTGTGGTAGATGCCTGGGCAATATGTTTTACAGGGGCATATTCAGTTGAGGTGTAATATTCGGTAATCCAGAAGATAGCTCCTGTTACAGCAAGACCAACAAGTGCGGTTATAAAAATACTGCTGGCGCTGAAGGTTTCACCGGCAGCATTGGTAAGACCGGCAGGGAACATGCTTGTTGTTACAAAATAAAAGGCTATTGCGGCAAGGAGACCAGAAGCTATCAAGCCTTTGTAGAGAGCCGGCATTATCTTCTGGCTACCGCCAAGCTTTACAAAGAATGTGCCGATGATTGATGTTATGATGGAGATTCCGCCAAGTATAAGAGGATAGTTTACAGCAGCTCCGTTATTTGTAAATGCGATTGCTCCAAGCAGCATGGCTGCAATCAGGGTTACAGCGTAGGTTTCGAAAAGATCCGCTGCCATACCGGCGCAGTCGCCAACGTTGTCACCGACGTTATCGGCAATAACTGCAGGGTTGCGAGGGTCATCTTCAGGGATACCTGCCTCAACCTTGCCAACCAGGTCAGCTCCGACATCAGCCCCTTTGGTAAAGATGCCACCGCCAAGACGGGCAAAGATGGAGATAAGTGATCCGCCAAAACCAAGTCCAACCAGTTGGCTGACTACATCCTTTACAGGGGCTCCGGGCATAAGTTTTTGAAGGATATAATAGTAACCGGCAACACCCAGAAGACCCAGACCAACTACCAGCATACCGGTAATTGCGCCACCTTTGAAGGCAACATTAAGCGCCTTGTGGATACCTGACTTTGCGGCTTCAGTAGTACGTACGTTAGCACGGACTGAAACGAACATACCTATAAAGCCGGTAAGACCTGAAAATATCGCTCCTATTGCAAAACCTATCGCAGTTTTCCAGCCAAGAGAGGCAAAAAGCGCTACAAACATGACCGCCCCCACCATAGCAATAATGGTGTACTGACGCTTCATGTAAGCTCCTGCCCCTTCCTGAATCGCAGCCGCAATCTGACGCATCCGCTCATTGCCCTGGGGTAATCCCAGAATCCATTGGGCAGAGACTAACCCGTACGCAACTGCAGCAACTGCACAGGCCAAGGCAAAATAAATAGCATACTGTTCCATTCTTGTTCCCCCTGCTTCTAAATATATTTCAGCCAACAAAAGAGTTTCTGGCTATAGGTAAAAACCTTTGGAAGATAATTTTACAGCACCGTATTGTCAATCTTTTTGTTAAACATATACAAATAAAAAAGGGGGGCTTTTGCCCCCCCGATTGCATAACATCAGTTTCTGATTACAAAGATTAT
>CAZZMP010000031.1:0-31799 GCA_964655435.1 uncultured Geobacter sp.
AAGCCGGCGGTCTTGGAGAAGGAGCGGAACTCGATGGCGCACTTCTTGGCCCCTTCGATCTCATAGATGGAATGGGGGATCTCAGGGTTGGTGATAAAGGCCTCATAGGCAGCATCAAAGAAGATGATGGCATCATTAGCATTGGCGTAATCAACCCACTTCTTCAGCTCTGCCTTGCTGGCCACAGTGCCGGTGGGGTTGTTGGGGAAGCAGAGATAGATGATATCAACCTTGCCGGTGGGCAGGGAGGGGATAAAACCGTTGGCCTCGTTGCAGGGCAGGTAGACGATATTCTGGTAGTAGCCCTTCTCGTCTGCCTCGCCGGTGCGGCCGATCATGACGTTGGTGTCGTTGTAGACCGGGTAAACAGGGTCGCCGATGGCAACCACGTTGTCCAGAGCAAAGATGTCCAGGATGTTGGCGCAGTCACACTTGGATCCGTCAGAGATGAACATCTCTTCAGTCTTCAGATCAACACCCAGCGGCTTGTAGGACTTCTCGATAATGGCGTTGATCAACCAGTCATAGCCCTGCTCCGGGCCGTAGCCTGCAAACTGGTCGGTGGTGGCCAGATCATCCACGGCATCGTGGAACGCCTTCAGTACAGCCGGAGCCAGGGGACGGGTCACATCGCCGATACCCAGGCGGATAACCTTTGCAGTTGGGTTGGTAGCGGTAAATTCACGCACACGACGACCAATCTCGGGGAACAGGTAGCCAGCTTTAAGTTTTAGATAGTTGTCATTGATTTTTGCCATTTTAAGTAAATTGCTCCTTAGCTTATCGTTGTCTTTTCACAATCAATTACTTTAACCAGCTTATTATCATGAAACACCCTTAAAACTCTTACAACGCGATCTTCAATGTCCGGGTACACCTGCTTACGTAGGGTTTCGACAGCTTCAAGACGCTCAAGAGGAGACTTTGACATCCAGTACTCCCGGTCACCCTTGTCATCCTTCATGTTGATGATCCGAACGACCTTTTCCATTATCTGCTCCTACTTCAGCCCCAGCACATCCTGCATATCGTAGAGTCCGGGTTTCTTACCGACCACCCATTTTGCAGCACGGACAGATCCACGGGAGAACATATCGCGGGTCATGGCACGGTGGGAGATCTCGATCCGCTCACCCTGGCCGATAAAGTAGACAGTATGTTCGCCGACGATGTCTCCACCCCGCACAGTCTGCATCCCGATCTCTTCTTTGGTGCGCTCGCCGCAAATCCCTTCACGATGATAATTGGCAACCTGATTGTAGTCGCGCCCCAGGGCTTCTGCCACGACTTCGCCCATCCGCACGGCGGTGCCGGAAGGGGAGTCCTTTTTCTTGTTGTGGTGCAGTTCGACAATCTCTACGTCAAAGTCATCACCCAGGATCTTGGCTACATCCTTCAGAACTTTGAAACAGACATTAACGCCAACTGACATGTTGGGAGCCAATACGCAAGGAATATCCCTGCAAAGCTCTGCGGCAAAAATACGTTCTTCAAGGGTGAAGCCTGTAGAGCCGATTACTATAGACTTTTTCTTGAGGCTGCATACCTCAAGATTCTTCAGGGAAACCTTTGGGGTGGTAAAGTCAATCAGGACATCGCAGCCTTCAACAACGGCATTCAGATTATCGGTGATGGCTACTCCCAACTGGCCACAACCGGCAATCAGGCCGGCATCCTGCCCTATCTGTGGATGATTGGGACGTTCAAGAACACCGGAAACCTTACAGCCTGCCTCAACAGCAGCAACGATAATACGTTGACCCATACGGCCAGCAGCGCCACAGACAGCTATCTTAATCATAACGAAATACCCTCAAAAATATCTTCCTGCTGCAGTACGCAGCCGACACTCTCCAATTGGACATTCATATTATTCGGAAAATCATGCAGCACCCATTCGTTTGCCTGATTTTTACGGTACAGCCAGATTTTACACCTTTCGGGATCAACCAGTACATACTCGTTCAGCTCCTGGATAAGCCGATAATACTCAAACTTCATTCCCATATCGTAGCTGGCGGTTGATTCGGAAAGCACTTCAACAATCAGGGCGGGATGTTCCAGATAGAGATCAGCCTGTCTGTCACGCTCATCACAACTAACCATGATGTCGGGGTAGAAGAAGGCATCTGCCGCATCAATCTGGAGCTTCATGTCAGAGATGAAAGGGCGGCATGGCTTACCCTTCAATTGCTGGTGCAAGGCAGAAAAAATGTTTCCGGCAATGACTGCATGAACCTGCCTAACACCAACCATGCAAAACACCTCTCCTGCCAGGTATTCATGTTTATCCTGCTGGTTAGCTTCCCAGGCCAGATATTCGTCCCTGCTGAAATGAAGTTGTTCCGCTGCCTGTGGCATGGCCGCCTCCGCTAAATCAGCTTGTACTCTTTCATAATGGCAGCCAGCTTAGATTTGTTAGCCTCGCTCATCGGAGCCAGTGGCAGACGTACCTCATCGGAGCACTTGCCCATCAGCCCCAGGGCGGTCTTGACCGGTACCGGATTGCTCTCAATGAACATGGCGTTACTGATCTTGAGAGTCTGTAGATGCAACTGACGAGCCTTCTCCAGATCACCGGCGTAGAAGGCATCGGTCAGGTCGCCAATCGCCTTGGGCATAATGTTGGCAGTAACCGAGATAACTCCTTTGGCGCCACAGGCCATCATCGGAAAGGTGATGAAATCATCGCCGGAGAGGACGTCGATCTGGTCGCCGCAGAGTGCCAGCACTTCCGATGCCTGCTGCAGGGAGCCGGTGGCCTCTTTGATGGCAACGATGTTCTTGATTGGAGCCAGACGGGCTACAGTCTCAGGCAGCAGGTTGACGCCGGTACGCCCCGGTACATTGTACAGGATCTGCGGGATGGCAACACCTTCAGCAACCGCTTTGTAGTGACGGTAAAGCCCTTCCTGGGTTGGCTTGTTGTAGTAGGGGGTTACCAGCAGACAGCCGTCTACACCGGCCTCTTTGGCCAGCTGGGTCAGCTCGATCGCCTCGGCAGTTGAGTTGGAGCCGGTGCCGGCAATAACCGGAACCCGCTTGCCCACCTGTTCAACCACGGTCTTGATCACCAGCATATGTTCGTCATAGTCCAGGGTTGAGGCCTCACCGGTGGTGCCGCATGGAACAATAGCGTCGGTGCCACCATCGATCTGAAACTCAACCAGCTCACGCAGTTTTTCAACATCAACGGCACCGTTATTGAACGGTGTAACAATGGCAACAATACTTCCCTTGAACATGACTGCCTCCCATATGCGCAAACGCAATTAGTCTCTAATCTGCTGAAAACGCGAATATATAGTAAAAGTGGAATTTTTTAACATAGCCCCTATCAAATGTCAAAACGTGTTTATACGATTGATAAATGCAATCAAAAGGCCATAATGAAAATGGTTGAAGCTGAATTTCAGTCTGGGTAGCAAGGCAAGTTCAGGCTCGTCATCCTCAAATATCTGTGCTTCACAGCTAGTAATCTCCGTGCCTGGCATAATTATTTCCGGGAATTCCTGATCAAGCATCAAAAGCTGTTGCGGTGTTAATTCTTTGTTCAGGCGAATTATGGCCAGATCATCGTGAAAGCGGATTGAATGGTAGTTTTTATAAAAATTGTTTATGACTTCAGCAGCCTCATTTTCATCCTTGGTTATGGTAAAAATGGAAAAATCTTCACCTGATATCAAGCCTTTTGCAAGCAGCTGCTCTTTTACAAAATCAAAAAACTGTTCCCAGAAACCCTCTTCGTCATCTACCAGGATTAAAGGTTTTGGTGAAGTCTTTCCGGTTTGTACAAGCGTAAAGACCTCCATTGCTTCGTCAAGGGTTCCGAAACCACCAGGGAATACAGCAACGGCATCAGCCTCTTTTACGAATGCAACCTTTCTGTTGAAAAAATACTTGTAGGTAACCAGGCGTGGGGTGTTTTGCATAACCGGATTGGCGCTTTGCTCGAAAGGAAGTTTTATATTGACAGCAAAAGAGTTTTCGCTTCCGGCTCCTTCGTTGCCTGCTCTCATAATCCCCGGGCCTCCACCAGTAATGGCCATCCAGCCCTGATCAGCAAGCAATCTGGCAAACCTGACGCATTTCTGATAGATCTGTTCCTCCGGCATTGTGCGTGCGGAACCGAAGATGGTGACTTTTTTACGGTCTCTGTAAGGACCAAAAACACGAGTGGTGTAGCGCATTTCGCGAAGTGTGCGATTGATAAGTTTAAGATCAGGCTGGTAGGTGGTTTCCTGCCCTATTTTAAGCGAGGAGATTATCAGTTCACGTACCAGGTGTGGATGGGTAATTCCTCCGGAAGCTTTGATTAATCGTTCAATTAATGAGTCAATCTCTTCGTTCGTGTGTGAAAAACTTAACTCCATGATTCCCCCGCCTGACTCTAATAAAGACTGAATTAAATAAGGGTTGCAGACTATCATAGTTGAAAGTTGATGTAAACCGCTCTGCTTTTAAAATCCTGATCTGATTGGATCTACGCAACGACTTGATATCCTTTTTTCTCTGAATCTGAATCATCTGATAGCATCTGTTTGATGTCTTGGGCGTTTAAGCAAGAACAGCAGTGGAATTATTCCAAGAAACGCCAGTCCTATAATGAAAAATATCCTGTTATAGGCCAGGGTTGCAGCCTGCTTCTGCACCATGCCATAGAACATTCCCATCGCTGTCTGGTCTGCCTGTGTAGCCTGCATACCTTTAGCAATCAGAGTATTTTTTAATTCGTTGAAGCGTAGCTGAAAAAGCGGGTTGTACTGATTTATGTGCGGTACAAGGCTTGTCTGGTAAAACTGAGACATACGTGACAACAGGGTTGCCGCAATTGCTATTCCTACGCTACCTCCAATATTGCGCAGCAGGTTGAATACCCCTGTTGCGTTCCCCATTTCATCTCTTGGTATGACAGAAAGGGTTACTGTTGTGAGAGGGACAAAGATCATTGCCAGACCGATTCCCAGGACTATTCTGGGCCATACAAATGCCCAGTAAGAGGCTTCGAGGTTTAATCCCTGCATGATAAACATTGAAAAAGCACCTATCAATAATCCTGAAAGGACTATCTTCCGCCCGTCACGTTTGGCCAGCATCGCTCCGACAAACGGCATGGTGACAAGGGTCGCTACACCGCCTGGAGCCATAACCATACCGGCATCGGTGGCAGAATAGCCCATAAGTGTCTGAAGAAACATCGGAATAAGCATGATTGAACTATAGAGGCAAAATCCTACTACAAACATGATAAGGTTTCCGGCTGAGAATGAGAGGTTTTTGAACAGTCTGAGATTGACTATCGGGTGAGGATGGGTCAGTTCTACCCAGATAAGAGCAATAAGAGAAATGATGGTAATTATGCTGAAAGATATTATGAAGCTGGAGTTTAACCAATCTTCCTGCTGCCCTTTGTCAAGAACAACCTGAAGCGCCCCCATGCTGGTCGTCAACAAAAAAAGTCCCCAGTAATCAATACGGATTAATTCGCCAGCCTTTCGTTTCAGGTATTCAGGATCAAATATGAACAGGGCGCACATTATTATGGCTACAAGCCCTATAGGCAGATTTATGTAAAATATCCAGCGCCAGTTTAGTTGATCTGTTATCCAGCCTCCCAAAGCCGGCCCTACAATAGGTCCGAACATTGCTCCTACTCCGAAGATAGCCATTGCCATACCCTGCTGTTTGGGTGGAAAGGTCTCCATAAGGATTGCCTGGCTTATCGGAATTAAAGCTCCACCCGCCGCACCCTGTATAACACGAAAGAATATCAGTGTGGCCAGGTTTGGAGCCATTCCGCACAAAAGTGATGCCAGAGTAAACATAACTATGCAGGTCATCAAAAAACGTTTTCGCCCAAACATTCGTGAAAGCCAGCCGGTCATCGGAAGGACTACCGCATTGCTTACCAGATATGAGGTGAGTACCCATGTTATCTCATCAGTACCGGCATTCAGGCTCCCCTGCATATGGGGAAGAGCGACGTTTGCAACAGAGGTGTCTACAATCTCCATTATGGTAGGGAGCATTACGGTGATTGTTATAAGCCATTTGTTAACTGTTTTTACAGAATCTGAGGACATAATTTTGTTCAGAACAGTTCTTTGATGACTGCTGAAGCAGAGCGACCTGTGAGGACAACCGGTTCTACACTCATTCCGACCCTGAGAAGCTGTTTGGGATCGCTATCTTTATCAATCAGGATCTTTACAGGTATCCTTTGTACAACTTTAACATAGTTGCCTGTGGCATTTTCAGGTGGCAGGAGCGAAAAAGCTGCGCCTGTGCCGGCCATTATGCTGTCAACAGTTCCTTTGAAAGATTCATCAGGGTAGGCATCTACACGAAAAGTAACCTTTTGACCTGGTTTTATATGGGTCAACTGACTCTCCTTGTAGTTTGCCGTAATCCATCTGTAGTCAAGTGGAACTATTGCCATAAGTGACTGACCCGCCTGCACAGTGGCTCCTGTTTCAACACCCTTTCGGGTAATATAGCCGTCAACCGGCGCAGTGATACGCGTATATCCAAGCTTTAGTCTGGTATCATCCAAAACCGCCTTTTGTTTCCTTATTCTGGCAGCATTTGATGAATCAACACCTATACCTGCGATTGCCTCATCCTTCCGTAAGGTCTCTTCCGCCTGTTTAAGTCTGGCTTCCGATAGATTTAACGCAGTCTGGAGTCGTTCAAGCTGTTCTTTAGGAATAACCTCCTTTTTAAAGAGGTTATTGCCACGCTGCAGATCAATAAGCGCCTGATGATGTTCCACCTTTGCCAGTTGTACAGCGGCACGGGATGCAGCAACCTGTAACTTGTCTCCACTTGTTTCGTTTTTGGCCAATCCAAGTTCGGCCTCTGCCTTCTCAAGATTTATCCTGTAATCCGCAGGATCCAGTTCAAGAAGCAGATCTCCTTTTTTTACTATCTGATTGTCCCGTACAAACAGATTTATGACTGTTCCGCTTATTCTGGGGGATACAGGGTGGATCTGAGCCTCGATAAAGGCGTTGTCTGTCTCTATATTTGTGCGTGATTTTATAAACCAAAGGAGGCCGAGACAGCATCCTGCAATAAAACAGCATAAAAGTATTACTGCAGCCTTGCGCTGACCTGTGAACCCTTTTTTGGGGGGCAGAGTGTCAGTCTGTTCATTCTCTGCTGCAAGAATAGAGTCTCTGGTTTCTTCTGTCATCTTAAGCTCCTTGCAACTTGCCTACTGCCTTGCGGAGTCTGGCGGCGGCACGCTGATAATCGTATATTGAGCGGTAATATTCTGTTTTTGCCTGTGTCAGCAGTGTCTGGGCATCAAGAACCTCGGTTGCTGTTCCAACCCTCTCTTCGTAACGGTCGCGATTTATACGAAGGTTTTCTTCGCCCTGTACAATAGACTCTTTTGTTACGGCAATCCTGTCAAATGCAACTTTCAGGTTGTTTTTGACGGTTGCAATCTCAAGAGCTGCCTGCTCTTCCGCAAGTCGTACCTGCTCTCTGGCGCGGCTGTTTTCTGCAACAGCTTTCTTCCTTGCGGCAGTAGATGCAAAACCGTCAAAAAGGTTGATCCTTAGACCGAATGTTGCTGCGTATATGGTCTGTTCTCTCAATTTGTTGTTTTCAAGGTAATCAACGGAGAGATGTGTGAATAGCTCTGGATAGAAGGCTGAACGAGTCTGATTAATCTCTTGTTCTTTTATTGTTGTTGCTTTACGCAGAGCCTGCAGATCCGGTCGTTGTTGAAGAGCTTTAGAACTGTCAACGAAAGCAGTATTTAATTCAGGAGCTTGTGGTTCGACAAGTTCAGGGTGTTCCCTATCTGGTCGTCCAATCAGAAAATTGAGCTGAAGATAGAGGTTTTGTAGAATATTTTTTCGAACAAGCAACTGCTGACCGGCATTTGCGAGTCTTACATCGGCTTGTAGAAGATCGTTGCGGGTTACCGAACCTGCATCATACAGTGCTTGGGCTACTCGACGATGTTCCTTTATGGTACTTAATTCTTCTTCTGCCGCAGATATGTTTCTTTTTGCTTCAAGTATGCCAAAGTAGTTTTCCACCACCTGCAGTGCAATCTCATGTTCTTGATTTTCAAGAGTAAAATTTACAGCATCAAGGTTGGTTCGGCTTATCTTGCGTCTGGCATCACGGCGTCCAAAATCATATACAGTATAATCAATTCCTACAGAGCCGGAAAGATACGTTGCCTGCTGGGTCTCAAGCGACAATCCATTGAACTTCATTGCCTGTGCATCCTGCTGGAGGGTGTAGGCAGCTTGGGCATCTATTCTTGGAAACAGAGATGCATCACTCTGCTCTATTGTTTTGGATGCAATGCCTATATCCATCCGTGATAAACGAAGCGATGGGTTATTTGACTTTGCAAGTGAGAGACATTCATCAAGTGTAAGCGTGGCTCCCATTAGATTCATTGGGATCAGAAAGAACAGGAGGCTATAAAGAACAGTTCTCATTTCAGCTTCTTTCTTTACGTAAAATATTGAGCATACGGGTCAGCTCTATCTTTTCATTGCTGTTTAAGCCATTTAGAAAACGTTCAAGTACATTGTTGGCAATATCGGCCAGTTCTTTAGAGTGGCTTTTCCCCTTTTCTGTAAGATAGATAAGATGAGCGCGTCTGTCTTGAGGATGTGCCTTGCGTTCCAGCATATTTATCTTTTCAAGCCTGTCTATCAGCCCTCCAAGTGTTGTCCTGTCTATCTGTGTTTTATCAGATATTTCTGTTTGTGTAAGGCCGTCTTTTTTCCATAGAAAAGCCAAAACACTAAACTGAGGGGGAGTGAGTTCATATTTTCCTATCTGTTCCGAAAAAAGAGCCCAACCCCTTTGGTGAGCCTTTGCCAGTAAAAATCCTATACTGTTTTCAATATCATACATTTGTGAGTGTTCTCCTTTATTACAGCATAATATATTAATGCTGATTATCAGTATGCTGTCAATATTTTTTAACTGTTTTATCTGATTCAATTTCTTCTGTTATTGCATGATGAAGCCGTTTGTTGACAATAACACCTATAGAGATGTAAAAACTTAAACCTCTCAAAAAAACAGGTGAATATGATTAACCTTTTGTTTATATCCAATAACCCTCGCGCAGAGTTGTTGAAGGTGCATTTTCAGCAGTTTCTGAAGATAAGGATTGAACTGCTTGCTGATTTTGATCAGGGGCTTAGGGATGTTTTTGAGAAGCGTCCGGTTGTTGTATGCATTCAGGAGGAGATTTCAGGAGTAACCGGCGAAAGTGTTGCCAGACATATTCAGTTGCTTTTGGGAGGAGGTTCTCCAAAGTTTATTCTGATGCATGAAGGTAATGACAAGGCAAGAGCGTTACCTGGTCTATTCAGTTATCTTCTTGATCTTTCAATTTCTTTTGAAGCTGTTTGTGACACTTTAGAAAATCAGCTTAAGTCGCTTTTGGGCACACAATGGGATACTTTATACAGTCTAGCTCCAAAACAGCAATCTGTTGATGAACTTCAAAAACAAAAGACAGGGCTGTTTGAAGTTTCTGCTAAAGATAATGCTAAAGCGACAATAATCTCTGCACCCCCGTCTGCAGATATGACTAAACCATCAAATAAGGAACCTCTTACCTCCAGTTCAGTAGAAACAACAGCAGAAATGCCAGAGCCTTCAATTGCTGGAAAAAGAGAAATTCGTCCTGCTATCCCCAGGAGTTATGAGCCTAACTTGAATGGTAACGTTACAGAAAGAAAAAATACCAGTAAAACAGAGCAGTTATCAGCCGCTCAATCGAAAAATGATGTTGAAGACACAGTAGCCATAGAACAACTTCTCAATATCTTTGAAGAGAGCGATAGAAACAGGAGAAAAAAACTATTTGTTGCAGGCGCTATTCTATTGATTTTATTGATTGGCGTTTTATATCTCTTTAATAGCAGATTTGTTTCTAAAAAAAATATGCCGCCAGAGTTAAATAAACAGGATGTTGTCCATCAACCAATTACAGCCCCGGTTCAGCCAGCTATAAGTACAATCAAAAATATCACTGTTCCGTTACAGCATATCTCAATTCCGTCTTTTGTTCCAAAGTCCGGTCATGACCCTGAGTTTTCAACCAAAAAGCCTGGTTGGTTCCGTTATATTTCAAAAAACAAAGATTACCGCCTCTTTTATGAAAAGAACAGCTTGCGTGCATTACAGGTGCTTGCTATTGAAAACAGCTCAATTTCTGTAAGAGATATGCAAATGGTGATACGTGAGTTAACAGGTAATGAAAAGTACAGGATCGAACACTATGAAAAAAAACAAGGCATGGTTTTGGGATATGGACGGCTTTCGGGGGATCAGGAGTTACTAATCTATAAACTTAGCACAAAAGGTTCAATCAGCGCTTTTGTTATTACTTTCTCTCCATGAGGTTGATTTCTGAAATGTCCATAATACGTTTTTCTGTTTTATCTCTTCTGGTTATGTTTTTCGGGTTTTCTTTTTATTCTTCAGTTTGCATTGCAATGGATCCTCGTTTTGAACTTGACACGGAACAGCTACAAAAGTTTTCAACTATTTCAAATCATGGAAAAAAGAGAAATAACCGTGCAGGGCATAGCAGATATGCCAAGTCTGGCAGATCTGTCCTTAGATTCCAGAAAGCAACTGACAGAAAAGAGGATTCAACTTTTCATTCAGACAAGGAATTACGTAGTACATATCTAACTGAGGCTGATCTTGAGATGGTCAGTAATTTTTGGAGGAAGATGGTTCCGCAGGGTCAGGAACCATTACAACCTTTGGTTTTCAAGTCGGATATTTTTGATTTATCAATAGACCCTTTACGTTATCCTCTTTTCAAGGCTGCTGACGGTAAAAAAATACTGCTGGATCTTAATGGCAGCCTTCCACCTCTAGTTAGCACACTTATTCAGGAGCGTGATCCCTCTGTACGGGTGGTAAATGCGGTTTCAAAAGATGGTTCAGCTTTTATTGGCGCGTTGCTTTCAGCAGGTAACTTTTATTCAATAGAAGAGCAACCGCTTATGACGTTCGGAACAGACCCTAAACTAAAGATTAGAGTTGACTATAAGGTTGAACGGACAGCTGAAAGTGTAATGCGTAATGAGGTAATGCTTGTAACTGCTTCGCGTCAGGCATTTTCGCCTCGTTTGACAGATTACATGAAAAGACATGGATTTAATCTGCTTGAGCCTTTTGCAGATTCAGTCGAAACAGCCGTTCCATTGCGTCACAGGATAGTTCATGCTTCTCCTGCTGAACCAGGTGAAGCGGTTGACCTTTTGCTTGAAACAGTTGGTCTCCCTGCGGAAAAAAACAGACGCCTTGAGCTTTTCAAAAGATCAGATACCGGCATATCACTTTCGGTTACTGCTGAAAGATATTTTGAACGTGCCGGAAAGCGTTATGTTGTAGCCACTTTTTCAGGTGATCCTGTTGCCTATACCCTGTTTAGACTTTTAGAGACCAAGGGTTATAAAGTTCTGATCCTCCAACCTGATGAAACCTTCAAATCAGTTACCAGTAAACTGCTTTCGAAGATGGAGCTACCTTCAGGTTATACATCACATTTGCTTGTGGCTGATCCAAAAGGCAGGTATTCCTTTGAAATTTCAGGATTTATGCTTGAAAATACTGTATCAGGTGGTGGCGCTCTGATGCTGACAGATCGTCCGGTTGAACGTAGCATCCGGGAATTTCTGTATGATCATGGTTATCAGGTGCAAGAACGGTAGATATTTAATATGATTACTAAAAAAATAGGCGAATTGCTTATAGAGCAGGGTTTGATAAGTCAGGGGCAGCTGGATGAGGCCCTTGAGATGCAGAAAAACTTTCCGGATCAGACTATTGGTCAGGTCTTATGTCGTTTGGGACATATTCGTGAAGCAGATCTGTCATTTGTGCTGGATCAGAAGAACAAGCGTCGAACTCTTTCTGATATTATCCTTAAAGATGGGATTGTTGATCAGCAGAAGCTTGCGCAGGCTAAAGAGCTAAGCCGCCAGCATGATATCCCTTTTGAACGAGCCTTGCTCAAGCTTGGACTGATAGATGAAGAACAGTTGGCACGAGCTGTAGCCGCACAGTACGATCTTCCTTATATCGAAATAAAATCCCTTTCTCTGGAGCCTGAGCTTGCCAGGTATATAAGTCCGGTTTATGCACAGAAACACCTTCTGGTTCCTATATCAATGATTGGCAACACCCTTACCCTTGCAATGGCAAAGCCGCTGCGTCAGCATGAGATAAGAGAGCTTGAAGATAATATCAGACTTAAGATTATATCTGTAATAGCTTCTGAATCCAGCGTATTTGGAGCTATAAATGCTTTATACAGGGTTGAACTTGCATCAACCAGAACAGCCATTGATGAGGTTAATCTTGATCTGGTTCCTGACAGTATCTCAGAGCTTCTTAACAGAACCCAGTCATTTGATGAGCCTGAGGTAGAAGAAGAGGTTAAAAAGGTTACTGAGAAGGATTCAGTTATTGTTAAACTGGTTAACAAGATAATTTATGATGCTTATATGAAAAAGGCTTCTGACATACATATTGAGCCGTATCCTGGCAAACGAGATGTAACCGTACGGATAAGGATTGATGGTCAGTGTGTTGTATATCAAAAGATTCCATATAAATACAAATATGCCATACCTTCCAGAATAAAGATTATGGCAGATCTTGATATAGCTGATCGTAGAAGACCCCAAGATGGAAAAGTGGATTTTAAAAAATTTGGCCCTCTTGATATCGAACTCAGGATTGCAACAATGCCGACTGTAGGGCAAATGGAAGATGTTGTAATCAGAATACTTACTAGTGGAGATCCTGTCTCTTTTAATCAGCTTGGCTTAACGGAGAGAAATAGAGAGGTATTTGAAAAAGCAATAAAAAGTCCATATGGATTGGTGCTTGTGGTAGGTCCAACAGGCTCTGGCAAGACAACTACTCTACATTCAGGGTTGTCATTAATTAATACTCCAAACCGAAAGATCTGGACTGCTGAAGATCCTGTTGAAATTACACAGTCCGGACTGCGTCAGGTGCAGATAAACCAGAAAATAGGTTTTACCTTTGCAGCAGCGCTCCGTTCGTTTCTACGTCTTGATCCTGATGTTATTATGGTCGGGGAGATGAGAGATGAAGAAACTGCAGGAATAGCTATAGAGGCTTCATTGACCGGGCATCTGGTTTTCTCTACTTTACATACAAACTCGGCTGCTGAAACGGTAACAAGATTACTTGATATGGGTATAGACCCTTTCAGCTTCTCTGACTCTTTATTATGCGTGCTGGCTCAGAGGTTGGCACGTAAACTTTGCCCTAATTGCAAGGAAATATATTCTCCGGAACAGCCTGAGATTGATGATTTGATAAATGAGTATGGACGAGAGGCATTTGCTCTTACTGGAATAGATTCTGAAAAAATTAGTCTAGCTCGAGTAAAAGGATGTGAACAGTGTGGGCAGTCTGGTTATAAAGGACGTCTTGGTATCCATGAGATTCTTGATGCTACGGAAAATCTAAAATATCTGATTAAACGAAGAGCGGATACGGATGATATTCGTACACAAGGTATACATGATGGTATGACAAGCCTTAAACAGGATGGAATTTTAAAAGTTTTTCAAGGGCTGACAGATATACATGAGGTAAGACGGGTAAGCATTAAGTAAAATTAGAAACTTATTAACCTATATGCTGTATAATTGTTTGTATATAAGTACACTCTGTAGTGACATAGTTTTTATTTGTATATAATTTAATAAAATTTATTGACAAAGCTTAAAAACGAGTTAGAAATAACACAACCTTGTAAAGTTGCGGGATGGCTATGAAAGTGCATAACAATGTTAAAAGTCTGAGGGAGAAGAAATTGATGAGCAAGTCTGAACTTGCTCGTAAAGCCGGAGTTTCAACTGTAACGATTGATCGTATTGAGCGAGGCGAGAGCTGCAGGTTGGAAACGATGCGCAAGATTATTCTGGCACTAGGTTATACCCTGGAAGACAGGGATAAGGTATTTCAAGAACAGGGATGACAGGTAAAGGTCATGTTTGGACTATTTAAAAAGAAAAAAGACCTTGTCGGTATTGATATTGGCTCCAGTTCTGTAAAGTTGGTTCAACTTTGGCAGACAAAGGATGGTTATCAGCTTTTAAATGCCGCAATTTTGCCTCTGCCGCCAGAAGCAATAGTTGATAACACATTAATGGACAGTTCTGCGGTTGCCGATTCCATAAAAAATCTGGTGGCCAGTCTTGGAATAAAGACAAAAGAGGCTGCTTGCTCTATATCTGGCAATTCTGTGATTATCCGTAAAATTGTTCTGCCTGCAATGACCTCTGAAGAACTTGAGGATCAGATAAGCTGGGAGGCAGAGCAGTACATCCCTTTTGATATCAAGGATGTTTTTATAGATTTTCAGATTCTTGGTTCTGATCCGCTTGACCCATCAAAAAACCAGGTGCTCCTTGTCGCAAGCAAGAAAGATATAATTAATGATTACATTGCAGTGTTTAACGATGCAGGAATGGTGTTGAATGTAATGGATGTTGATTCTTTCGCAGTTCAAAATTCTTTTGAGCTGGCTAATCCTGTAAATGATGAAGTCGTTGCGCTGGTAAATGTTGGTGCCGGTGTTATGAATATCAATGTTGTGAAGAATGAAATTTCTCTGTTTACCCGTGATGTCCAGATGGGTGGAAACCAGTATACGGAAGAGATACAAAAACAGTTGGGGGTCACAGCACAGGAAGCAGAGACAATGAAGATGCTGGTTTCTGAACAGATGAGCAGTCCTGTTTCAGAGGTAATTGCTAGAATAAATGAGACACTCGCACAGGAAATAAGAAGATCGATAGACTTCTATAACTCTTCTGCATCAGGTGAAGATCGTATTGTCAGGCTAAGAATGAGTGGCGGCTGTTCAAAAATGGCCGGTTTGAAAGAGGTAGTAGCAGAAAAGCTGGGTATTGAAGTTGGAACTTTGAATCCTTTTGAGAATATACGTTACAATGATAAGGATTTCGATGCTGAGTACCTTCAGGAAATAGCGCCACTTATGGCTGTTGGCGTGGGATTGGCCATACGGAGGGTTGGGGATAAATGATCAGGATTAACTTACTCCCGGTTCGTGCCGCTAAAAAGAAAGAGACTGCGCTTCAGCAGATTTTTGTTTTTGCTGCCAGCATTGTTGTGGTTCTTGTTGTTGTACTTGCCCTATGGGGGATTAAGCTTGGGCAGATATCAAGTGCCCAGAAGGATATAACAGCTGCCAATGCAAAGATAAGCGAACTTAAAAACAAGATTGGCAAGCTCGATCAGCTTAAAAAGCTGAAAGATGAGGTTAAGAAAAAGCTGGATATTCTGACTATGTTAAGAAAAAACAAAACAGGTCCTGCGACACGTCTTGCTACATTGAGTGATGTGACTCCAGACCAGTTATGGATTGAAAAATATAAGGAAAATGGAAGCCAGATTAATATCTCAGGAGTTGCTCTTAATGAAGAGCTGATAGCGCAATTTATAAGGGCTCTAGAATTTTCTGCCTCATATGAGAAGGTTGAACTGATAGTTTCTGAACAAAAGGATATTAGTGGCAACAAGCTGAAGCGATTTGATCTCAGCTTTAAAATTGAAGAAACTAAGCCTGTTGTAGAAACGCCAAAAAAATAGTTTGAATCAACAGACTTCTTAAAGGTGTCTACTATGGATCCCAGAGTTGAAAAAGTACTTAAACTACCTAATAAACAAAAAATAGCAATACTTGTAGCTGTTCTCCTGTTTGAGGCTGCAGCGCTGGTCTGGTTTCTCTACATGCCTAAACAGAAGCAGCTTACAAAGCTAAGAGCTGAACAGGTTAAGTTATATGCAGAGGTTGAAGAAAAAACAAGAATTGCCAACAACCTGCCAAAACTTCAGAAAGAGTATAATGATTTAAATCTGGAGCTTGAAAAGGCTCTTACAGAGCTGCCAAATTCCAAAGAAATACCGTCCCTGCTAACCAGTATTACAGCTAATGGTAAAGGGGCTGGGCTGGATTTTCTCGTGTTCAAGCCAAAGCCGGAAGTAAAAAAAGATTTTTATGCTGAGGTTCCGGTTGATATATCCATATATGGCTCTTACTACAGTGTAGCCAATTTTTTTGCCGCAGTTGCTAACCTTCCAAGAATTGTCAATATTGCCAATGTTGATTTTGCTGAGGTTAAAAATGTAAATAACCGAATGATGACCAAGGTTAACTGTTTAGCTACAACATTTCGGTTCCTGGGCAAGGAAGAGATCAAGGATGACACGAAGAAGCCAAAAAAATAATAACAAGATGGTATGGTCTTTATTGTCAGTAGCTCTTTGCAGCCTCTCTCTGTTTGTGGGTTGTAAGAAGCAACAGGCTACCTCACCGACTCCATCACCCACACCGCCTATCAAAGCAGTGGTTCAGCCTTTAAAACCTGTGATTCAAACACAGCTGAGTTCCGTTAAAATGGCTCCAGCCCAGACAAATCAGCTTGATTTTAGTACAAAAAAGGATCCTTTTAAGCCTTTTGTTTCTGTTAAGGCATCTACACCAGCTGATATTGCAAAGCAAAAGCGTGAAATGAAGCCAAGATTACCTATACATAGTTTTGACGTTTCACAATTTCGTTTGATTGGAACTGTTAGTGATCCAAAAGGCAACAAGGCCATGGTTGTTGATCCGGGTAACAAGGGATATGTTTTAAGAATTGGAATGACTATTGGTAAAAATGAAGGCAAGGTTGTAAGAATAGAACAATCAGGTGTAGATGTTCTTGAACAGTTCCGAGATGATAATAACAAAATACGTAAAGAAACAATCAGAATTCCCTTGCTGAGGAAACCGTAAGGAGTGTTCCCGATGAAAAGGATTACCAGTATGAAAACATTTGTCGCTTTTATACTTTGCTCAGTGCTGATTGTATCTGCGTTCATCACTACAGGCACTGCAGCTGAACAGCAGGAACAGATTCCTACAAAAGCGCTGATTCAATCGGTACAGCTGCTTGGAGAAGGTGAAAGTGCTGAATTACTAGTCACAATGTCAGCTCCTGCCACATATACGAGCTATAAAACATCATCACCAAGTCGTTTAGTCCTGGACTTTTCTCAGACAACTCCAGGGGAGACTCAACCTAATTTAAACTTTGACAGAGGTCCTGTTAAAGGAGTGACTCTTAAGCGATTTGATACAGATGCCGGTGTACTTACAAGAATGGAAGTTTTTCTTGCTCAGGATTTAGATCCAGTAATTATACCTTCTACGGAAAAAACCGGACAAATTAAAATCAGTTTTCCAGGATTCAAGTCAAAGGCAAGCTTAGAAACACCAAAATCTGAAACAGAAGTTTCTCCTGCAAAAACAACCAACTCAAATCCTGATACCAACTATGCATCTAATAGTAAGCAAGAAGTGATTACTAAAGTAAATAATTCAGTTCCTGTTATAACCAAGATAGGAGCATCCGGAGATTTTATTGAGATTGAGACAGGAGTAGAAGTTAGAGATTATAAGACCTTCCGCTTGAATAAACCTGAGAGAGTAATCATTGATATTCCTGGTGGGAAAGCTGCTATTTCTGAAAAGTTAATTCAGTTGAATGCATCTGGAGTTTCTACTGCCAGAATAGGAAGCTATCCTGATAAAGTCAGGATAGTCCTGGATTCATCTAATGGTAACTTGTCTGACGCAAATATTATTAAGACAGCTACAGGGCTCCAGGTATCTTTTGTTCAGGATGGTAGTCATAAAGAGGCACTTATTCCTGATGCAGCATTAACAAAACAGTCTAAAATACAAACAAAACTCACACAAAATAATACAGCTACCAATATAACTCCTGAAAAAACAGCATTACAGGTAACTGCGATAGATTTTCAGGCTGTAGATGAACTTAGCCGTGTTATTGTCAAGTTAAACGGCGCCTATTCTGTAGAAAATCCTGTTAAAGCTGCTACTAATGTTTCATTCAGAATTAAAAATGCTCAGTTACCTAAAAATCTCCAGAGATCTCTGGAAACACGTGAATTTAACTCTCCTGTTTTGAGAATTACTCCGGTGTTGGTTAAGACTAAAACTGGCAGCGATGTAATGATTAGAGTAACTCTTAAGGTAAATGCTGAATATAGTTTCAAACATGAAGCGGATGTTATATACCTTGATTTCAAACAGACCGCAAAACAACAGCTTAACCAGCAGCAGCTTGAATCATCTGTAAAAGCTTCACAAAAAGCCGCTCCAGTTGCTACTACAGTGCTGGAAGTTGAGCAAATTACTAATAATGACAAAGCAGCTCCTGGTATTAAAAAAGCTTATGTCGGACGTAAAGTTACACTTGAGTTTGCTGATGCTGAGGTGCGAAAGATATTTCAGCTCTTATCAGAAGTAAGTAATAAAAACTTTGTACTTGGGGATGAAGTAACTGGAAACATCAGTCTTAAGCTGGTTAATGTCCCTTGGGATCAGGCTCTTGATATAATCCTTGATACAAAAGGGCTTGATAAGAGAGAAGATGGCAATATCATTCTTGTGCGTGGTAAGGGTAAATTCAAGTCACTTTTGGATGAAGAACTGGAAATACGTAAAGCTACATTAAAGTCAGAACCTCTTGAAACAGAAATATTTGAAGTTAATTATGCGGATTTAGCAGGAATTGTGACTCAGTTTAATGCCATTAAGACTGACCGAGGGATGATTACATCAGATGCCCGTACAAATAAAGTAATTGTTAAAGATGTCAAGCCGGCACTGCTTGATATGAGAAAAATCCTTAAAGATTTGGATGTCCCAGAGAAACAGGTAATGATTGAAGCCAGAATTGTTGAAGCACAATCCGATTTTACCAGATCTTTGGGAATTAGTTGGGGTCTTGGTACCAATCCTGCTGCAGGTGGTAAAAACTGGCCATTTGTAAATAGTCTTAATTCTGTTTTTGGTGGTCTTACTCCTTCATCAGGTTCTTCAGCTATAGGTACAACTTCAGGTGCCGCTGATATAACATTTGGTACTATTGGTGCTAATGTAAAGCTTTCAATGAGACTGAATGCTGCTGCAAAGGTGGGCTTGATAAGAGTTATATCATCCCCAAAAGTTGCAACTCTTAACAATAAATCAGCCAAGATTACTCAAGGAAAACAGATTCCTTATATTTCATCCACTTCTGACAAGGTAGAGACAAAGTTTGTTGAGGCGGCATTGTCGTTAGAAGTAACACCGCATATAAACAATAATGGTACTATAGTCTTAAAAATTGATGCAAAAAATGATGCTGTTGATTCAACTTCTTCATCATCTACACCCCCAATAAATAAGAAACAGGCAACAACGGAAATGCTTTTAAGGGACGGTGAAACGACAGTAATTGGTGGGATATTTGTTGATGATGAACAGCAAGGCGAAGAAGGCTTACCCTGGTTGATGGATATTCCAATATTCGGAAACCTGTTTAAATCTAATAGCTATAGGAAAACAAAAACAGAGTTGCTAATTTTTATTACTCCACGCATTCTTACCAACCTTAATAATCCTGCCTGAAAATATCAATCTGCAGGTGGACAGTTGTTGTCCACCTGCAGATTGTTTGTATCAGATTTTCTCCAGAACCTAAATTCCTTTAAACTCGAGTAACACAGTTATTGAGTAGCATTTGGTAGCTTATATAAGTAGCTATTATGCTACTTATTCTTGATCTAAATACTAAAATAAACTATTAAAATATAAATATACTCAAATAACTACTTGAATTTATATTAAAATTACTTGTTGGCACTTTATTTGTATAACTTCAAAACTCTTAGTGGTAAATTAAAAAAAGTTCATAATAAGGAGAAAGCTTTAAAAATGAGAGATTATGAGTTAATTGTTATCGGTGGAGGGCCCGCTGGAATTACGCTTGCAAAGCGTCTTGGCAGCAGGTTTAAAATGGCAGTAATTCGTCCTGAAGAGTACAGTATGATTTATTGTGCTTTTCCATATGTAATTGAAGGGACAATTGATATTGAAAAGACCTTCAAGTCTGATGAACATGTAACAGATAGCGGAGCTAAATTAATCAGAGCTGAAGTATTAAAAGTTGATCAGAAAAATCAGGCTGTTGAACTCGATAATGGAGAAACACTCAGGTATAATAAACTGGTTATTGCAACAGGTGCAAACCCGATATTGCCAGCAATTAAAGGTTCTGATTTAAAGGGTGTATTAACATTTAAGCAGCAGAGTGATCTGGAAGGTATACTTAAGTATATTCAAAAAGGTGTTAAGAAAGCGGTTGTTGTTGGTGCAGGGGCGATTGGAATCGAGCTGGCTTACGCCTTAAATGCAGTAAATGTTGAAACATACCTTGTTGATATGGAAAAAAACATATTACCCAATCTTGTAGATTCTGAAATGGTAGATGAACCATGCAAACTATTGGTTTCATCAGGAATTAATCTTATGCTTGGCGAATCTGTTCAATCAGTAAGAGGAACCCATGTTGCTGAAACAGTTATGTTGACAAGTGGTAAGAAGATAGAATTAAAAAATATTAACTCAAAGTCAGAACACCTTGATGGAATAGTTGTATTTGCAGTAGGAGTAAAACCTGAACTTGGATTTTTAAAAGATACAGATATTAAGATAGAGAATTCTGGAATTGTTGTAGATGATTATATGAATACATCTGTTGAAAATATTTATGCTTGTGGTGATGCGGTTCAGTTCAAGAGCGCAATTACCGGCACTGTGATAGGTGGAAAGCTGGCAACAAACGCAGTTCCAATGGCTCGTATTTTAGCTGAAAATTTAAAAGGTAAAAATACAGCCTATAAGGGTTTTTATAATGGAGCTGTAACTAAAATAGGAAGTTATTACATTGGTGGAACCGGATTAACTGAAAAATTTGCAAAAAAAGAGGGATATGATGTTGTTACTGGTTATGGCACAGCTACAACGATGTTTCCAATAATGCCTGGTGCCAAAAAGATTAAGGTGAAACTAATTGTAAATGCTAAGGATAACACAATAATTGGTGGGCAGGCTGTTAGTGGTGAACCTGTTGCTGCTATAATTGATCTGATTACTCTTGCCATACAGAATAAAATGACAGTCGAGTCTTTGTCATATTTAAGTTATTCTGCACAACCTTATCAATCATTTTTCCCTGCTGGTAATGTTATAGTTATGGCGGCGGAAGACGCAATGATGTCTATGTAATTTTAATAAACCAACAGGGCTATTTTAGAGCCCTGCTGGTTTACTTTGTTAATCTTGCTGTAAGTTATAAGGTATCTGTCAATTTGCTCAGGCACATTCAGAGTATCCACAAATATGACAAACCATACAACCACCTTCATGTTCAACAATTCCACCGCATTCAGGACAGGCGCCACGTTCATGATTTTCAGACTGGGCGTTCATATCATAACCGTTTTCAAGCATATGTGTCTGAATTGCCTTGGCAACTGCATCTGCACAAGACAGAATTCTGCTTTCTCCAAATCCCGAAGGGCAATGGCAAGAGATGCCTATAAGTTGCTTTACTACCTGTCTAGCCTGTATACCGCTACGCCAGGCCAGTGAAACCATACGTCCCATCGCTTCAGACTGAGAAGCTGCACAACCTCCTGCCTTGCCCATTGTTGTGAAAAGTTCAAACAGCCCGTTTTTATCTTCGTTTATGGTTACATAAAGTGGGCCGCATCCGGTCTGCATCTGATATGTCCAGCCTTTAAGAGCCTTTGGTCTTTCTCGTTTTATAGCATGTTTTTCTTCTTCCATCTGGATTACGGCAACAGTTGCCTTCTCATCTTTTTTACTGGTGGAGAGAACTTGCTCATCACGTGAACCATCTCGGTAAATGGTTACACCTTTG
This sequence comes from uncultured Geobacter sp., assembly GCA_964655435.1. GTDB lineage: Bacteria > Desulfobacterota > Desulfuromonadia > Geobacterales > Pseudopelobacteraceae > Trichlorobacter. The sequence continues at coordinate 21,861 of CAZZMP010000031.1, forward strand.
CATCCTGTTTTGTAAGCAAGAATATATACCTTTTCTACTTCTTCAATTGTTGCGCTGTTTGGGAAGTTAACGGTCTTGGATACAGCATTATCTGTATGATATTGGAAGGCTGCCTGCATTTGAATATGATCTTCAGGGGTTATATCATGTGCAGTTACAAAAACTCTGCGTATATCAGCCGGAATTTCTTCTATGTCATGCAGAGTCCCATGCTCTGCAATTTTCTCCATTAATTCTTCGGAATAAAATCCTCTTTCTTTTGCCAGTTTTTCGAATATCGGATTGACCTCCACCAGCTTTGTCCCATCCATAACATTTTTAATATAAGAAACGGCGAAAAGAGGTTCAACACCTGAAGAAGCGTTGGCTATCATTGAAATAGTGCCGGTTGGAGCAATGGTGGTTACTGTGGCATTCCTCTGCGGTAAAGCCCCTTTTTTATCATAAACTGAGCCGGTAAAATTTGGAAATGAACCTCTTTTCTGTCCTAGTTCTCTAGAAGCGATATGACCTTCATCATTAATAAACTGCATGACCTTTTTTCCAAGTTTTACCGCTTCATCAGAGTTATATGGTATTTGCAGCCTTATAAGCATATCTGCCCAGCCCATTACTCCAAGGCCAATCTTACGGTTTGCATGAGTCATATCATGAATCTGCTTAAGTGGATATTTGTTCGCTTCAATAACGTTATCAAGGAAATGGACAGAGGCATGTACCACTTCTTTAAGACGGTTCCAGTCTATAGAATTATCCTTGACAAAGCGTCCAAGATTTAGTGAGCCCAGATTACAGGATTCATATGGTAGCAATGGTTGCTCACCGCATGGATTTGTAGATTCAATTTCACCAATATGTGGTGTTGGATTATCTCTGTTCAGGCGATCAAGGAATATAATGCCTGGCTCACCGTTTTCCCATGCCTGATTAACAATACGTTGAAAAACCTTGCGTGCGTTAAGTGTTCCTACTTTGCTTTTATCGCGAGGATTAAGAAGATCAAAATCTTCATCACGTTCTACCGCTTGCATAAACATTTCAGTAAGACCTACCGAGATGTTAAAATTATTGAACATCTTCTGGTCAGCCTTGCACATAATGAAGTCCATGATATTGGGGTGATCTACCCTCAATATACCCATGTTGGCACCGCGGCGTGTTCCCCCCTGTTTTATGGTTTCAGTAGCTGCATCAAAGACACGCATAAAAGAGATTGGGCCACTAGAAACACCAGTGGTAGTTTTGACCAGATCGTTTGCAGGACGCAGGCGAGAGAATGAAAAACCGGTTCCTCCGCCAGATTTATGAATCATTGCTGTGTACTTTACAGCATCAAAGATCTCTTCGATTGAATCACCAACAGGCAGCACAAAGCAGGCAGAGAGTTGGCCAAGTTCCCGCCCCGCATTCATAAGTGTAGGAGAATTTGGAAGAAAATCAAAGCTTGTGATCATCTCATAAAAACGATCAGAAAGTTTTTTTACGTCGCTATTTTCATCAAAGACCTTGTCTGCTTCAGCAATGGTGTCGGCTACTCTTCTGAACATATCTGCCGGAGATTCCAGGGGTTTGCCCGACTCATCCCTTCTAAGATATCGCTTTTCAAGAACGGTAAGTGCATTTGGAGTAAGAAAAGGGAGGGGTACAGAAGCAGCTTGAGCGGACATTAGTTTTCTCCTTGATGAATAGGTTAAAAGCCGGGATTTGTTATGAGTATTAACAGAGGTTTCTTTAAGAACAGATACTTAGGTAGTAACACAATATTTAGTGTTTGCTGTCAGATAAAACCACAACATGTATGAGCTGTCAACAGCATTTTTATTCTAATGAGTAAAATTAACGGAAGTTTTTGAAGTCAAACGGATTTTTTAAAAATTTACACTTTTTAAAGATTATGCTATGAAACTTAATCCGTATATTCAATAATTTAACTAGATAGAGGCTATCTTCTTGTCTTTACAGCATATACGTCCAAAAACTTTATATATTGCATTACGCTTTATTGTTCTTGTCAGTCTTCTTGCTCCGATTACAGGTTGTCAGCAGCTGTTTCACTCTCATGACGCACCTCTAAAAGGGCAAACTGTTACGGTATCAGTGACTGTTCCTGAAACACCGCTTCCAACTGTAAAGCCAATCAATAACAGTCAGGAAAATCCTGGCTATGCAGTTAAAAAGCCGGTTTCTCCACTTAATAGCCGTCTTATCCCCACAACAGCACCAACACCTCTGGAACAGTTTAAAATTTCAACAGGTAATCCTTCCTTTAATCCTTATGTCAAGCATATAGCTGCCAGGTCTGCAATACTTAAAGCGGATAAGGTGATTGAAGGCAAGATATTGACAGAAGATCTTGTGTTGCGAGGAACTGTTCTTATAAAGGGGACATTGGTTGTTTCACCCAACTCCACGCTTCGTATAGAGCAAGGCACAGTAATAAGGTTTCTGTCTCAGTCACTTTCTGAACAGCTACCACAGCTCGTAATTCAAGGCAGGATAGTTGTTGCAGGTACCTTACAAAAACCGGTTCTGTTTGCGCCTGCTGTTGATAATCCGATGCCGGGTGACTGGGGTGGGTTGCTGTTTATGAACAGCGAGAAGAAGAACATTCTTGATTATGCTCAAATTGAAGGTGCAAATATTGGGATATCTGCATATTCTTCAAGTTACACAGGCCGGAACTTAAAGGTTGAAAAAACTGTTACAGGGATTGCCTTGTATGATGCTGAAGCACGCCTCCAAGAGGCTTATATTTCAAGATGTGACATCGCTTTCAAGGTTTTTGATGCTGAACTGGAGCTCCGTGAAGGCCAGATGCGTGAAAACCGTCAGGGTCTTTTTGCCAGAAATTCCTCTTTTAACCTGATTAATATCAAGATTATGAATAACTCTCAGGAAGGGATTTCTGCCGAGCAGTCCCGCTACAGGATCAGTAACAGTATAGTCTCAGAAAACAGAACCGGAGCAAGCCTTAGAGGAGGAGAGGGGCAGATTACTCTTACTCGTTTCCAGCAGAATAGGGAGAATGGTTTAGAATTAAAAAACGTCAGGATTAGAATTAATAACTCATTATTCACACAAAACTCAGGAATTGGCATTCAGATGGAAAACAGTCGTGGAACCATGGTTGGTTCTGCGCTTTACGATAACAAGATTGCAAACATCCAGAACAAAGGAGACGAGCAGTTCGTTGCCATTCTTAACTGGTGGGGTTCTCTGGATGAAATTAAGGTCTCTGGCAGCCTTGTTGATTCTGGAATGAAGCCTGATAATGCTAAAGTATTATATATTCCGTTTTTAAAGCTTAGACCTGCTGCTTTACCTTAAAAGTGTATACTGGCTTTGTATCTATTTGTTTATCATTTTATCTTTTGTAACGAAAGGCTATGAATGAAATACTTTGTTCTGGATACCAACGTTCTTCTCCACGATCCACAGTCACTTTTCAAGTTTGAAGATAACGCAATAATAATCCCGATTACTGTAATTGAAGAGATTGACCGCTTTAAAAAGGATATGAATGAAACAGGCCGGAATGCTCGTTCAGTTTCTCGTATACTTGATATGCTCCGTGAAAAAGGTTCTCTATCATCAGGTGTGATGATGCCTGGTGGCGGTCTTTTAAGGGTGGATCTCTGCGAAGAACAGGCTCTTAACAGAATGCCAAAAGATCTTCGTGATGATAAGGGAGATAATCGGATTCTGGCGGTTGCAGTTGTAACAAAAGAACGATTCCCTAATGAAACTGTAATCTTTGTAACTAAAGATACCAATCTTCGTATAAAGGCAGACGCTATTGGTATTGTTACTGAAGATTATGAATCTGATAAAGTTGATATACAGGAACTTTATGCTGGCGCTCGCAGTATAGATCTCGGTTCTGACTCTGTTGACCGTTTTTATGGTCAAGGTTGGTTGGAAGCTCCTCAGGGCTTGTATCCAAATGAGTATGCAACCCTTGTAGACAGCGCTAATCCATCTCATACCGCGATTTGCAGGTTTGATCCGTTGCAGGCCAAGCTGATACCCGTTCGCAAGATTCCAAAAGAGGGTGTATGGAGCATACATCCACGCAACCGTGAACAGCAGTTTGCCCTGGATGCCCTTGCGGATGACAGTATCAAACTGGTAAGCCTTGTAGGTAAGGCTGGCACAGGTAAAACTCTTCTGGCTATTGCGGCTGGTCTCCAAAAAGTTGCTGAGGAGAACGTCTATAACCGTCTGCTGGTATCGAGACCGGTTTTCCCATTGGGTAAGGATCTAGGTTTTCTTCCAGGTGATATTGAGGAGAAACTGACGCCCTGGATGCAGCCGATCTTTGACAATGTTGAGCTTTTGATTTCAGGGCATGAGTCTGATAAACGCCATAGCAACAAAGGCTATAAAGAGCTTATGGCTATGGGGCTTCTGGATATTGAACCGTTGACTTATATCAGAGGGAGATCCATACCAAATCAGTATCTGATTGTAGATGAAGCCCAGAACCTTACTCCTCATGAGATAAAAACTATAGTTACAAGAGCTGGAGAGGGGACTAAAATTGTCCTTACAGGTGATCCTTACCAGATTGATAATCCATATGTTGATTCATCCAGCAACGGACTTTCTTATCTGGTTGAAAGATTCAAGAATGAGCGGATTTCTGCTCATGTAACCCTGACCAGAGGTGAAAGATCCGAGCTGGCTGAACTGGCGGCCAATCTACTGTAATGCTTTTGCTTTCTATTGAAACATCCTGTGATGAAACGGCCGCCGCTGTAGTTCGCGACGGCCGCTTTATACTGTCCAGTCAGGTCTCTTCCCAGGTTGAGATCCATGCAGATTATGGCGGAGTTGTGCCTGAGATTGCCTCCCGTAAACATCTTGAGATGATCATACCGGTTGTGAGACAGGCTTTAATTGATGCTTCTACGACTCTTGAAGAGATTGAAGGTATAGCTGTAACAAGGGGACCAGGGCTTTTGGGTGCTCTTCTGGTAGGTGTATCAATGGCAAAGTCACTTGCTCTTGCCTGTAATATTCCTCTGGTAGGAGTACACCATATTGAAGGTCATCTTCTTGCAGGATTTCTTCATAAACCGGTAGAGTTTCCTTTTATTGCACTGGTTGTCTCCGGTGGACATACACATATTTATCGAGTTGACGGGATAGGGATTTATCGTACATTAGGCCGCACGATTGATGATGCAGCAGGCGAGGCTTTTGACAAGACTGCCAATCTGCTCGGACTTTCTTATCCTGGCGGAGCTATGATTGACCAATTGGCGCAAAATGGAAATCCTGCCGCAATATCATTTCCGCGACCATTAATGCATGATGGCACACTTAATTTCAGCTTTAGCGGGTTAAAAACATCGGTTCTTACTTACCTTAAAAAGCAGGCTACTCCGCCGGAAGGGGCAGGCCTGCATGATGTTTGTGCCTCTTTCCAGGCATCGGTCTGTGAACTGCTGGTTAAAAAGACAGAGACAGCGCTGAGGCAGGAGGGACTGAAAAGACTTGTGGTTGGTGGAGGCGTTGCCTGTAATAGTGGACTTAGAGCTGCCTTACTATCGATGTCTGAACGAATCGGGATTGAACTGCAGATGGCTCCACCTCTGTTATGTGGAGATAACGCTGCAATGCTCGCAGTTGCCGGTGATTTTTACATTTCTTCGGGGCGCAATGACGGATTAGAATTTGATGCAGTTGCAACATGGCCACTTGACAATACTGCTACCAAAGCCTGCTCTTTATGAACAGTCAATTTCCGCGTCCCAGAAAAAGTCTTGGGCAAAACTTTCTGACGGATCATAACATAATCAGAAAAATAGTGGCTGCAGCGGATTTACAACCAGGAGATAACATTCTGGAGATAGGGCCTGGCAGAGGGGCAATGACAGAACTTCTGGCTCAGAAGGTGGATAATCTGCTGGCTGTAGAGTTTGATCGTGACCTGGCTTCAATTCTTCGGGAAAAATATGCAGATTCTGTAAATGTTAAGATCCATGAGCAGGATATATTAAGGGTTGATTTTAAGAGTTTGCTGAATAATCAAAAATTCAAGGTTGTAGCTAATCTTCCATACAATATTTCAACTCCTGTGTTGTTCAGATTTCTTGAAGAACGCAACAGTTTTTCAAGTTTTGTAGTTATGCTTCAGAAGGAAGTTGGAGAACGCCTGGCAGCAGAACCTGATTGTGGCGAGTATGGAGTTCTGACGGTGTTCTTCCGCCAGTGGTTTGATGTAAGACAGGAGTTTGTTGTATCGCCCGGATGTTTTTTCCCTTCTCCCAAGGTAGATTCTGTAGTTATCAGCATGACTCCATTAACTGCCTCAAGAGTTGATGTGGGAGATCAGGCGCTGTTTGAGAGGTTGGTAAAGGCCGCTTTTTCGATGCGTCGCAAGACATTGTGGAACTGCCTGAAAAGCTCCTCTCTCGCAGATCTGACAACCCTTAAAAATGCCCTTGATTCATCATTTATTGATGGGAAACGTCGGGGTGAAACGCTCGATATTCATGAGTTTGCAATGTTATCCCGATCTCTTTCTGATTAAACAAAAAAGATCGCCTTTTGACAGCAGGCGATCTTTTGGTTGCATCATTTTGACCCTGGTTCAGGCCTTCATGCTTCTATCTGTTTTTTTGTTTTTCCTGATGCATGTTTTTTAGCAGCCATCTCGGCCTGATGTTTAATTCGGCCTTCAGTCATTTTTTCGCCAAGATTGTTGTTGATAGCTGTCTGTCTGCGCGCTTCAGAATAGTTTTTGGCAGCAAGAGCTGTTTTGGCCGGGAAACCATATTTTTTGCGGTATTCAGCAGCTTTCATACCGTGTGCCTGTTTAAGATGCCGTGAAAGGGTCTTGAATCCGCCTTTGCCACATTCAAGGCAGATAATCTGATCTTTAAGTATAGATTTTTTTGGATTCAGTTTTGTGACGGATTCTTTGGTAGCAGGTTCTTGTTCAATTATAACATCAGAATCCAGATTTTTTAGGGTGTTGTAGATACGCTGTATTTCGACTAAAAGTTCATCAGATGACATTTCAACAGTTGAAGCATGGGAAGATACAATATTGGCTGTCAGCTCTACAAGTATAGATGACATATTCTCTCCTTACGGTAATATAGTTATTTAGATATGATAAGCTTTTATCTAACAGTATATAATTATTAAATCAACAGCTTTATTTTTTATAATTAAGCAAGATCTAAAAAATATTTGACCTTATCAATCGCATTCTGCTAGTTAAACAAATATGTCAGATAACAATCATTGAGGTGCCTGTTTATGCCCTATATTATTATTGATGAAGAACGCTGTAAAGGCTGCGGGCTCTGTACAATTGCCTGTCCTAAAAAACTAGTCTCTTTAAATGATCAGCCAAATGCGCTTGGTTACACAGTAGCTTTGTTCAATAACTCCGAAAACTGTACCGGCTGTTGCTTTTGTGCCGAGATATGTCCTGATGTTGCAATTACCGTATTTAAGGAAGATCTTAGATGAATGCCCTTAAGAAAAAGTTTGTTAAAGGCAATGAGGCTGTGGCTATGGCTGCCATAGAGGCTGGTCTGTGCTGCTATTTTGGTTACCCGATTACACCGCAAAGCGATATTCCAGAGTATCTGTCTCGCGAACTTCCCAAAACCGGAGGTACTTTCATTCAGGCCGAAAGCGAAATAGCCTCTATCAACATGGTGCTTGGTGCATCGGCTACCGGAGTTCGCACCATGACATCATCGTCCGGCCCCGGTATCTCCCTTAAGCAGGAGGGGATATCTTATATGGCAGGTTCTGAACTCCCATGCGTGATCGTTGATATCATGCGCTCAGGCCCGGGTCTTGGTGGAATTGATGCCTCACAGGCAGACTATCATCAGGCAACCAAAGGTGGTGGGCATGGTGGTTACAGAATTATTGTTCTGGCACCAAACTCTGTACAGGAAATGTACGATCTGACCATGCTGGCCTTTGACCTATCAGACCTGTACCGGATACCTGCAATGGTGCTTGCCGACTCCGTATTGGGGCAGATGAAAGAATCTATAACCCCTAATCCATACATCTCAATACCTCTTCCGCCTAAAGACTGGGCTGTTCGCGGGACAGGCGGCGGTAAGCAGAATATAGTAAAGTCGCTTTATCTTGGTGATGGTGAAATGGAAGCCTTTCACTGGAAGATGCATGCCCGTTACAAGGAATTGGCTGAAAAGGAATCGCGCTGGGAAGAGTATGAGACCTCTGATGCGGATCTTGTTATAGCAGCTTTTGGTGTTACATCCAGAATTGCCCGCACAGCTGTTGAAATGGCGAGAGCCGAAGGGATAAAGGTTGGTCTTTTCCGTCCGGTTACACTGTTTCCGTTTCCTGAAAAGGCAATAGCGAGCCTTTCATCACGTTGCAAACTCTGGTTGACGGTTGAGCTTTCCACCGGTCAGATGGTTGATGATGTCCGTTTATCAGTTGCCAGAGATGCCGAGGTCTGTTTTTATGGCCGCCCTCCAGGTATGGGTTCTTTACCAACACCTGAAGAGCTGCTTAATCAGATCAAAAAACAGATTAAATGAGGTTTATATGACTCAATTGTTTTCAAGACCAGCCAGTTTAAAGGATGTACAGACCCATTTCTGCCCCGGCTGCCACCATGGTTCAATCCACAGTCTGGTGGCAAGGGCGATGGACAGCTTCGGAGTTGCAGAAAAGACAATAGGCTGCGCCTCTGTAGGATGCTCGGTGTTTCTTTACAACTACTTTGATATTGATGTTGTTGAGTCGCCACATGGCCGTGCTCCAGCAGTTGCCACAGGTGTAAAAAGGGCGCGTCCGGATCGGATAGTATTCAGCTATCAGGGGGATGGCGACCTGGCCGCTATAGGCACTTCCGAGATCATCCACGCAGCCAACCGTGGTGAGATGATCACAGTCATCTTTGTCAATAACACCACTTACGGCATGACAGGTGGTCAGATGGCTCCTACTACCATGCCTGGTCAGAAAACCACAACATCTCCAAATGGCAGGAATGTTGCCAATGACGGCAAGCCGTTCAGGATGGCGGAGCTCCTCTCTAATCTCGATGGTGTTGTCTATTCGGCTCGTGTGGCGGTTAATAGCCCCAAAAACATCCTTCAGGCTAAAAAGGCAATCAAAACAGCCTTTCAATATCAGGTTGAAAAAAGGGGTTTTGCCTTTATTGAGGCATTGGCCGCCTGTCCTACAAACTGGGGAATGAACGCTCTTGCCGCAAATGAACGGGTTGGCAAAGAGATGATTCCATACTTTCCTCTGGGCGTTTTCAAAAACAACGATAATCTTTAAGCGGAGCATAATTATATGCGATATGACGTATTTATAGCAGGTTATGGTGGTCAGGGTGTTCTGATGGCCGGAAATCTTCTTTCATATACTGCAATTAGAGAAGGTAAAAACGTATCCTTCTTTCCCTCTTACGGGGTTGAAAAACGGGGTGGGGCAGCTATGTGCACAGTTGTCTTTGCAGATGGAGAGACAGGATCTCCAGTAGTTGGCGAACCATCGGCCTCTGTTATGCTTAACCAGCTATCATTTGATAAATATGCTGATAAGGTAAAACAGGGTGGCATCTGTCTTGTTAACAGCTCATTGGTACATTTGGATGGAGTGCTTCTGGAAGGTCGAAAACTTATCTCTTTTCCGATGAACCAGATAGCTATTGAGCTTGGAGATGTCAGAATGGTTAATATGGTGGCCTGTGGAGGATATGCCGCAGCAACAGGGGCATTACAACTTAATTCATTAAAGGAGGCGCTTAAGGATACCCTCCCGGAGCGAAACCACAAGCTTATACCGGCAAATATAAAGGCTCTTGAAACCAGCTTCAACCTTGTTAAAAATTTACAATATTAGCGTTAACATTAAAATCAGGTTCCTCACACAAACCTGTGCAAAGTAGTAGGCATGGGTAGGTCGCCCATGCAG
>CAZZMP010000032.1:0-31154 GCA_964655435.1 uncultured Geobacter sp.
ATGCTAACAGCCAGAGAGGGATTGAAGATATTTTAGCAAAAGCGAGCCTACAGAACCGGAGAGTGATACTCAAGCTCATCAAAGCAGTTTGTCAGTAGATGGCACAGCTAGACATTTGCTGATGATATCAAAAGATTGGACAAAGCTGGTCAAAAGCTCATTTGATCGGCAGCCTACAACACCGTTACCCCATTTCCACATTCAAGTTATGTATCCTTCTGCTGCTGTGACCTTTTGAATAGCTGCATTGACTCCCGACCAAACCTGTTCAGGCTTCCACCAACTTTTCATACCCTCTTTTGCAAGCCGCTCCTTGAACAACTCAGCGTCATTCTTGCTCAAAAATTCAAGGGCACGTTTAATCCCCTGGAAGCGGCAGGCCGTGAGAAACAGAGGCCACATAGGATGGTCGTCTTTAAATGGCTTGTGCTGACGGTGCACGGCAACATCTAATTGGAGAAACGGGTTGGGTAAAGCAAGTACCTTCTGAAATGATGGACATTGCGTGTTGCAGTATTCAATGCGAAGAATCTTATGCTCCGGCACTGCAGTTTTAATCGCCTTTTTCTTGTTCATCTTCTTTATTTCTTCAACCTTGTCATAGAGCCTGAAAAAGGTGCCACTCTCCATGGAGCCGACATAGCGGGTTTCTATATGCCCGTTCTTGGAGATCAGGCTATCCGTTTTCACCTTAGGGTTAAGTGATGTTGCCAACACGTCGTGGGCATCAATGTAGTTAACATCCACCGCCAAGTCTATGCGAGTGATCCCGCCTTTCGCCATAATATCTCCATAGCCACCGGGGAGTATCTCTTTGAGGTGCGTTTTAAGGGTAGGAAGGTCAACGTGTGAAGGGTTGAATTCTATACGCAGGAATTTGGCACTAGCCTTCTTGTTTGCAAAAGGGGTGCACTGAAGGATGACCCCGTTTTCCTTCTCCTCTGGCAGTAGCTTAATACCGTACTTGTATGTTGTGCTGGGGAACCAACCTGCGAGTTTGTCTTTTTGGGCTTTCTTGAAGGCTTCAATGATTTTGGGGTGGTCACTGTCTGGGTAATTAACGGTCATGCATAGCTTATCTACAAAGAGCTCTCCTACTACTGGTACTATTGGTTGCTGACCATACTTCTTATCTTTGATTGATACTGCCATATCATCATGTCCTTGACCTGCTATTAGTTAGAGGGTTCACCAGTCTGGCGGATACATCCCAACTTCCGATTCCCTGCCGATAACCACCATATCATTCTCTTGGATCATGACAATATCCGATGAGTGGCGATAGAGGCAATCCCTGAGTATGGCCCCAGCATCAGGCGGGCTTGCGTGCAGTTGTTCTGCTACTTCTGCAGCCAGGCTCCCCCGCAAACTTATCTTCTGTTTTGGAATTGGCATAACCCTACCTCGCCATCTGTGAACTTGTCCAAAAAAATGAATTCATGTCACTGCCCCTTGAGTGCTATTTCAACTTCTGTCAGCTTAAAGCGGCGGCCAGCAAATATCTTATAACTGGGTATGCGTCCCCTCTGTGCCAACTTGTAGACGGTAAACAGCTTGAGCCCGAAATGCTCTGCAACCGCCTGGGTAGACACATGACGTTCCTCTTGAGATACCGCATACTTTTGAGCTATGGCAACGATTTGATCCTGCATCTTCATCTCCTTTCAAGGCACAAAAGAAAAGCCCCAAAACACAACAGAGCGTCTAGCCGAAACTAGACTGGCGACCTCCCTGTCAGTGCTTTGGGGCTTATATAAAAGTCCCTACCAAATTGTCTTAAACAGTATTGTACTATCTGTCTAAAAAGTCAATAACTATCTACAATATATTGTATTTTTTGGCGCATCTAGGTCCATTTCGGAAGAGATTTCAAAGCTTGGCACCTTGAATGAAAGTCCAGCATCTCAATAACCTCGTCAAGGGCTTGGGGGGCATACGGTTTCCCATAGCGTCCAGTTGTTATGGATTCATCCTTGTGCCCAGCAATGGCTGCGATCTTCTCTTTAATGGCGTCGCGCTGCTTCAAATGATTCAAAACCGTATGTCTGAAGCTGTGAAATGTCTTGCCTTTGCCATTTACGCCACACTTTGCACGATACCGTGAGAACCACTTGCTGGCGTCCTGAGAGTAGCCATCCCTCCCTTTCTTCAGCTCAGGAAACAGACGAGACGCTCCTGTGCCCTTCAACTGCTTGCTATATTCCAAGATGCCTAATGTGATCAGATAGCTATGAAGCGGAATTACCCGAGCACTAGCTGCCGTCTTGAGCTTCTTCTCAGATTTATCGTTGATGTCGAGCACCCAAAGTCCATCAGCCTGATAGATGTCATCAAGATACAACTGGCACAGCTCATCTATCCTCGCACCGGTGTAAAGCCCAAGTAACGGCAACCAGTAATAGTGTGGGTGCTTATGCTTTCCTGACTTATACGAGGACGTCCCAAAAAGGGCTTGCAAGTCTGAATCAGAGAATACTTCCCGCATCTCGTGCTCTGCTCTATTCTCTTTGATCTTCTGGCCTGAGAATGGATTTTGCTGCGCGTAGCCATTCTTAACAGCCCAGATAAAAAGTGATGACACCCGACTAATATAAGCATTCACCTTGGATATGGAGAGCAGGTCAGACTTTGGAATTTTCATTGCCAGCACATCTTTGACAGGCTTGTCCCGATAGAGTGGCTTTTTACTCATGTTGGATGGAAGCTTCACCAAGGAGCTTTTGAACACCTGTGCATCCGGGTAGCTTACGGTGTTGATGGGGCGATCATTGATGATGCTAATCAGCATCTTGTAGATGGCCCTGTACTCTAACTCAGTTTTCGGCGTCCAATTCCCCCCGGAAACCATTTCTTCACAGTAGCTTTCGACCACTTGCGAAATTAGGTTACTAGACACGTTACCTTCAGAGTCAGGAAGTGGCATGGTAGATAGAATTGGGGGTACGCCCACTTGAAAAGAGTAGGCCTGACTATTGAGACTGAGTCGCTGATGGTAGTATTCAAGGTACATGTTCATGGTGGCTTCACAAAAGCCCAGAAACAGTTCCAATGAGTCGTCCAAAGTGATACCAGCATCGCGCAAAATTCCTTCGGAAAGCTTCTTGGCAAAGGCAGGAATACGGTCTAGGGTGGTGTCTTCAGCAGGCTGGCCACGTAACGAAGAAATAGCATGAATGGCTTTTTGGTAGTTTGGTATGACCTCATGTTTCCAGTGGTCATGTATGCCAATAGCATAAGGACCGGTTTTTCTCAGGCCTTCCTTCTCGCTTGCCAATAGAAGTTCCAGACGCTTATCTAACAACTGTCGGAGTTGCTCCCATTCAACCATATCTGCCTGTATCCTCTCGATGTGTGTTTCAAAGCATCCACGCAGCACCCTTGCCATGCTACGGGCAACCTGAAGGTTTCTTGTCTGCATGGAACGCCTGTATTCACGCTTATGCAGGCTTGCTCCAATGTCTTTGGGCACTATAGCACGGAAATAGTAGATATTGTGGCGGGAGAGATACAGATACGAGTCAACATGAACCATAAACGCCCCTGTGAACGGATCACCTGAACGGATCACCATTGACACAGAGGCGTCTTGGCAAGGATTAACATGTTTAATAACAGCATGTTATCCAATTAATTGGTGGAGGCGGCGGGAGTCGAACCCGCGTCCGAAAGACTTACATCGTGAGCTACTACACCGTTATTCCGTTGTTCAATTTAACCAGAGTGCTGTACATCGGACAAGACAGTATTCTGGCTGTCCCTTGATTTCAGACTGCGTATCGGGCTTACGCGATCCAATTCGGTAGTGAATGACGTCCCCTTCCTACCACCGACATCTCAGTCGGGGACGCCTGTTAAGCAGCTAGTGCAACAGGTTCTGCGTAATAATTGTCGGCAGTTAATGCCGTGCAGGTTTATTAAGGTCGGCCACCTGCCCCGACCCGGTGCAACTCAGGAGTTCATTCCCCCGTCGAAACCGGTACACCCCCATTTGTCAAAGAACTATATTTATATTATATGCTATCTGGTCTTTATTTTAAACTCTTTTGCATGCTCACGCTTGAGATCCTTCTTTTTCAGGTCTTCTCGCTTGTCATGCAGCTTTTTACCTTTGGCTACTCCAATCTCAACCTTTACCTTACCATCCTTAAAGTAGATCTTAAGTGGCACTGCTGTGCAGCCATCCTGTCTTATCCTTGCGTGAAGCTTTTCAATCTCTTTTTTGTGGAGTAAAAGCTTGCGTTGTCTCTCCGGGTCATGGTTCTGGCGGTTACCAAATTCGTAAGGGGATATATGCAGATTGTGAAGCCAAGCCTCTCCAGAGCGTACAATTACAAATGCGTCGGTAAGGTTTGATTTTCCCGCACGAAGCGATTTTACCTCGGTTCCTACGAGAACTATACCGGCTTCCAGTCGTTCCTCAATATGATATTCGTGGAAAGCCCGCTTATTTGCGGAGATTAATTTTTCAGACATGTTAACTACCTTATCAGAGCGATGATAAAAAGGGAATATCGGAAACGTTTCAAAAATGTCACAAAAGCTTTATCTATACAGCTGCTACTTAGGTTGACAACTGTTTGTCCACAGACTATATAGAGAGGTCATCTTTGTTTGTTCCTGTAATTACAGGCTCTTTTTTTGAGGAGAGATCGCATGATCAAGGTCTATTACAACGCAAACGGCGTCATTTCAAGCCACCTTATCAGCGGTGATGAGATTGATCTTATTACATCAAAACAGTTGATCTGGGTTGATATGCTGACTCCAACAATGGCGGAAGTCAGTGAACTGGACAAAAAGCTAGGACTGGATCTGCCTACAAGACAGGAGGCTGAGGAGATTGAGTTTAGCGCCAGGTATTGGGAAGACGAGTTTGGTATTACAATTAATACTTACTTTCTTGTTAAAAACGGCACGAAGGCCAGTAATGAATCTGTCTCTTTTACACTTAAGGACAACTTTGTAGTAACAATAAGGTTTATCGAACTGCCGGTGTTTGGTGATTTTACTCGTAAACTGTTGCTTAATCCTAGCCATTATACCGATGGTGCCCGTGTTATGGGTGGAATTCTTGAGATGAGGATTGAGGATGATGCAGATACCCTGGAGGCTGTGTCTCGTGAGATTGCCGGTATTGCCCGTCTTAATCCAAGTAATTTTGATGATACAAAGAAGTTTCTCTCGTACATGGCTGATTTTGAGGCATCAAACATAACTATAAGAGAGAACCTTACAGATAAGCAGAGAGTTCTGTCGTCACTTCTGAAAAGCGGCAAAATTCCTATTGCTCTCAAGAGTGATTTCAGTATCATGATAAAGGATGTAAACTCGCTTATTACTTCTGCCAACTTCAATTTTGAACGCCTTGATTATCTTCAGAATCTGTTTCTGAACTTTATGAGTATTGAACAGAACAAGGTGATAAAGATATTTACTGTGATGTCGGTCATATTTCTTCCGCCAACCCTTATTGCCAGTATATATGGGATGAACTTTAAATATCTGCCTGAATTGAATCTTGCATTTGGCTATCCTATTGCACTCTGCCTTATTGTTGTATCTGCAGTTCTGCCTCTCTATATTTTCAAGCGCAAAGGCTGGTTATAGAACATTGCGCGGTTAAAGGAATTACAAGGAATGGATGCTTATTCTGTCCCGTGCGCACAATTTTTCCCCCCTGAAGACAACCGCAGTTTTGATGAACGCCGTCCGGAAATTCTGGAAGCCTGCAAGCTTTATATTCTTTCTGCTCATAATGAGATTAAGATGCGCCATCAGTCAGGTGCAAGCGGAACAGAAGTAGTGCATGATCTTTCCTCTGTTATGGATATTATTGTTGAATCGCTTTACAGCGGTATCCTTAACGAGTTGAAAGGGGATGGCTGGCTATTGACCGGGCATCTGGCGTTGGTTGCAGTGGGTGGTTATGGAAGAGGGGAGCTTAACCCTTATTCTGATGTTGATATAATGTTTTTGCATGACGGGACTGTAAAGCCGGAAACAGTTGAAATTCTTGCTCAGAAACTCCTCTATTTTCTTTGGGATCTCCGCCTTGATGTAGGGTATTCTGTTCGTACTCCAGCGGATTGCATTGAGATGGCAGCTCAGGATACCACAGTAAAAACGGCTCTTATAGATTGTCGTTTTCTTGCCGGTTATAAACCGCTTTACAAAATACTTCATAAGACGGTCTATTCCCAGATCCTTCCCAAATCAAGTGATGCTTTTATCAAAGAGAAGATTGCAGAGATGCGGAGACGCAGGGAAAAATACGGGGCTACAATCTATCTGCTTGAGCCAAACATCAAGGAAGGTGAGGGTGGTTTGCGCGATCTGCAGACAGCTCTTTGGGTGGCACAAGTTAAGTATAAGTTTGATGACCCCAGGGAGTTGGTCATAAAGGGTGTGCTTTCAGAGGCAGAAATGGATGTATACAGGCTAGCCCTGGATTATCTCTGGAAAATAAGGAACGAGCTGCACTTTTATACCTCCAGGAAGTCAGACCAGCTAAGCTTTGATCTGCAGGTGCATATTGCCTCTTTTCTTGGATACAAGGATAGGGGCAAGGTGCTTGCAGTTGAAGATTTTATGCGTGATTACTACCGTCATGCCGCAAGGGTTGAACATTTTGCCTCAACCCTTACCTCCAGATGTGTCTGGAGGGATGAAGGATCTCTTAAAATTCTGGGTTATTTTGTCCGCAGACCGGTTGGTGAGGGGTGTTTTGTATTAAAAGGTGAGCTTATTATCCCTGATGAAGCTGTGATCGAAAAGAACCCTGCCGTGCTTATGCATATATTTGAACTGGCTCAGAAACATGCGGTTTCTCTCAATATAAGGGTGAAATGGTTGATAAGACGTTCCCTCCATCTCGTGAATGACAAGTTCCGCCGCAGTAAAGAGGTGAATCAGGCATTCCATAATATTCTCCGTTCTGAAAAAGGGATAACCGACACTTTGCGTCTGATGCACCATCTTGAATTTCTCAATGAATACATCCCTGAATTTGAACATATCTACTGCAAGGTTCAGCATGACCTGTATCATATATATACCGTTGATATTCATACGCTATTTGCTGTTGAGCAGATAGAGAAAATACTTAACGGAGAGCTTGCAAAAGAGTTGTCTCTGCCGTGCAAGGTAGCAAAAGAGATAGGAAAACCTGAGCTTCTAATCCTGTCTGTTCTTTTTCATGATATTGGCAAGGGAGAGGGGGGCGGTCATGCGGATAAAGGCGCCAACATGGTTCCGACAATTGCCCGCAGGATGGGTCTTGCTCGTGAAGATAGCGAACGTCTGGAGTTTCTTGTACGCAGCCACCTTATATTTGCCCATATCGCCCAGCGACGGGATCTGGCAGATGAACGGATGATTATGCAGTTTGCCCTGCAGATGGGTACCAGTGAAAATCTGAAGATGCTTTATCTTCTGACTATTGCAGATGTGCGTGCTGTAGGCTCTGATGTATGGACATCCTGGAAGGCTATGCTGTTTAACGAACTGTATGAAAAGGCCTTTAATATTCTTGAACGTGGTGACTTCAAGCTAGAGGCAAGCGGTGAACGAGCCAGAACAGTCCGGCGTAAGGTGCGTGAGATGGTTGAGTATGATATACCGGCGGTCACCGCAAGAGCGGAACTGCGCGCGCTGCCTACCAGATACCTGCTCTCAAACCCATACAAGACTATTGCTGAACACCTTAAACTGCTGGTCAAGCTTAATGATACAGACATTGTTATGCAGCTGCAGCATGAACCAGAGAACGGTTTCTCAAATTTTACCATCTGTACTTTTGATACTCATGGTCTTTTTGCCAATATAACCGGTGTTATGGCCGCCAACGGTATCAATATACTTGGAGCCCATATATTTACCGGTAAAAACGGAAAAATCCTAGATATTCTTCAGGTTAATTCCGCTCAGGGGCATCTTATAACCGATCAGAACCGTTGGCAGAAGGTTGAAACTGAGATGACTAATGTGCTTCATGGCACTATGAAGGTATCTGAACTGGTTGAAAAACGGCAGCGACCTACCTTGCTACAACCAAAATCTGTGCGTCATTTTCCTACCAGAATTGAAATTGATAATGAGGTCTCTGAAGATTACACGGTTGTTGATATCTATACCCATGATAAAGTCGGTCTGCTATATCTCATAAGCAGCACACTCAATCAGTTGGGGCTTTATATAGGGGTTTCTAAAATATCCACCAAGGTTGACCAGGTGCTTGATGTCTTCTATCTTCGCGATATCTTTGGACATAAGATAGTTTCAGAGGAAAAGCTGGAAGAGATTCGCAATACTCTGACAAAAGCTATTGACGACTGGCAATGAACCATTATCTTGACCTTTTTCTTGCATGGCTTGCTGTTGAAAAAGGGCTCTCTCCTAACACCTGTTCCGCCTATTCCTCAGACCTTGCCAGATACCTGGACTTTCTGGAAAAACTGAAACATAACAGCCCTGATGAGGTTCAGGCCTCAGATATTGCGGGATTTCTTGCTAAAGAGCGGGAGCGTGGTCTGTCCGCACGCAGTCGCGGGAGACTTCTATCCTCCATCAGGATGTTTCATCGTTTCCTGATGATAGAGCGATATGCCAGGACAAATCCTTCCTCCATAATTGAAGCCCCCAGACCTGTTAAAAAACTGCCTTCATTTCTAAATATCAAAGAGGTGGAGCTGCTTCTTAATGCTCCAAAAGGGGATAGTTCTGAAGATGTCAGAGACAGGGCGATGCTTGAACTGCTTTATGCAACAGGACTTAGAGTGTCTGAGCTGGTCAATCTTAAGCAGAGGGAACTAAACCTTTCTGTAGGTTATCTTATGACAACCGGCAAGGGAAACAAGGAGCGTCTGGTGCCTATAGGTGCCACTGCATGTAATGCAGTGAAGGTCTATATTGAGCAGGTGCGTATCAGGCAGGATCCTTTAGAAGAGCA
Organism: uncultured Geobacter sp.; assembly: GCA_964655435.1. Lineage (GTDB taxonomy): Bacteria > Desulfobacterota > Desulfuromonadia > Geobacterales > Pseudopelobacteraceae > Trichlorobacter. The sequence goes on from CAZZMP010000032.1 coordinate 8,948, forward strand.
GAAGGAGCTATTTCTCTCCAGACTCGGGGCTGCCATGAGCAGACAGGCTTTCTGGAATATAATCAAAAAGAGGGCAAAGCAGGCAGGGATTCGGATCGGCATCTCACCACATACGTTGCGTCATTCTTTTGCCACCCATCTGCTCGCTAACGGGGCTGATCTGAGAAGTGTTCAGCTTATGCTAGGACATGCGGATCTCTCTACTACGCAGATTTATACACATATAACCTGTGAACGTTTAAAGCAGATGCACCGTGAAATACATCCGCGAGGATAGGCGGCAAATCTTTGCTTCTAACAAAGGAGTATTCTGATGAAGAAACTGGCAGTAGTGATAATTATTCTCTCTTGTTTCCAGTTTGCTGCTGGCCTGTCTCTGGCTGCCGATCAATACGATCGACCTGAAATATTTGTACAATTAGGCCATTCCGGAGTTAATTCGGTTGTCTTTTCAGCTGACGGAAAGTTTGTACTTTCAGGTGGCGACAAGACAATAAAGATTTGGGATGCCTTAAACGGACGTGAGATTTATACCATTTATGGTGCTCATGACGGATTTGTGTCATCTGTAATTTTCTCCCCTGATGAAAGATACATCCTTTCAGCCGGAACAGAGGGAAAGATAATACTTTGGAATACAGCCAGCCGTGAAAAGGTGAGGGAATTTACAGGGCATAACAAGGGGGTATTCCGTGCTGTTTTCTCGCCAGATGGTCGAGCCATCCTCTCGGCTGGTATGGATGGAACCATCCGTATATGGGATTTTGAAGATGGAGAGCAGACTCGTTTACTGAAAGGTCATCTGGCTGCCGTCCGAACAGTTGCGTACGTTTCTGACGGAAAAGAGTTTTTGTCAGGAAGCTGGGACAAAACCATCAGATTATGGGATGTCTCCAATGCCAGAGAACTGCGAAGCTTTACAGGTCATACCGCTTCTGTAAATGCCATCTCTGTTTCACCTGATGGTAAAAGTTTTCTTTCCGCCGGTGGCAAGGATGGTACAGTCAGATATTGGGAACTCTCATCAGGCAGGGAATTAGCAGTATTCCGTGGGCATACAGGCGAGGTTACATCTGTATCTTTTTCACCTGATGGAAAGTTCGCGGTTTCAGGGAGTTACGACAGGAGTGTAAAGGTTTGGGATCTTGCTGCAGGAAAAGAGCTTAAGAGTATTCCAGCCGGTGAGGTCTCAATCTTTTCGGTTGCCATCTCACCTGATGGCAGAAGAGTTCTGGCAGGTAGTCGCAACATCTCGTTATGGGAACTTGAAACCGGCAAGGAACTGTTAAAGCTGGATGGCAAGGTTAACTGGGTCAGTAAGGTTGCAGTTTCTTCCGATGGGAAAAAGATGCTGTCTGGTAATTTTGATGGAACCGTGACCTTGTGGGACAGTTTAAATGGTAAACGGATAAAGGAATTTAAAGAAACTAAAGGAGTGGTTGCTGCCCTTGCTTTCTCGCCGGATGGCAAGACAATGCTTGATTCCCGTTTCAATGGACCTCTTACATTGCGTGAAGTTGAAACAGGCAAAGAGCTATTTCATTCAGACGGACAAGGTGGCGCGGCATTTTCTCCTGATGGAAGATTTATCGTTTCAGGAGATTCAGGCAATCGAATAAATATCTGGGATTCTGTGTCAGGAGAGATAGTTAAACGCTTTGCTGCACATACCGACAAGATCCTCACTGTCACCTTTTCTCCTGATGGACGTTTTATCCTATCCGGAGGTAAGGATAAAACTGTGAGGTTGTTCGATGCCGTTTCTGGAGGTGAGCTAAGGGTTATTAGAAGCTTCCGTTATCAGGTTAATTCTGTTGCTTTCTCTCCTGATGGCAGATTAATCCTCGCAGGGAGTGGTGATAACACCGCCAGATTGTTTGATTCAGCGAGTGGCAGGCAGCTTAATCTATGGCGTGGAATATCCATATCCTCAGTGGCGTTTTCACCTGATGGCAGAAGTATATTGATTTCAGGTTTTGATGGAATTCCAAAGATTATAGATATTGATAGCGGGAAAACAGTCAGAACCCTGAAAGGTCATAAGCTTAACGTATATTCGGCTGTTTACTCAACTGATGGCAGGCGTATTATATCAGGTAGCGGTGATGGTACTGTCCGTTTATGGGATTCATTGAGCGGAAACGAGATAACCCAGTATATTGGTTTTATAAATGGTGAGTGGATTGTAATCACTCCGGAAGGATATTACAACTCGTCAATGCGTGGTCACGAACAGCTTAATATTCGTCGTGGAAATAGCGTCTATGGTATTGAACAGTTCTACGATGTATTTTATCGCCCTGATATTGTTGCAACAAAACTGCAGGGTGAAGATATCAGTAGGCTTGTTTCTATTACCGTTGAAGAGGCAATAAAAAATCCTCCGCCTATGGCAAATTTTACAGTTATTCCTGTAAGTGGTAAGCAAACAAAGGCAAAACTCTGCTTTCAGGTAAAGAGTAGCGGAGGAGGCATAGGAGAAGCCCGTCTGTTTCAAAATGGAAAGCTGATCCGTTCTGATGGATTCTATCGTGAAGTATCATCTCAGATGCAATCCAGACCTATTAAGATGGCTATGATTGACAGTCGGGCAATAAGAGAGGAACAGAGAGCTCTTTCGGTAAAAGAGAAGGGATTGTTCGGGGCAGTATTGTTGAAGAGTAAAGGTGATCTTTTTGAAGAATGTGTAGAGTTTGAGCCGGTACCAGGAGAAAACGAGATGACTTTGGCAGCTTTTAATGCAGCTAATACGGTACAGAGTCAGATGACAACGATAAGTTTTAGATCTGACCTTAAACCTGAAGAGCCACATCTTTATATTGTGGCGGTAGGTATTGATCGCTATGCAGATCCATCCATAAATCTTAAATATGCGGCAAAGGATGCGAGAGATTTTATAACTCACCTATCTTCAAAGGCTGAAACTCTTTACAAACCATCCAACATACATCTGAAAACTCTCCTTGATAAGCAGGCGAATAAACAGCAACTCCTTGCAACTCTCAATAAATTGTCCACAGAGGTGCGCCCTGGAGACATATTCATCTTTTTTGTCGCTTCACACGGGCTTCTACTCCAGAATCAATACTATATTGTTACAAGCGGATTTGATGGTAAACTGGATACTGTTAATGGACTTATCAGTTCAAACGAGATCGTAGAGATTTCTAAAAAGCTCAGATCTTTTTCCCAGTTGTTTATATTTGATACTTGTCATGCTGGTGGAGTTGATAATGTTGTAAGCGGGCTATATGATTCCCGCATGTCTGTGCTGGCAAAGAAGATGGGACTCTTCATCTATGCCTCTGCTGGCAGCCTTCAGACAGCCCTGGATGGTTATAATGGAAATGGTCTTTATACTTATACCCTTCTTGAAGGGATACGAAATGGAAGGGAACTGGACTCAAAACATGCCGGAAAGGTTACAGTCAATCTGCTCGGACAGTATTCTCAGATGCGAACCACTGAGATTTCGAGCCGGCTTGGGTATCCACAGACTCCTGCTATCATCTCTTTTGGAAGAGATAGCACGCTTTTCGAGATTCTTTAGGTTCTGAATTTATCTGATCCCTGCTTGATACAGGCATTGATAGCATTTGACATATATTATTCAAGGTGTATGGTTTATGTTAAATCAGGTTTTGCAAGGAGGATAAAATGGAAAAGAATAATAACAGGCTCCGTCTTTCACGCTGGATTATTGGACTTTCATTGCTTGTCTGGGTTGGTTTTATACTGGCCTGTGCAACTCCACCTCCTACTGTACCGCCTCCTCCGCCAAAACATCTGCCTGCTTCAGCGTGGGGTGATCGCTATAATTACCATTACGATCCGCCATCATACAAAAAAGCTGCCTCTATACCTGCCACGATCATAGTTGTAAACCCTTTTTACAAGGAGACTGACAGCACACTTGCCAGACCTACATACTCCAAGGTTGCAAAAGGTTTTTCCAGCTCGATGGGTGTTGATACCGACAAAGTGATAATTGCAAAAGGGATGACAGCAAAAGGCCCTTTTGCTGCCGAAGACGAGATAACCTATTCGGACAAAAAGGTCTCTGATCTGGCAATAGTTCCAAAGGTCTTTTTGACTGCAGACTCCAGATATATTACCAAATGGCTTGTTGAAGGAAATTATCTGTATGATGAGCAGACCATAACAGTAATGAGCCGCGAGTTTGAGATGAAAATTGGAGGTTGGGTTTCTTTTGTTATGCAGGAGCCGCTATCTGCCCAGAAGATGTGGATAAAACGTCTTGAACTGCCCGAAACAGTGGTTAAGGGGGTTGAATACTACAAGGCGATTCCTCAGTATGAGACCCGTACTCACTATGAGCCTGGTTTTCTGTTTGCTCCTCCAACGACAAGACAATACCAAGTGCTTACGGGACATAATCCGGGAGATATGATCTATGATGGGAAAAAAGAGGCTTTGGCAAATGCTATAAAACAGATGTATCCAGAGATTATGGGCAAGCTTTGGACTTATGTAGATACAGACGAGATAATTTCACTTAAAGAAAAAGTAAAGGAAATAAGAGAGTTAAAACGGTATTAAAAAATGCATGACTTTTTGCTGAAGTATCTGTACCACTGGACTCCTGAAAGGGCAATCTGGCTTGGCGGAGAAACCCTTACATGGGATGCACGATGTGCAGGAATTTATACAGGTTTTGCAGTTGCACTTCTTTTCTATCTTGTAATCTTTAAAAACCAGTCAAGACTGCCGTCGGTGCCGGTGTTTATAACGGCGGCAATCTTGATTATTCCGATGTTTATCGATCTGCTTACGATTAATCTTCATTTGCGTGTTGCAGATAATTCAATACGTCATCTTACGGGGGTTTTTTTCGGGATCTCTTTCTGTAGTTTTCTGTATCCAGCCGTCAGGCAGTTATTCCCTCTTCTAAGATCATCAGGCAGGATTACTGTTCCCTGGATTCTTCTGATTTATCTTACAGGGGCTTCAGTTTCGTCTCTTACATTACTGGATACCCTGTTTTCCTATTATCTGCTTGAAACCTCTGACTGGATAGGGTTCTCAGGACTTGCACTACTTATACTGACGGGACTTTATCGTGCGGTTCTTTTTCCAGGGTCTAAAATGACAGCTTAATAAACCGGGCTGATAAAAAGGGGTGAGCAATAACGAATATCCTTGCACACCCCATATAATTTTTCAGCTACCAGAATCACGGTTTTTACTACTCGTCAGGTTTTATCCTTACAACCTGATGCACTCCTGGCATGGTGGATATTAAAGCTTCATTCAATTCAGTGGCATCGCCGATTACTCCAATTATGGTACGATCTGCTCCGGTTGACTGGTGAAAATCAAACCCATTATTTACAAGAAACTCTTTTACCTGATCCAATGCCTCTTCAGGGGCATTTCTTTTCGTTATAATCAGCATTATTCATGTCCTTCCGATTGTGTCATGATCCGTTCAAGACGTCTTGATTCGTCGATTACCCGTTCAAAGAGGCGCACAATCGCACCATCATCCAGTGGTCCCGGATTTTCTTCCTTCATCCGGGCAAAGATCAGTTTTTCGCGAGAAGGATCGTATACCGGCAGTTCCAGCAACTTTTTGTGATGACCTATCTCAAGCGCAAGGCGTGCCCTCTCGTTGAAGATTCTTAAGAGAACATCGTCAAGCAGGTCTATCCGTTTTCTGATTAAGCCAATATCCACGGTTGCCTCACATAAACTGTTTTTTGATGGTCGTGTCACGCTTTCCGTTTGTTTCATCCTTTTCAGGATAATCAATGGTGTAGTGCAGTCCTCTGGATTCCTTGCGGTTCTGGGCGCAGATTATTATAAGTTCGGCAACCGTAGCAAGGTTGCGTAACTCAATAAGGTCTGATGTTACGTTGAAATTCCAGTAATATTCATCAATTTCTGTCTGAATCAACCTTATCCTGTGCATGGCTCGCTCCAGACGTTTTGTGGTGCGCACTATGCCAACGTAGTTCCACATAAAGCGTCGGATTTCATCCCAGTTTTGGGAGACCACAACCATCTCGTCACTGTTTGTTGCCGTCCCTGAATCCCATTCCGGTATATCTCCGGCAGGGATGGATAGCGTCTTATTCATGTTTAAAACCGCGTGATTGGCAGCTCGTCTGGCATAAACTGCCCCTTCAAGTAAGGAGTTGCTTGCCAGACGGTTGGCTCCATGCAGACCTGTAAAAGCTACTTCACCAATAGCGTACAGTCCTGGAATGTCGGTTTGGCCATCCATGTTCACCGAAACACCTCCGCAGAGGTAATGGGCGGCCGGAACAACAGGCAGCCAGTCTTTGGTCATATCAAATCCATATTCCATACAGGTTTGATGTATATTAGGAAAACGGCTTTTGACAAAATCAGCCGGTTCATGGGTGATATCCAGGAATACGCAATCGTCGCCGTAGGTCTTCATTTCATTATCAATTGCACGCGCAACAATATCCCGGGGGGCGAGATCCTTTAGAGGATGATATTTCTCCATGAATGCCGTGCCGTCCCTCCGTCTTAAGATCGCTCCTTCGCCACGCACAGCCTCTGATATAAGAAAAGACTTGGCGTTTGGATGAAAAAGGGTTGTAGGGTGGAACTGCATGAATTCCATGTTGGCGACAGTAGCTCCGGCTCGGTAAGCCATTGCCACGCCATCTCCTGATGCTACGTCCGGATTGCAGGTGTAGAGGTAAACCTTGCCGGCTCCTCCGCTTGCCAGAACTGTTTTGCCGGCGGCAAATGTATATACCTGTCCGTCATTTATGTTCAGTGCATATGCGCCGAGGCAGCAGTTGTCGTTAATTGTGCAGCGTGCAATCTTTGCGCAGGTGATAAGATCAACTGCTATATGATGCTCAAATACCTCGATATTTGAGTTCTTTCTTACAGCATCTACCAGAGCTCGCTCAATCTCCCTGCCTGTGATGTCTTCAGCATGGAGTATTCTTCTGGCGCTATGTCCTCCCTCTCTTGTGAGGTCGTATTCATCGCCGGTTGTACTGGTGGTAAATTTGACTCCACGCTCGATAAGATCCCTAATTGTATGGGGACCTTCTTCTACTACCATCCTGACAACATCTTCGTGGCAGATGCCTGCACCCGCAACCTTGGTGTCTTCAACATGTGAGTCAAAGGAATCTTCTGTAGAGAAAACAGTAGCAATGCCGCCTTGAGCATACCTGGTCGCAGATTCAGCAATATCACGCTTGGTTACAACTGCAACTGTTCCGTGGGCAGCCGCCTGCAGAGCGAAAGAAAGACCGGCGATACCGCTGCCAATAACAAGGAAATCACGTTCTATAATCATTATTGCCCCTCCGTGGAGATGAGTTGTATACAATATTAACTTCTGATTATTGAACCTGATTATCATATTTGTCAAGATTTCAGGCTGATTAAGGTTTAATAATGGATTCTGGTTGCCTATAATGCTAAAACTTAAGGTCAAATACATTGAAATTCATCAGGGTGTCATAAAATGTCCCGAATCAAGAAAGATGATAGCAAGACTGTAACTACCAGCACTGACGCGATCCTTGAAAGTATCTCTGATGGTGTATTCACAGTAGATTCTGACTGGAGGATTACCTCTTTTAACAGAGCTGCGGAAGAGATTACAGGGATCCCCAGAAAGGATGCAATCGGACGTTTCTGTTCCGATGTATTTCGGTCAAACATGTGTGAAAAGGAGTGCGCTTTAAGAAAGACGCTAAAGAGCGGTAAGCCTGTTATAGGGCGTTCCGGGTATATTATTGATGGAGATGGAAATAAAATTCCTATCAGTCTTTCTACTGCGGTTTTGAAGGATAATACCGGCACAGTTGTTGGAGGGGCTGAGACCTTCCGTGATCTGAGCGAGATAGAAACACTCAGACATGAACTTGAAGGACGTGCTCGTATTGGAGATATTGTAAGCAGAAGCCCACTGATGGAACGATTGTTTGAGGTTGTTCCTGCGATTTCGGCGAGTCCAAGTACGGTGCTGATAACCGGAGAAACAGGGACAGGCAAAGAGATGATGGCCAGAACGATCCATTTGCTTAGTCGCAACAGTAAAGGTCCATTTGTCGCGATAAACTGTGGCGCTCTGCCAGATACCTTGCTTGAATCAGAGCTGTTCGGCTATAAAGCCGGTGCATTTACAGGAGCCACAAGGGATAAGCCTGGACGCTTTGCGCTTGCAAAAGGTGGCACCTTGTTTCTTGATGAAATTGGAGAAATAAGCCCTGCCTTGCAGGTGCGTTTGTTGAGGGTACTGCAGGAACGCAGTTTTGAACCTTTGGGAGGGACTGTTTCTATACAGACTGATGCACGGATAGTTGTCGCAACCAATCGTGACCTTTCCGAGCTGACAAAAACCGGTGTTTTTCGCGAGGATCTATATTACAGGATTAATGTCGTGAGACTTGAATTACCGCCGCTTAGACGACGTAAAGAGGATATTCCCCTTTTGGTCGAACAGTTTATCCTGAAGTTCAACCGGTTGCATCATGCGTCAGTGCAAGGGATTGCTCCTGAAGCCCTTTCATTGCTTATGGGGTATGATTGGCCAGGTAACGTCAGGGAGCTGGAAAACTTCATAGAACGTGCCTTTATACTATGCCCTGACGGAATCATCCAGATATCGCATCTTCCGGATGAGATTACCTTCCATGGGAATCGTTCGAATGCAAAATCCTCTTTGCATGACTCCCGTTCACAATTAGAGATTCAGGAAATAAAACTGGCTCTTGAAAAGAACGGAATGAATCGCCTTGCAGCCGCAAGGGAGCTGGATATGCACAAAACCACATTATTCCGGAAAATAAGGCAGTATGGCATTGAATTGCCTCAAAAGGATGGCCGTTCAAGGAACCGCAAAAAAGTATCTTAAACGCTACTGTAATATTGTTATAGAGTGTTCATAAAGCTACTCTATTCTGGCTGCTGAAAGCTTAAGATCTGATAAATCCTAGATAAATCAAGTAAATTAAAAGATTTAAAGATTGGCACGTTCTCTGCTTGTTATATGCTGATGCATGTTTGAATCTTTTGGGGAGTTGTCTTGTGACGAGAATTGCTTTTTCTCTCTGGAATGAACGTATAGCACCGGTTTTTGATGTTGCCAGGAATCTCTGGATTGTTGACGCATCTGAAGGCCAGATTATCGGGCAGACCGGTCGACGGTTTGCAAGTGATGATCCTCATGAAAGGGCGATGCGCCTGACAACCCTTCAGGTGGAACAATTGGTGTGTGGTGCTATTACCCGCAGTACGTTTGAAGTGCTTACTTCACACGGTATCAAGGTTGTCTCATTTGTTGCCGGTGACATGAGTCAGGTTCTTAAAGCCTGTCTTTGTAATTGTCTCGGTGACGGACATCTGGCAATGCCTGGTTGCGGGCAGGGAAGGCGACAACGCTTACAAGGAAACTGCCGCAGACAGCATCTACAAGAAAAGCATATTAAAGACTGAAAGGAGAACTACAATGGCAAATGGAAATGGACAAGGGCCCCAAAACGCCGGGCCAAGAACCGGTAGAGGACGTGGGTTCTGCTCAGGAAGCGGAATGCCTGGATGGATGAATAATGGTTCTGTACAGGGTGAGGCAACTTCACAACAACAGCCTGGATTTTTCAGCAGGCTGGGTCGTGGATTAGGAAATGGTGCTGGTCGTGGCGCCAATGGGGGACGCGGTGGTTTTGGAAACGGTCGCAGGCGGGGATGATTTTTTGTCTCTCTGCTGAAACCAAAAACTAAATCAGTCTAAATCAGCCGGTGTTGCATTTAAAAAGGCAATACCGGCAAACTTATATGGAGTTATCAACAGGAGGAGTTGTGAATAAGATTGCTTTCACCACATCAGGAAATGATTTGAAGGCTGAGCTTGATCCCCGTTTCGGGCGCGCCCAGTTTTTTCTGGTATATGACCTTCAGCAGAACAGTATCCAGATTATAGATAACAAACAAAGTCGAAGCGCTGCCCAGGGAGCTGGAATACAGGCTGCAGAGATTGTGGCCAGAGCCGGTGTAGATGCACTGGTTACCGGGCATTGCGGACCAAAAGCATTTAAAGCGCTCTCAGCTGCCGGTGTGGCTGTATATAACTGCGATGTCATGACGATTGAAGATGCACTGGAGGCTCTTAAATCAGGTTCATTGCAGCAGGCTTCATCAGCAGATGTGGAGGGACACTGGTAATGTCAATAAGGATTGCTGTTGCTTCCGGAAAAGGTGGAACAGGCAAGACTACGGTTTCACTTAACCTTGCTGCCAGATTTGGAGAGCCTGTACAGCTTGCGGACTGCGATGTTGAAGAGCCGAATGATAATCTGTTTCTGAAATGTGAGCAACTTGCCTCCTCAGAGGTTGTAATGCTAACTCCTGAAGTTAATAAAGATCTTTGCACCGGCTGTGGGGCATGCGGAGAGTTATGTCAGTTCAGAGGTATAATATCACTCGGTTCCAAGGCTATTGTCTTTCCAGAGCTCTGTCATGGATGCGGCGGATGTTCCAGGATCTGTCCAACTGGAGCAATCACAGAGACACCTCATCAGATTGGTAAGATTTCTATAGGACAATCAGGTAATATCAGGCTTGTAGAAGGCAGGCTTGAGGTGGGTGTTTCACTTGTGCCACCAGTAATCAGGGCAGTACGTGAACAGCTGCTGGAAGATATGCCTGCTATTCTTGATGCTCCTCCAGGCACATCATGTCCTGTTGTCGCTACCTTAAGGGATTGTGACTACGTGGTTATGGTTACGGATCCTACTCCGTTTGGACTCCATGACCTGAAGCTGGCTGTTGCTATGGTTAGAGAACTCGCTCTGCCTTGTGGTGTGATTGTAAACCGTGCAGGGGATGACAGGGTAGGGCTTTACAGGTTTTGTGAAGAAGAGAATCTGCCTATACTGCTATCTATACCTGATGACCGCCAGATTGCTGAGGTTGTTTCAAGAGGTGGGTTAGTTGCAGATGCTTTGCCTGAATATGGTCTCATGTTTTCTGAGCTGGCTGAAAAGCTGAAGAAAAACGTAAGACCAACTGGAGGCAAACCATGAAAAAGAATAATATAAATGAATTGCTGGTGATTTCAGGCAAGGGAGGCACCGGTAAAACCAGCGTTACTGCTTCTTTTGCTGTGCTGGCTGGTAAAGCTGTTTTGGCTGATTGTGATGTTGACGCAGCAGACCTGCATCTGTTACTTTCTCCAGATATAAAAGAGAGGCATCCTTTTTTTAGTGGTCGTGAGGCAATAATCCGCCAGCAGGATTGTACAGGATGCAATATTTGTGCGGAGCTCTGCCGATTTGATGCGGTGCGTGAAGTTGAAGGAAAGTATCGTATTGATCCTGTCGGTTGTGAAGGCTGCGGGGTTTGTGTGAGGTTTTGCCCTGCAAAGGCTATAGATTTTCCTGAACGTCTTTGTGGTGAGTGGATGATATCTGATACCCGTTGTGGTCCGATGGTACATGCACAACTCGGGGTTGCAGCCGAGAACTCCGGCAAACTTGTTTCAACTGTTCGTGAGCAGGCGTTGGCAGTGGCGGTTGAAAAAGAGATACCTCTGGTTATATCCGATGGCCCTCCAGGGATAGGATGTCCGGTTATTGCATCCCTTAGCGGGGTTTCTCTGGCACTGGTTGTGACAGAGCCAACAGTTTCCGGTCTGCATGATCTGCAAAGAGTTTTGGCGCTTGCGCGTCATTTTTCTGTGCCGGCGGCTGTTTGTGTGAACAAGTGGGATATAAATCCACAACAGACAGAAAAGATAGAGTCTGCAGCAAAAGCTGCCGGAGCGGAGATTGCCGGTCGCATCAGATATGATCGTTCTGTTACACAGGCGCAACTTCAGCAAAAGGCGGCGGTTGAGTTTGAATCAGCGGTCGCTGATGATATTCGGAAAGTCTGGGAACAGACCTTAAATATGCTGTAAAACATTTTTTAATCTATTCAGGAGGCAACAAATTTATGGGTGCAGTCCAAAGTGAAGCAGCAGGTATGGAACAAACATCAGCGCCATCTCCATGCGATTCTTGCTCATCAAGCAGCTGTTCAGCATCAAGTAAAAAACTTACTGAATCCCAGCAGGAATTTGAAGACCGTCGTCGCCTGGCTTCACGTTTATGCAAGATCAAGCACAAGATTGTTGTGCTGTCCGGAAAGGGCGGGGTCGGCAAAAGTACGGTAGCAGTAAATCTTGCAATGGGACTTAGCCTTGCAGGTAAGAAGGTCGGCTTGCTTGATGTGGATATACATGGCCCAAGCATTCCTACTATGCTTGGACTTGAAGGAAGTCAGGTTATGGAGGGAGACGGAGAGCTTATACCTGTTGAACTTGATGGAATGAAAGTGATCTCTCTTGGTTTTCTCCTTAATGGACAGGATGACGCAGTTATATGGCGAGGCCCTATGAAAACGAACGTTATTGTTCAGTTTATAAGGGATGTTGCCTGGGGTGATCTGGACTATCTTATAGTTGATTCCCCTCCTGGAACAGGTGATGAACCTCTTACTGTATGTCAGACATTAGAGGGGGCTGATGGAGCCGTTATAGTAACTACTCCACAGAAGGTTGCTGCTGTAGATGTGCGTAAATCGATCTCCTTCTGCCGTCAGATAAATCTGCCTGTGTTGGGGGTTATTGAAAATATGAGCGGCTTTGTATGTCCAAAATGTGGTGAAATAACAAACGTATTCAAATCAGGTGGCGGCAAGATGATGGCTGATGATATGGGTGTTCCGTTCCTTGGTTCTGTTCCCATTGATCCTCAGATAGCAGAAGCAGGTGATAGCGGGATGGCTTTTCTGGAACAATATGCCGAATCAGCTACTGCAAAGCTGTTTAATTCTATTCTTGTGCCGGTTATGAACCTTGAAGAGAAAGCGTAAAGCTGGTGACTGTAACACTTACACCGGATACAACTGTTCTTGAGCTTGTTGAGTATCATCCTGAAACAGAGGCAGTTTTTGAATATTATGCACGTAAACTTGGTATATGCATCTGTTGTGAAGCACTGTTCTGTAATTTGAGAGAGGTTGCAAAACGTTATGAACTTGACATTGAAGAGCTTATGGTTCGCTTGAATAGCGTAATGTAATAGATCTAGGGAGGCGTTACAAATGAATCTGAAAGACAAATCTCTACTGAAGCAACTTTGTTATGTTAATGGCAAATGGGCATCTGCAGACAGTGCTAAGACTATTAATGTCACCAATCCGGCTACAGGTGCGATAGTTGGCACTATACCAAAGATGGGTGCTCCGGAAACTGCAAGAGCTATTGAAGATGCGAATAAGGCATGGCCTGCATGGCGTGCAAAGACGGCAAAGGAAAGGGCTTCAATCCTCCGTCGATGGTATGAACTGATAATGGAGAACCAGGATGATCTGGCCATTATAATGACTACGGAGCAGGGTAAGCCATTAGCTGAATCTCGAGGTGAGATCAGTTATGCGGCTTCTTTTATTGAATGGTTTGCAGAAGAAGGAAAGAGAATATACGGAGATACTATTCCTTCATATGCGCGTGATAAAAGGATCGTTGTCATAAAGGAGCCGATTGGTGTTTGTGCGGCTATTACCCCTTGGAACTTTCCATCTGCAATGATTACCCGCAAGGCCGGTCCGGCTCTGGCCGCTGGTTGTACAATGGTTGTAAAGCCAGCGACAGCTACGCCCTATTCTGCGCTTGCTCTGGCTGAGCTTGGTGAAAGAGCAGGTATTCCAGCAGGGGTATTTAACGTTATAACCGGCTCTTCTTCTGAAATAGGAAATGAACTGACTGCCAATCCGTTAGTACGTAAACTTACCTTTACAGGTTCTACCGAGGTAGGAAAGCAACTGACTGCCCAGTGCGCAGGAACAATGAAAAAGGTTTCTATGGAGCTTGGTGGCAATGCCCCATTTATAGTGTTTGACGATGCTGATCTGGATGCTGCTGTTGAAGGTGCTGTTGCATCAAAATATCGTAACAGTGGTCAGACCTGTGTCTGTACAAACCGGCTGCTTGTTCAAAGCGGGGTATACGATACCTTTGCCCAGAAACTTTCAAAAGCTGTCTCAGCTATGCAGGTAGGTGACGGTTTGAAACCGGACGTCCAACAGGGGCCGCTGATTGACGAGGCTTCAGTTATTAAGGTTGAAGAGCATATAAGTGATGCTCTGACCAAGGGTGCCAGGATAGCGCTTGGTGGCAAAAGGCATGAATTGGGCGGAACTTTTTTCCAGCCTACAATACTTTGCGACGTAACTCCGGCTATGCTGGTTTCAAGAGAAGAAACATTTGGTCCGGTTGCTCCGATTTTTAGATTTGAAACTGAAGAAGAGGCTGTAACTATGGCTAATGATACTGAATTTGGTCTTGCTTCATATTTTTATACCCGTGATATAGGTCGTGTATGGCGTGTTTCAGAAGCTCTGGAATATGGTATGGTAGGCATAAATACCGGTCTCGTATCTACCGAGATTGCTCCTTTTGGAGGAGTAAAAGAGTCTGGTATTGGCAGGGAGGGATCAAAGTACGGAATAGAAGAGTTTGTTGAGATTAAATACCTCTGTATGGGGGGGATCTGATTCAGCTTTTAGATGACATCTTCCGATAAATCAGATTCTAACTGCAATAACAGGTGTAAAATTAAAGATTATTAGTGTATACAAAAGGAGATATAGAATGCGTATTGCAATTCCTGTTTCAGAAGGTATTCTTGCTGCACACTTTGGACATTGTGACACATTTGCGATGTTTGATATTGAAGAAGAAGGTAAAACAGTTGTAGCAATAAACGAAGTAACTCCGCCTCCTCATGCCCCTGGGCTGCTTCCTCGATGGCTTGCAGAAAACGGGGCTAATGTAATTATTGCAGGAGGTATGGGGCAAAAGGCTATTCAGCTGTTCGTTCAGAACGGTATCAAGGTCTTTACAGGTGCAGCGGTGGTTGATCCTGAAACTCTGGTAAAAGATTTTATGCAGGGTTCTCTTTCTACAGGTACGAATCTTTGTGACCACTGAATAAATAATAAACAGGGGCTTCCAATGGACGCTGGAAAGAAAATGCTTGTAATAGATGATGAACCTGCGATTAGGGAAGGTGTTCGCAGAATTCTTGAATCACAGTCTTTTCAGGTGGAGACCTTTGCAAATGGTCAGGCAGCTATTGATCGTATCAAGGAGGAATCTTTTGACCTTGTTATAACGGATCTGAAGATGCCAGGAGTTAGCGGAATGGATGTCCTTAAGTCCATTAAGGAGATCCAGCCCGATCTGCCGGTTATATTCATTACCGGATACTCAACTGTTGAAAATGCTGTAGAGGTTATGAAGCTGGGGGCTGTGGATTATATTGCCAAGCCGTTTACCCCTGAAGATATGCTTAAGACGATTAAGGTTGCGCTTGAACAGCGTATTGTAGATCTTGAGGATCTGTACCTTCTTAAAGAGCTTAGAGATGGTGACGGTTTTGATAATTTTGTAGGCAAAAGCCACGAAATGGTTAAGGTCTATCGCAGGATTATGCAGGTGGCGCCGACAGATAGCACAGTACTTATTACTGGTGAGAGTGGCACCGGTAAAGAACTTGTAGCCCGTGCAATTCACAAGCATAGCACACGCAAAAATTCCCCTTTCGTCGCGGTTGACTGCACCTCTCTGGTAGAAAATCTTCTTGAATCCGAACTGTTTGGACATGTCAAAGGTTCATTTACAGGGGCTATCCATACAAAAACCGGTCTTTTTAAGGTTGCTGAGGGTGGCACTCTGTTTCTTGATGAAGTTTCAAACCTCAGCTTGACAACGCAGGCAAAACTGCTCCGTGTTTTACAGGAGAGACAGGTTACTCCAATAGGAGGAACTCAGCCTACTCCCATCAATATTAGACTTGTAGCCGCCACTAACCGCAATCTCAGAGAGATGGTTGCGGAGGGAACCTTCCGCGAAGACCTTTTCTTTCGCTTAAACATAATTCCAATAGATCTTCCCCCTCTGCGTGAGCGTTCGGGAGATGTGCCGCTTCTCATAGCTAATGCTGTTAGAAGGTGCGCTGAAGATGTTGGAAAAGATATAAAGGGCGTAACTACAGGGGCAATGCAATTATTGCAAAACTACACCTTTCCCGGCAACGTTCGCGAGCTGGAAAATATAATAGAGAGAGCTGTGGTACTTGCAGAAGAAAGCCTTATTACTCCTGATGATCTGGAATTGCGGATTGGCTCAAATGAAACATTGATGCTGGATTATACCGTTGTGCCGCGTAGTGTTGAAGAGCTTAAGGATGCAAAACGACATTTACGTGAACAGGCTGTAGAAGATGTTGAAAAGGCTTTTATAGCTGATGCATTACAGCGAAATCATGGCAATATCACTCGTGCTTCTGAAGATACCGGCATGTTGCGTCCAAATTTTCAGGCAATGATGAAAAAACTTGGTATTTCAGCCAGGGATTATGCAGACTCCTGAACACCCACTTAGGTTTTTGCTGCCTAAACGAGTTTCACTGATTCAGAAATTAACAGTTTTGACCGGTACGGTGGTTGTACTGTTTATGACTCTGTTTGCCTGGATCAATATCAATAACCTTCAAAAGCTTCTTGTTAACAACACAGTCCGTGATCTGGACAATCTTTCCTCAACCATAATCAGAGTGACTCGTCACGAGATGCTGCTGGACAATCGCCCTCTGGTTTATCAGATGATAAACGAGGTGGCCAACAGACCTGGCGTTGAGAGAATCAGGATGATAAACCGTAACGGTATTATCGTCCATTCAACCATCTCTTCTGAGGTAGGTAAACCTCTGGATCTCAAATCTGTGAGATGTGATTTGTGCCATAAATCTGACAGAACTCTTTCCCACCAGCCACTACGTGAAAGGAGCCGTTTTTTCAGAATGCCTGATGGAACCCAGGTAATGGGTCTTGCAAGAGGGGTAAGAAACGAACCTAGCTGCTCTACAGCTGCATGTCATGCACATTCCGAATCTGAAAAGATACTTGGTGTTGTTGATATAATTGTCTCGCTTGATATTTTGAAGGCAGATCTGGTTTCATACCGAAACAGGATTATTGTACTAACCCTTCTTCTTATATTTCTTTTAGCCGCTTCACTCACCTTCTTCACCATTCATCTGGTTAATCGTCCGGTCAATGAACTTCTGCGTCATACAACCCGTTTGGCTCAAGGCCAGCTTGATTGTGAAATGCCTCCCGCATCAAACGATGAGTTGGGCGAACTTATGCGGGCTTTCCAGTTGATGACAAATAATCTAAGGCAGGCGAGGGATGATCTTGAAGAGTGGGGACGCACTCTTGAAGAAAAAGTAAAGGAACGTACTGATGAGTTGCAGCAAGTACAGAGCCAATTGGTACATACTGAGAAACTGGCCTCATTAGGTGAACTTGTTGCAGGAATTGCCCACGAGATCAATAATCCCTTATCAGGAATCCTTATCTTCAGTTCTATGCTTTTACAGGATAAAAGGTTGGATCCTGCCTTGACAGGTGATTTGAACACAATCAGTAGCGAGGCGCAGCGTTGCGCCGGCATAGTTAAGGGGCTTCTTGAATTTGCCAGAGATTATCAGCCAAAGATGGCAGAGTGTGATATCAATCAGGTGCTTATGGACTCTCTGCATCTGGTCGAGTATCAGGCTGTATTTAAAAATATAAATGTTATCAAACAATTATCCCCTGATTTGCCAATTATTATGGCAGATCAAAATCAACTGAAACAGGTGTTTATAAATATCTTTATAAATGCCGGTCAAGCTATGCAGGAGATGGATAATGCAGAGCTCAAGATTATAACAATGAAAGAAGAAGTGCCATTATCCGGTGTTCTGATAAAAATCAGCGATTCCGGTTCAGGAGTGGAAAAGGAGCTTTTGGGCAAATTGTTTGATCCTTTCTTTACTACTAAGGGTACAGGGGGAACAGGACTCGGATTGTCTGTTTCATATGGAATTATTCAGGCACATGGCGGGACAATCAATGTTGAAAGTGAAGTTGGATCAGGCACAACATTTATAATCAGACTGCCCCATATTGCTGTAACTAAAAGCAATAATCAACTTATAAGGGAATGCTCGCCTTTAAACAAGATTTAGATGGTTTAAAATAGCCGGTAGTCCATCTTGGTGAAATTAATGAAAAATTTTATTAGTAAATTCAAAACACTTAAGTTTGCCCTTTTTTATGCATTAATCGGGGGGCTTTGGCTAGTTCTTAATATCGGGATAATAATATCCAATCTTGTGCTTGAAAGAGATCTGCTTCATGAAGTTGAAATATACGGTGCTATCTTTATAATTGTAACTTCTTGGCTTATTTACATAGTTGTCTCAAAAAGCCATGCAAAAAGTTATATTGATGAAATAAAACCTTTAAATCGACTTGTCCGTTCCCTGAAGGCATATACTGAATGTCATCAGGCCTTGATTAGGGCAATCGATGAAAAACAGCTGATGAATGAAATCTGCAGGATCTTCATAGAGGTTGGTGGTTACAGGATGGCTTGGGTAGGACTTGCGGCAGATGATGAAAACAGAACGATTACTCCTGTTGCTGGCTGGGGCGAAAATCGTGAGTTTGTTGAAATTTTCAAGTCCACCTGCATGAATAGGGATTTGGGACATGGCCCGATTAAAACTGCAATAAAGACCGGCAAGCCGCTGGTTTTGCAACATATTCAAAAAGATGCTGCATGTGAATTATGCAGAATCCGTTGTATGCAGCAAGGTTTCTGCTCATCTATATTTCTTCCTCTTAGCCATCATGAACATACCTTTGCGGCCTTGATGATCTATTCGGCAGGGGAGGATATCTTTGATGAAGAGGAAGTAACACTTTTAACAAATCTTGCCAGTGATCTTTCATATGGAATAACATCATTACGTATTGCAGCAGCAAACAAAGAGACAGAAAAACAGCGTCATCTGCTTGCATCTGTCATAGTTCAGATGCGCTCAGGTCTCTTCCTTTTGAATAGTCAAGGGGTTATCCAGTATGTAAATCCTGCTGCGGAAAAAATGTGTGGTATTCCGGCTGCCAACCTGATTGACAGCAATGTTCATGATGCTCAAGCAGAAGGTTCTCAGAGACGAATATGTGATGCTATCCGTCAGCAGGTTTCAGATGAGGAACAGCAATTTTCCTTCCATTTCCAGCATAAACGGCAGGATGGTGCTGTACTTGAACTGGATCTGACTACCTGGACTGTAAAGGATGAACAAGATAATATCACCAATTATGTCGGAATGGTGCGAGACATTACCCATGAAATGCAGTTGGAAAGTCAACTGAGGCGTGCACAGAGGATGGAGGCGATAGGAATACTTGCCGGTGGTATTGCTCATGATTTTAATAACGCACTTGCATCAATAATCACCTGCACAGAAATGGCGCTTGATACGGCAGAAGAAGGTAGCAGTCTTAAAGAACTTCTTGAAGTTGTTCTTAAATCTGGTCAGCGGGGTAAGGAACTGGTAAGACAGATTTTAACCTTCAGTCGTCAGACAGAACAGGAACGTCAGGAGGTAAAGGTTGATTTGATTGTTAAAGAGTGTCTCAAGCTGCTTCGTGCTACTCTTACTCCTTCCATTGAAATCCGCCTCCAGATAGAACAACAGTTGGATTCAGTGTTTGCTGATCCGACACAAATACACCAGATTGTAATGAATCTCTGTACAAATGCTATACATGCCATGCGAGGACAGGGGCATGGGGTTTTGGAACTGTTAATTGAAGATTGTAATCTGGATCAACAGGCTGCTTCAGGTTTTGTTAACCTTGTTGCCGGGAGTTATCTTAGGTTGACGGTCAGGGACAATGGACATGGCATGGATGAAGAAACTATTGAAAAGATATTCGATCCGTTTTTTTCAACCAAAGGTCAGACCGAAGGAACAGGGCTGGGACTTTCAGTTATTCACGGGATTATCACTAAGATGGGCGGTGCTATAAGTGTTAAGAGTATAGTTGGGCAAGGTTCACAGTTTGATGTATACCTTCCGACCATAAGTGGAGAACAGAAAAAGATAACAACAGATATAAAGAAAAGCACTGCAACAGCGGGAAATGAAAGGATCCTTCTGGTTGATGATGATGAAAATCTTGTTTTCAGCACTGAACTTATGCTCCGACAACTTGGATATAATGTTATTTCAAAAACCGATCCTCTTTTAGCTCTGGAGTTTTTCAAATCCGAACATGAAAGTTTTGATCTTGTTATAACAGACCAGGCAATGCCTCAGATGAATGGTATTGAGCTTGCAAAAAAGATGGCTGAAATCAAACCAGGCATTCCGATAATTCTATGTACAGGCTATGATCCGACTTCAAATTACGGATCAGATGGTGGAGGGCAGATTGCCGATTATATATCTGAGCTGGCAATAAAACCACTTGAGAGGCATGAGATGGCTTCAGTTATTAGAAAAGTCTTTGAAAGCCAAAAATTCAAAGGAGCCTGCTGATGGCTAATGTTTTGATAATAGATGATGATCACCTCATGTGTAAGTCGTTGTCTCTTGTCACAAAACAAAAAGGGCATCAGACAACATGCGCTGATACCCTGGCTTTAGGTCTGGAAAAAAACCAGACCCAGTCTTTTGATGTAATATTTCTTGATGTAAATATGCCGGACGGAAACGGATTGGATTTTATTCAGCAATTACTGGCTAATCCTGATGCGCCTGAAGTAATAATTATTACCGGATTTGGTGATCCACACGGCGCTGAAATGGCTATAAAGTGTGGAGCCTGGGACTATATAGAAAAAGGAGCATCTGTTAAGGATATAACACTGTCGTTACTGAGAGCCCTCCAATATAGGGAGCAGAAGATGGCTGGCCGTTCGAATACAAGAACTCTGGACTTTAAGAAAGAGGGTATTATCGGTAACAGCAGTCGGCTTAGAAGTTGCCTGGATCTTGTTACCCAGGCGGCGATAAGTGATGCCAGCGTTCTGATAACAGGTAATACAGGAACAGGTAAAGAGCTGTTTGCTAAAGCGGTGCATCTTGCAAGTGACAGAAAATCGAGAAAATTTGTAGTCGTTGATTGTGCGGCCATGCCTGACAATCTTATTGAGGGGATTCTTTTTGGTCACGAAAAGGGCTCATTTACCAGCGCTGATCAGGCAAGGGAGGGTTTGATACTACAGGCTAACGGAGGAACTCTCTTTCTGGATGAGGTAGGTGAAATGCCCCTTTCTCTGCAAAAAGTCTTTTTGCGGGTTTTGCAGGAACATCGTTTCAGACCTATTGGAAGCAGCAGAGAGCTGGAAAGTAATTTCAGGCTGGTGGCTGCAACTAACCGTAATCTTCAACAGATGGTAGAGGAAGGCACATTCCGTTCTGATCTTCTGTTCCGTATAAGCACCTTTATTATTGAACTGCCGACAATAGCAGAACGAACAGAAGATATTCCTCTTTTGGCGCGTCATCATGCCGATCGAATATCAGCGCAATACAATATCCCACCCAAGGATTTTTCTCCAGAGTTCTTGCAGATGCTTATGTTGTATCGTTGGCCTGGCAATGTGAGAGAACTTGTAAATACCCTTGAGCGTACTATTGCTGTAGCGCGCAATGAACCTGTTCTTTTCCCGAAACACCTGCCAATGCAAATTAGGATTGAAGTAACACAACAGGGGATGCATAAGGAACAACAGCCTGAAGGAACCGCCGCCCAGTTCTCGGTAGAATCACTTCCACAACTTTCTGATTACAGGGACTCAATATATATAAAAGCAGAGCAAAAATATCTTCAGGAACTTATGAATCTCTCAGATTACAATGTTACAGAAGCCTGCAAAATTTCCGGTCTATCTACTTCACGCCTGTACGCCCTCCTCAAGAAGCATTCTATCCCCCTACAACGCTAATTCTCCTTTGATTTCTTCTTCTGCAATACAAATCCTGTCTGGCAAGAAAAAGCAGTTAAATACGTTAACTCTGCAAATATACTGATATTCTGATAGGTTGTAATGTCTCTGGATTGTCTTGATGCCTCATAACGTTGAGATCTCCTGGATGATACATGCTTTAGTGATGTCATCTTAACCTACCGTAAATACAGGAAAATTATCTATATTATCTTTTGGCATTATGATTGCATATCATAAGTCATACTAATCAAAATCTGAAGGAGATAGTAATGGAAACTCTAATCAGAATCATTAGTGTCCGGAATAATTTCAGAATAGTTTCAGCTGCTTAGGTTTTTCAAG
>CAZZMP010000033.1:0-30696 GCA_964655435.1 uncultured Geobacter sp.
TGCTTTTTCGATGCAGACTGTATACCACTGGAAATGGGATTACGTCAATGGATTATCGGGACTTTTGGGGGGAAATCGGGAACTATCCGGGGAGATTCTGGCCTGATGACGGTTCAATCTGCATCATTGTTTGCAATTGCCGCCGCCTGACCAGCAAAAAACCACATTTTCGCCATTTTCAACACACACCATTCCTGCTGCAACGCCCCGTATTATCCGGCTTCACAGGTATTCCGGGATGAAGTACGCCTCTTCATACTCAATAATCTGGCTGTCGGCGTACACCAGCGCTGGTTCAGCTTCCACTATTACCGGCGGCCCCCTGCCACATTGCGGTTGCCGCTTCGGGACATCCCACAACCCCAGATGATCCAGAATCCTGCGGATCACCGGCTCTTCTTCGATAAACGCCAGTATCCGCATGACACCTTTGCAGTTCGGGCAGGTCAACGGATCGGTCTCGTAGACCTTCTGGATCAGCCTGGCCCAGTTGGCACGGCACTTTTTGCGATATGGTGTGTCGGCCTCTTGTTCGACAATCTGCGGTGTGTCGTTGTCGTCCATCCCTAGCTTCCTGCGCTTGCCTCTGGCGGCGTTGCTGTAGTAGCCGTAGTAGCGCACCATCTGCTCGCCATGCCGCGGAATGTGGCTGATGATCATAGCCAGCCAGTCAAGGGCGCTGAAGCTTTTGGTCGTGTGGCCGTCTTTTGAGCGGTAGATGACCGTGCCGCTCTGTTCAATGTAGGTCATCCGCTCCTGCGAGAACTGGCAGCGGATGATGTAATGGGCCAGCTTCTCCAAGGCGTCGCGGTCATCAGCCGCTATCGGCTCGCAGATATGTACGTTGAAGCCGCTGTGATGCCAGGACATGAGCAGATCAATGTGCCACTGGGTGATGGCACCCTTATCCAGCAGCATCTTCAAGACCTTGTGCCGGAAGAGCTGTTCCAGTGCGTGGAAATCGTAATACGGAGTGATGTGGAAGATGCCATGCTCGTCAAAGGTGCCATCGGATATTATGATGTGGCAGTGAGGGTTGAAACCGAGGAAGTCGCCGAAGGTCTGGATGGAGCAGGCGCAGCCGGGCATGGAGTTGTCTGTGCCTGTCATGTACTCTCTCAGCGTCTCCCAGGCGGTGCGGCTTAGATCGGCAAGAAGTGTGCGATCAAACAGGAAACAGCGGCGGATCAGCTTGGGGATGGAGAAGACAATGTGACGATGTGGTACGGTGACGGCAAGATCATCGAGAAACCATTCGCCGAACTCCACCACCCGTTTCTGATGGCATGACGGGCAGAAGTGACGGCGCTTGCAGGAAAAAGCGACCAGATATTCGTGACCGCAGTCATCGCACTTCACACGGGCGAAACCATTGTGCAGACAGCCGCAGTCTAGGTAACGAAAGATCGTTAACCTGATTTCAGGTCTCAGATACCCGAAACGGGACTGATACCGCTCCTCGTGTACCCGCTCCAGCTCCTCGAAATAATCCTCAACACAGCGGTAATAGTCGGATAACCGGGGATTGCGCGGGCTGTATGGCGCAACGGAGTTTTGCATGACACACCTGCCAGAGATGTGTTATGCGTAAGGTGTGCCATGGAGAAAGAGTGAGTTCCAACCATCGGCAACACCGGTCAAGCCGGTGGTGCCTCAGCCCCGTTGGACGGAGAAAGAAAACTGATGAGGACCGTAATAACTGCACTTCTAGTACTTGGTGGCTTCATCTGTTTCCTAAATTTTTATCTTTCTTACCTACGGTATATTC
Organism: uncultured Geobacter sp.; assembly: GCA_964655435.1. Lineage (GTDB taxonomy): Bacteria > Desulfobacterota > Desulfuromonadia > Geobacterales > Pseudopelobacteraceae > Trichlorobacter. Next base: position 1,769 of record CAZZMP010000033.1, read on the forward strand.
TTTACACGCTACGAGGAGGCGAGAAAAAGAACTACAAATGGATTTCTGGATTTACAATTTTAGGTTCGCTTTTCGTCGCCCTTGCGATGATAGGATTTAAAGATACAAACTGGATAATTTGGATGGCTGCGGTATTAATCTTGATTGATACTGGCGGGATCCATTGGTTTGCTGGAACAATGGCGTACAGACACTTCGCAAAGAAAGACTGAGAGCAGACCGGCGCGGAGGACCGCGCCGCTCAAGCACGTTTCAAGGGATGACCGGACATCCATTCATGAAGTGCCGCATCAATACGTGATTGCCACCCGGCGCCAGTTGCTTTGAAATATTCAACCACATCAGGAGAAAGGCGAATAGCAATTGGAACTTTAGTTACTTCTGCTTTAGGTCTCCCCGGCTTACGTATAACCTTTGCAGAAGAAAAAAAGTTCGCCACCTGTGCAGGGTCGTTGGGGTCATACAGGTCGGTATCAGGATCATATGGAATGGGAGAATCTGAAGCTGCATCCCGTTTCACTCGATCCCAATCAGTCTTTGAATTCTTTTTCAAGCCAGGCATGGTACGCCTCCCTTTCGTATTTATGAGCCCTGCGAAAACTGATAATTCTTTGCTTTTCGCCCGGGAGCCAGATAACGGTAAGGACTGTTAAAACTTCAGCAACATATGCGAAGGTTTGGCGCCTTATTTCACCGTTACGGACGGTTTCAAATTCGAGGCGATAACGATTGGACAAGACAAGTCCCGCATCAATAAAGTCGAGATGATGCTTTTCAATATTGCTCAAGCGTTTCGTTTCGTCCCAAATCACAATTATTGTATATACTTTAATTGCGGAGACGTCAAAAGATAAATTTGAAGTGCAATTGGCAAGAGGTCTCAACTCTCGCGTGGGCTCGGTCGCGGCGAAAAAACCCGCCGCAGCCGGTCACACTCATAGCCGTTGTACCAAAGACATAAAAAGGTGAAAAAACTGGAGTGGTGGCGTTTCGTGGCGTTGGCGACGGGACGGGAAAAGAAAAATGAGGAGTAGAGGGACAGAGCAAGATTGAAAACGGCCTGGAGAGCGATTTTTATGTGAATTGGTTTTTTATGCCAATCAAGATCTTGACGCCATGAATGAATTGGTCTAATATGCCAACCATGAAAGCGAAGTTACTTGCACACCGAAAAGAGCGGAATGAAGTCGGCCACATCACGGAGCTGAAAGTCTGGATCGTGCCCGTAACCGAACACACACCGCACGGGCTTAAATACTCAGCCGTCTACATTGTAAACGGTGTCAGAGTTATAGGGTACGACAACGAACGGGGCAAAGGAGACCATAGGCACTTTGCAGGCGTTGAAAAGCCATATGCTTTTATCAGCATGGCGCAGCTTGTTGCAGACTTCAACGCTGATGTCACCCGTTACCTCGAAGGAGACGACAATGAAAGCGACCTTTAAAACCATCACAATCAAATCACATGAACAAACAATGGACGAATTTGCTGCAATTTGTGACGCAGCAATCAAAGGAGAAAAAGTCAAACCGGAAGAGCCACAATACACTTTCACCAGCTTTGAGGCATTCCGCAAGGCCATGACCCCACAGCGCTTTGCCCTCCTTAAAGTCATTCGTGAAAAACAACCTGAATCTATCAAAGAGCTGGCTGCTATCACGCACCGCGATATGAAAAACATATCTGAAGATGTAAAAACACTTCTGGATATGGATCTGATTGAAATGGAAAAACATGGCAAAAACAAAGCCCCCAGATTGCATTACGACGGGTTTAGGCTTGAGGTTGCAGTTTAATCACCAAGGAGAATGAAACAAATCGAAACACAAGGGGGCGCGTATCAACTTCAGACAATATGAAGAGTTGGCACACGTCCTTTGTTCTTTCCAGCAGAGAAAATGTCCAACTTGCGGCTCGACCAGACCGCCCTGAAAGACTGGGCGGACTGGTCAGCCTTATGGCGTTGGTCGAAGACAAACAACATAGGTGAAATGAATGGATCTAAAGTTCGGATTTTTGCGTGAAGAGGATCAGATAAATTGGAGTAGTGGTGTTATTGAACCACTGCCAGAATGCAGATCAACAATCGCAGCAATTGACGCATCAGGACGTATCTGTGACGGTTGGTTGTATCCACCGCTTGTCGACGCTATAGGTGAGCCACCTATGGGAATGCCCCATCCGAAAGTTCATGCGAAGGTGTTTGAGCTTGCTTCTACGCATAGGATATCTGTTACTTCGGGGCCACAAGAAACTGATTACATCAACTTTATCATAGGGTTGTTTGGGCTTCTGAAAGGGTTAAAACTTGTGCCGGAAGGCTGGTTCCACTTTTATCGAGTTCCGACGCAGTGCTGCAAATTAAACGACTTTCGGATTGACAATTTAAGCATAGTGAAAACACTAGAATTGGGTACCGAATTTTGGCTCCATAATAATCATCCTGAAGTGCGGCAAGGTATTTTCGGCGCAATTCATTGGCATCTATTTGGACAACTCTACGAACACCCGTTTGAGCAATTCAATGCACAGTATATTGTTCTTGATTCGTGTTTTGCATTACACAAAATACTGCATGGTAGCAAAAAGAGCAAATCATGGAGAACGCCCATCTATAATGTGCGCAGCATACGAACTTTCGGTGCCATTGTGGGCGCACCTAGACTCAAATAGCAATAGATACCCGATAGCTGACCTCCGCAACAGATATTTTCACGAGGGAATTGAAGGACTAAGGGGACGTAGTTGAGTTGGTTTACTTAACTCTTTTTCTGAGGGCAAGTTGACCGGTTTAATAACGTCCCGTAATAAGGTCCAACCAGGCAGAAGCACCGACCTAAACCCCGGCGGGTGATTTTCCACACCGTTGACCGATATACAGAAAACAACACGATACGACCGAATTTCAAACCAAATTGAGGTTATATGTCTTCGACTAAAACGAATCTATCATCATTCCGCGACACCGTGCTGACCGCGATTGCGCCCTGTATTTGGGGCAGCACCTATATTGTCACCACCGAGTTATTGCCGGCAAACCACCCTCTGACCGCCGCCGTTGTTCGAGTATTACCCGTGGGAATGATCATGATTGCAATGACTCGGGCATTGCCGAAAGGTCATTGGTGGTGGAGGTTGATGGTTCTTGGTTTGCTCAACATTGGGATATTTCAAGCACTTCTTTTTGTTGCAGCCTATCGATTGCCGGGAGGCGTGGCTGCAACCGTAATCGCAACCCAACCTCTTGCCGTAGTGATGCTTTCCAGGACAATATTGCGTGTTCAGCACACACGACTAACCTGGTTTGCTGCTATCTTTGGCTTGGTTGGAGTTGGTTTGGTGGTTTTGAGCCCCTCCGCACAATTAGACACGCCAGGTGTCATCGCCGCCTTGACAGGCGCCGTTTCCATGGCCTTGGGAACGGTACTTACCAAGCGATGGATCTCGCCTCTCCCTGTCGTAGCATTTACAGCCTGGCAACTCATATTTGGTGGTATTTTCCTTTTGCCGCTTGCAATGATATTTGAAGAATCCGTGCGTACGGTGACACTGAACAACATTGTTGGTTACGCTTATCTTGGCATTATCGGTACAGGCTTGACGTACGCATTATGGTTTTGGGGTATCCGACGATTACATGCATCAGCTGTTTCCATCCTCGGGTTATTAAGCCCGATTGTCGCAGCCTTGTTGGGCTATCTGATGCTACATCAAAGGCTGTCAATCACTCAAATGATTGGAGGATTGCTTGTTCTGGGGAGTGTCTGGACTGGACAGCGCCAATCCGCCGCATCCGCCTAGTTGAGGATCAACCACTGAGGGTCAGTCCCTGACACGAGACAAAAGTAAAGAGTGAGGGGCCAACCAGCGAGGACTAAGGGGACGTAGTTGAGTTGGTTTACTTAACTCTTTTTCTGAGGGCAAGTTGACCAGCTTAACAACGTCCTGTAAAAAGGTTTGTTTTTGTATGGTTTTGCGAAAAGTGATCGGGACAATATCGGAAATGATGAACTGCGTGAACTACGAAAACTATCTCAACTCTTTTTAGGACTTAAAGACGATGAAATCACGTCTGCCTTGGAAATTGATAGAATTGAGGAGATTCCATACCATGACTAAACAATATAAAAGCAAAATTTTTGCAGCAATCCACGAAACAGCCGAGGATTTCCATGTTGCCGGTATTATCGATGCTAAAACAATGCGGGAATTCGACACGTCATGCCTTACTCCTGTTAAGAACCTGGCACCGGATGAGATTGTTGCCACTCGCACCAGCATCGGTGTAAGTCAATCTGTTTTTGCGCACTACCTGAATGTTGGTGTCAGTACTATCAGTAAATGGGAACGCGGAGAGAAACATCCTAGCGGTACAGCCCTCAAGCTTCTCGATATTATTCGTAGAAAAGGGTTAGAAGCCATTTCATGATCTTCAATAACGTTCAAGCAATAACCGGGGAATGAGGGGGCGACTCTCTATTCCCCCTTTTTTAGGAAGAGACGACAACGTGAAGTGTCCAACAATCGGCGGTACACCGACAGAGCCGGTGGTTTACTGAAAGACTGATTACGCTCATATTGCCGAGTCAACGCAACAAAGGAACAGGAGATCAGATGAAAGTGAACTTCAGGATCAGAGGCGGGTGTAGCGGGTTTTTACTGGGAATGATGATCGTCGGGATCTTGGCGGGTTGTGCTGGATACAACAGCCGGAACCAGCCTGCTGTCGTGCATGAGGTATTCCCTGATCTTCTTGTGGGCTATCTGTCGGCAAAAGATCTCCCTGACAGTCTTGACTTGCTTCCTCCTCCCCCAGCCGCAGGCTCTGCCGCCCTTGCCCTTGACGAGGAAATCAGCCGAAAAAGTCTCGCTTTACGCGATACCCCGCGCTGGTTGCTTGCCAGCTCAGACGCCGATATGCATTTCCCTCACGCAGCAGGAACATTTTCCTGCGCATTGAACGCACCGATCACCAAAGAAGAGACACCGCATTTATACCAGCTCCTGCACCGAATGCTCAGCGATCTGGGCGTGTCAACCTTTGCCGCCAAGGAACATTACAAACGTACTCGTCCATTTCTCTGGAACAAAGAGCCCATCTGCACCCCGAATGACAAGACCCGGTTGGAGAATGATGGTTCTTATCCTTCCGGGCATGCCACTGCCGGCTGGGGGTGGGCGCTTATCCTCTCCGAAATTTCACCTGACCGAACCGATGCGATTCTTGCCCGCGGCCTGGCTTTTGGGGAGAGCCGCAACGTATGTAACGTCCATTGGCACAGCGACGTAATTCAGGGTCGTGTAATCGCAGCCGGCGCCGTGGCTCGACTGCACGCCGATCCCGGATTTCGTACTGATCTGGCTGCCGCCAGAGCCGAACTCGCTACCGTCCGCAACAAAGGCTTGAAACCCATTCGCGATTGCAGCGCGGAAAGCGCGGCGCTGGCCATCCAACCTTCATTAGCCCAATGATACCAAACAGACCGACGCTTTGAAGTCGGAAAAAACATTAACAGATCTTTGAAAAACGGTTTGGTAATCAGGCCGGAATCAGATAAAATTTACAACCAAGTCATATTATTGACATCTAACAGGTTGCATCATATACTGTCATCCAAATATAGCCGACATAAGAGTCTATAGATAAGGATTTAATATGACTGTTAAATGTTCATTTTACATTCTGGACGAAGATCGCAAAACTCGTGATTTGGTGTCGGCTTTTCTGACATACAAGGGGTATGAAACCGTTGTATGCGACAAAAACACCGATTTTTTTGACACGATAAAAGCATCATCATATCCTATTCTGGTTGCTGATCATGATTCGCTGTTTTCACGTTCCAGCCTGTTATTACAACAGATTCTGGACTCTGAACGTGAGATGGTTCTTATCCTCTATGCCCAGCCTGAGCAGTCAAAAAACTTACCACACAATCCCAGACTGATCTTTCTTGCTAAACCACTAAATCTTGATGAGCTTGAAAGCATAGTAATGAGGGGACTTGAATATCACTCGATCAAGGTTCGCTCTCCTGAACAGTCTGTTGATGAGTATCCACATTTCCTCTGCTCAACAATAATTGGCAAAAGCCGTCAGATGCTTAACCTGTTCGAGATGATTGAAAAAGTATCGGAATCAACCGCAACCGTTTTGATTCAGGGCGAATCAGGAACCGGCAAGGAACTTGCAGCACGTGCAATACATCAGCTCTCCAGCCGAAGCGGGAAAAACTTTGTGCCGGTCAACTGTGCCGCAATACCGGATGATCTACTTGAAAGCGAACTGTTCGGTCATGTTAAAGGTTCTTTTACCGGCGCATATGCAAACCGGATAGGTCGTTTTGAAATGGCTGATAAAGGAACTCTTTTTCTTGACGAAATAGGAGATATGAAGCCATCCCTTCAGGTAAAGCTGTTAAGGGTACTTCAATCAAAGGAATTTGAGCCTGTTGGTTCAACACGCTCTCAAAAAGCTGATGTTCGTATCATTGCAGCCTCTAACAAAAACCTGGATGAATTGGTTACAAGTCGTGATTTCAGGGAGGATCTCTATTACCGGCTTTCGGTTATTCCTGTTACTATTCCGGCATTGCGTGAAAGACGGGAAGATATACCCTTGTTGATCAATCATTTCCAGGCACAGTTCAGTCGTAACCAGAAACGCCTTGTAAAAGGTTTTTCCCGTGAGGCACTTGAGAAACTTTGCAATTATGACTGGCCAGGAAATGTTAGAGAGCTGGAGAATCTGGTCGAGCGGATGATCACAATGAAGGAGAGCGGTTTCATTACTGTTGAGGATTTGCCAGAAAAATATCTGGGAACCAACAAAAACAGCTCAAAAAACCTTATAAAAATGAATGGACAGACTGAGGAAGCCATCCTGCCGGAAAATGGCATTTGCCTGAATAGCGCTGTTGACACATTTGAAAATAATCTGATTATTCAGGCTCTTAAACGAAGCGGCGGCAACAAGAAAGAGGCGGCAAACCTGTTAAACCTAAAACGTACAACCTTGATTGAAAAGCTTAAAAAGAAAAACATCCAGTTTCCATAAATCTCTTGAGGAACCATGTCAATTAGCACAACCAATACCGTTTCTCTGATCCAGAGCATGCTTCAGGGAGAGTTACCTCAAACTGCAGAAAAAATTGCAGCCAAAAGCAATGCGCAATTTTCTGCACGCCTGGATAGCGCCATTAATCGCAACAATGTTTCTTCAGAGAAAACCTCCGCCTCTACTGAACAGGCAGCAGAACTGTTGCAACTTTCATCTTTACGTCGGTCTCTTGAACTACTATCCGTATCAAACGATTCAGAACTGCCAGCAGCTCCATTTCCCATGCCACCAACTGCTGCAATTTTACCTCACGCACAGGCCTATCTTGCAAATCTTGCCCGTTCGGGAGAATCGGCTACAAACCGAATCGAGATGCAACCTCTCCCTGAACAGGAAGCTGCCGCAAAACTTGCAGAAGAAACAGAAAGCTCAGGCACCACCTTCTCTTCCTCAAAGAACCAAAAGGGTATTGAAGAGACAATTGAAAAAGCGTCAGAGCGTTACGGTGTCGACACCGCTCTGATTAAGGCTGTAATAAAGGCAGAAAGTGACTTTAATCCAAGAGCGGTATCCAGCGCAGGAGCCCAGGGTTTGATGCAGCTTATGCCGGCAACAGCAAAAGGGCTTGGAGTTACAAACCCGTTTGATCCGGAACAGAATATCATGGCAGGAACCCGTTTTTTAAAAGGGCTTTTAAACCGTTACAACGGCGATGTTGACTCTGCTCTTGCAGCCTACAACTGGGGACCTGCTAATGTAGATCGCAGACCTGATCGCCTCCCTCGTGAAACCCGTGAATATCTGGTAAAGGTTAAACAGTACTATTCAGCTTTTACAGCCTAATATGATTTTTTCTGACTGGAGACTATCCCTGATGTTAACTGCTAACCCCAAGAGACGTTTGTTTAATCTGCTATTGATGCTGCCGGTTATAACCTTGATAATAACTCTTGATATAGCTACAGCCGATATTTTCCAGTACACCGACAAGGATGGCACCCTGGTGATGGTAGATGATGAAGGGAAAATCCCCCCACAATACCGAAAAAAATTAAAAAGCAGCCGATCTTCGGGAGACAGGGGTGAAAAATACACCGGCGTTACTGTACGAGGAAACAAGGTGCTGGTTCCGGTAACAATAAGCTATCGCAGCGAGACAGTTCAGGCCAGGCTACTGCTAGATACAGGAGCAGGGATCACCACTATTTCTCCAAGGCTCGCAAGCCGCCTGGGGATAAGGCCTGAACATACAACCCGCACTGTGGGCAGAGTTGCTGATGGCAGTTTTATCTCTGCCAATAACATTATTGTGGATTACCTGCAGGTAGGGCCAAAGACTAAACAGAGCGTTGAAGTGGCTGTCCTGCAGATGAACGGGCCGGAAATGGGTTTTGATGGTCTTTTGGGAATGAATTTTCTTGGAGACTTCCGTTATCATATAAATCTTGGCGGGCAGACCATAGAATGGGTAAGCCATTGACATAATCAGAGCAAATCAACCGGATCCAGATCGATTCCCTCTCTCACAACCAGAGCAATAGAACGTTCCGCCTTATAGACAGTCAAAAGATGCCTCAATGATGTACGATTCGGATCCTTCAAGAGGATCTGGATACGAAAGCGGCCTCTCAATCGGTAGAGTGGAGCTGGAGCAGGCCCCAGGATCTCTGTTCTGAGTCCCAATCTTTCTTTTATACTCCGAAGCAGCAGGGCAACCTCTTTAGATGCCGCTAAAACAGCACCTTCAGATACAGCTGACAGTTTTATGGCTGCAAGATGGCCAAAAGGAGGGTAATTCAACTCCTTTCTAAAAAGCAGTTCCTCTCTGTAGAAACCTTCAAAATCATGTTTAACAGCATGCGCAATCCCATAATGTTCAGTGTTCATTGCCTGTAGCAGAACCCGTCCTGGCATTTCACCCCTTCCGGCTCTGCCAATAACCTGTGACAGTATCTGGAAGGTTCGTTCTGCTGCGCGGAAATCAGGCAGATACAGACTACCTTCTGCCTGAAGCACACCAACAAGTGTAATATCAGGAAAATCATGACCTTTGGCTATCATCTGAGTGCCAACAAGTATATCCACCTCTCTGTTTCGAACCTTGTCCAATACCTTTGCATGCCCCCCCTTGCCGCTGGTGGTATCACTATCCATCCTCGCAATTTGTGCATCAGGGAAACGTTCCCTAAGCTCATGCTCAATCCTCTCTGTACCTGTTCCAATCTCCTTAAGCTCAATTCCTCCACAGGCAGGACAGATCGTTGGAAATGGCACCTGATAGTCACAATAATGACAGAGACTCATTCTTCTCTGACGATGATAGGTCAGAGATACCGAGCAGTTGGGACATTGCAGCGATTCTCCGCAGGAACTGCATACCAGAGAACTGGCAAAACCTCTCCGGTTAAGAAAGATTAGACTCTGTTCCCCTCTTTCAAGATTTTCAGCCAGCGCCTCAAGAAGTTCAGAAGAAAGCGGAACCTCAGAAGTAATTCTTGATGTAATAGTTCGGGTTAAGGGAAAAGGGCGGGAAGCGACCCGACTTGGCATTGAAATATACCCAATACGCCCCTGTTCAGCTGCAAAACGTGTGGTTATCTGCGGAGTTGCAGAGCCTAAAATCACAACCGCCTTTTCCTGTTGAGCACGCACAAGAGCCAGGTCACGGGCGTTATATCGCAATCCGTCTGACTGTTTGAATGAGGCCTCATGTTCTTCATCAACGACTATGATCCCAATCTGTTCCAGTGGAGCAAATATGGCAGACCTGGCTCCAATTACTATCCGAACCTCTCCGCGCCTTATACGGCGCCATTCATCAAATCTTTCTCCATCAGAAAGCGCGCTATGCAACACCGCAATCCGATCATGAAAACGACTCCTGAAGCGTTGTACCAATTGCGGTGTAAGGGAAATTTCCGGCACCAGCACAAGAGCTGTTTTACCACCTTCTAGAACCTTTGAAATTGCCTGAAGATAAACCTCTGTCTTTCCGCTACCTGTTACACCATGCAATAAAAAGGGGGCAAAGGCGCCTTTGACCAATGCGGACTGAAGCATCTCAAGGGCATCCCATTGCTCCTCTGTAAGTGACCTAGGGCTGTCATATTCTACAGGAATACCGACAAAAGGATCTCGATATACCTCCTGTTCAGAGACAACAACAAGTCCAAGTTCCAACAACCTTTTAAGATTATGGCTGCACTCTCCAAAACGCCGCTTCAGTTCCAGGATGGATGTTTCTCCCGCATCCATAAGAAACTCTAGTATAGACTGTCCCTTTCCTCTGGGTTTTACTGTCAGATCAGACTGTACGAGCTTATAAAAACGCTCTGTTCTGATCTTTTTTCCACCTGTTCTTTTTTCAAGATTGGCCGTTTTTCTGGTTTGCTGGTTAATGCCGGAAGGCAAGGCTGTCTTCAGAACCTCTCCAAGAGGATGCATATAATAACTTGAGACCCAACGAAAAAAGACAAGCTCTTTATCTGTCCATAACGGTTCCTCATCCAGCAGCTCAAGCAGATCTTTTAAAACCTGCCCCTGGGGCGGTTGACAGTATCCAAGAAGATAGCCTGTCATCTTTCGTCGGCCAAAAGGCACAAAGACACGCAACCCTGGTCTGACCTTATCAAGAAATTCAGGCGGAACACGATAGGAAAAGGTGCTTTCGAGCGGAAGCGGCAGAGCAACTTCGATGACAGTTTCAGAGGATGACATGAACTGAATAATGCCAGAAAAGGGTAAATTTTGACATTTAAAAGTCAAACATTGTGATTTAAGCAAAAGAGGAAAAACCTGTTCAATCTCTAAGCACTTTGTTAGTATCGCCTCATTATGAAGATCATCGGATTAACCGGCGGAATAGCAACAGGTAAAACTACAGTGGCCAGAATGCTGGCTGATCTTGGAGCGGAGATTATTGATGCCGACCAGCTTTCCCGCGATGCTGTCTTGCCTGGAAGCCCTGTTCTGGAGGGGATAAGAAAACTTTTTGGCGAAAGATCACTGATGCCTGACGGCAGACTCAATCGCAAGGAGTTGCGAGATCTGGTTTTTTCTGTTCCTGAAAAGAGGAAACAACTTGAGGCAATTATCCATCCAGCCATAAGGAGCCTCGCTCTTGAGAAAATTGCTTCTGCAAGACAGATGGGGGCAAAAGTAACCGTTTATATGGCTCCGTTGCTTATTGAGGCTGGCGCTACAGACCGTGTGGATGAGATATGGATTGTTACATTAAAACCTGAACTGCAGATAGAACGCCTGATGAGACGTGATCACTGTGATAGAGAAACTGCAAAAAGCATAATAGATTCACAGATGCCGATACAGGAAAAGGAAAAATTTGCCAGGGTTTTGATTGATAACAGCGCTGATTTGGACTCAACCCGCAATCAGGTTATCACCGCATGGCAACAAAGGATTCTATCATGAATGAAAAAACGACTGTCATCAGACGTAAAGGGACAGCCGATGTAAAGGCATCGGTTCAGTTGGCGCTTTTTGCAACTGTACCCCTTGGCGCAGAAGAATTGACAGCTGCTGAACTAATAAAGCTGAATGCTTCCGAAGTCCAAAAAACCCGTGGAGGAGTAAGTTTTTCTGGTGACAGAAAAATTCTTTACCGGAGCCTTTTGCAACTTCGTACTGCCAGTCGCCTGCTTGTACAGCTAGCTCAGTTTTCATGCAGCAGCCCGGAAGAACTTTATGACGGGATTCGAGCATTAGCATGGGAAGAGATTCTAAATCCGGAGATGACAATTTCTGTAGATTGCAGTCTGCGCGACTCAGCCATAACCCACTCACATTTTGCTGCGTTAAAGACCAAGGATGCAATCGTTGATCTCCTGCGTGACAAAACAGGCAGACGTCCTGATGTTGATACAAAATCACCAGATCTCAGGATTAATCTGCATATACTTAAAAATCAGGCAACAGTTTCTCTTGACGCCTCTGGAGAACCTCTGGATCGCAGGGGCTGGCGTCTTGACAGAAACGATGCCCCCCTGCGTGAAACTCTTGCAGCGGCGATTATGATGCATACCGGATGGGATGGATCGGTACCACTTATGGATCCGATGTGTGGTTCAGGCACACTTCTTCTGGAAGGAGCCGCAATTGCAACCGGAAATCCGGCTGGAGGAGGTCGACAGTTTGGAATTATGCGCTGGCCAGATTTTGACAAGCGCCTTTGGGAGCAGGTTCTGCGTGAAGAGAAGGCAAAGGTTCTCGAATCACTGTCAGTCCCTGTTTTAGGTTACGACAAGGATCCAAAGGCAATTATAGCATGCCGTGAAAACGCACGCAGGGCAGGACTCTCATATACAGTTGCCTTTGACCGGAAACCTTTTCAAGAGATTGAACCATCAGGTCATCAGGGAATACTGGTTATGAACCCGCCATATGGATTGAGAATGGGGGATAAAACCGAACTGGAACACCTTTACAAGAAAATAGGCGAGGTATTCAAAAAACGCTTTAGCGGCTGGACAGCATATCTTCTGGCAGGCGACCTTGAACTGGCCAGACTGGTTGGCCTCAAACCTTCCCGACGCTTTGTGCTGTTCAACGGCCCCTTAGAGTGTCGGTTGCTTAAATATGAATTATACTAAAGTTACCTCTGTAGCTTGTGACAGAAAAGACAACGGTTTTTAGGTGGATGATTTGGAGGGAATTTCACTCCATTAGCAGTATGACAGGGTTCACACAGCTTTTCAGCATCCTTCTTGGCCGGCTTGAAGAAAGTCTTTTTGAAAAACGAGGCATCAGACCCGGGAGCATTTTTGTAGGCCTCGTCGTAAACTGATTTGTGAGTTGCATTATTTGGAACCGGTTTTGTAGTCTCTTTACCGGAAATTGATATAAATATTATCAACACCACAACAACAAGCGCAATAAAAGACCAGTCCCGCTTATCAATCTTCATATTTCAACCTAATCCCTGACAAATGTAAAATAAACGATGACACCGCCAATACCAAGACCGAATCCGATAAATGGAAGTAAGGTTTTAAGTCCCATTTCCTCTCCCTGAGCCGGCATGGCAAATTTTACCATAACTATCAGTGCTACAAGAAAAAACAGCGTCAGCATTACAAGCTTTGATCTTTTATAAATACCAAAGAAAAGCAACGCTGCTGTTATCAATAGAAATATCCAGTTTGAGAATATCTGCTGAAGGGTAAGATTCTGAATCGTACTCATCAGATTCTGGGTCTCCAATGGACGTAAGACTTCTACCGTCTTTTCAACCATCTGCTGCTTTTCCATCGGAAACCTCCAGATAATAACTACTCAGAGTTCAAATACCTAAAAGAGAAAATTTCACCTTTTGAGAACTGTGGCAATTTTTAACATTTTAACTCAAAAAATCCATTACTTTGTCCAAAAAGCCTTTTTTCATCGGGTGCGCCTCTTCCCCACTGATTTTGGCAAACTCTTCCAAAATTTCTCTCTGTCGCTTGTTAAGATTTGTTGGCGTTTCCACTTTGACTATGACCAGCTGATCGCCACGTCCATAACCTTGCAGAGAGGGTATCCCTTTGCCCCGCAAACGGTAGATCTTGCCTGACTGGGTTCCGTCAGGAATCTTCATTGAGACCTTACCGTCAAGAGTAGGGACATCTATCTCGCAGCCAAGAGCAGCCTGAGCAAAACTTATAGGGATCTCGCACAGTACGTTATCGTCTTCACGCTGGAAAATGGTATGTTCCTTAACAGAAATCGCAACATAAAGATCACCGTTAGGCCCACCTTTAACACCCTGACCACCTTCTCCACTGATTTTAAGTCGCGAACCTGTCTCAACCCCGCCTGGAACCTTCACTGAGATAGTCTTGGTATCCTTTATGCTCCCCTTGCCTCTGCATTCAGTGCAGGGGTCATCAACCACCTTGCCTTCACCATTACATTGGGGGCAGGTTTTGCTTACGCTGAAGAAACCCTGCTGATACCGCACCTGACCGGCACCCCTGCAGGAAGGACAAATTTTTGGCTCAGTTCCTGGCTTTGCTCCGGTACCATTACAAGCAGAACACCTTTTTGCATATGGAACATCAATCTTTTTCTCACAGCCAAATGCGGCCTCTTCAAAAAGAATCTCCATATTATAGAGCAGGTCATCACCGCGACGCCCATGAGTACGACGCCCTGAATTTCCACCAAAGATATCTCCAAAGATATCGTTGAAAATGTCTCCAAATGGAGAACCCCCGCCAAAACCACCTCCGGAAAAACCTCCGGCACCCGAGACTCCTGCATGTCCAAACTGGTCATACTGCGCCCGCTTCTGTGCATCTGACAAAACTTCGTAAGCCTCGGTAGCCTCTTTAAACTTTTCCTCAGCTGCCTTATCACCCTGGTTCTTATCAGGATGAAACTGTATGGCCAATTTTCGAAAAGCCTTTTTTATCTCCGTCTCAGAGGCATTCTTATGAACGCCAAGTACTTCATAATAATCACGTTTTTCGCCGTTTGCCACTGTGGATATCCTTATGGGTCAAAATACAGATATAGGGGCGGATCTGAAACCCGCCCCTACCATGTACCTGCCTGCTATCTGATATTGACTACTTCTTCACTTCCTCAAAGTCAGCATCAACAACTTTTTCATCCTTAGGCTTGGCTCCGGACTCCTGTTGTTCAGAGCCTGCAGCATCAGCTTCACCTGTCTGCTGAGCCTGTGCATACATAGCCTCTGCCAGTTTGTGTGCAGCCTGAGCCAACTCTTCAGTAGCCTTCTTTATAACTTCGCCATCTTCAGAATCCATAACCTTTTTAAGATCAGCTATCTTGTTTTCAATGTTACCCTTATCAACAGCATCCACCTTATCACCTACATCTTTCAGTGATTTCTCAGTGCTGTAGATCATAGAGTCAGCCTGATTGCGCGCCTCAATAACTTCACGTTTCTTCTTGTCTTCGGCAGCATGCGACTCGGCATCCTTTACCATCTTGTCAATCTCTTCCTTTGAAAGACCGGAAGAAGCTGTAATCCTGATAGACTGTTCTTTGCCTGTCCCCATATCCTTGGCGGAAACATGGACAATCCCGTTTGCATCAATATCAAATGTAACTTCAATCTGCGGCACTCCACGAGGTGCCGGCGGAATCCCTGTCAGTTCAAAGTTCCCCAGAGTCTTGTTGTCACGCGCCATCTCACGCTCACCCTGAAGTACGTGGATAGAAACTGCAGGCTGATTATCGGCAGCCGTGGAGAAGGTCTGGGACTTACGACAAGGGATCGTCGTGTTCTTGTCAATCAGCTTGGTCAGGACTCCGCCAAGTGTTTCAATTCCAAGCGAAAGAGGGGTAACATCCAACAGCAGCACATCTTTGACATCGCCCTTGAGAACTCCACCCTGGATACCGGCGCCAATAGCAACAACCTCATCAGGGTTAACCCCTTTGTTGGGTACCTTGCCAAAGATATCCTGTACCCGCTGCATAACAGCCGGCATACGGGTCATACCGCCCACCAGGATAACCTCGTCAATCTCGGAAGCGGACAGACCGGCATCTTTCATCGCTGTACGGCATGGGGCTTCCAGCTTACGCAGCAGATCATCACACAGAGACTCCAGCTTGGCACGAGACAGCTTCAGGTTAAGGTGCTTGGGACCGCTGGCATCAGCCGTAATAAACGGCAGGTTGATATCAGTCTCCATGGAACCGGACAGCTCACACTTCGCCTTTTCTGCTGCTTCTTTCAGACGCTGTAAAGCCATCTTGTCGCCACGCAGGTCAATACCCTGGTCTTTTTTGAATTCATCGGCGATCCAGTCAATGATCTTCTGGTCAAAGTCCTCGCCACCCAGGAAGGTATCACCGTTTGTGGATTTAACCTCAAATACGCCGTCACCCAGTTCAAGTACGGATACGTCAAAGGTACCACCGCCCAGGTCAAACACGGCGATTTTTTCATCCTTCTTCTTATCCAGACCATATGCAAGAGCAGCAGCGGTGGGCTCGTTGATAATACGCAACACGTTCAGACCGGCAATCTTACCGGCATCTTTGGTTGCCTGACGCTGTGAGTCATCAAAATAGGCCGGTACCGTAATAACTGCGTCAGTCACGGTCTCGCCAAGATAGTCTTCAGCGGTCTTCTTCATCTTCTGCAGAATGATAGCCGAGATCTCTGGTGGTGAGTATTTCTTGTCTCTGACATCTACCCAGGCATCACCGTTGTCGGCCTTAACAATCTTGAACGGAGAGATTGCAATATCCTTTTTCACCGCTTCAGTCTCAAATTTACGCCCAATAAGACGTTTAATGGCAAAAAGTGTATTCTCGGGATTTGTAACTGCCTGCCGCTTGGCCTGTTGCCCTACAATTCTTTCACCTGCCTCCGTAAATGCTACCATTGAAGGTGTAGTGCGACTACCCTCGGAGTTGGCTATCACAACCGGTTCTCCACCCTCCATAATAGCGACGCAGGAGTTGGTAGTTCCCAGGTCTATTCCAATCACTTTACTCATAATTCTTTTCTCCTTCCATAGAGGTCTTCTATCATCAAGCTAGGCACTAGGCTTTAAAAAAACAAGGGGTCATTTAATAATTTATGGATTTTTTGCCACTGAAACCATTGAAGGACGTAGCAGACGCTCCTTTAGTAGATAGCCCTTCTGAAATTCCTGTACTATTGTATTATTTTCATGTTCAGCAGTTTGCACCTGAGCCATTGCCTGATGGAAAGCCGGATCAAACAGCGCGCCGCATCCGCCTTCCACAGCACAGACTCCGTACTTCTTAAGGGCAGTAAGAAGAAGAGTGTGGGTCATTTTAACCCCTTCGACCAGAGCCGGCAAACCATCCTCATTAGCATGTTCTAACGCCCTTTCAAGATTGTCTACTACAGGCAGAACCTCCTCTACCAACGATTTGATACCGTAGCTGAGCAGTTCTTCTTTTTCGCGTGATGCACGCTTCTTGTAGTTTTCTAGGTCAGCCCGTTCACGAAGCAACTTATCCCAGTTATCCTTTGCCTCCTGCTCTTTTGAGGACAACAGTGACTCCAGTTCTGCAATCCTTTCCTCAAAACTACCCTCTTGTGGGTTAGTTAATGTTTCCTGGACACCATCCTGTTCAATATTATCTATATCCATAGTTCCTGTTATCCTCCAGCTTTTTAAAAATTTATTATTGCTCTGTCAGTATCCGGCTTACCAGTTGCGCAGTATAATCAACAATCGGAATAACGCTTGAATACCCCATCCTTGTTGGCCCAATAACCCCCATTAGACCGATTGTGTTTTTATCACTCATATAGGTAGAGGTAATAAGGCTCATACCTGTCATCTCTTTCAACGGAGTCTCCGAACCTATGAATATCTGAACCCCTTTTGCCTTCATGCAGTTGCCAAGCAGGCGAACCAGCCGCCCCTTCTCCTCAAAAGCGGCAAAAAGCTCACGCATCTTTTTAAGATCTGCAAACTCAGGCTGTTCAAATATACGGGATTGACCGGCTATGTACACCTCATCCTGCTCTTTTGGCAGAGCGTCACAAGATAATCTTAATGCCTGAGCCACCATCTGATCATATCTGTTTTTCTCAAGCAGCATCTCTGACATAATCTTCTCCCTGACCTGGGATATGGTTAGCCCTTCAAGGATACTGTTAAGATAATTAGAGATTCTTACAAGATCTTCCGGGTGGAACTCCTGTTCAACGTCAACAATCCGGTTTTGCACTGTGCCGTTGCAGGTTACAAGGATTGCCAGTATACGGCGAGTCCCTAGCTTAACAAACTCAATCTGCCGGAACATGGCAGTTGTAAAATTTGGTGCCAGAACAATTCCTGTATAATTTGAAAGGGACGAAAGAGTTCGGCTGGCCTCTCTTAAAAGGTCGGTAAGATTTCCACCTGTTTCCCTGCAGCGTTTAAGAATCTCTTTTTTTTCTGAATGAGTTATCGCACGCAGCCCAACAATGGCATCAACGTACAACCTGAAACCTTTATCTGTGGGGATCCTCCCTGCGGAGGTATGCGGCGAGGTTAAAAGTCCAAGTTCTTCAAGGCTTGCCATTACATTGCGAACTGTAGCTGAAGAAAGAGAAAGAGAGTGGCGTTTTGCTACAGTGCTGCTGCCAACAGGTTCAGCTGTAGCAATATAATCTTCTACAATCGCTTCCAGTATCTGCCTGCTTCGCTGTGATAGCGTCAAATCCACCATATAAACCTTTGGCTCTTTTCTATTGCTGAGAATCCACCCAAAAGATTAGCACTCATTAAAGAGGAGTGCTAATCTTTAAACAAAGTAATCAGCGACCCGCTTTTTGTCAAGATGATATGCATCCGGGGGATGAAAAGAATGAATTGAACAGCTGATACAGCAGAGATGTTCTGGCTATGAAAGTTCTGGTGCTAAAATAAGCAGTAAAACATTCAGAGATTATTCTGCTTTCCGGTCGTAATCTTTCAGGTCAGCTATGGAGCAACCAGCGCCCTGTTTTTACCTCCGGACTTGGCTTGCCTCAAAGCTTGATCCGCCCGTGATATCGCCTCAAATATGTCTTGATCGGATTTATGCTCACAAACACCAAGACTTGTAGTAATCCTGATTCCTTCTCTATTGGCAAGAAACACCGTCATGGCAATAGACTCCCTGATTTTCTCCGCAACAGCCAGTGCTCCGTCAAGCCTGGTTTCAGGAAGAAGTATCAGAAACTCTTCTCCACCCCATCTGGCACAGATATCCTCATTTCGTAAACAGCCACGAAGCACCCTTGATACTTCAACGAGAAGATCATCTCCAGTATTATAACCAAGAGTTTCATTAATGTTTTTAAAGTTATCAAGGTTTGCTATGATTATTGAGCTATTACGTTGATGCCTGTTAGAACGACTGAACTCCTGCTTGATCATCTCCATAATTGCACGCCGATTTGCAAGTCCGGTCATAGGATCTACTCTTGTAGCAAGATTAAGTGAACGATTCAGCTCTACCAGCTTTGTCTCAGCCTGATCTTTTTTATTTATCAGCTGTTCTGTATGTTTTAGAAGTGCAATGCAGCATTCATGAAGTTTTTGTAGCTCAGGCATAATTTTGTTGTTATTTGTATCAATATATGAAGTCAACTTTGAATAACTCTCAGACTCTGAAATTTTAATTTTTTCTATTATTTTGCGATCTGTAGCCATTCTGTCTGCTCCTTTTTCTGAATATATAGACAATAAGAATAATATTTCCGATTGTAACGTTATTTGTGAATAATTCAATACAAAGTAACCATAGAACAACTAAACTTAAAAAGGAGAAGCCCTGTCAAGCTAACGTTGCAGGGCTTCTCCAAACTATTAATTAAATATGTTTCTTCATTTCAGCACAAAAGCAACCCTGGCATCAGCCATAAACCCGTTGTTCTGATTGGCATTATAAATCTGCATTGCAGTTTCGGAGCTAACCTGAAGGTCTGAAGGGCTTACAGTGCCTGAAGCCTTAACAATGAGAGGATTGTTTACACCACGCTTGCGAAGCGCAGCGCGAGCTTTGTCAACACTGTTTGTGTACTCTCCGCAGCCTTGCTCAACCAGAACCTTCTGGCTTATCTTTGCAGGGTCATACAAAACCTCACCATTTGGATTGAATATCCGGTTAATCAATGCAGGACGGAATGAATATGCTGTTGCATCAATAATCAGTCCATCATTAGGTTGTGTCACAACTGATGGAGGAGGAACATCTGCAGGCGGCACAAAAGCAGGCTTTTCAATCTCCTGCTTAATCTTCGGCTCGGTCAGTATTTTCTCATACATCATAGCGCCAAAACTGCGTGGCCCATTAACCCCAACCTTAAGGATTACAAGAGCAGACTCTTCAGCGGCATTCCAATCTTTGACAACAGGCTGGAACCCTTTTATAAAGGTATTAACAGACGATTTAATCAGATCCGATTCAAGCTCCGCATCCCGCACTGTAGTTTCTCCTGTTATGGAAACCCCTTTCAACAGCTCTGCCAACGCCCGCTGGGCAGAAACTTCGGCGGCTCTTATGGCTGTCAGTCTGCGCTGAGCCCCAGTTGTCCCTTTTTTAGGCACCCCTTCTCCAACCACGAGAATTGCGTCCTGCTTGAATGCCTGTTCTACAGTTACGGTCACTGTCACCTTTTCTTTTCTTATGTATTCTCGTGCCATTTTGTAATGTCTTAAATCAACTTCATCGGCTTGCGCCATCCCTGCTATCCCCATTAGGGCTAATGCTGCCAGTACGATTCTTTTTTTCATCGTTTTCCCCCTGATTAGATTTTGCGGCAATAAAATGTTTTACAAAAAAGCATCTGAAATTGTTTTTATTGTATAATGATAGCATTATTTATATGAAAGTAAACTACCCTTAAAAAAAAATGATATAATCCCTGATAGTGTAGTTTTGCAGAACCGGCAATCAACTGCATCTGCTCTAAATTTATTAATAAAATAATTTTTTAAAACAGTTTGATAGCTCTTGACAGCCCGTTTCAACGGGAATATATATCTTTAGTGATATTAAATATGAATCCTGTTATAGCAGCATAAATCAACCGTTTTTTTATTGTAACTAAAAACAATGGAGGAATGCAAACATGTCCAAGATTAAAGGCGCACTTGAATATCACTCAATGGGGCGCAAAGGAAAGATTGAGGTTATTTCAACCAAGCCCTGTCTTACTGCGGCAGACCTTTCTCTGGCTTATTCTCCCGGTGTTGCAGAGCCTTGCCTTGCAATCCAGCAAAACCCTGATGATGCATACAAATATACAGCAAAAGGAAATCTTGTAGCCGTTGTTTCTAACGGAACTGCTGTTCTGGGTCTTGGTAATCTCGGGGCTTTAGCCGGCAAACCTGTTATGGAAGGCAAAGGGGTTTTATTCAAGCGTTTTGCTGATATTGATGTTTTCGATATCGAATTGAACACCGAAAATCCTGATGAAATAATCAAGGCATGCCAACTGCTTGAGCCAACCTTTGGCGGCATCAACCTTGAGGACATCAAGGCTCCGGAATGTTTCTATATTGAAGAAGAGCTAAAAAAGACCATGAATATTCCGGTCTTCCACGATGACCAGCACGGCACCGCAATCATCTCTTCCGCAGCCCTTATAAATGGTCTCGAACTGGTTGGTAAAAAAATCGAAGATATACGGATAGTAGTAAACGGCGCCGGCGCCTCAGCCAACTCCTGTGCAAAACTGGCTATTGCACTGGGTGTCAAGCAAAACAACATGATTATGTGCGACACAAAAGGGGTTATCTACAAAGGCAGAGTAGAAGGGATGAACCCCTACAAGGCTCTGTTTGCTGCTGACACCCCCTTCCGCACACTTGAAGAAGCAGCAAGAGGTGCAGACGTGCTGTTCGGACTCTCCGCAAAAGGGGCTTTTACCGCTGATATGGTCAGAAGTATGGCTCCAAACCCCATAATCTTTGCAATGGCCAACCCTGACCCTGAAATCACACCGGATGAAGCATTGGCAGCAAGAGGCGATGTAATCATCGCAACAGGTCGTTCAGATTATCCCAATCAGGTAAACAATGTGCTTGGCTTCCCATTTATATTCAGAGGTGCGCTGGATGTCAGAGCCAGTTGCATAAATGAAGAAATGAAACTTGCGGCTGTCAAGGCTCTGGCCAAACTTGCAAGAGAAGAGGTGCCTGACTCTGTCAGCAAGGCATATGGAAACGAGAAGTTTGTTTTCGGTCGTAGCTACATCATCCCTAAACCGTTTGATCCACGGGTACTTCTGCATGTAGCGCCTGCCATTGCACAGGCTGCAATGGATACCGGAGTGGCACGACAACCGATTGAGGATATGTCCCGTTATGTTGAGCATCTTGAATCTTCGCAGGGCAAGTCAAAAGAGATAATGCGCTATATAATCAACAAGGCCAAGACCGATCCCAAGCGGATCGTATTCCCTGAAGGCGATAACGAGAAGATGTTGCGTGCAGCACAGATTCTCCTTGATGAGGGGATTGCCAAACCGATTCTTGTTGGCAACAGCGAAAAGATTCGTGAAAAGATACAGGAACTGGGACTTGAACTGAACGGCATACAGATTGTAGACACCGAAAACTCTGAATTCACAGAACCATATTCAAAAGAGCTTTACAGATTAAGACAGCGTAGAGGAATAACCGAAAATGAAGCCAGCCGGATAATCCGCCGTAAATCACGCAACCACTTTGGCGCCATGATGGTGCGAATGGGTGATGCGGATGCAATGTTATCCGGTATTGACTCCCACTATCCGGAAACAATTCGTCCAGCTCTTGAGATTATCGGGAAACAGACCAACCTGACATCCGTTCATGGCATGTATATGATGGTCTTCAAGAAGGGTGTCTATTTCATGGCAGATACCACTGTAGAGATAGACCCTTCAGCGGAAGAACTGGCAGAGACCGCTATTCTGGCTGCCCAGTACGTCAAGGTTTTTGACATTGCCCCACGTGTGGCGATGCTCTCTTTTTCAAACTTCGGTTCTGTACGTCATCCGCAATCAGACAAGGTACGCCGTGCAGTAGAAATCGTTAAGGAACGCAACCCTGAACTGATTATAGATGGAGAAATGCAGGCTGACACCGCTGTTGTACAGGAACTGCTTGATCACTTCTCATTCTCAAAACTTAGAAACACCGCAAATGTCCTGGTTTTCCCTGACCTTAACGCAGGGAATATCGCTTATAAACTTCTGGCTCGTCTTGGCGGCGCCGAGGCAATAGGTCCTATCCTGATGGGTATGCAAAAACCGGTTCATGTCCTTCAGCGTGGCGATGATGTAAGTGACATTGTAAACATGGCCGCTATTACAGTAGTTGATGTACAGGGACGTAACAATCAGTAAACCACTTTAGCCCAATCACACTGCTCTTATTCTGATTTAAAACGGAGTCAGGTTATATGCCTGACTCCGTTTTTAACTGAATATTCCAAACAATTATGGCTGGATAAACAAAAACTTGTTTAAAAACTACCTGCCTTTAAACACCGGTTTCCGCTTTTCAAGAAAGGCACTCATCCCTTCCTTCTGATCTTCAGTGGCAAAACTAAGAGCGAAGAGATCCGCTTCATACTGGCATGCATGAGCCAAATCAATCTCCATTCCGTTATGTACCGCTTCTTTGCACAGCTTAACAGTCACCATGCTCTTGCCTGCCAGTTTCTGAGCCATTATACGAGCTGTATTCATAAGCTCTTCAGCAGGAACAACCTTATTAACCAGTCCAATTCTCCAAGCCTCATTGGCATCTATCATATCACCTGTAAGAATCATTTCTAAAGCCACTCCCTTGCCAACCAGACGTGGCAGACGTTGTGAACCGCCAAATCCCGGCAAAGTGCCAATATTGACCTCCGGCTGCCCAAATCTTGCCGAATCAGCCGCAATCCGTATATCGCAACTCATGGCCAATTCACAACCACCTCCGAGAGCATATCCGTTAATTGCAGCAATAAAAGGCTTGGGACTCTGCTCTATCCGGTTCAGAATCCCTTGAGCAAAAAGTGCCAGTTCACGGGCTGAGCAACTATCAAGCTGCCGCAACATAGAGATATCTCCTCCAGCAATGAATGCCTTTGTGCCGGCTCCTGTAATTATTGCAACCCTGATATCAGGAGAGGCTGTCACAAAATCAACCATTTCTGAAAGTTCCTTAAGGGTATCCATGGTCATGGAGTTCATGGCCTGAGGCCTGTTCATAGTAATGGTTGCAACTCCTTCACTAGATTCAAGAAGCAGTGTCTGATATTGCATTGAGACTCCTTTAGTAGAATAGACCACCCAGCTGCAGGCAGCTGGCATTACGAAGGCCAAGGCTTTATGCTTTTGAAAGTATTGTCTTGTGCTACAATGCCAGCAACACACCCCAGTTGCAAGGATAGAGATTATGCCAGTCTACGTTGAACCAGTGTTCCGTCCACCCAGTGAGGCTCGTAGTCTGATCTTTCAGATAACTGTGGGTTGTTCCCAGAATCAGTGCAAATTCTGTGGCATGTATAAAGGCAAGCAGTTCCATATCAGGCCGTTGCAGGAGATACTGGAAGAGATCAGGGATATTCCTGACAGATACCGCGCAAGGGTTGACAGAGTATTTCTGGCTGACGGCGATGCGCTGGTTTATCCGTTTGACATGCTGGTTACAATCCTTGATGCGCTGTCAGTAACCTTTCCCGCCCTGACACGGGTCGGCTCATATGCATCCCCGAAGAGTCTCACAACCAAGACACTGGAACAGCTTCAAAAGCTGAAGCAGGAAAAGCTGCGTATCCTTTATTTCGGGTTGGAATCAGGAGATGATCCGACACTGCTAATGGTAAACAAAGGGTATACAGCTGGAAAGATGGCGGAACTGGCACTCTTGGCAAGAGAAGCGGGGATAAAGCTCTCAGTGACAGCTATACTTGGCCTGGCCGGAAGAGAGCGTAGTCATGAGCATGCCCGCTCTACTGCAGCTTGGGTTAACAGGGTCAATCCCGAGTATTTCTCACTGCTGACCCTGTTTCACCGGCATAATGAGGCATTCGTGACATCCCTTGAACAGTGCACCCACAGGGAACTGATGCTTGAGGCAGGGGAACTGTTGTCACACCTGTCACCGTCCAAAACCATCCTCCGTTCCAACCATGTCTCCAACTTTCTGAATCTTGCCGGTAGCTATCCCAAAGACCGTGAACGGCTGATTAGGGATGTTGAACAGGCATTGAAGCAGGCAGAGCAATATCCAGAATTTCTGGATGCAGTGCCGGTATATGAGGAGGAATATTACTAAGGGGTCTTCTACGAAATAAGCCTGAAATCTGGATTCCCGATTAAAACCTCGGTAATGACAAACAATTTTAAAAAAGTGCTGAATGGTTATGGACTACCTTGTTAAACCCTGCTAAGTGTTGGGAGATATATAAACGTTTACCCTCTTCATCAGGTCTGACTGTACCTTTTCTTAAAATACTCATCCAGCCACTTTTTACATCCATCTGCATCACCGGCTTCAGCTGCTTTTCGAACAGTTTCATCCCCATATTTCATAATGACCGCAAGCTGCTTTTCGCTCAGACCGGGAATAAGAGATTGCGCCGGTTTATCCGCAGATCCTCCGGCTTCCCTTACTCTGAACAATATCCGATCGGCCAGCTTCTTCCACTCAATATCAGGAGTACCTGCCTCTACCTTGTCCAGGTACTCTTCCATCTTCTTGGTTGCTTCATAGTCGATTAACCAAGGAGTCGTCTTTTCCAGCCACTGCAACAGGCGCTCACCACGATCTGTTGCATGGAGCTTTCTGGATTTGAGAAGAACATACTGACGCCTGGTTATTCCCTGCATGATAGTTGAATATGTGGACGGTCGCCCAATACCGAGTTTTTTCAACTTATCAACCAATGATGCCTCAGTGTAACGAGGCGGGGCTTTTGTGGTCTTTTCTTCAAGCCTGTCTTTTATCTTTGTGGTCAGATCTTTTGGCTGGAGATCAGGCATCTTCTGGTTGCTGTCACTTGATTCATCCTTTGCCGGAGTATCAGAACTTTCTTCCTCTGCGGCCCATAGCTTTCTAAAGCCATCAAACAACATCACACGACCATTGGCTTTGAATGTCTCACTGGCAGATTCAAGAATTGCAGATGTCGTGTCAAAAACCGCCTGTGCCATTTGTGAAGCCATGGTGCGCTTGGCAATCAGCTCGTATAGCTTTACGTGAATATCTGAAAGCGATTCTTTAGCAACAATAGAAGCACAGGCTGCCAGAGGATGAACCTTGGTCGGCCTTATTCCTTCGTGGGCGTCAGCTTGTGTGTCTTTTGATTTGTGTTCGTGGGGAACAAAAGGGAGATAATTCAGACCAAAATCAGTACCTATCTGATCACGCAGGCTTTCTACAAATTCAGGTTCTATCCTTACTGAGTCTGTACGGTGATAGCTGATCAGACCGGCAGCATAAAGTTCCTGAGCTAGTTTCATGCATTGTTCCGGGGATATCGTAAGCTGACTGGAGGCAGCCATTTGAAGGGAGGCTGTCTCAAACGGTGGTTTCGGCATTTCCTGGCGGTTCTTCCGGTCAACAGATAACACAGTCGCAGAAGGACAGAGAGATAACTTAGAGATCAGGTTTTCTGCATCACTCTTTATCTGGATCTTGCCACCCTGATGCCAGGCAGTAAATTTAAGTCCGTCTTTTTCGCACTCAATTCCAACCAGATAATACTTCCCTGATTTAAAAGCTGCGATCTCACGTTCCCGCTCGACAACCAAACGTATAGCCGGAGACTGAACCCTTCCTACCGACCAGGGAGAGCTGTCTTTTCCAAGCTTCTTACCAGCAACCGGCGATAACAGGTAACCAATCAGCCTATCCCCTACTCTCCTGCCAAGAAAAGCATCGTACAGTCTCTGATTGGTTTCTTCCATCGGGACTGCCTTGTCTATTCCAGTTTTGACGGCCTTAGCGGTAATCTCCCGGAATTCAG
This sequence comes from uncultured Geobacter sp., assembly GCA_964655435.1. Classification (GTDB taxonomy): domain Bacteria; phylum Desulfobacterota; class Desulfuromonadia; order Geobacterales; family Pseudopelobacteraceae; genus Trichlorobacter. The sequence continues at coordinate 28,272 of CAZZMP010000033.1, forward strand.
CCCGTTTGACTGATTTGGCCACTTTTCTGACATCTTGCCAGACCATCATACCGATTGCATATCCTTCACGGTCGGCGTCAGAGGCGATGATCACATCCTGATCCCTGGCCTGTGCCACCAGATCATTAATCAAGCCTGTCCTGGATTCTTTCGGGATAAAAATCGGCTCCAGTTTTTCAAGGTCAACTCCCAAGTCTCTATCTGGAAGATCACGGTAATGCCCCACGGTCGCAAAAACCTTGCAGCCTGAGTACTCCTTAATCTTTTTAATTTTACCTGGCGCTTCAATGACTATCAGCATAATGAGGCTCTTTTGAGCACAACTATCCCCTGTTCTTAAATGACTAATGCCGCAGGTTGCAAAGATACTGCAGCACTTTTTCTCTGCTCAGCAGACCTTTCTGTTCAAGGAGGTTTGTTTGTGGTTTTTTACTTTCTTCATGATTATACAAACCTCATAAACAGAAAAAGCCCTATCATAGTCATTCCAATAGCAATTTTTCCGGCAATTCCCAGCGCCAAACCGATTACCGTCCCTAATCCTGCACGGCTTGCCTGATCAACTGTCCGCTGAAGTGAAAGCTCACCAAGTACAGCACCTATAAACGGCCCAAGTATGATGCCGGGGATACTGAAGAAGATGCCGATAAAACCACCTAACGCTGCCCCCCAAATGGCTCTGTTTGAACCACCAAATTTCCTGGCTCCAAGGGCTGAAGCAAAGAACTCAATCAGATAGGTGAGAACCGTTAGCAGAGCCATCAGTAACAGTGTCCAGAATCCTATATACTGGAAGTTGTCAGCCCAGGCACCCAATAGTAGTCCAAGAAACAGTATCGGTGCCCCTGGCATTATTGGAAGAAGCATGCCGGCAAAACCGGTGAGCATACAGAGTAATGCAAACACCCAGAGTATCATAGACTGGTCAGACATTTATTATCCACCGCTCTTTTTACATATTTTCCTGAACTCCCATTCCTGCTGGAGAACACTTTGCTGGCATATACCATTTAAAGAGGCAGTCCGCCAATGCTAATGCCTTCTTCAGGCACCACTGGTTTTTCTCTCATTCAGGCTGTTCACTTTAAGGGGGTTACCGGAATAGGTCAAGCCGATACACTGATACTCCTTCAAAGTTTACTAGTGATATAGCCCAAAATCAGATAGGTTCTTGCCTAAAGTGATTGCACTTATTGATGAGGCAGATTCTTATCGATTCATAGCCAAGGATTTGGGTCTAAGTAAGAATACCGTTATGAAGATTGTGCAGAGGCAAAGATAAGTCTAAAATAAAAAACTTCCTGCGAGAGGTCGTGCAGGTATGCCCCGATCGCAGCTAAACGGTATGATGTAATAAACACTGTAGGCCAGCTGTATCAACTATTAAACAGCTTAGTCTGAATAGTTTCTTTTCTGTTGTTAATCAAAATAAGGATAAGCCATGCAAGGTGTCCCTCAGTTGAGGGTGATCAGGGCATACCCCTTGTTCTGCCAGGCGATCTGTGAGGTCAGGATGTTACCCACAAGGATAACGTCTGGCACCAGTTGGCTGTTGTCAACCTTGAAGACCCTGGTGGCCACGCTACAGATCTCAACCCTGATCCCCTTCTTCTTCAGGTCTGCCAGCAGCTCTTTCAACTCAGACGTTGCCTGATCTTTGGTAAACAGTTTGACAGCAGGTCCCCGCAGCGAAACGATCATGGTCGGTTTCACCTTTTGGTTGCTAATCCCTTCAAAGGTCTCTTTGATCAATCCCAGATTGAATAGCAGTTTGTCCTGTTCTGCAAGCCGGACATCGAAAATGACCCTGGTCTGCTTCAATCCTTTGAGGGCAAACCGGTCGTCTGGTACAGTGTTGTCTGCATGGATAAGCGTTGGCACTGCGGTCAGCATGACGAGTAGAGCTGAAACAAAAAAGAGTGACAGAGTTTTCATGGGGTTTCCTCCTGGTTGTTCAATAGCGGAAGCATACGCTGATTTCCCCTTTTTCACAATCAGGAGTATCGTATGTTTTTTGGCGAAGTTAAGGATGCAAGCAGGTCGATGCGTTCACCCGGTTGAGTACATGAAAGAACGATTCCCGATGCTCGGCATAAATGAACTGCTCACTGGCTGCATGATCCAGTAACGATAGCAGACTGCCATAATAGCCATCCACGCTCATTAAGCCATACGTCGTCATCTCAACTGACCGTTGCTACAAGCTGATAGCAATAATATCTGGGGCAAAAAGCAATGTTATTCCGATAAGTGCTGACAAGAAGGCTGCTAGACCATCAAAAGGTTGAACGAGAGGTTGCATGAAAGAAAAAAGGACTTAACCAATTTGGCTAAGCCCTTGAATTTTATGGCTCCCCAGCGCGGACTCGAACCACGGACATGGTGATTAACAGTCACCCGCTCTACCGACTGAGCTACTGGGGAA
>CAZZMP010000034.1:0-28736 GCA_964655435.1 uncultured Geobacter sp.
CTGCCGGTGGTGCCGATCAAGATCAGTGGGACTGATCGGGTTCTTCCCCATGAAGCGAAATATCCAAAACAGGGCAAGGTAACGGTTACCTTTGGAAAACTGCTGCGTTTTCGCTACGAAGAACCAACAGAGATAGTGGAGGATGTGCGTAATGCGTTGGAACGGCTTGAATAGGTGTCATCGTAGAATCAAATACAATCTGAGAACAGGAGATTAGACATGAGAAATATAAGTAAAAATATGTTTGTCGCACTGATGGCTAGCATTCTGCTGGTCGGCGTAGTTGGTTGTGAAAAGAAGCAAGGCCCTATGGAGCGAGCTGGTGAAAAGATTGATAAGGCTGCAGAAAAGACCGGAGATTCAATCAAAAAGACTGCTGAGAAGATTAAGGACGCAGCTCATTGATTTTAATAATCTCCTTTTGAAGAAAGTTGATATGAACCTGCCTTGGAAGAAAACGTTTGTCATAGGATTGGCTGTTGTACTATTGACAGCCCCCATCTGTTATTCAGCTGCTCTTTCCCCACTGCCAAAACAGCTTAACAGCAGACAGGCGGATACACAGGAAAACAAGACAGCAACAAAAACGGTAAGTCCTGAAGAGCAGATTGAAATTGCCAGACGTGCTCTGATCAAGGCTCAGTCGGAACTGGATCAAGCGCTCGCTGCCTCAGACGATAGTTCCCGCCTGGAGGTAAAAGAGCGCAACCGGCTTCTGGATGGTCTGGTTACCCGTTTAGGTTCTCAACTGAGCCTGATTGATGAAAGGGAGGAACTGCGGCGGGCACGCACTGTTGTTGAACAAAAGACAAAGAGCTGGTCAGGTTTCCCCGATCCACCACCATATTCTATTCTGATCGTTGATGAGCTGATGGGATCAGTGCTGGCTGCCCGTTCCAGATCACAAGGTTTCAGTACCAATCAGGATCTGCTGGCCAGCCAGATTGTACATTACCGGGAAGCGGCAAAGCAGGTGCAGGAAAAGGAACGTCAGGCAGTTGACGAGCTTGAGCATGCGCAAACCCCTGAACAACGGTTGACTGCTGCATGGCAAAAAGAACTGGCAGCGCTTCGTACCCGTAACGCAGATGCCCTGTCCGGGTTGTTAGCCCTGCGTTATGAGGTGATTGGGGAGCGCCTTGGAATCGCAGGAATTGAACTGGAACTGCTGGAGCGGCAACTGACAGAAGCCAGGGAAAAGGCTGTCTTCAGTCAGGCAGACCTGGACAAAACAATTGCCCGTTTGAAGTCTGAACGGGTTAACCTCGAACAGGAGTTGGATGCCTCATTGGCTCGCGATGCACATAGCAGAGCAGTGCTGGCCGGCATAAAACAAAAACTGGGAAAAGATACTCTGCTTCAGGGGGGCACTGATGGTACGTCCGTACTGACAAAAATGCAGCATGACAGGCTTGAAGCAGAACAACGTGCTGCATTGGCATGGTTGGAAAGTTCACGTTTTGAAACTGAGGTCATCTCTGCGCTTATCGCAACAAACAAGTCTACCTCCGTTTTCTGGGAAAATCGCTATGTGGCTCTTACAGGAAAAAACCTGAAAAAGCTGCGCGCTATCCTTGTCGAATTGCGCATGAGTGTGAAACAGCTTAAGCCCTGGTTACTGTTTGCCCAGCAACAACTGGAACTGTATCAGGCCGCTGAACGTGCCCAGGAATCAAGCTTATTCAAGATTGACAGGCAAAATACCCTTCATCCGGCAGAGCTTGATCTGCTTGCGGCTATACGTCTGCAGCGGCAACTGGCTGAACGTCAGAAGGTTGCTGTTGAACATGCATCCAGTGAACGACAGGCATGGTTGGAAGAGATGGAGCGTGTTCAACATTCATACACCCTCACCGACAGGATCGGGGACTGGTTCGCAACACTACCTAATATAGTCGGACATATATGGCGTTTTGAACTGTTTGCTATTGAGGACAGCGTGGAGGTTGCCGGACAAAAAGTTATTACTTCACGGGGAGTGACCGTTGGCAAGAGTGTTGGCGCGATCCTCCTGTTTATTGTCGGCTACATTATAGCTTTATTTTCAGGTCACAAAGTTCAACGTGTTATGGTTTCCCGCTTCCGTGTCGGTGAACATCAGGCCAATGTTATTCGGCGCTGGCTCCTGGCTTTGACCGTATTTATCCTTATGATCATCACCCTTAACCTTGCCCGCATTCCCCTCACCGTCTTTGCCTTTCTTGGTGGAGCACTGGCTATTGGCGTAGGTTTCGGAACCCAGACCCTGATTAAAAACTTCATAAGCGGTATCCTGATTCTACTGGAGCGCAACGTGAAGGTGGGGGATACCATTGAGGTTGATGGCGTAGTCGGGAAGGTCGTTACGGTGGATATCAGGGCTTCTACTGTCCTCGGGTTTGATGGAGTTGAGACGGTGATTCCAAACGCCATGTTCCTTGAAAACAAGGTGACCAACTGGACACACACCAATGAAAGGTTGCGGCGTACGGTGAAAGTCGGGGTCGCCTACGGTTCATCGCTGACACGGGTGCGCGACATCCTGGTAGAGTGTGCTGAAGAGCATGGACTGATCCTGAAGAGTCCGGCATCAGAAGCCCTCCTGGATGATTTTGGTGACAGCGCCCTGATCTTTATACTCTACTTCTGGATTGACTACAGTTCAGCGGTAAACCCGTTGATTGTTGCCAGTGATCTTCGTTTCATGATTGATAAGCGCTTTGGAGAGGAACAGATAGTTTTTGCGTCCCCACAGTGCGACATACATCTTGATCGCTCAGAGCCGTTTCGCGTTCAGGTGGAATCATCGTCAGCACCCACCCATGGGTAATCTGATTGCCTGGGAGCTGACATCAGGGGAGCTGGTACTGCAGCCGCGCCTACCTCACGATGGCAGTTTGAAGTGATCTGATTTTAGATCTGCATGAGGATTCTGTGGCAGACCAGAATATGACTTACCGGCGTTTTGAAAGCATCAGTTGTGGGACTTTATGGCACAGAGGGTTAGAGTCACTCATGTAGTCTGCAAGAAAAAGTTAAGGCACGGTTAAGGCACAGCCAAGGCACAGACTTGACTTGTTTGGTGTGAAACAGCAGTTGGCAGGGGTTATGCACAGGAACCTGAAAAGTCTGCGAAGCCGCAAAAAATAAGGGTCAGGTACTTGACCTGACCCGTGTATTTTTTGGAGCGGGAAACGAGATTCGAATGGGCCTTAATGAGAATAGTCTAACCTGGTAGTTGTAATTTTATATTAATTAAATCAATATTTTGTGCCTATCTGCCCCTGTGGGGTTTGTCCATTTAGCAGTATCTGAAAACAACCAAAATTAGCCCGGCCTGCGAAAGTTTTGCGAAAGATTAAGCCGGAATCTCTTCCGGTTTCAGCCAGACCATTTTGCCGCCCTGCATCCCCACAATCGGATTGCCAGCCAGCTTGTGCTGCAATACCGCCTTCTGTACCGCCTGCTTGACAGCCTCGTCAATCTCGGTACCCTCAGCAATAATTTTGCTGATATCTTTTTTCTCCGACTCTTCCATTATTCCCACCATTTAATGGCATCAACACCGTTTCAACAAACTATATCCCCACTTCAAGCCTGAAGTGGGTAGCCTTGACCTGGGGTATTAACTCACGGGCGCTTTTTTTGACCAGATCAACAATACCATAACCAGCCAAAGTATGCAGTGTTCGTGAAAGGTTACTTTTATTGCGTCCGGTCAACGTTCCCAGCTCACTGATTGACTTAGGCTTTTGTTCTTCTATGACGTGCAGCAGCATCCGGTTATCGTCACTCAGCACTTGGGCAAAGGATTGCAGAGACTCAAACCAGACCTTCGGTTCATCCTTACGGGGTTTGTATTCCCCCTTGGCAATGGCGATAGTCCGCTTCTTGAACTCTTCCTGCGACATAATCCCGACATTCATACTTTTCTTCATTTGTTGCCTCCATCAAGAAACAGTTCAACCTCTTTCCAGAAATCTTCAAGTAACTGTGCAGCCGATTCATACTCATACGGGACAATCTTCTCCTGATGGTGCTGATGATCCCACGCCAAGCGGCGTCCCCCGAACTTCTTTCTTTTGGGGGGAGGGCAGCCATGGGCATTATCAAAGCCGACTACCCGTGTATTGTTGCGGTCATGCAGGGTCAGAGAATAGGAAATACCGTGGGGTATCTGCTCACTGGCAGCTGTTACCCTATAGGCCTCAAACTTGACCCAGTAGCCCTTCTCCAGACGGTAGGTAATCCCATGCAGATCCAGCAGAGTGTTCAGTCCTGTTTCCCGTGTTTGCTTCATACACCTGCTTTCAGAGCAAAAAGGTTGTGAGCTGATAACAACTATACGCGGTCATCATTGCTAAATCAAGCAGGATTCATTCTTTTAGAATCAACGAAGTATGACATCACCCGGCAGCCCGCCGAAGGCGGGCCGCAGATATTTTTAAAAACCGGCAGGGCGGGATTGCTCCCGCCCGTTTCGCTTTGGTGTATCCAGCTTACAGCAGCCCTGATTCGACAAATGAAAATGAACTGCCGGAATCAGTATCCACTATCACATGGTCCAGCACCTTGATCCCCAGAATATCCCCGGCTTCTCGTAACCGTCTGGTAATTTCCTTGTCCTCCCTGCTCGGTGTCGTATCACCGGACGGGTGATTATGGGCCAGGATAACGGCTGCGGCATTGGCCAGAATCGCGCTTTTGAAGGTTTCTCTCGGATGTACTATTGACTGGTTCAGGCTCCCTTCGCTGACAACGTGGATAGTGGTAATCCTGTTTTTACCATCCAGCATCATCGCTACAAAATACTCTCTGTCAGGATTACCAAGCAGTTCGGTGAATGCCTGCGCTGCCTGTTGTGGGGTGGTAAGGCGGGTGCCGTTATAGGCAAGTTTACGGTCACGAACCATCTGGATCGTTACCACGTCGATTGATTTTCTGGCTTGTGCTGTCATGTTTTTATCCTCCAGGGAGGGGCAAGCCCTCCCGTTGTTGTCAAATTTGTTTTGTTGGTTAGCTGTGGCTGGTGATATGCACCACGGTTTCGGTGGCCTCGTCCTCTTCAGGGTTGATCAGTTCAAGTTTTTGCATGATCTGGGCAAGCACCATATAGATTCCCAGGGCGGTGTTATTGTGGCTGATAAGCTGGTAGGCAATCACACCCACCAGAATGGTCAGAGTCGCTGACCCGATGGTTTTGGTTGTTTTGTGGCCTGCTGCTGAACGAATTGTTTTGGTAATAGCTGCTGAGATAGTTTTGATCTGCTGATTCATGTCGGTTTCCCCTTTTTGCTCTTAGATTTCTGAACCCTCTCTGGGCTCCCGTCTGTCCCGTATTCAGTTTTCAAAGATCTTCTGGTGCTGCCTCTTGCTCTTGAGTTCCTTCACCCCTCACCAACTGCGGGGTGAAGGGAATTAAAGAGCTGGCAGCGCCGTGAAAACTGGATACAAAAACAGTGGGTAGCTGCCGCGACGCAGCAACCGCCTGGCGGCCAAACGGCAAATGACAAAGCAAAGCGGTCTTTACGGATTGAATGAAAAAATTGGGGGAGACCTTCAGGGGGAACCGATTTTTGAAATGAAAACGGAAAGATTGGCGTGCCGCCGTGCGAACGACAGACGGGTGCTGCAGGAGCAAAGTGCATTTGGGGGGGCTGTTTGCCACCGGCGCTTTTACCGGTGGTCAGCTGTTATGAGATGCGTTTAGCACATTGAAGGGGTTTGGATGGGGTGTTCTGTCTGCTGGGGTGGCGTAATTTCTGGAATCTGTTTGGCAATCACTATTTCAAGGGCCTTGCGTGCTGCCTTTTCTTCAATCAGAGCATTCAACAGTCTCTGATTCTCAGATTGCAGTTCATGGATACGGTTATCTTTGTGCGCAAGCTCGCTGCACAAGGTATCAATCCGGTCATGCGATACCTCTGTTTCGCGCTGCAGGTTGGCATCGGCTTCGGTCATGGCTGCATGCATTGCCGCTTCATGATCGCGGTACATGGCAGACATTGCAGATTTAACCAGTTTTTCTGACAATCCCCGTATCTCATCAAGGGCAGCGACGGTTTCGCTTGCTAGCTTAATAACCTGGGCCGCTGCCGCACGTTCAGTCTTCCAGGCTTTCACCAGAGGCCCGGTCTCTCTATTGCTCATGTTGCAGACCGCCGATACTTCGGCAACGGTTGGCTCCGTACCTGTAGTCTCAACGATCTGTTCACAGGCCTGATGCACCTTCTCCTTAACCATATCAGCCTCAAGTTTTGCTCTTGCCATGGGCTCTACCTCCTGTTGGTAGTGGTAATGGCGGGATTACCATTACCAATTTGTATGTCGTCAGCTCTTTGTATAGTGAAAACCAACAGTTGTGGCCGGGTCAAGGTCTAAAAACAGGGGGTAGCATAAGCTGTAGAATAATTGGGGTTGGCTACTACATGTAGTAGCAGGAGAGGAAGGGGAGTTATTCAAGGGGCATCAAATGAGTGGGGGATCTGAACTAACGTACTTATTTCTGATGGGCTTTCTTACCATGTACCCGTTCATAGGCTTTGCAGAACGGGCAGATTTCCTGCTCAATAGTCTTCACGAAGTTAAAGGCCATTCCCTGTTGGTGGTGGCGGGCATGCCTGCAGACCGGGCAGAGCTCACAAACCTTTGCCATGGCTTTATCAGCTGCTGAGGGCTCCTTGGTACACTGGTGCGTCATGAGTTGATGGCTGTGTTAAGCACACTGCTGGGCTTAAAGGTCAGCACCTTGCGAGCCTCAATGGTAATAGCCTCGCCAGTCTGGGGATTGCGGCCACGACGGGCGTTCTTCTGATTAACCACAAAGCTACCGAAGCCGGAAATCTTGATGGTCTCGCCTGCCTCCAGGGACTCTTTCATGATGGCAAATACTGATTCCATCATGGCAGAGGAATCCTTCTTGGACAGTCCGGTGGCGGTGTGGATCTTTTCAACGATATCTGCTTTGGTCATGATCTCTCCTCAACTACTCTACCGGTTTGGTGTACCTACATTTTGGAAACTGAGAACATCCGTAGAACTGGCTTCCAGCCTTATCTCCAGACTTCACTGTACGGAGAATCAATGCACTACTGCACTTTGGACAGGTTGTGGTGCTGTCGAATCGTTCTTTCAATCCGGCTATATGCTCTTTTCGAGTCGCCCACGTTTTAGGTTTCATTCCGGATTTGATGGCCGAGATGATTTCCTGCACTTCAACTGGTGTAAAGAAGACCTCCGTCTTGCTTTTGATGTACGGAATATAGCCATGATTCATCACATTTGGCGGCATGTCTGTTTTGAAGGTGCAGTCGGACGCAAAGAATACCAAAGAGTGGAACTTTTCCTCTTCGATACCCAAAAAATCAGACAACGCATTGATGTGTTTGTAGTTTTGGTGAATAGGATTCTGGAATTTAGACTTCTTTCCAAACAGACTTTGAGTCCATGACGGGTTCTTTGCATCCCCGAATATCCAACCATCCATGTTCTTGGTCTCAACAACGAAGATTCCGTACTGGGAGGCAATTATATGGTCGATTTGGGTAGTACCAGTTGCCGTTGGTATGGTTACGTTGTTGACATCGAAATAGGCATTGGAATCGAGGAAAACCTTTTTAGCAAGGGTAACTTGAGCCTCTCCTATCCATCCCTTTATGGCAGCTTTTATCGACATATTGCAGATCTACACTTTCAAATCATCCAGAAACTCAGAAGGCACATCACCACTCGTAACCAAAAGATAATCACGGGCGCGAGTGCAGGCCACATACAACAGATGCCGTTCGGTATCGTAGACTTCCTGCAAATCTGCATCATCCGTTACTGTTTCAATCCGCTCTTGCAGGGGAATGACTTCATCATCACACGCCATAACAGCTACAGCCCGGAACTCCAGCCCTTTGGCAAGATGCATGGTACTTATTGATACCTGACCTGCGGTGGTTTCAACTTTTTCGTCAAGCACCTTGAATGCAATGCCAGCCGTTTCGACGGCGGTACATGCTCTGTCCAGTTCTGCTGCAGACCGGACAAATATGCCGATCTCGTGCGGTTTGATACCCTCAGCGGCTCGATCAGAAAGCCATTTAGCAACAGCTTTTATCTCATCTTCAGGAGTGTTCATTGCTGCAATGGTGGGCATAGGCCCATTAAAGACCGATGTTGTGCCAAGCCTGTTTTCAGAATTACCATCAACATCTGAAATTTCCGGGCCTAACAGCCGGTCTGCTTGCATTCTGATCTGATGGGAAGTGCGGTAATTGATCTTTAGCGTTTTGGATCGTCCACGTAATTCAACACCGAGAGACTTCCATGAAAAAGGCTGCTGAAAAATCCTTTGCCCAAGGTCTCCGGCAAAGAACAGGCTGTTTGGACGATCCTTGCCAAGGGCAGCCAGAAAGCGTAACTGGGCAACATTGATATCCTGGGCCTCATCGACAACACAGAAGTCAAAAGGACGCTGCTTGCTTTCAGTCAGATGATTTGCCAGCCTGCTGAACATTCCAGCGTTCGTAATCATTTTTTGCGACTGAAGACTGGATTGAACCTGCTCGAATATTGACCAAAGCAGTTTGCGCTGTTGTTCTGTCAGGCGGGTTTTTCGTCCCAGCCTGGTAACATCACGATACGACTCCCAGCTATCCAACTGCCAAGCATCAACTACCTGCTCCCATTCAGTCCATAGGAAGTGCTGACTGAATTTGTTGCCTTCGACGGTTACTGCCGCTTTTGAAATAAGTTGACTAACGACCTCACGGGTTGCCACCTGCGCCCGGCCAAAGTTCATCTCGTAGAGACGTAATCCGATTGTATTCATGGAGTGGACATCAATCCGTTCACCAAGACGGGGTTCACTGCCGATCAATCGTTTCAGCTTTGTTCGCAATGCACTTGCCAGAGTATCGGAGAAGGTGGTCAGCAGTACCCGTGCATCTGGGTTGCTACGGGTCAAATACACAGCGCGATGCAGGGCGACAATAGTTTTACCTGTACCTGCTGAACCAGATACCCGTGCTGGACCGCTATAATCTTTCTCTACCAGTTGACGTTGTGCTGGATGGAGGAATACTGTCCATTTCACCCATGGGTAATTAAGGGCATTTTCAAGTTCTTCCACGTTATTCATCACGCGGAAACGGCGCTGAGCATCAGGGTGATCAAATGGATTTGTACCTACAGCTGCTGGTTGGGGTTGCTGAGGCTTTCCACCAGTCGCCAGTTCCAGCAGTGCTTCGGCTGCCTCGGCAGGGAGATGATCGGCAAGTTCAAGGATGGTATCTTCATTCGCAATGCGGACATCATCCAGCCATTCTTTTGGTACGCCATAACCAAGCAGGGCATCTTCAGCAATATGGTCAAACAACGGCAGTTTGGGTTGAACCAGTTGCGGGGCTTCCACATACCTGGGGATGGTGATTTCCTGAACTGTCTCCCTAATCTCAACCAACTGTGCTGCACCAGTCTTGGGGTGGATCTCCAGCTTGCGGCGCTCTCCCCATTGGTAGGCGGGGTCGTGATGGTCTACATAACAGAGAAGCAGGCTATCTGCTGACTTGTGAACAATTATCCGCAAATCACTACCGGCCCGAACTGACCAGAAGTTCTTATCCCTGGCTTTTTCGAGCTTATGGAAACTCATGCTCGGATTGGCCGGATTCAATTGCAGGTCAAAAGCTGTGGTCTTTACAGCCTTCTGCTCATCGCCAGTCAGTTTGGCAAGGCTATCTGTGAATGTATCGGCTATGCGGAATTCCATAAGATTGTCTCAGAGGATCGATATTGGTGACTAGCGTTTGGTGAGCTTGGGTCCAACATAAACAACGTATAGCGGTTCGTCTGCTCGTACTGGATATGAAAAATGCACTCGCAATTGCGGTGTTTGAACCTTTCCGTGCCATGGACAAAACAAAGACTTACTTGCGTCAGCCGGGTGTGTGAATGTTAGCTCCGCTTCATAAGTATTTTTTTCATCTTCTGATGAATCAGTAAAAAGTGCCCCACGTCCGCCCCCACCTTTTTTGCCCGTAAAGAAATCACGGTAGATATCATGTCCTTCTTGGGAGCGCTGGCCATTATCTTCAAAACAAGACTTAAAACGATTAAGTGTAATTAGTATAAAGAGTAATCGTTGAGCCGCACTTGAAACAAATGGGTGGCCGATCATTGGCGTAAAAGCATTCAAGGCAAATACCAACTCAGTACATTGAACACGAGCTTGATCTTCCAACTGGTCCCATGCCAACAAAGGAACTGGCGCAGTTTTGAGAAAAGATTCAAAAGAATCAGGCGTCCAGAAATTTAACACATCAACAGACTTATTGCTGCCGATGTCTGATACCAAGTTTACTGTAGCGGGTGAGAAAAGCCAGCTTGATGGTGTAAGGCTTACAAGTCCTCGTTCTATACCGTTCATGCAGCACCATCCGGCTTCCCCAACTGCTGTGTCTGTTACAATCTGGCCGTTACATTCGAGCCAATCGTCTTGTTCATGCTTACGCGCGTCATCCCAAAAAGGACCTTGTTGTGTAAGCCACTGCATTAGCGCTCTCTGTTCATTTTGCGTTAATGCCTGAACAGCTTGTGGCATCGTCATCGATGGTGTCACCTGTGCCTGTGCTATATCCCTATGGCAGTGTAATGATCTACCAAAACGACGCGATATCTGTCTAATTTCAATCACTTGATTTATAGCGGCTCGGAACGTTGTAAGGTCTTGAAACTGACCGTGGAAAGACAAGTCATTTACAATAAACTCCATTCACTCCCCCCAGCCAGCGAAGTAGTTCATATCCTTGTCAAACTGGTCAAAAAAACCTTCAGGCCAGGTATCAATATTTCCTGAACGATCCAGTTGTGGACTATGTACCTGTGATCCTTCCCCCGAACGCTGCCTGAAGAAATGAATGGCAATCTGATCAGGATTAATTCGATTTGCCTTAACTGCCCGACGTATACCGTTGAGTACATGGTCGCTATGCGTTTCTACTATTACCTGCACTCCGGCTACAGCAACATCAGCGAGAAACTGTCCCATTAGTGCCTGTCCAGCAGGGTGAAGATGAACTTCAGGGTTCTCGATGAGAATAATATCCCCTACTGAAGAAGAGAGTGCAGCGATGATAATTGGAAATACTTGTGTCAAGCCAAATCCAACATGTACTGGCCGATGAAAATCTGTGTCCTGAGATGTACGAATTCCGAGTGTCACCACATTTGTATTAGGCACCTGTTTAACTTCAATGGCACAACCTGGGAAAAACGTATTCATCCGTTCTTCCACCTGACGTAATCTCGTTGCAGGAGCACCTTCAAGGACTAGGCCGCTAATAACTTGTTCGTCTCGTCCCCAATGCAAGACGCTTACAGCATGCTCACCTGTAGGGCCAACGACTGTTGCTATCTGTCGATCTTCAAGTGCATATACTTCTCTGGGGCCAACTCGCTCGGCTGTGATGTAAGACAACCCCCGCATACGAGTTGCGAACCTGATCGCGTCATCACTAGCATCAGGCGGCAGAAGATATCTCAACGAGTCAGGTTTTGTCTGTAAGGATGCATTTATTGCAACGTGATTCACTTCCATTGACATGTCAGATCGTTCACCGGAAAATCCCCAACTATAATATGTACTGCTGTCGTCAATTCCAATTTCAAACATTTGACGACCATTAACTTTATCAACAACATCTGTAACAGTGCCCAATCGTAATGCATCACCATTTAACATAAGGCGATTTGACCATTCGTGATCCTTCATCGTCTGATGAAGCAAAACAAGAGATTGCAAGACAGATGATTTGCCAGAAGCATTAGAACCTGAAAGCAGCGTTAAGGGGGCAAGTGGAAGTTTCAATAATTCAAAGCACTTAAATTTTGTTAGGTCTAGTCGATTAAGCATTAAACACCTCCTGAAACAGCTCTTCCGCTAACCTAAAACGATCTTTGACCTTTTTCATGTCATTTGGGCCATAAGTTATTGCTCTTATAAAAGTATCATCATTCATTAATTTATAGAATCCAACTCTTAAAGCGTCTGCTCTTGCTTCTACCAAATGCTCAGCGTACTGAGAAAGTCCTGTAGACATAACATCCCAAAGGGATGCATTTAGAACACTTCGACTATTATGCGAATTTTGGTGTTTTCTGAATGCATGCGTTCCGAACACTTTGTAATTATTGGCAAGGCTGGTTCGGAACTCAGATGACAGCTTCTCATGCTCAAATTGAGTGAGAGAATTCATTTTTTTCAAGCCTAGCGCTAAAAATTCGTCCATGTCGCCACGGTAATCATTGATTGGTAGCAATTGAAATGAGCAAAATCGATTGATAAACTCACGATCACGCATTGTTGACTCTTTTAAGCTTCTACCAGTTGCTTTAATAAAAAGTTCTGTTAACGCCTCTGCTTTCAAGAACCGTGTAGCTGGTCCTGTATATAACGAATTACGCATTTGCTGGCGAGTGAGAGGTACCCCGCTATTGACACGTTCGAATATATCGAGTCTTGCTCTTTCAGGTACTTTTGCATCAATTATGTAAAGGATCAAATTACAATCTTCGAGTCGATTTTGGAGTTTTGGAGAAAGATCTTTAAATCGTTTCAAGTTTAATTCAACTTGTTCTGGAAGCTTTAACTTCAAATTATTATTAACAAAACGTTGAAATGTAGATAGCCGCTGAAGACCATCCACAACTACCATTCTCCCTTGTTCATCTTCGGCAAGATAAAAAACCGGTAGTGGAATACGCATCAAAACGGACTCAATAAGCTTACTTTGTTTATCTTCTGGCCAAATGAAATCTCGCTGAAATTCAGGATCCATAATAAAGGAGCCTTTTTCGATTCTTCTTAAGACATCATGAACTGTTCGGTTCTCATTGCGAATTAGCAAAGTATCTATAGGATAATCTCCAAATGAAGCATCTTCATCACCGCCCAAACCTTCAATTTCTTCGTTTTCTATCTCTTTGATTTCAGTGCTCATTGTTCCTCCACTGATATTTCTAACTTTAATTTGCCGTGAACTTTACCTTAACAATATCGATGACTACAACATACAAAATCACACCCTAAACACCTTCATAACCTCATCCCCCAGATGATTGATCACCTTCACCGCAATCCGCCCGGTCTTAGGCTTGTCGAATGGCCGGGAGGTGTCACTGTTCAGTGATGCCCAGGCGTCTTCATTGATCTCGGCCTTGAGGGTGGTCTTCAGTGATTTGTACGGATCGTTTGCGCCCAGGAAGTAGGCATGGCGGACGAAGAAGCTTTCTTCGTTGTAATCGGTGTCGATGAACCAGCAGGCGATGCCTTCAGCGCCGTCGCTGCGGACTTCGCCAGTGTTGGGGTGGAATACGTCAACGCCGTTAACCTTGACTTTAACCTGACCATCAGCGGCATCAATGATGTCGATATCTGGTTCGCCGAAAATGACAAACAGGTTACCTTTGCCGGTGTTCTTGAGATCATTGGCCATGTGCAGATCAGCATTCATGCGGGCCTTAAGTACCGGGATGCGACCAAGTTTGTCGAATTCCGATGAGTGGGCATCGTAGTTAAAAGCACAGGCAATTAGCACGTCGAAACCGGCATCACCTGCCTCGCGGGCAGCAGATACCAGATCAGGACGGGAAACCGTTCCGAATTCAGGGCCAATAAAGATGGCAGCACGTTTTTCTGTATCTGATTCCTCATAGCGGCCTTCTGCACAGACCATATCGCCTGGCCACGGTGTAAGGGCAGTAAAGGTGACTTTATCTTCCTTATGTGCTTGCTGCACTCCAGCAGTTTTGAGGTTTTCCAGGATCATCTGGACAAAGTCACGTTCCCCGCCATAACCTTCTTTGGGGTCAGCGGCGGTATCAATCAGTTCATCATCTGCGCCAACTGCCAGTGTTCGGTGCGGCGAAATACTCTCCACGGTGAATGGTCCAGCCACACGGACTTTCTTCTTGTCGTCATAAGGTTTTTCGTAAAGGTACTCAGGATCAGCCTTAGCTTCTATGGATGCGTCGATACCCTTCTGTCGGGTGATACGCTGCTCCCACCACAGAGCATGCACTTTTTTGGCTGCATCAGTCCACTTACTGTCAGCATCACGGGGAATTTCCCACTCTTCCCAGTTTTTACTTAAGGTCTGGTTGAGTTGTTGACGCAACGGTTCTAGCTTCTCTTGATACTTCTCCCAGATGACGTCGATCTCGGCATTGTTTGCAATTGTCTCCAGCATGATATGTGGTACACGCTCATAAACGAACCCCTGACGAATGTTTCCACGGGTCGGGTGACTTGATGGAACAGTACGGGTTAATTCTGCTTCTTTTTGTTGACCTTCTTTTGAGTCGGCAAGCAGGTAATATGAATAGCGAGCACCCATAATACGTGCACGGGCGAGAGCAAGTGATACCCGAGACGTATCTATAGTAATCCAGCGTCGGCCCCACTGCTCTGCAACGTAGGCAGTTGTTCCTGATCCACAGGTAGGATCAAGCACAAGATCACCTGGGTCAGATGCCATGAGTATGCAACGTTCAATTACCTTGGTGTTGGTTTGAACAACATAGACTTTGTCATCGGTAAAGTTGCCTGATCCGGTATCCGTCCAAACATTGCCGTGAACTCCGAGTTCAAAATCAGTATGAAAGCGTACGTATTGAATTGAATTTTCTGCCACATGTATGCGGTTAGCCTTGGCTAAGCGCGTCATACCAATTGGATAAGATGCTTTCCAATGTGAATTTTTGCTCCAACAGTCATACGATTTTCCTCTAAACAGGAATGGTTGAGGCTCTTTAGCTCGACCTTGCGAAATTATATTGTCTGGTTTGTATGGTAATACATTTTTAGGCACTGCTATTTCACCGCGTTTCTCAGCAGCGGACACGCCTCGATAGCTGAAATCCTCAAACAACAGCCATCGTGCATTACCTTCGCCCAGTTCAAACCCCTTGCGATAAAAAGGTGGCCGCGACTTTCCTTTAGATTTGTCCTTGGCGAACCATATAACGTAATCGGCAATATTGCCTATGTAGTTCGTTTTGAAACCAGACGTCGTTTGAATAGAAATCAGGCTCACAAAATTAGTGACCCCAAAGACCTCTTCCATCAGTGCCCGTACTCGATGGACGTTCTCATCCCCAATCTGTACAAATATCGACCCAGAATCAGCCAACAAATCCCGCGCCACTGTCAGTCGATCCCGCAAGTAAGTCAGATACGAATGAATACCATCACGCCATGTATCCCTAAAGGCCTTTACCTGTTCTGGCTCACGAGTAATGTGGTCGGTATTGCCATCTTTCACATCACGGCTTGTCGTTGACCACTGGAAGTTGGAGTTGAACTTTATGCCATAAGGTGGGTCAAAATAGATGCACTGCACCTTGCCGCGCAACCCTTCCCGTTCAGCCAGAGATGCCATAACCTGTAGGCTGTCACCCAGGATCATTCGATTAGCCCAGTGTGCATCGTGCTGGTAAAACTCGGTCTTAGCATCTTCATTGGGCAGGCCGTTAAAGTCGGCAAACAGGTCAAACTGCGCTTCCGTCTCTTTGACATCCGCTTTGGTTCGGCGCAGCAGGTCATCAATCAGAACTTTGGGATGAACCTTCTCCTGAATATAGAGCGGGGGAGCCTGCACCACCAGATCAGACCAATCCTGCTCATCCTTGCCACGCCAGACAAGTTGCGGGTCAAGATCACGGTTGCGGCGCTCATACGCAATGCGAACCGGACTCTTATCGGCATCATACATAAGCGACTGATGCTCGGCAGTGGGGATGTTCTTTCTGGTCGCTTCCTCGTGATTGAGGGTTTCAACAGTTATTTGGGTTGGTGCTTTTGCCATAAGTTCAAGTGTGAAGAGTGAAGGGTGAAGAGTGAAAAAATCACTTCTCAAGCTTCAGTTTTCACATCCTCCTTTTTTCACAGTGTTTTGTCGGCATTTTTTAACGACTGAAGTTAAGATTGCAACTAATTGACCTGCTTGTGGCCCAATTGGCCCATATATGACCCAATTGGTTTTCGCCATTTTTTGAACTCATGGCCCAATTGGCCCCTTTATGGCCCATTACGTTGTAATTTATAAAAGGTGCCTTTTCCGCGAGTACCTATTTTTTCGAAAAGCCCTATTTCTACAAGCTCAGAGAGGTCACGGTGCGCTGTACGCTTTGCAACGCCTAAAAGCAGCTGATACTCGGTATTGGCAATTTGCCCCGATCTCTTGACATGTGCCACCGCTTGTAACTGGCGCTCATTCAAATTGTACCCGGCCAGAACCTCCGGCGTCAGCCAGTCACGCCAGACTGTGGTGGTAAACTCTCCACCACGCATGATGAAATCCGGTTCAGGCAGGTCATGTTCCAGGCTCTCGCGGATCATCATGAGGGTTCCTGTACCATATTTCTCAATATAACCGGCAAGAAAGAGAACCTCGCAAGTGCGAGGATTACGGGCAATTGAACCGTGGGGATGGCGCAGACCTTCCGGGGTTAGGGGTGGAGTTAGTATGCCTGGATTCCATACTTCTACCCGGTCGGCAAAGACGGAAACCTGAACAGCTCCGGCGGAGGTGTAGTCACGATGAGCAATGGCGTTGACGATGGCTTCACGTATCACATCCGGGGGAATCTCGTAACGGACCGGCGCCTGACCGCTTTCAGCGCGGGTGCCGACACTGCGGTTGAGCTTGGAGAGAACAAAATCCACGGCCATATCCACCTGCTCGAAAATGTTCCCCTTGAAAATTCGGTAGAACGGTACCGGACGTTGAATTTCAGTGCCATGGAAATGCATGCAGCGGATCTCGGCGGCAGGAAGAAAACGCTGGGGATCACGACCGAAAAGGAGGATGGCGGCATTTATTGGCTGGCCATCGGAGAGCAAGTGCAGATGAGCAAGCAGATCGGTCACAGGGGTATTATCCGGTAGTGGAAATTGACGTTCCATGCGAGCCAGACGGAGAAAATTCGTAACAGAATGAGTATCAATGTCTTCAAGTGTGGCATCGAGGCAGGGTCTTTCTTCAAAAGGGCGGGATTGAATAGCGCCACACCCTTCAAGATGATCCACAAGGCTGGAGTAGAGAGCGGCAGTCAATTCCGTGATGTCAGCGAACCGCCGCCGTATCAGCTGCTGACCTGCCTTACGGATGAGAGACAGCATCTTCGGCTTTCGATTTTGGTCATCCGAACCTTTTACAAAAATCAGCCGTGGTATGCCTGTTTCGGTGGCCCGTTCGAACTCACGTTCTGTTGGGGAAACACCCTCAGCATCTTCAAATCCATATTCGTAACCGAAGATACCAAGATAAACGGCACTCCGATCAACCTCGGCAATATAGACTGTATCAGTCCGGCGATCACTGGCAGGAATATCTTCGAAAAGAAATACCGTAAAGAAACGTCGCAAAAGCGGATCGTTCTCAATGAACGTTTTTACCGCCCGACGTTCTTCCGCCAGTTCATTTTGTACGCTGCTGACAAAGATTTTCATTTCACCCCTTCGACTCCGCTCAGTGCAAGCCCTTCACCCTTCACCCTTCCAACTTCACTCTTGCATCTTTCCACTCTTCACAATTTCCTCGATCATTTTATTAAATTCTTCCTCAACTTTAGCTTCAAAATCAGACTCGATCTGGTAGACTTCGGTAAATTCGGCAAAGGCCCAGCGCCCATAGTTTTTCAGGTTGTTCACTCCCGGCACCCAATAAACATCCATGGTGCTTTTCTTCTCTTTGGCGTCCTCGCGGCGATAGCCTTTAATCTCGACGATCAAGTTAAGCAGGTCATCTTCACCTTTACCATCATCAATCTTTACAATGAAGTCAGGTAGGTATTTACGTGTCTCAGAACCATAGCGGTAGGGCACTTCCAGCCCCAGGTTATGGTTCTTAACGTATGCCACAACCTTTGGGTGCGCTTCAGCTACACGGCAAAATTCTGCTTCCCAGTCGCTATCCAGAATGACCCAGTTGACGTGGCAACGGCGGGCATCGGTTTCCCAACGGTCTTTTTTTGATGTGTTGAAATTGACATGCATAGTGGAACCGGAGGGATTGTAAGCATCAAGCATCGCTTTGATCGGCCTCTCACCCACAAGAGCACGGGTAATGCCAGCGGTAATCCTCTCGCACGCCATATCCGCTAACTCCTGATACATGAGCTGCGCCGGATAGGTACCACCTTTGCAGACCAGGCAGGTATCAAGCCATTCTTTGGTAATGCGCTTGAGCTGGCCGAACAGGTGCAGCTTTGCATCCTCACCGGGATCACGCCATTTGGTGTACAGTAACCGCTGAGTGACGTGGAACAGCAACGTAGAACGGCGCATATCGCCGAGATGTGCAAGGCTAAGATCGACTGTTTCACCGATAATGCCGGAGTTTTGGGTAATTGATGGCCCGACAAGGTCTGGGGTTAACTCAAGGATAGAATCAGCATTAAATTCTGCTGTCAGTCGCTCCTCTGGCAATTCCACCCGATAACCGGCAACACGAGGGAACTCTATTTCGAGCGGGTCACGCTCCGGTCGGATAGCTTTTACGTGAATGGTTTCGCGTGGTGGCTGTGGTGGAGCAATTACCGGTTTGGCAGTGAAATCAAACGGAATACCCAGAACATCGGCATATTCAACATTGAACAGTCCGTCCTCATTCAGATCGTATGATTGGCGACGCAATGCACGTCCAATAACCTGTTCGCACAATAGCTGTGTGCCAAAGGCACGTACACCCAGAACATGGGTAACGGTGTTGGCATCCCAGCCTTCGGTAAGCATGGAGACCGAGACGACGCAGCGGATTGATTCGCCCAGGCGGTCTCTCTTGCCAACGGTGTTCATTACTTCACGCAACAGCTCCTGATCGGTAAGGTTCTCTGCCTGACGACGGTCACCGGTTCGCTCAATGATCTCACGGCGGAACCGCTCAATCTCATCATCAGCCATCTTGCGGAAGTTGTCATCAAGGGCATCGCCTGATTCCAACTGTTCGCTGTCAATCAGCAACGTGCGGGGACGGGGAATGGCGTTACCATGTTCATCAAAGTTGCGGAACAGAGCCAAACGGCCATTTTCCAGCGTTGTTGAGCCATCTTCGTTCTCGCGCTGAAAACCGGAGATGTAGTCATAGACCAGCTTGGATGTTGAGGTGTTGTTGCAGACAACAATAAAGCAGGGTGGCACCTTGATGCCGCTCTCTTCCCAGAGGTTGTAGGTTTTTTCGTAATGACCGTAGAGCGCCTCCAGTGCAGTCTGGAGTTCGACGGGGATACTTAATGGATCAAGGGCATTACCTTTGCCACGGCCTTTCTTGGGCATCCGTTTACGGATATGCTCCCACAGATTACGGAACTTGGGCATATCGCCACCGGGTATGTTGTCCGCCACCGGAACACGGGGCAGCTTAACAATACCGCATTCAATGGCGTCCATCAGCGAGAAGTCACTCATGGTCCAGGGGAAGAGTGTACCTTCGGCATAGCCTGAACCACGCAGGAAGAAAGGTGTAGCAGATAGATCGATTACCCGGCTCACTCCCAGCTTTCGATTGACAATCTCCAGGCCAGAGATCCAGAGACGGGCTGCCTCGTTATTCTTCTCTGCTTCCTTTTTGTCTTCGCCAGTCAGGTCGTCATCTTCGTCATCATGGTTGGGCTTCTCACGGTAGCAATGATGAGCCTCATCATTCAAGACCATGACGTTTTTCAGTCCCATCAGATCAGGCATGACCCGCTGAAGCATCTGTCCTTCGGTTTCCAGCGTATTCAGCTCCTCACCGGCACGGCCTTGCAGCAGCAGGCGTCCACCTTTGGATAGTTCCATCCGCTCGCGCAGCTTGAATGCGTGGTAATTGGTGATGACAATCTTTGCCCGATCAAGGTCATCCAGCATGTCACTGGGAACAATCTCACGGCTCTGGTAATAGCTGTCAGGATCGTTGGGCTGTAATACCCGCAAACGATCCTTGATAGTCAAGCCAGGCGCAACTATCAGAAATCCACGAGTAAACCGCTTACTGGTAGGGCGACGCACTGAATTGATGGTCTGCCAGGCAATCAGCATGGCCATGACAGTGGTCTTACCGGCACCGGTAGCCAGTTTCAGGGCCAGACGCATTAACTCTGGATTGGCGTCGTTGTTGGCATTGGCCAGGTGCTCGATGAACTTCTTGCCGTCCTTTACATTGGGGGCAACCTCAGTTAGCCAGATAGCTGTTTCGATAGCCTCAACCTGACAGAAGAACGGTCGCACACCATTAAATTTGTGGTGACGCCAGTGCTGTAACAGACGGACTGTTTCAGGAGTAACCTGCCAGTGATTGGGGTTGGGAATTGTGCGCCATTGATCGACATGGCGGCGGAGTTCATTGATTATTGAGGTAGGATCATACTGCTGGTCTTTGGTTGAAAGCCCTTTACCTTCATCAAACACAAATCCTTGCTGGTCAGCAGCAGCCGCCCGGCGCTTTTTGGGCTTGGGAATCGGCGTAATGAATTCTGCACGACGACGTTTATCCAGAATCTGCTGGGTTGGTTGACCATCAACAAGTTCCCAATGTCGAAGTGGATATTCGTAGGGCGAGTTGAGTATTGGTTGCTCGAAAAAGCGGTTATCCATAGGGGCAATCTCCGTAGAACTACTTTTAGATATGCCCTTTGATGTATACAGCACGGATTGATCACAGTCAAACAGACAACCAGGTGTTTTTATGTGAATGTGTCATATTTTGTCCTAAGATAAGTGGGTTTTGAATAGCTATGGATTAGGTGCAAAACCTGCTAACAGGAGTGGGGTTATCAGATTTTCTGTGTCTACTTTTTATCATGAATATCATGTTTTGGCAAAAACATATATTATATCAATATGTTATGTGTTATTTTTGCTTGACAATTTGTTGCTTGTGCTGTAGTTTAGCAACATTACTTCTATGTCTCTGTGAGACAAACTGCGTGCCGATTGCACCCAGGATCAACCAACACTGGCTAACTTGCCTCAAAAAACGGAACGACAACGTTCCTGAATGTGTGGATTGCTGTAAGCTATCCACTTGAAGGCCGTTTAGCGGCCTGAAATTTAAATCGTGCATAACACGCTGCAGCGATGCTGTATCAAAGGTTTAATTTTATTGGCACTTATAGTGCCATAGTTTTTGTGAATCTGAACCGGTCTGTAGTTGACTTTTTATGATCGATTTATGCCAATAAATCGTTGTGGCAACGCCACAGCCAGAGAATTGAAAGCCCTTTCAGGCCTGAGCCTGAAGGGGCTTCGCATTTGCGGCGGCAGGCGTGGTCTTGCTGTTTGTCACCAGACGACGCCAACGCCTGCCGTTGAACTTGAAAATCAAACCACCCGTGAAACGCACTGTTGCCAGCCGTATCTCTTTCGGCCTTAAGAAAGAGATACGGCTTGATAGCTTAATCATATAAGTTAGTTAGGATACGCTAGAAAGATGACGTAGTAATATTTTCTGCTTGTTCCCGCCTCTCTTCCTCCTTTGTCGCTGTGCATATTTAGATATGCACATTTCACCCGCATGTGGCCTCAACGATTGGTAACATTGAATGAGGACTTTCTACCTTGAGTAGAACTGCATAACACAATGATGTGCCAGGCATGGTGCGCCTGGTACTGTCGTGACTGCAATGGTCGCGATGGGTGCTTACACTCAATCCCTATTTCGACAATAAGAAAGGAGATGCCATGACTCGATCAGAGCAACGCCTGTATCATCAGGCGCTTGAATATATCGGTAAAAACTGGAGCAAAGCCTCGTTAACAAGACAAAAACTGCTCCAGAATATTAGATCACTGGCAAAACATATGGCTGGGCAAGGGTTGCAACACATCAGCCATATGAAATCCAAGCATATTGAGCGCTATTTTGCTGAAATGAAGGATAAAGGACTTGCTGGTTCTACACTTCAAAATCACGCTACAGCCGCGCGTGTGCTTGCAAAGGCAATCGGTAAGGCAAATATTGTTCCTTCTACCAATGCAGCATTGAATTGTACAAGAGGTGACCGGTATAAGCCTATCATTCCAAATAATGAAAAGCTGGCTGTGATTCGTGAGCAATTAGGCAAGTTGGATCAACGGCTTTTAGCAGCTCATGACATGCGGGAGGCTTTTGGTCTACGGGCCAAAGAGTCTATCGTCTCAAAGTCAGTATGTGAAATTGATGGTCGTAAGTATCTGATTGTTGAGGGGGCAAAAGGTGGGCGCCCGAGACTGCTTGAAATCAGTGCTGGGATGCAAGAACAAGCAATAGCTCAAGTGCATAAAATTATTGCTGAACAAGGAACAAAGACCATTATTCCTGAAACTATGACATTGAAAGCCTTTTATCACTACCAGAAGAACACACTCTTTGCATTGGGTGCCCGGCGTAATGATGGCAGCAGTATGCACTCACTGCGTCACGGATATGCTCAATCTGAGCGGGCAAAAGGTAAAACTAATGGTGCTATTCAAAGAGGTTTAGGCCATGGCGAGAGTCGGACTCAAAAGCACTACATGCCTGAATAACTGGATAGTTGTAGACTATCACTGACGGCAAGAAACACGTTCCGGGAAACTGCGCCGGAACAAGAAACACGCCTCCGGCAAAAAACACGGCACTGGTACTCCAGCGCCAAGAAACACTCTTTGCTGCATATGAAACGCAGCAGCAAAGTAAGAAACACGCACCTGCGCAAAGTGAATCGCTGCTTGGTGCAAGAAACACAAGAAACACGCCTTTCGGCAAGAAACACGCACCGTTGTTCCGGTGCAAAAAACACGAAGAAACACATACCAAAATCTGAAGAAACACGAAGGCATGTTTGCCGAAGGGGGGGCACGATACCCTTCGGCAAATCCTTTTCCCGCCACCCTCCCTTTCTTCAAAAAAATCAAACTGAAAAAGCGGCTAAACTGTCGCTGCTGTGTGGGCTTGTTGCTGCCACCAGCAGCGACCGCTGCTGTTCATAAAAGATGATCTATCACATAGGGTGGTTTGTCATCTGTACTGAAACGTCCTCTGAGGCCAGGACGTGGGGCTGGCATTCCTGCGTTGTGAGGATGATATATGGAGTTTCTTACTGTTGAAGAGTTTGCTGAACGGATGAAGATATGCCGTTCAACTGCCTATAGCTGGATAGCCGCAAATATTTTGGCGAGCGGCACTGATGTTATGCGCGTTGGAGGCATTTTGAGAGTTGTCTGGTCTCAGAATCTGGTTAATCGTTTGCTGCAACTAACGGTTCAAGCCGATGAAAAAGCAAGCCACCCGCCATTGCGCCGCAAAGGCCTTGGTGGCGGCAACAGGCGTGCCTTTGATCCTTCAGTGCTTGATATATCGTGACTTGATAGTCAACACAAACTGCGCGATACTTCTCCCCGGACAAACTCACAGGGGAGGAGGTGTAAACGAAAGGAGCAGTAGTATGGGAAGTGCAGTTGCACTTGACCTTGCGGTCTTTGATAAACCAAAAAATGAGGGGCGGATTGCCCGGAAAAGTGGTTCTCGCAAGCTGTATTTCGATTTTTTTTACCATGGCATCAGGATTGAAAAGTCCACCGGTATGGATGACACCCCTGCCAATCGTCTGAAAGCAGAAGCGATGCTGGCCAAGATTCTGGATATGAAACGGGAAGGGGTGCTGGAATTTGGCAAGTTGTTCCCCGGCGCATCCACTGAGGAGATTGCTTTCCACACGCGGTTAGAAAAGGGGGAATATAATCCTCTGCCCAAATCGGTTACGTTTGCTGACTATGTCAAACACTGGCTTGAAACCATATGGGTGCATTATCCGGAAGGTAGCAAGCAAGAGTATTACAAGTCGATTCTGAATTATCGACTGTTGCCCTATTTTGGAGAGGTGCCTTTCAGCAAGATTACCGCGGTAGAGATTCAGAAGTTTATCCCAACCCTGAAACACCTGAAAGGTCCTAAAACCGGTCAACCTCTTGCGCGGGACACCATGAATAACGTGATGCAGGTGTTCAAGGCGGTCTGGTCTGATGCGGTGAGTGAATATGCATGGATTCTACCAGATCCGTTTATTGCAAAGGGTAAGCATCTGCCTAAAAAGAAGAAGCGGGTTGTCGAGGTGTTCCGCTTTGCGGAATGGCTGGCCATCATGGATGCCGTGGATGAATATTTCAAGCCGGTAACAAAGCTGATGGTGCTGACCGGTCTTATGGCAAGCGAGATTGCTGGAATCAAGCCGGGTTGTATTCGTGACGGTTATCTGAATATTGAATATAAGATTGTAAAAGGTAAGGGAGCAGATGAGTTAAAAACCGACTATCGGATACGCCGTATCAAGATTACCAAGGCAATTCACGAAATACTGGTAAAAGCCATCATTGATATCAAGGGTGAAAACCTTTTTACTTTGCCTGATGGAAGACCATTTTCTGCAGAGAAGTTTCAGCGACTGGTCTGGAAGAGGGCATTGGAACAAGCCGGTATAGCGTACCGTAAACCGTACACAACCCGTCATACCTTTGCCGCATGGTCCTTGACGCTGGGGACCGATCCGAACCGGCTGGTTAGCCTGATGGGGCACGCCTCCAAGCAGATGGTTTATGAAGTGTATGGTAAGTACACTGAAGGTCTGGAAGAAGACCGCGAGGATATACTCGGTTACTTCGGGCATGATTTTCTAACACGGGGCAAGCAGAAGGAAGAAGGTGCGAAAGTTTTCTGCGAAAGTAGCGTGCCGGTTGATGAAAGTTGTTGGTATTGCGGGGCTTGATTAGAAAAGGAAACGGGGAGTGAGGCTTTTATAGCCAACAATCTCCGATGACCTGAAAAAACTTTAGCCCCGGCCACATGCGAAAGTACATGCGAAAGACGGGGCTAAATGCTTGTTTTTATTGGAGCGGGAAACGAGATTCGAACTCGCGACTTCAACCTTGGCAAGGTCTTTTTGTACATTTCCCCATGTGTCTCAATGAACAAGTATGAAACATAACATGCTGTTTTTAATTAATAATATTTTGCTTGTAACGTCATGCTTGTACATATTGGTTCCCTCTGGTACATTTTGCTTGTGCTTAATGTGTGCTTATTGAATGTCAGGGGGCGCAATGAAAGAAAAAATCAATGCCACGCTACTGAAGAGCGATAAGGTCAAATCTCAAGATAAAGCTTTTGAGATTAATGATACCGAATTGAAGGGATTTCTCCTGCGGGTTCAGCCGCTGCGGACAGACAAAACAGGCACTGTCCACGAAGGGGCTAAAACCTATATTTTCCGCTACAGGGTCCCAGGAGGCAAACAGAATCGTATTACCATCGGCAAGCATACCGATTATACCTCGGCCCAAGCCAGAGAGAAGGCTGACTCCCTGCGTAGACAGTGGAAGGATGGCATTAACCTTAAACCAGACAAACAGGCAAGCAGCGTGGAGCAGTCTGCTGGAGATAAGATTCATACACTTCGCTCTTTCTTTGATGAAATTTTCAAGCCTTGGGCTGAGAGCCACCTTAAGGCATATAAAGCAACTTTTTGCCATTTTGCGCGTTTTGAGTATATGGCAGACACCCCTCTTGTTGAATTTACCGGTGCGATGTTTGAAGATTGGAAAACAAAGCGTCTTAGCGCAGGAATTAAAAATTCTACAATCAATCGCAACCTCTCCATGATTCATTCAGTCTTTTCACACGCTCTGAACCGAGAGCTCATTGAAAAACATCCCCTAGCCAAAGTAAAGAAGCTGAAAGAAGACCCGACACCCATCGTCCGATATTTGAAGGAAGACGAAGAAGGCCGTTTGATGAAGGCCCTTGATGATCGAGAAGAAGAGATCAGATCAAGCAGGGAGCGTCATAACATCTGGCGGACAGAACGCAACTATGAGCCCTATCCTGATCTCCGCTGCATTCATTTTGCAGACCACCTGAAACCGATGATTATACTTTCTCTCAATACTGGCATTCGTTGGGGGGAGCTAACAAAATTGACTTGGCAAGATGTCAATCTTAAAAACCCCATGCTATCTATCAATGGCCTTAACACCAAAAACGGGAAGACTCGTTATATTCCCCTTAACAAGGTGGCGGTTGGTACCTTGGAAAAATGGCAGAAGCAACAATCAACGAATACGCTTGTTTTCCCCGGTAATGAAGAGAAACCCCTAGATAACCTTGATAAATCATATGCTAAAATCCTAAAAGCGGCCAATATCACCAGTTTTCGGTGGCACGATCTTCGACACACTTTTGCCAGTCGTTTGGTTATGGCAGGGGTTGATCTGAATACCGTACGTGAACTTTTGGGGCATTCTGATATAAATACAACCCTGCGTTATGCTCACCTTGCGCCACAACACAAGGCTAATGCTGTTAATAAGCTCGTCTACCAACAGATGGGAGATTGCATTGACTAGGCTTAAGTTTAATAATTTCCTCGTGATGCGCCACCAGATTAAGAAAGCCCTCGATGATATTGGTTCAAATGGAGACGATTCGACTCAAGGGATTATTCTGATAACCCATTTTTACCAAGCTGTAAGTTCTGAGAAGATCCCAGACCCTGAAGTTATGGTTTTTCTTGCAGATGCATTCAAGCGTATCATCAACAAACATTACTCGGAGGAGAAGATCGATTTTGCTCGGGAACTCCGAATGAAGCCTCCCCAAAATCGTCCTAAGCGACAGAAGCAAAAAAGACTTGAGTTGTCCAATTTGTACGGTAGTTTTGTTGATGATTTAATGGAAGCTGGTCTATCACAAAATCAGGCGGTTTCCAAAGCTTCTGAAGAATTCAAGCGACACGAGCGCACCATACGCCGCTACCTTGCCGAATATAGAAAATACCTATCCTGATGACATAAAGTCACATACTTTATGCCCACTTCCTAGATTGTTCACCACGATCCATATTGCACTCACAATTTAACTTCAGAGTGCAGGGGGATCAGCCATGGCTATCACAATTCAGATTAGAAACTATAACGAGCAGCAAGCCTCTTTGTATATCGGGATGAGCAGGTCGTTTTTGCGGCAGGCAAGAATGAATGGGAATCTTGAAGGAAAGACTCCTGGCCCGAAATTCCACAAAATCGGCAGAGCTGTGCGTTATGACAAGGCCGACCTTGATGCTTGGTGTGAACAATTCCAGAAACTCGGATAGGTATATGCTTACCGAATTTTAATTCCATCATTAGGATCAATTAAATGGAGGATGCAATGGTAGATCAGATCGCCGCGATGGCTCAAAAGTATGCACTGCCCGAAGAAGAGCGTCGGGTGTCTGCAAAAGTTGTTGCCGCACACTTTGGGCTCAAGCTGTGCACCATCTACAAGCTGGCACAGAGGGGGCACATACCCAGCTACAAGATATGTGCTCACCGCCGCTTTAGGCTGACAGAAGTTGAAGTAGCACTCAAGAACCGGGGACATTGATTGCATTTTCTTGGACAGTTCGGATGTTGTGGGGCGTGATTATGGAAACTCAAAAACAGAAGATAAGCCTGCGGGGGAGCCTGGCTGCAGAAGTAGCAGTACAACTTCAGGCTAGCCCCCCTGATGCTGGGGCCATAATCAAAGATTGCCTCCGCCGCTACTCATCAGATATTGTCATGATTCAAGAGAATGATACGGTTGTCATCGGCAGGGAGTCGGAAGTTGGGCAATATCCACCCGACTGGTGAACCCACCACTAATAGCGGGTTGAGAAGAGGGTACAAGGAATGCCGGTATACCTGAAAGAGAATGATCAGAAGAAATACCTAAAAGGTAAACAGCTAGTACCTCAGGTAAGTGACCTGTTTATAGATAAGCTGTATATCACCTTCAATCTCCCCAAGGAACAGCAGCAAAAGGCAATAGACACCTTCCTTGAAGAAGAAGACAATGGATGGCTATCTAACGCCTTCATCAAGAAATCAGCATACACCCATAACTGGTACATGAGCACCGACAACCCTATTGGTGATGGCGCAGTGCTGTTTCAGTGCAAGCCTAAGGCCCCTAGCCATAACTTCCTTCGCATTGAATTCAACCCAGCAAAAGCTGACTTGGCAAGCATCAAAACCTTCTTTGATCAGTTCGTCCCCGGCGGCTACTCTGACCTTGTGTCCAAGGGCACCTGTAACCGGATTGACCTGACTGTTGATGTCAGCTTTTTGGACGCTACGGAAATCATTGCCTCCTATCCCAAGATGAAGACGGAGAAGCATATTGGGAAGGGTGGTAAGACAGAATCAAAGTATTTGGGGGCCACTGGCAGTAACAAGCAGATAGCCATTTATGATAAGAGAGCAGAGACCATCGCCAAGAATAAAAAGAAGCCTGCTGGTCTCAAGAAGCCAGTGCCTAAGCATAAACTGTTGCGGGTCGAAATGCGCCTGTTGAAACTAGGGAAGTCGTTGAAAGAGCTTGTAGGGCTTGAAAATCCCCTAAAAGACTTAACGCTGATTGCCTTTCCAGGTGTGCTTTCTGCTGACGCCTATGATCCCACATGGAAACTCTTCCTGCGGGTCTGTGACAACGAAGGGACAGCGGCGGCACTGTCGTACCTCAGCGGCGAAGACAAGAAGCTGTTTGAGGAGAGACTGGAAAAAGAGGGGCGAACAGACTGGTGGATGCCAGAAAAAATCTGGTTGGGCCTCCCCGCTATCATTCAGAAGCTTATTGATGTGCAGGGGCTCAGCTTAAACGTTTACTGACAAACTGCTTTGATGAGCTTAAGTATTACTCTCCGATTCTGTAGGCTCGCTTTTGCTAAAATATCTTCAATCCCTCTCTGGCTGTTAGCAT
>CAZZMP010000035.1:0-25926 GCA_964655435.1 uncultured Geobacter sp.
CCTTGAAAAACCTAAGCAGCTGAAACTATTCTGAAATTATTCCGGACACTAATGAAATAAGGAGTTAACTGCTGCATGAGCAAAGAAGAAGCAATAGAAGTAGAAGGTACGGTCATTGAACCACTGCCAAATGCAATGTTCAGGGTTAAACTGGAAAATGACCACATTGTATTGGCTCATATTTCCGGTAAGATGCGCAAGTATTTCATCAAAATCCTGCCTGGTGACAAAGTCACGGTTGAACTTTCTCCATATGATTTAAGCCGTGGACGGATAACCTACCGAGCAAAATAGAACCTTCTGTTAAATCAGATAAAAAACAAGGACTCATGCCAACTGTTAAAACAGCGCATGAGTTTTATCTTGTTTTATTCATTTTTGAAATAAGGAGAATTTATGCTGTCTGTTGCTGATCTTAAAAAAGGCACTAAACTTATTCTTGATGGTGATCCATATATAGTTACCTCATTTGACTTTGTTAAACCAGGCAAAGGTCAGGCTTTGTACAAATGCAAGATGAAAAACATGATCAACGGCTCAACTCTTGACCGCACATACCGTTCCGGAGAAAATTTTGAGCCGGCCGGCATGGATGAACGTGATATGGAATACCTTTACAAGGAAGGAACACATTACACCTTTATGGATCAGCAGACCTATGATCAGGTTGTAATGGAAGAAGAAACTGTCGGAGAGGCCAAAAACTTTCTTCTTGAAAATACCAAGGTAGCTGTTCTCTTGTTTGGACCAAAACCAATCGGAGTTACTCTTCCTAACTTTATAAATCTGCGTGTAACACAGACTGATCCATGGGTTAAAGGTGACACATCAGGCAGCGACTCAAAACCTGCGACTGTTGAGACCGGATATGTATTGCGTGTGCCTCCATTTATTGAAGAGGGAGAAGTAATAGTTATCGACACCCGTAATGGCGAATATTCAACCAGGCTTAAAGGTTAAAAATTGTTTAAAAAAAGCACGCTTCATATTCGTGCCGGAATAATCAGTACAATACGGGATTTTTTTAACGAGAGGGGGTTTCTTGAAATAGAAACCCCCTCTCTTATTCCTGCAAACGCACCGGAAGAGAATATTGAACCGATCTCAGCCCTGCATTGGCAACTTCAGACATCTCCAGAAATCTGCATGAAGAGGATGTTATGCCGTGGATATGACAAAATCTTCCAGATATGTCGTTGCTGGCGCGCCAATGAAAGAGGTTCAAGACATCTTTCTGAATTTTCAATGCTTGAATGGTATCGAAGCAACGCAGATTACAATGACCTTATGGATGACTGCATGGCCTTGCTACGGAATGTTGCCTTAAAATGTACTGAAGAACCGTTCTTCTCTCAAAAAGGTCATAAAATCAATCCGATGGGTATATGGCAAAAAATCAGCGTGCAGGAGGCCTTTTCATCTTTTGCAGAGGCTGATGCCTTAGAAAGCTCACAAAACGGACTATTTGACGAGATCCTGACATCAGTTGTCGAACCATCCCTTGCAAACTTTGATACACCTGTAATTTTAATGGATTATCCCGCTGAACTTGCAGCGCTTTCGAGAATAAAAGATGGCAATCCTGACTTTGCAGAGCGGTTTGAACTGTATTTAGGTGGAGTTGAGCTGGCTAACGGATTTAGTGAGCTAAATGATCCGGTTGAGCAACGGAGACGCTTTGAAGAAGCAAATGAAATCAGATCCAGAAATGGAAGGATAAAATTACCACTGCCTGAACCTTTTCTTGCAGAACTATCAGCTATGCCTGAATCAGCAGGAATTGCTTTAGGGCTTGATCGCCTTGTAATGCTTACTGTTGGCGCTGACTCTATTGATCAGGTTGTAGCCTTTTCACCTGAATCTTTATAAATTTCCTGAACTCTGCAGAGCATGCTCCCCTGATGAAGCCTTAAACCGATTTTATCATCAATCTCCAACAGATCTGCATTTTTAATAACTTTACCATCCGAGATACTTGAAACCACACAAAATCCTCTTGCCAGTGTGTGTAAAGGTGACAACACCTCCAGACGTGCAACAGCCTCAGCATTTCTTCTTCCAAGATGTTCGAGCTGATGCTCAAACTGACGTTCAGCACTTTCAGAGAGAAGAATAAGTTCCTGCCGTAACCTGCCTATCTTTACTGTTGGATGAAAAACTGCCAGTTGCTGTTCATGCCTTGTTAATTGTTCTCTATGCCTTATAAACAGATTACGCAATGCAAGATCCAGATGTGCTGTCAGATCATCAATACGTTGCCCCCAATGTCCCAACAATCTGCTCGGGTCATGCAGAGAGCGGAGCAACCCGTCAACCGTTCTTCTATGCAGATTCAACTGTCCTGCAATACCATAATGCAGACGATGGAGAAGGTTCTGTATCTCTTGATTCAGTTCATCCTCCGCTCTGCAGACAAGTTCTGCAGCAGCCGAAGGGGTCGCTGCCCTTAGATCCGATGTAAAATCAGATATAGTCCAGTCAGTTTCGTGCCCAACCGCAGATATAACAGGAATTTTTGAACGATATATCGCTCTAGCAACTACCTCTTCGTTAAATGCCCAAAGATCTTCAAGCGAACCTCCGCCACGACCTACAATCAGCACATCTGCCGCATGCAGGGCGTTCAGGTCATCAATGGCGGCAGCTATCTCCTCTGCAGCTCCGGTTCCCTGCACCTTTACCGGGTAAAGAAGCAGTTCAACCGCTGCATTACGCCTTCCAAGTACATTAAGTATATCATGTATAGCTGCTCCACTACTTGATGTAACTATGCCGATTCTCTTTGGTATTTTGGGAAGAGCCTGCTTCTTTGATTCATCAAAAAGCCCTTCCCCTGCCAGACGTTCCTTCAGCTGAATGAAAGCGGCCTGTAAAGCTCCAATCCCTTTGGGTTCAGCGTATTCTGCAATAAGCTGATATTCACCACGTTGTTCATAAATCGAAATACGCCCTCTAAGAATCAGAGCCATTCCCTCTTCAATCCTGAATTTTACAGCTTTAACGCTACTTCTGAACATTACGCAACGAAGCATGGCACCAGCATCTTTAATAGTAAAATAAAGATGCCCTGAAGAAGGAGTCGCAAAATTGGAAACCTCTCCTTCCAGCCAGACCTGCTCAAAATTGTCTTCAAGAGTCTCTTTAAGCAGGTTTGTAAGTCGGCTTACCGTCAGGATTATTTTTGAAGAGAATAGATTCATGGTCAGTAAAATATCATATAACCTGCTTCATGGTCAAACCGGGGTTGACCATGAAGAACTCTTTCCGTATTATGCGCGATATGAATAATTTTCCATATATCCTTACAATATCATCTGAAAAAGGTGGAGTCGGAAAAACCACCCTGGCAACCAATCTGGCGATATATCTCAAGGCAATGCAGGAAGATCTGCAGGTTACTATAATATCCTTCGATAATCACTTTACAGTTGACCGGATGTTTGAATTAAATGGACAAAAACCTCAAGGCACTGTTGAAGAGCTTCTTACAGGAGTTAAGGGTCTTCATCTTCTTCATCAGGGACAGTATGGAGTTAACTATATTCCTTCATCTCATAATCTTACAAATCTCTATCATGGCTTCAAGGGACCTATGGCTTTATGCCGAATGCTGGCTGAATCCGGCATATCAGGTATTGTCATAATTGATACCCGTCCAGATCTGAACATCCTTACACAAAATGCCCTGTATGCCGCAGACAGGGTTCTAATCCCTGTTAAAGACATGCCCAGCCTTGAAAACTGTAAACATATTTTTGCACTTTTTGAACAGAGAGGCATTGATAAAAAGACCCTTTCTCTTATTCCATGCCTGATTGACAACCGAATAAAATATGATGGTTTGTTCAAAGATCAGCAGACACTGCTTAGAGCTTTTGCAATAAACAGGGGCTATCGTTGCACAAACACATACATAGCCAAAAGTCCGAAGGTGGAAAGCCTTAATACCAATCCAGACGGCAAGATATATCCAATTCTTCATTACGGTAAGGAAACTGAAGTAAATAACCAGTTTGTTGAGTTGGCAAATGATATCCTCGCAGGTTACCATCAGACCCCTGAACCCCGTTCTTTCCTCTATCACCAGTGGTTGAATGAGCAGGAAGGACAGAGAAAAGAAGCTTTTCTTGCAAGACTTGAGGGGATTCTTCCTCATTGTGTAATCTGCGGCGCAATACATGAACAGCAAACAGCCAGGAGAGGCTTTTATTTTGAAACAGCTGACAGGAGTTCACGAGGTTTTCTTCACAGCGACTGCTTTACAGGGATGCTCTGTTCGATTCTGTACGACCTTCACCCCAAATCAGACCTTTTTCAGCTTTCCTTAAAGGTTGTGCGTGAAACAACCAGTTCGTCTGTTACATTGTTTCGCCCACTTATTGAAAATGAAACCGGCAAACAGAAATTGCTTTTTCAGCAGATTGATCAAAACGGAAACCTGACAACTGAACGGGAGCTTTCACTTGATGGTTTTTTTGAAGGATTCTTTGACGGTATTCGTGACAGGCTTTTCCTTCTTTTGAATGAATCCATGACTTCTCAGGATGGCAGCCTTCGTTCAACCTGGTTGGCAGTGCATCCTGTAGATGAAGAACAACCCGAAAAAGTCTTGCAGGATGCATCATATCGAAAGATACAGGAACTGCACAGACTCATATCCGAGATGACAATAAAATGACCAACCTGATTACTGCCGATGGTCTGAAGAAAATTCAGGATGAATTTGATTATTTATGGAAAGTAGAACGCCCGAGGGTAGTTCAAGGTGTCTCAGATGCTGCGGCTGAAGGGGATCGCTCTGAAAATGCTGAATATATTTATGGTAAAAAGCGTCTCAGAGAAATTGATCATAAACTTAAACAGTTATCAAGCCGCCTCAAAGTTTTAAAGATCGCTCCTAAACCTCCTGAAAACCCCAAACATGCCTGCTTTGGTTGCTGGGTCTCATATGAGGATGAAGAACAGAATCAGTACTGTTACCAACTTGGAGGACCTGATGAATTCGATGTCAAACAGGGGGTTATAAGCATAGACTCACCTGTCGGACAGGCTTTGTTGCATAAACAGGTAGATGACGAGGTAACAATCAAGCGTCCGGGTGGAGATCTGGTTGTTTATATAACAGAGATCAGCGTTGAACGGAGCTAACTCTTCTGCTTCAAAACTGATTTTATGAATACAGTCAAATTATAAAAATGGGGAGGTCATTAAGACCTCCCCTAAATATTGTCACTTTAATATTTATTAACTAACAACAGGAAGAACCATACTCCGGAGATATAACAAAACCCTCTCTAAAACCTGAATTAACAAAATCAATTACCTGATCTTCAAGAAATGATTTAAGTTTTTTCTCAGCTACCAGTTCAATACCGTTCAGATTCAATTTTGTGTCATTGTCGTTTGGCTCATCCAGAGCCAACCCCAAACGGGGACCGCCTCAACCAAAACCTTCAAAAACAACCCTTAACATCTTGCCCGGGTTTTGAGCCAGTATTGGCTCCAGCGCCGTTTTTGCAGCATCTGTGATTTTCATAACTACTCTCCTTAGCAAATATTCATATATTTGAATATATCAAAATATATCCCAAATTACTATCTATTTTTATCAGACTCCGTTGCAAAACATCAACCAATAAATGAACAGCAGTAATCTGAAATCTTGTGCACCTTCATGATAAAAGTTGTATTTTCAGATACTTCAAAAGATTCACCTGCGTCAATTCTATGCCATCCATCCTCATCGCCGATCTTAAGATCAAGTTCACCACTAAGTATTTCCATTATCTCAGGCAGACCTGTTGTAAACTTGAATTCACCTGGCTGCATCACTCCAAGAGTTTTTTTACTGCCATCAGGAAAAAGGATGGTATGACTTGTAACTGACCCGTTAAAATAGATATTAGCCTCACGAATGACAGTTACATTATTAAACTCGGACATTACAAAACCCCTTTCAATTATAGATAATATCAAGCAGTACAGGCAAGCTCAAGACGTGTTCCCCATCGCCTTAGCAGTTCTTCCTTTATTCTTTTGCCATCAGCAGTTTTTAATCCAATATCTTTTTCTATCAGATTAAAGGCAGAATTACGAGCCTGTTCAAGTATGGAAGCATCTCTGAGAATACTGGCTACTCTAAAATCCGGCATTCCTGATTGGCGAGTTCCAAGAAAATCTCCAGGACCCCGTATTTCAAGATCTTCCTCGGCAATCCTGAAGCCGTCACAGGTCTCTTCCATTACTCTAAGCCTTTTTTCAGCATCTTCTGAAAGCTTACCTGATGTTAACAGTATACAACGTGATTTTTGACTGCCCCGCCCTACTCTCCCCCTCAGCTGATGAAGCTGCGAAAGTCCAAATCTTTCTGCATGTTCAATCAGCATATATGTTGCATTAGGGACATCTATTCCAACTTCAATTACTGTTGTGGCGACAAGTATATCCAACTCCCTGTTTTTAAAAGAGCGCATAGCAGCCTCTTTTTCTTCAGGCTTCATTCTACCATGCAACAAACCTGTTCTAAAAGCGGGAAAGATCTCATTTCTAAGATGCTCTGCCATCTGTGTTGCTGACTTCAGATCTGATTTTTCAGACTCTTCAACAAGCGGATATATGATATATGCCTGACGCCCTTCTCTTATTTCAGATTCAATCTGTTCGTAAACCAGTTTACGTCTGTTTTCAAAATAGACCTTAGTCTCTATAGGGGTTCTGCCAGGTGGCAGTTCGTCTATAACAGACAAAGACAGATCTCCAAACAGAGTCATTGCAAGTGTACGGGGAATAGGAGTAGCTGTCATCACAAGGATGTCAGGATTAAGACCTTTCTTTTTAAGAATACTACGCTGCAGAACACCAAAACGGTGCTGTTCATCAACAATACCGAGGCCAAGTCGTTTAAACTCTACTTTTTCCTGTATAACCGCATGTGTGCCAATCACTATGGCAGCGCTGCCATCAGCCACTTGTTGCAGAACCTGCTGTTTAGCCTTGCCTTTCATACCTGAAGTCAGCAGCACAACAGTGACCCCCAGCTGTTCAGACCAGTGATGTATATTATGCCAGTGCTGTTCAGCCAGAATCTCGGTAGGCGCCATTATAGCTACCTGATAACCATTTTCAACCGCTACCAGAGCCGACATGAGAGCCACAATAGTCTTGCCGCTTCCAACATCCCCTTGAACCAGCCTGTACATTGGATGAGGAGAAATCATATCTGTCTTTATTTCAGACAGGACACGGCGTTGAGCCGCAGTCAACTGAAAAGGAAGAAGCTTAACCAGTTCTTTTGTATATCGGTGATTAACCTGAAACGCTATTCCATCCTCAAGTGCAATTCCGGTTTTTTTTAATGCCAAACCCAGTTCCCAGAAAAAAAATTCATCAAAGGCCAGAGAATTATGAGCCTTTGTTCTACCCTGATTGAGAATATTAATAAGGGTATCCGATGATGGCATATGGATCTGTTCCAGTGCATCATGTAAAGAGAGATAATTTAGCGGTTCCAAAATAGACAAGGGCAAAGGATTCTGCAGATCAGACAAAAAACTGTTCAGAACCTGCATCATAACTTTTCTCATCCCCTTCTGGTGCAAACCTTCAGTAAGAGGATATACAGGAACTATCCGGCCAAAATTAACAGGATCAGCAGCCATGACCACTGAAATATCAGCGCCATTTTCAAGCCAATCAACATCAGGATGGTGAACCTCTCTCTGATTCCCGTAGATAGTCACTTCACCGGTAAAAATCCCCTGACGGCCAATTTTCAATGTACGCTTCATCCATACAGGATTTACATTAAACCATTTAAGTATAACTGCTCCCGAATCATCCGAAACCAGAACCTCAAAAAATCTGCGGCCACTTTTAGTGGAAACGATCTCAGCTGAAATTATCTTTCCTGTAAAAACCTGAACAGCACCCGGTTGCAACTGCCTCACAGGTACTAATTGCCTGCGGTCTTCATAACGGATCGGCAGACAAAAGAAGGCGTCCTCAACGGTGTGGATACCCTTTTTAGCCAACAGTTCGGCAAGCTTCGGACCTACACCCCTTATAAAACGGATATCTGTTTCTAGATTTTTTCTGGATATTGTTTCCTGGAGGGAATAAACCGGTTTTTGATTGAGCTTGCGGATTAGAAGCGAGTCACCATCCGCTTGTATACTGACAACATCACCTGAATTAAGGCCAAATTTTGATAGTTCTTCAGCTGGTATGGTAAGCGAGCCTGTATGGTCTAAACGAAACTCCGGCATCTGTAAAACAACGCTCCTTAAAAAAAGAGCTCCCTGCTGCCGTTAAAAACCGGAGGAAGCTCTTTGTTCTGATATATTAAGCTGAAGTCACCATTCCTCATCCCGTTCAGAACTGTCTTCATCATCAAAAACACTGTAGCCGTCATCATCATCATCTTCATCAAACTCTTCAGAATAGATATCCTCTTCTGTTTCCTCATCAACTTCATCAATATATCTGGCTGGGCGATCTTCCGGTTCCGCAACCGCTTCAAAACTGGCAAGCATTTCAGGATTAGTGCAGAAACGACCGTCTTTAAAATCACAATTATCAAGCTCACAAAGATCAAAAAGTTGTATCTCGCTGCAAAGCCTGAGAGGTAACTCTTTTTGTTCCTCCTGTGATTTTTTGGAATCTTCTGCAACCTTCATCCACAGACTCCATTAAGGAATTCAGTTGCCTTTGCAACATCATCCCTGCAACCAATATAAACAGGTGCTCGTTGGTCAAGTGATTCAGGGTTCAAATCCAGAATAGGGGTACAACCGTTCGTTGCAGCGCCGCCAGCCTGCTCTATCAGATAAGCCATAGGATTAAGCTCAAAGAGGAGACGCAACTTACCGTTTGGAGTATCAGTAAGCGCCGGATACATAAAGATCCCTTTCCCTTTCATCAAGATCTGATTTATATCTGGAACAAATCCGCCGGAATAACGTAATTTTGCACCTTTTTGTTCAAGGTAGTTGATAAATGCCTCATTTTCAGGAGTATATTTCTTTCTCAGACCACCTGGAGAATAGATATCTCCTGCAGGCTGCATCTGGACATGCTCTCGTGTCAGGGTAAACTCCATCAGCTGGTTCATTGTAAATTCATAAACCCCCTTGCCAACA
Organism: uncultured Geobacter sp.; assembly: GCA_964655435.1. Classification (GTDB taxonomy): domain Bacteria; phylum Desulfobacterota; class Desulfuromonadia; order Geobacterales; family Pseudopelobacteraceae; genus Trichlorobacter. The sequence continues at coordinate 9,138 of CAZZMP010000035.1, forward strand.
GAATAAACCAGTGAAAGCCTTGGCCCATAAAGAATATACATGGCTCCAACCATCTTCCGACCCGGCTGTAAAAGGTTGTTACCCTGATAAATTCCAACAATAGTGCCTACTGCCAGATTAACATCAACAAGTGACGAACCATCAAGTGGATCGTAAGCAACAGAAAACATCCCTTGAGGATTGCTGGTTACCTGAAATATCTCATCCATCTCTTCTGAAGCTATGTTACAGACTACCCCTGAATGAATAAGCCTTTTGCGCATGATTCGATCAGACAAGACATCAAGGGCAAGCTGTTCTTCACCATATAGGTTTGATGTTCCGGCAACCCCAAGATCACCGGTTCTCACAGCGTTGATAACATACTTGCTGGCTTCGGCAATCTCACATAAAAGGTGAACAAGATTATCACTGATATTCTGATCTCTCAGGTGACGGCGAAAATCAGTCTGGAATTTGGTGGTGCCGGGCTCTTTCCCCATTTACAGTTCCTCCTGGCAAATTAATTATTAAACTCCTTTTAAATAGTACAGTATACGATTGATTTCAAGGAGAGAATCAGGAAATGGTCAGAAAGGATGAAAGATATGTTATGAGACCATCAATAAAAAAAACGGAAAACAGGCTTGTGATTACAGCCTTTGTTGCAGCCTGAGGGATCTCTGTAGCACTGGCTCCTACAGAAAGTCCTGTATTACAGCAAATAAGAGGGATTATCAGGCCAAACGAACAGGCTTTAACCGTAAGAACCACAACTTCACGCAACCCCATTGAAGCAACTATGCCCTGAATAAACTGATTGTAAGGGATATGATGCCCTAATGAAACGATAAGAAAACCTCCGACAAAAGCAGTCAAGACAAAATAGATGGTAAGAAGAACTACAGAAGCGCTAACCCCGATAACTCGTGGTAGCAGCAGATAACGCTCTGTCTGAATCCCAAGCTGTTCCAGTACGGCAATCTCTCCATTAATCTTCATTGAACCCAGTTCCGCAGCAATTGCCGTTCCACTTCTGGCAATAACAATTATGGCTGTCAAAAGCGGACCAAGCTCAAGAAAAACCACCCATACCAATACCTTGCCTGTCAGGGAGCCGTTACCACCACCTACAAGACCAACCACCTGACTGACAATAACAGTACCTACTATCAGAGCCACAAGAAGAATAATCCTTGCAGCCTCAAGACCTGTAAAATAGATCTGCTTGAAAAGAACCGCCGATATGGCCGGGTTATTGAGTGATGGAGGAGTTACAAGAAGGATCACAACCTGAAACATCTGACGGACAAGGCTGACAAAAAACTGCCAGCGACCGAGAGTCCATGAACCCAGGCGTTCAAAGGCAGGGAGGTATGTTTCAGATGGAGTAGATTGTTCCATCTCTTAATAACTCAATCTGTCTGATTCCCATTTGCATTATTTCTTCCTTGATTGTTTCATAATACTGAGGTTTTGGATGTGTAATAAGGATCCTTTTGGGTAGAACCTGTATCTTGGCCAGTTCTTTTTCAAGCAGGGAACAGCAGAGATGCTGTGTCAATAAAGACAGTGATTCATGCGAATTAGGAAATGATACCTCCACTATCAGTGCATCAGCACCGGATGCATGAGTCCAGATTTCATTGGTTGGCCCGGTATCTCCTGTGTAAACCAGACGTTTTCCATCATGATCAACAATATATCCTACTGCAGGCACCGTATGATGAACCGGTACAGCCCTTATTGTATAGGTATTATCACTGCTTTCCTTAAGATTGTCATTAGTGATGACAACCGGTATTCCTGCCTCGACAATGTTAAAACGGAGAACAGGCTCTTCAGGGCTAGGCAGAGTGGTAAAGTCCGGCCAGATAATTCCGTTAAACAGGTGACTGTGCAAGGCATCAATAACAGAGAGTGACGCATAAATATCAACCTGATGTTTGAGGTTCTTTACGATTATATTATCTGCCAGCGCCGGAATACTTCTAATATGATCCAGGTGGGCGTGGGTTATGAAGATATTCTTAATCTGCCACTGCTCCTCCTCAGTCAGCACAGAACCAATTGTGCCGGCATCCAGCAGCAGTGAATCATCTACAAGAAAAGCAGGCGGCCTGAAATCAGGAAATTCAGCTCCGGCGCTACCCAGAATACGCAACTTCATCTATCTCCCCCCCTGTCTATAAAGCATTAAAGCATAACTTCAGAAAATCTAACTTAACAAGCTATTTTGATTTAGCTGTATAGACACCATCCCAGTCTGCAGGTGGTGGATATTCAATATACTCCGAACAACGGGCGCTATATAACCTTGATGGTCCGTCATTATAGCTTTCAGCAAGTTCGGCAAATATTTTTGCCGCATCCTTAAACTGCTCTGAACGGTACTTTTCAAGAGCTTCCTCAAAACGAGGCAGAATTTCCAGATTATTTATCATAAGTTCATACATAACAATGGGTAAATGTTTCCCTTTAACCCTTACACGATCAACCTCCCTGAAGACAAACCTGCCTTCAGGGATCTGTTTACGGGTATCTTCACTGACAAGTATATGAGAACCGTAGTATTTGTTAAGCCCCTCAAGTCGTGATGCAAGATTTACCGAATCACCTATTGCAGTGTAGTCAAAACGGATATCAGCGCCCATATTTCCAACAACCGCCGGTCCAGTATTGACACCTACCCCTATATCAAGGGTATGCATTCCTTTTTCGATAAAACCTGAATTGAGGCGTTTCAACTCTTCCATCATCCTTACAGCCACAGTACATGCACGAACCGGATGATCTGGGACATCCAGAGGCGCATTGAAGATAGCCATCACAGCGTCACCTATAAACTTGTCGAGCGTGCCTTTCTCTTCCAGGACAATCCTTGTCATAGGAGAGAGATATTCATTTAGAAGTTTAACAAGTTCAGGAGGAGTCAGACTTTCCGAAACAGTTGTAAAACCCCTGATATCAGAAAACAGTATCGAGATCTCTCGCTGTTCTCCACCCAGCACAAGCTTGTCCGGATTTTTTTCTATCTCTTTAACAAGATCAGGAGAGACATAGTTTGAAAAGGCCTTTTTCATCTGGCGACCTTTTTTTTCAACAACCAGATTACGCCATGACTCACTGCCCAGATAGGTAAGAGAAAGCCCAAGCATTGGATATATCAGGGTTAAATCTCTTAACCCTCTGGTAAAGGAAAAATAATTAAAGAGATAGAAAAGCGCAAAAGTAACGGCAAAGGCCGCAAGCCCGGCAAAAGTGCCAGGCATAAAGGCCAGCACAATACCAAGTATTACAGGAAATACGAATATGCAGAGAATTTCCTGCATCTGCGTAACACCATCATACTTGAGAAAACGGTGTTCAAGGGCGTTTGCAGCTACAGTTGCATGCAGCTCAACGCCTGGCTGTGTAGCATCAAACGGAGTAGGCCTTATATCATAGATTCCAATCTCTGTGGCACCTACAAAGGCAATACTCCCTTCCAGCTCTCCAGGCTTAAGCCGTTTTTTTATTATATCTGCTGCAGATATTGTTCTGAATGAACCTTTAGGACCATAATAGTTTAACGCCATTGTGCCATCTTCTCTTGAGGGCACCCGAAGTGAACCTATCTGTAATCCGTCAATCCCGTACTGTTTGACCTCAAGCATTATTTCACTATCCAGATAATGACGAAGGGCATTCATCGCAAGAGATGGATATATCTGGCCATCATAAAGCAGGAGAAGCAATGAACGGCGATATAGACCATCACCATCAGGCCGTGCATTGAAGAAACCGAAATCAAGCGCTTTATCACCAAGCCGGGCAAGGTTAAGATCAAGGTTTCGATACTCGATCAAAGGTATCGACTGAACCCCCTCCTCAACCTTCATCATTTTTACCGCAGAGTTTTCCAGCTGCGATAAAGCAACCGGATCCAAAGGCTGTTCCTCATCTCGGAAAAAATATCCCATGACCACATTTCCGGATTTGGAAATAGAAGAGGCCAGAGCAGAATCTGCAACAGAAGTCTGTGGTTCGGAAAAAACAATATCAAGGGCTGTAACCCTGGCTCCATACAGGGCAAGGTTCTCTATCAGCTTACCTGTAACCTCTCTGGACCAGGGCCAACGCCCAATCTCTTTTATGCTGGCATGATCTATAGCCACAACAACAACAGCATTGTCAGGCTTTACCGAGCCACGCAGCCTGAAACGGGCATCCTTTATCCGGTAATCAAGCTGCTGCAGCATCTGCGGAGCCTGCCGATAGCCGATAAAGGCAATTAAAGCGGCAAGCAGTCCAAACAGAATAAAAACCAGACGTTTTTTCATACCGTTACCTATTTACCGAGTCTCTGCAGCAAGGTTTCTGCGTTGTTACGCTGCTTCCCCTGGGGATACTGCCTTAGATACTGATTAAAACGCTGACTTGCCTGATTAACAAACCCCATCTCATTTAAAACCTGAGCTGCATTAAAAAGAGCCACCTCTGCCTGGGAGAGATTTGGATATTCCTCCAGAACCAGCAGATACTCAGCCAGAGCCAGCTCAGGGTTTGAAAGGAATCTTCCATAAACAGCTCCCCGCTCAAGATGGGCATCAGCCCTTACAGCCTCTTCCTTAGTCAGATCCAGCGCAATCTGAAAAACATGCAGCGCCTCCTGGTATTTACCACTGTCAGCCAGGTAATGACCGTAATTTATGTTCCATCTGGCAATTATTTCTGCGATTCGACCGGAGTCTGTCCAGTCAGCGGGAGGCTCTGCTGCGGTAACCTTGTCGAATATATCTTTTGCTTGGGCGACAGGGGTTCCGGATTCTATCTTGAGAGGCTCAACAGGGGTAATACCTCTTGTGTTCTGAGTCATTGTTCCTGCGGTAAGCGGCTGCTGCTCTCCGCTGCCATCGCCTGAAACCCCAACCTTCCCTTCATTCCCGAAGAAGACGTTTGCCTGCCCCTGTGACAGCATCAAAAATTCGGTTCCTTTTATACCGGCAACTGCTGTGCCGCTTCTTACAGTCATACCACTCTGCCTGCCGCCAAACTTTACAACCGATGCCCTGAGTTTACCCTGCGCCAGGTTGAACGCACCTTCTCGCCTATTTTTGGTAAGCAGGAAACTGGTAACCTGAAACTCACTGTTATTGGCAAGTGTAAACTTGCTCTTGTCATTCAATGTCAATTCAACCCAACCTTTTGAGCCGGTCTTGATCCAGGTTCCAGTACCGATAACAGTACCTTTTTCAAGCTTGTTATAAGGTATTCCAGCTTTTACACGGAGATATGCTTCACCGTTAAGACCTGTAACCTTGCCAACAGGAGCCGCAAAAACCATAGCTGGCAGCAGAAAAATAAGTAGCATAACCGGAAACAGCCATTTTTTCATAACAGACCTCCATAGAGATAGTTTAAAAGATTGTATGGATTTTAAAAGCGGTGATAATTCTGCTTGATTGTATCAGTATTTAAGATTGAGTCAAACATTGGAAAAATAAAATATCCTTTATCAAAGAACTTGAGTATCAGGAACTATCTGGTATTCTTGATAAGAGTTTTTAATAAAAAGGACTTTATTGAGCAAAATGGAGAAACCTTTATGAACGAGCCCCAATCAAACGATATGAACCTGCTGAAGCAGCAACTTGAGTATCGCAAAAGACTTATGGACAAGATAAACGAGATCCATTCGGCTGATAACCTAAATACGATACTTTTACATATAAAGGACAGCATAGCTGATCTGTTCAGCGCTCAACGGATCACGATTTATCTTGCGGATGCCAAACGAAACCTCCTTATATCGAAGGTACTTTCAGGTACTGAAGTCAAACAGATTGTCGTGCCTATCTCTGATGCGAGCCTTGCTGGCTACTGCGCTATCTCCGGTACGGTTCTTAACATCAAAGACGCATATAACGAACATGAGCTAAAGATGATTAGCTCTAATCTCAAGTTTGACAAAACCTGGGATCAAAAGACCGGCTTCATAACCAGACAGGTTCTTTGTGTGCCTATGAAGTTTCAGCGAACACTTATCGGCGTAATCCAGATAATAAACAAACAGAACGGAATACCTTTTGACGATACCGACATAACATATGCACTGGAACTGGGTACATCTCTTTCCATAGCAATACACAACATATATCGTCTGCAGGTTACCACAAAGATCATCAGACAACGAAGCCGCTACAACTATCTTCTTGATCGAAACATAATTGATGAGAAAACTATTGAAAAAGCATCTGCACATCCTGATATTGCCAGATTTGGACTTGATGCGGTTTTGATACGTGAATTCAAGGTTCCAAGAGAAGAAATGGCAAAAGGGCTTTCCCTCTTCTTCGGGACTGAATTCATCAAATACGAACCGTCCACACCGCTAATGGAAGATGAACTGTTAAAGAGGGTCAGACCGGACAGACTGGCTAAGGAATGGTGGCTTCCATACAAGGTTGAAAATGGAGTGTTGTACATAATAATGGATGATCCTACCGATCTTGGACGTCAGGATATAATCAGGTTTATCTATCCAGAATATAAAAGAATAAGCTACGTTGGCGCTTTCAGAGATGATATTCACAGTTTTATAGGTCTGTTTTACAACAAAGGCGCCGCCATCTCTTCCGGCGGCAGTATTGACGAACTTATAAACAAGCTGGATTCAACTGATGAACCGGAGATAGAGCAGGAGTCTTCAAAGGTTTCCGAGCAGGACAGCGTTATTGTCCAGCTTGTAAATAAAATTGTAATTGATGCAGTGCAGAGCAAGGTATCTGATATACATATAGAACCATATCCCGGCAAGGAAGATGTAATAGTAAGGTACAGGGTTGATGGACGCTGCAAGGTATACCAGAGGATTCCATACAAATACAAATATGCAATACCATCCCGTATCAAGATTATGTGCGGACTGGATATCTCAGAGCGCCGCAAACCGCAGGACGGCAAGATAGATTTCAAAAAATTCGGACCACTCGATGTAGAGCTGAGGGTAGCCACTGTCCCGACTGCCGGTCAGCTTGAAGATGTTGTTATGCGGATCCTCGCATCAGGCGAAGCTGCCCTTCCATATGAGAAACTGGGGCTCACAGAACGTAACAACAAGGTTCTGCTTGAATGCATCAATCAGCCTTACGGACTGATCCTTGTTGTTGGACCAACCGGTTCCGGTAAAACCACCACACTTCATTCAGCCATCTCGGTTATAAACACCCCTGAAACAAAGATCTGGACAGCTGAAGACCCTGTAGAGATCACACAGAGGGGTCTACGCCAGGTGCAGGTTCATCCCAAAATAGGTTTTACCTTTGCCGCAGCCCTCCGCTCTTTCCTGCGTGCAGACCCCGATGTAATAATGGTTGGTGAAATGAGAGATCAGGAAACTGCAGAAATAGGCATAGAATCATCTCTTACTGGTCACCTTGTTTTCTCAACGCTGCACACAAACTCTGCGCCAGAGACCGTTACACGTCTGCTTGATATGGAGCTTGACCCATTTTCATTTTCTGATGCCATTCTCTGTATCCTTGCCCAAAGATTATGCCGCCGCCTCTGTGACTGCAAACAGGAATACAAACCGGAAAAGAAGGAACTTGAAGAGATTATAATGGAATACGGGATTGAGGCATTCAGGAAAACCGGCATAAACCCTGCCGAGATCAATCTGCACAAAGCTATCGGTTGTGCCAAATGTGGAGATTCCGGCTACAAAGGTCGTCTTGGTCTGCACGAATTATTAAAAGGCACTGATGAAATGAGGACTCTGATAAAAAGAAAGTCAGAGATTGAACTCATTCGCAAACAGGCTGTTGCTGACGGAATGACAACACTTAAACAGGATGGCATCCTTAAGTGCTTCCAAGGACTTACAGACTTGAAAGAGGTAAGAAAAGTCTGCATTAAATAGAAATGGAGGTTTAAAATATACAGCATTACCAACCCACCTCATAAACTTTAATCATTACGCTTCACTCCGAAGGTATAGCTCCTTTTATATCTACCCGATTGTCTCATTCCGGCAGTTTTCCATGTTAACAACTAAATCCATACCTCAATAAAAAGTGTTGACAGTTTGTATTTTTTTTATTATTGATAACAAAAATCATTTGCATAGCAGGGAGACTATATGGCTTTCTACAATTCTGAAAACATGAAACTGCGGGTCAGGAAGTTCAAAATCAAAGAACAGTCCGAATCAGTCGCTTCGCTTGTTAAACATATAAAAAATCAATGTAAAGAAATTTATGACGGTTCAAAACCGGCAACGCTTGTTTCACTTCAGAACCGGACAGAACCCTCTGGAGTAAATTTTTATCAAAGCTGGCAATCTGCAGAGGAAATAATTAAAGGCATAATAGATGGAATAGAAACTTTCCTGCTTCAAACCAGAGAAAATTCCGTACTCTTACTCTGTTATAATCCAGCAGATCTGAATCAACACCTTGCAAACAGAAACATTAGAATTCTTCTTGAAAGAGCCGGATTCAAGAAAGACTCAACAACAGATAAACTTCTTCAGGAGCTCAAGCTCCGCATAGAGAGCAACAAGGCTTTTCCTTATCAGATTGGCCTGTTTACAGGTTATTCATACAACATAATTGATTATTATGATGAACCTGTTGACTGCCTGACTGCGCATCTTATGCTTGAATGCTCAGAGGTATTAGCCGAAGTAAAGCCAGCCAATCTGATATCAATAGTTAATCGTAAACGTCCTTGCGGCAGAAACCTCTACCAAATCTGGAAATCCGAAAATACCGAAGTCAGGGCAAGATTAAACAGCATTGAATTTCTGGAACTAAACAACAGTGAAAATTCGATACTGCTGCTATGCTACAGTAAAACCGGTCTTGAGCAACACCTGTCTCATTCAGGAATACGGACGCTTTTAGACAAAACCGGATACAACAGAGAGGCCTCCCTGGAAGAACTGCTTGAAAGCCTTAAAGTCCGGATAAAAAACTCTGAACAGTTTCCACATGAGATCGGCCTGTTTATAGGCTATCCCCCAAAAGATGTTGCTGCGTTTATGGGGCTTATCAATCTGCCCCTTACCTGTCAAGGACCCTGGAAGATTTACGGCAACCCCCTTGAAAGCCTCAATCTGGTAGAACAATACCGCTGCTGCCGTCAAAAGATGTGTGCTATTCTTACTGGCGGTAACAAAAAGACGCTTGAACTGAATCAGCCTGGCCATCCTTTTTTTTCAAGAGATATTGATATCAGACGTCATAATCATGGAGGTTATAGGCAATGAGCATTGTGCTTGTAGGAGGAATGGATCGCCTCGGTGAAAAATACCATAAAGAGGCAAAAAAACAGGGGATGAGACTCCAGATATTCAGCCAGGCAGACAACAACATGGCTGGCAGAATAAAGGCCGCTGATGCAGTTGTTATCTTTACAAACAAGGTATCTCACCAGGCAAGAAATGAAGCCTTCAGCGCTGCAAAAAAACTGGGAATTACAGGAAATCAGCATTATTCACGCAGGGGAAGAGTATCGCATAAGGATTACCAGCAACAACAAACTGATAATGACAAAATAGCAAAAATTACAGATATCAAATAGCCAGCTTTTTATTTTCAAGCCAGCCAAAGGTGTTTCCTGCCGATTAGCCAGCCAAAAAAACAAAACAGGAGACACACCAATGAAAAAACTGCTTACAATCACACTAGCCCTTTGTCTTGCATTAGCTGCCGCTGGCACAACTCTGGCAGCCCCACCTCTTGCCACTGATGATGCAGGCACCGTTGATGTCGGCAAGGTAGAGATCGAACTTAACAGCTCCTACGGCTATGACAAGCAGACAACTGATGGCATTACAACAAAAACCAACGCCACTGATGGAGAGCTAAAAATCACAACCGGCCTTTACAAAGATCTCGGGATCTCACTGGCAATTCCTTACAACTTTAATTTACGCACATTTGAAACCGATGGTACGGATACGGCAATATCCAACATTGACGGCTTCGGCGACATGATTCTGGAAGTGAAGTACAAATTTGCTGAACTGGCTGGTATCAACCTGGCGATAAAGCCCGGCATCATCATACCCACAGGTAAATACAGCAATGGCCTCTCCGAAGGCCGCTGGCAGTTTGGCGGCACTCTGATAGCCACCAAAGAATTTGATGACGGCAAGTACGCCCTGCATGGCAACTTTGGCTATGAGTATCACCACTACCGTGTAGCTCCCGAATTACAGCGCAGCAATATCCTGTCAGGTTCTATCGCCGGTGAGGCTGAGGTTGCAAAAGGTCTGTTTGCGGTAGCTGATTTTGGTCTTGCCACAAACCCTGACAAAACTTCAAACGACCTTCCTGTTTACGCCCTGACTGGTCTGCGGTACGAAATTAACGATCATCTGGATGTTGATGCCGGTATAAAGTTTGGCCTGACCAAGCCTGAAACCGATGTTACCGCCCTGTATGGACTTGTGTTGAAATTTTAACCAGATACAGAGAATGCAGAATGTTAAACGTTTAATTACGAAGGTTTTCAACAGGAGAAAACAATGATGCCACTTGAACTGCTCGCCCCCGGAGAGCATGGCGAAATAACTGAAATAAGGCATTGCGGTTGTTGCGGGGGCGGCTGCCACAGTCATAGCCACCTTCCCGGAAAAGGAAAAGGATTCGGTCGCGGACTGGGACGCGGTAAAGCATTAGAAGGTGAACATGCCACCAGGGTGGAAGAGATGGGTCTGAGGGTCGGCAAACAGGTTGAGGTCTTGAAAAACGACGGCAATCTGCTCTTGCTGCTTGTTGATAATATCCGTATTGCGCTTGATCGTAGAATGGCTCGTTCTATCAAGGTAAAGGGGGTAATCTGATGAATCTGAGTAATTTAAAGCCTGGAGAACAGGGGAAAATTCTGAAACTTGAAAGCAGCATAGGCTCAATACGTCGCCGTTTGATGGATATGGGTGTAATACCTGGTGAGACCATTAAAGTGGAAAAGATCGCTCCCATGGGAGATCCGATAGAAGTAACCGTTAAAAGTTATAAACTCTCACTACGCAAAAACGAGGCAAAGGGTATTGAGATCGAGGTGTGTCCATGAGCAACCAAAAACCGCTTGTTGTAGCTGTTGCCGGAAATCCCAATGCAGGTAAATCCACACTTATCAACGCCATTGCAGGCAGTCGGCTCCATGTTGGAAACTGGCCGGGTGTAACTGTAGAGAAGAAAGAGGCTCTGTTTGATTTTGAAGGAAGCAGTATACGGATAGTCGATCTGCCCGGCTGTTACTCTCTCTCACCGTATACCCAGGAAGAGATCATTACCCGTGATTATCTGGTTAATGAAAAACCTGATCTAATCATCAACGTAGTGGACGCCACCAACCTTGAGCGTAACCTGTATCTGACCATGCAGCTGCTTGAGCTTGGCATTCCAATGATAATGGCACTCAACATCTTTGATGAGGCAGAGGCAAAAGGCTATAAGATCAATATAAAGCAGATGGAAGAGACCCTTGGTATCACGGTTATCCCTACCTCTGCCACCAGAAAGACCGGACTTGAAGAGCTGTTAAAGGCAGTTGTATCTGACAATAAGAAACACCCCAGAACTCTCAACTATGGTGATGATATAGAGACTGTACTCAGAGGATTAAGGGATCATCTCCAACGCGAGCATAAAGGGCTTCTGGAGAGATATCCTGAACGCTGGCTGCTGCTGAAACTGCTGGAGGGTGACAGCCTGGTATTCAAGTCAGCCAACATATCTGCCGAAACATTGCCTGCAGAACTGTTAGAACATCTGTTGCGCGCCCATGGTGACGATATTGAGGGTATTCTGGCAGATGTACGCTATGCACTTTCTGCCGGATTAAGCAGGGAAGTCCTTGAAAAACCTGAAAAACGTTCTATTGAAATGACTGAAAGGATAGACAGGATAGTTCTGAACCGTTATTTGGGAATTCCGGTCTTTGCTGCTGCCATGTGGCTCCTGTTCAAGCTGACCTTTAATCTTTCATCCCCCTTTGGCGACTGGATTGACGGCACATTGAACGGACCGATCAAGCGATGGGCGACAGCTGTCCTGACTGGTATAAATGCGCCTGACTGGACAGTCTCACTGGTAAACGACGGGATTATAGCCGGTGTAGGCTCTGTGCTGGTCTTTACTCCGGTAATCTTCACCATTATGTTCTTCATTACATTCCTGGAAGGCAGCGGCTACATGGCTAGAGCCGCCTTTGTTATGGATCGTGCCATGCATCTGATCGGTCTGCATGGCAAGTCATTTATACCTATGCTGCTGGGTTTTGGCTGCAACGTACCAAGTATCTATGCAACACGGACACTTGAAAACGAGAAGGACAGAGTCCTGACAGCCCTGCTGGTTCCACTCATGTCCTGCGGCGCCCGTCTTCCGGTCTATCTTTTGTTTGTCGGAATATTCTTTCCAGACAACTCCGGCACTGTGGTCTGGAGCCTCTATATTCTTGGGATGCTTATGGCGGTTGTAATGGGATTTATCTTCAAAAAGACCCTCTTTAAGGGTGAATCTCCAATGTTTATTATGGAACTGCCGCCATACCGGATGCCCTCCTTCACCAGCCTCATGCTGCATACCTGGGAAAAGGGGAAACATTTTCTTATAAAGGCAGGGACATACATCTTTGCTTTTTCAATACTGGTCTGGTTTATGCTTAACCTTCCCTGGGGCGTGGAGCAGAAGCGAGACTCCTACCTGGGCAAAGCAGGAGCAGCGGTTGCCCCAATCTTCCAGCCACTTGGATTCGGCACATGGGAGGCTTCCTCTGCTCTGATTACCGGCGTTATAGCCAAGGAAATCGTAGTAGGAACCATGGGTGAAATTTATGCGCCTAAAAAAGAAGAAGAAAAGAAAGAACAACCAACTGTTGGAGAAGATATCAGAGAAATAGTCATATCGTTTGGTTCTGCTGTAAAAAAAGCTGTCAGCACCCTCTTCTATCTGCCTCAGCAAGAGGAACCGGAAGAGGAACAGTCAGGACTTAAAGAGGCATTGAAGGCACAGTTTTCCGCTCTCTCATCCTTCAGCTTTATGGCGTTTGTCCTGCTATATATGCCATGCATAGTTGTTATTGCGGCAATGCGTCAGGAGTTTGGAGGCTGGAAATGGCCGGCAGTGGCTGTTGGATATTCAACACTGCTTGCCTGGGTTGTATCCCTGATTATCTATCAGGGTGGCAGATTGCTGGGATTATGAGTTAATTATATGAGCATATTTGAGATCATTCTTATGGCTGTTATTATTGGAGTTGCCTTACTTCTCCTCTACCGGTCGCTCTGGAAGAAGAAAAGTTGTTGTGGAGATTGCAAAGGAAGTTGCAACCACTAAAAATTCAATAACCAGCCAGCCACGTATGAAACGCAGCCAGCCAGAACAGTTCACCTTACGGACGTTTTGACTGTGCTGCGTTTTTTATTTGAGGCATACACTCAAGATAACCAGTTTCCACAGCTCACTTCTATCTGAACAAAAGGCAGATGTTATAAGCCGCCGGTATACTACATATAATCCATACCCTGGGCATACTTGCAAATTCAGGACGCCTGCTCCAATATCAAAATAATTTAAGCTAAAAAAATATTCCGGTTCTTAGCTAACTGCTTGGTTTCAACAGTGTGTATCGGGTAAAAGAATCTTTCCTCCTTCAGTAAACTCGTGTCAGGCCACACTGTTGAAACCAAAATTCAAATTCATAATGACAAAAGGATAATTTTATGTTAAATAATGACAATCAAAATTCAATAATCTCAAGATCAGCGCTTAACAAAAAATCTTTATTGACAAAAACCATTACAAGCAGAGAGCTTTTTAAAGAAAGCAAAACCATTATTATAAAACATGTCGGAGAAGAATACCGGCTCAGTATCACCAGTAAGGACAAACTGATTCTTACCAAATAGTAGCAACCACTTCAAGCCAGCCACCCTGCCGTCAAGGCATCCAGCCAGCCAATAACATTCTCAGATTAACGTTGTGTGCTGCAAGTTAACTTGCGCAAAACAAATAATTTACAGGCAAACTATTATGAACCGGCATCTGTACTCCTATGGGGCCTCTCTGGCCATGCATGCAACGGTATTTCTGCTGGTTGCCCTGATTGCAACCAATCGACATGCTGTTCCTCTGATAGAGATCGACTTTACCGTCTGTTCTGCCCATGCAGCTGCAGAGCAGAAAACAGCGGCATCTGCACCGGCTCCTCCGGTTAAAAAACCGGTTGCTCCCCAGCCGGAACCCCGAACCGTCTCACCTCCGGTTCCAACGGTTCAACCAGCACCAGAGAAAAGTGTGCAGGCTGTTTCTGAGGTTGCCGTAGCCCAGACTCCCCGTGAACCGGCGCCACCAGCTCCTCAACCGGTTGCTGCTGCTTCTGCACAGAGCAAACATCAGACAAGCCATGCAACCGCAACCTCATCAAGCAGTGCATCCACAGGGGGGGATAGCAAGGGAGTTGCAGAACAGGCCCGCGCAAAATACGTCAAAGAACAGTTCAGTTATATCCGCGACAAAATAGCCTCCCATGTGCGCTACCCGCGTCATGCCCGGCGCATGGGCTGGAGCGGGGCAGTTCAGGTATCGTTCATCATTGAAGAGCATGGCGGGGTAAGTGAAGTTCGGATCGTGCGGGGTTCACAGGTAGGCATGCTTGATGATGAAGCCCTTGATTCAGTTAAACGCAGCGCTCCCTTCCCCCGGCCACCGGTACGGGCTCGTATCATTATCCCGGTTGAGTTCGTATTGGGCTGACCACAAACCTATCACACACGTAAGGAGTAACAGAACATGCAGATGGATTGGCTTTCAGGAACCATTGACTACGGTATCATCGGCCTGCTGGTGGTGTTAAGCGTGGTGGTCGTAGCCGTTTTTCTTGAACGGTTTTCCTTTTACCGTTCAATCAGGATCAGCTCATTTCAGGATCCCAAATCACTTGAACTGGTGCTGACCCATAAACTGCTGGTCATCGCCTCGGTGGGCAGCAACGCCCCCTACATCGGCCTGCTGGGAACCGTGATGGGGATCATGCTAACCTTCTACAACATGGGGCAGGACAGCACCATGGATACCGGCAAGATCATGACCGGTCTGGCCCTGGCCCTGAAGGCTACCGCCGTTGGCCTGGTGGTGGCACTGGTGGCGGTGGTTCTGTACAACACCCTGCTGCGTAAAGCAAAGGTACTCATGCTGGAATGGGAGATCGCAAATGGACGAAAAACCGTTTGAGAGCATGAACGTCATACCGTTTGTGGACATTATGCTGGTGCTGTTAACCATCGTGCTGACCACCTCCAGCTTCATTGCCACCGGCAGGATACCGGTCAACCTGCCCCAGGCATCAAAAAGTGCGGCAGAGACCCAGAAAACCCAACTGATTGAACTGGGGCCGGATGGTGAGATCTTTTACAACGGCAAGGGGACAACAACAGAATCATTAAAAGCGACCCTTGAACCGTTAAGCCGTGAAATGCCGTTCATGGTGCGGGCAGACCGCAACTTGCCCCTGCAGAAATTTATCGATGTGATTGATCTGCTAAAACAGCTGCAGTTTACCAAGGTAGCTGTACAGACAGAAAGCAAAAAGTAGAATAGAATTGGAGAGATAGATATGAATATCACAAGTAATTTAAGAAGAATGACAACCCTGCTGGCAGCAGCCATCTTGCTGCCAAGTTTTGCTTCAGCCCACACCCTCTGGATCAATGCAACCGACTACGCCCCAAACTACACCAAAAAAATGGGGGCCCGCACCAAAAGCTACATAGGTTTTGGACACCGATACCCGGTTGATGACTTTATGTCTCCTGATCGTTTAAGCGAGTACGCCCTAATCAGTAACGGATCAAAAAGCGCTATCACTCCGGCTGCAGCAGCAGGATTCATGGAATCTGAATTACGCTTTCAGCAGCCGGGCTTTTATCAGATAACCGTTGCAAGCAAGCCAGGCTTTGTCACCATGTACCAGGAAAACGGTTCCACCCAACATAAAATGGTACCTAAAACCGGTCTTAAAAATGTGCAGATGAGTAAATATTTTGAATTTTACGCCAAAAGTCTGATTGTGGCCGGTGAACCTGCCGGAACTGACTTTCTCACGCCGGTGGGTCACCGTCTTGAGATCATCCCCCTGCAGAACCCCCGTACCCTGAAGGGTGACGGCAGCAGCTCAATCCAGCTTAAACTGCTCTTTAACGGACAGCCCCTTGCAAACAGCAGCATCCACGCCATGTACAGCGGCTATGCTTCAAAAGAAAGCTATCCCTATGAACTGAAAACCGATCAAAACGGCATTGCCATCCTCAAACTTACCCATCGTGGACCGTGGCTGATCAAGGCCAACCACACCCTGGCCGCCCCCAAAGAGATGCAAGACAAGTGCGATGATCTTGATTACACGGCTACCTTTACCTTTGAAGCCATATAACCACCCTGTTAGCTCCTGATGAGGTAAAATAACATGAGTGATAAAAACAATCGTGTATGCCCCGTTGAAAGAGCGGGCAGTCTTGATAACAGAATAAGGAGGTGGTTCCAAAACCCTCAGAAAATACTTAGGCCATACATCGTCGAGGGTATGACCGTTCTTGACATAGGGTGTGGTCCGGGATTTTTCTCCATTGACATGGCTTACATGGTTGGCAAAATCGGACGGGTTATAGCTTCCGATTTGCAGGATGGAATGCTTCAAATAGTTAGAGACAAGATAAAGGGAACAGAATTAGAGGAACGAATCACACTGCACAAGTGCGAGAAAAACAAAATAGGCGTAACAGATCATGTTGATTTTGTACTGTTGTTTTACATGG
>CAZZMP010000036.1:0-24773 GCA_964655435.1 uncultured Geobacter sp.
AAGAATAGCCACACGATATGAGCGTTTGGCTAGAAACTACAATGCAATGCTAACTCTGGTCTCAACCATGATATGGTTAGCGTGATTGAGAACGCACCCTAGGCTAATAAACGGATATATAACCTTCAAGTAAAAGCAGATATTTTTTCATTTCAATTCCTCCGGAACCACTATAACCGCCAACAGCACCGGAAGATGATATAACACGGTGACATGGCAGAATTATCGGTATCGGATTAGTTGCAAGCGCCCTCCCAACGGCACGGTTGGCATTTGGCAAGTCTATTTGTAATGCAAGCTTCTTATATGTAATAACCTTTCCAAATGGTATGTTTGCTGTCTGACTAAGAACCTGATGACCAAATTTTGTAAATCCGGTAAAATCTATAATAACATCAAATTGTTTAAGGCTATTTTTGAAGTATAACTCTAATTGTGTGGCGGCATGACAGCTTGTTTCTGATTCTTTATAATTATCTGAAAAGAGCCTTTTAAGAGCAGGATCTCCAGGAAGCCATACATTACAAACACCATCTCTTCTGGCTGCAACAGCACCAAATCCAAAAGATGTTAAAAATTTTGATATCCAAAGCCGGGTCAGAGCATCTACCTCCGTAATTTTTTACTCAACATCCCAGAAAACTCAATAGCTTCTTCAGACTTAATGAGTCGGCTGAAAAGCCAGTAAAGCAACAAGGCAGTAAGAACGATTCCGGTCAATACAGCAGACTTTAAAAGTTTCTGGCCTGGCAACGACCAATCCAGAAGCGTGGAAAGCCACCAGGATGCAACCCCCATAGGTATAGAGGCAAAAAGAGCCTTGTATGCAGTGGCAAGCATCTGTCTTCCTCCGATACTGCCTACCTTCTTGCGAAGTAACCATAACAAGAGCAGCATATTAACAAGAGCAGATAAAGAAGAAGCTAGAGCCAGGCCACCATGCAACAGAGGTCTCATAAGTAGAAGACTAAAGGCAAGATTAAGCAGAAATGCTATAAAAGCGGTGACTACTGGCGTTCTGGTATCCTTAAGCGCATAAAATGCAGGGGCAAGCACCCTTACCAAAGCTACACAGGTTAGACCTACAGAATAATAAATCAATGCATTAGCCGAATAAAGAGCCATCTTGTAATCAAACTCTCCACCCATAAAAAGCAGCGTCATTAAAGGCTCTGCACATATTATCAAACCAGCCAGAGCAGGAATTGTAACGAATAGAGTCAAACGTATCCCATAATTAAGTGAATCTTTCATTGCATGGAGATCACCTTCGGCAGCCTGACGGCTCATGCTTGGAAGAACAGCCTGTGCCACTGATACTGTAAATACACCTTGTGGAAATTCAAAAAGACGCTGAGCATAATAGAGATATGAGACACTGCCTTGAGGCAGCAAAGAGGCCAATATATTACCAACTGTAATATTAAGGTAATAGACACCAACACCTAAAGTAGCAGGTAACATAAGCAGGGCTATTTTCTTGAGCTTGGGATTATAAAACTCAAAAGCAGGTTTGATACGGAACCCTTTGTTCCATAGCACAGGAAGTTGAAGCAAAAGCTGAATAAATCCTCCTATCAGCACCCCCACAGCCAGAGCCGTGATTGGGTATTGATAAAAAGGGCGCAGAAAAAGAGCTGCAAGAATCATAGAGATATTCAAAAATACGGTGGATATTGCCGGAGTAAAAAAATGGCGCAACGTATTTAGAATACCCATACAAAGCGCTACAAGAGAGATGAAGAAAAGATAGGGAAACATAACCCTGTTTAGCAATACTGTCATCTCAAACTTGCCTGGAACTTTGATAAATCCAGGAAACATCAATGAAATGATTTGCGGAGAGAAGATAACACCCAAAAGAGTAATAGCCACTGTAATAACAAAAAGCATGGTAAAACAGAGATTTGCAAGTTCACGCGCGCTTTCCTGCCCTTCCTTGACAAGAGTCTCTGAAAATGTAGGAACAAAAGCGGCTGTCAAGGCGCCTTCAGCAAAGAAACGCCTAAGCATGTTAGGGATCTGAAAGGCTGCAAAAAAAGAGTCTGTAGCCATACCTGCGCCAAAAAGGCGGGATACCACCATATCACGAATCATTCCCATTATCCGTGACAGTATAGTTGCCGAGCCAAGAATACCTGCAGCCTTAAGTATCCCTTTTCGCTCAGACATTATTATCCTCTTGTTTGTTGATTAATTAAGAATGTCATCATTTTTATCTGACAAGCCTTTTAAGGGGAACAAGTTTAATTCCCTTTGATTGCAGCTCCGGCAGGGCTTTGGCAAGCGTTGCTATCGTTGCAGGATGTGGATGGCAAATGGCGATTGCATGACCGTTATTAAGGGCACGGTTAACTGCCTGGTTAAGCTGGCCTCTAATGTAGGTTTCATTCTGTTCATTATCAAGAAACACATCTCTTTTTGCATAACTCATCCCGAGTTCAGCAGCAACCTTTAGACCTGTTGTTCGGGGAGTTGTAATGCTGTCCAGAAAAAACAGGTTTTTCTCTTTAAGCAACTCAAGCACAACCTTCATCTTCATTCTGTCTTCAGTAAAACCTGAACCCATATGGTTATTGGCTCCTGTCGCCATTGGCAAGTCTGCTATATATGAGTTTACCCTGCTGCGCAATTCATCATCCGAATGTTCAAGCAAAAGGCCATTTGATTCAATTCTCCTTTTGGGATATTCCTTCGGCTGCATGGGTATATGGATCAAAACTGTTATTCCCTTTGCAACTGCATAATCAGCTACTTCTTTATAATGCTTCAGGCCAGGTATAATGGCAAAGTTCAGAGGCAGCCCAATGGCAGAGAGAGAGCTGGCTTCCTGCATTGAACTCCCCATATCGTCAATCAGAATTGCCAATTCAGCCCCGTTTTTTTTTGAAGGTTGCAAAGGTTTTACAAGCGATGATTCAGATGAAATATCACCTTCATAATAATCCTGTTTCAAAGGGGGAACAGCCTCGATAACCTGTTTTTGTAGCTGTTTTGAGGAACTGTAAGGTTTGATGACAGGCGGTTGTGTTATTTGCAAACTGCTTTCGACAGATCTTCTCTCCGGTTTTTTTTGTGTATTTCGGCTCAGAAAATATCCTCCAACCATCAGAAGACAGATAAAGACAAGAAAAACGGCAAAGGCGAAACCGCCCTTGCCGTTTTTCTTGTATCTGTTTAGACGAGGCTGCTTTTTTAAAGCCACCTACTGTTTCTCCGGATTCATTTTCTTTAATATTTCCCAGCTTTTAAGAAGATCTAATGCACGCACCAGTTGATAATCAACCTTTAGAGGATCAACCGGCTTTTTAGGATCTGAAACCTCTTTTGATTCAACTTTTTCAGATTCTTTTTTATCATCTGATTTTTTATCTCCATCCTTGTTTTCAAAATGATTTTCAAGATCCTTCTCCCGAATAAACATAATGTCCCGTTTTGGTGTCTGCTTGGGCATCTCAAGCTGTTCCACAACTATGTCAGGGGTTATCCCTTTTGCCTGAATGGAACGTCCATTCGGCGTAAAATAACGTGCCGTGGTCAACCTGAGTCCAGACTCGTCAGGCAGAGGAATGATAGTCTGAACCGACCCCTTGCCAAAACTCTGGGTACCCATAACAATAGCTCGTTTATGATCCTGCAGGGCTCCGGCAACTATCTCGGATGCACTGGCGCTACCGCCGTTTATCAAAACAACAATAGGATATCCAGGTTCTTTAGTCCTGGAACTTGCTGTGAACTGCATCCTTGATTCTTTATCTCTGCCTTCAGTATAGACAATCATCTTGCCGTTTTCGATAAAGTGATCCGAGATTTTTACGGCCTGGTCAAGAAGACCGCCAGGATCATTCCGAAGATCAAGGACAAGACCGGACAGCTGTTTTCCTTTGTTTTCATCCACCAGGGTTTTTAAAGCCTTTGCAGTATCTTCGTCAGAACGCTCCTGAAACTGGGCGACTCTTATATAACCATAACCATTCGCAAGCATTCTGGATTTTACACTTTTAACCTGAATCACATCCCTTATAATCGGAAAATCTTTAGGACGTTCAAAACCATCCCTCATAATGGTAAGGATTACCTTTGAACCTTTAGGGCCACGCATTCTTTTGACTGATTCTGTGATAGTGAGATCCTTTGTAAACTTTTCATCAATTCTCAATATCTGGTCACCGGCTTTTATCCCTGCTCTTTGTGCAGGAGTATCTTCTATTGGTGAAATTACAGTAAGAATTCCGTCCTTCATGCTTATCTCAATGCCAAGTCCGCCAAAAGCACCTTTTGTTTCGACCTTCATTTCCTTGAAAGTATCAGGCGACATAAAAGAACTGTGAGGATCAAGAGCAGCCAGCATCCCGTTGATAGCCCCATAAATAAGTTTTTTTGAGTCAACCTCCTCTACATAGCTCTTTTTAACAATAGTCATAACATCGGTAAAAAGGCCTATGTATTCATATTCCTTACCACTTTTTGCATCACAACGTCGCTGGGTGCTTATTCCTATAAACGCTACAAGCAGAAAAATAATAACAACAAAACCAATTGCAATCTTTTTGGTGCCGGACTTCAGCATGGCAGTACATCCTCCGCTGGTAATAAAAGGCTTAAGTAATTTTTATACATCTAACTGTGAAGGAAAACGAGTTTTTTCTTGGTTAGCGAACCCACCCTGAAGGATCAATCGGCTTACCATGTTGACGAATTTCAAAATATAGCGCCGGGCCTTTTGCAGAGTCGATATCTCCGACAGCTGCCACAACATCACCCTTCGAGACTTCAGCCCCGACCTTTCTGGTTATATGCGAAGTATATGCATAAAGGCTGAAATATCCTCCGCCATGGTCAATAATCAGCATATTGCCGTATCCCTTAAAATAGTTGGCAAATATAACCGTGCCATCATATATGCTTCTAATCTCTGCGCCGACAGGCGCGGCAATTACAATTCCTTTGCTAAAGGTATATGAATTATATTCCGGATGTTTGTGTTTTCCAAATGTTTCAATAATATTACCCTTTACCGGTATCTTCATCCTCCCCTTCTGTGAGGCGAATCCTCTGTCCGGTACCGGCGGTAGTTCCGGCAAAGGTTTGTTTTTCGCCTTAGGGTCATGTTTTTGGGCTGCCTGTCTTCGACTTTGTGCCTCAAGCCTGTTAAGCATTTCCTGTAATCTCAAAGCGTTAGCCTGCAACTCCTTTAGTGATGCTTCATGACTCTGTCTGTCGTTACGAACCTTGTTAAGATAATTAGATTTCTTTTTCTTTTCCTCTTCTATCTCCTGTTTCTTGGAAGCAATGCTTTTTTTAAGACGTTCCTTGCGCCCAGCCTCCTGTTCAAGCCTGATTTTCAGATTATGAAGCTCTTCAATCTTTTTATTGTACTCTGCAAATATCCTCTTGTCCTGCTCAAGAACATGTCGCATATATCGGATATTCTCAGCCATTTGTGGAAAGCTTTCCGCTGAAAAGAACATCCTGAGCGCTCCTAATTCCCCTGCCTTATAAAGAGAAATCAGTCTATGCTCAATCTGAAGCTGCTTTTGTCTTGCCTCTTCCGTTGCCCGTTCAATCTCAACTCCTATACGGGATATACTGCCTTCAACAGTTAAAAGATCCCTATCCAACTGCTTAAGTTCTGATTCCTTATGATTCAGTGAACGGATGATCTCCTGAAGCTCGGTTGATACTTCCTGCTCAACCTTACGTGTTTTTTTGATCAGATGCTGTTTCTTTTTTATCTCATTTTTAACACCGCGTAACTCATCCTGCGGAGTTGCAAATGCATTCGGGCAGAGAAGCAGAAACAGAAAAAGGAGTGCAAATGATATGGAGGTTATAGAGATATTCACAAATTTTTCAATCAGCTATTTCATTTATAAAACGACGCAAGGCGGCAAGACTGCCAACAAAGCCAAGAATGGCTCCAGCCAGCAGAAGCCCAGCTATATATGGCGAAGGAAGAAATGAAAGTCCGGCGGTTGCAGGGTTAAATGTAAGAAAATTACCTGCATTATGCAAAAAGATATAATGTATGGATAAAAGGAGAAGCAGCGCAATCACCCCGCCTGCAATTCCTTGAAGTAACCCCTCAATAAGAAAAGGCATTTTTATAAACATCCTGGTGGCGCCAACAAGGGACATTATTTCAAGCTCGTCACGGCGGGCATATATTGTGAGTTGTATCGTATTTGAAACGATGAAAATGACTGCCAGCACAAGAAATCCGCCGACAAGCAGACCTACAATCCTCATAAAAGTCAAAAAGGTATTGAAACGTCTAACCCATTCCTCACCATACTGGATTTCGCCTATCCCTGGAATCCCTTTAAGCCTGCCGACATACAGTTCTACATCCTCGCTGCTTCTGTTGGTTTTTTTAAGGCTGATTTCAAACGAACTTGGCAGAATCTCAGGTCTTATCCCTTCAAGCAGCGTCTCCTGACCTTTAAGCCTGCCTTTAAAACGTTTAAGCGCCTCATCACGGCTTACCCAGTTTACTTTGGATGTCGCAGGCAACGCAGTGATCCTGTTCTTTATATCAACCTGTTCCTGAGGGGTAAGCTCCTTTTCAAAATAGATCGTTACCTGAACCTTCTCGCTCCAGTTTTCTGCTGCATTTTCAAGATTTACAAACAACAGCATAAAAAGTGAAACAATAAGCAGTGCAAGGGTTATTGTCCCGATAGTGACAACATTGACAAATATATTCTGCCTGATATTTGTCAAGGCTCGCCCTGTAAAATAGGCCAGCCTTCCCTGAGCGCCGGCAGATGTCATGGAAGGTCGTTTTTTACTGTTTCTGCTCATCAGAAACCTCCCCCTCGTCTGCCAACTCCCCATTGTGCAACCTTATTGAACGGTAGTGAGCATTTTCAATAAGACGACGATCATGCGTTGCAACCACTACAGTAGTTCCTTTTATATTTGCCTCTTTAAAGATATTGAGAATCTGCATCTTGTTGGCATCATCAAGATTTCCCGTAGGCTCATCAGCCAGCAGTATCTTAGGCTCATTTACAAGTGCGCGAGCCAGTGCCACACGTTGTTGCTCTCCACCTGAAAGACGTGGGGGAGTTAGCTGAATCTTGTTCTCCATTCCCATCTGACGGAGAACATGCATCACCCTTTTTCCTATATCAGCCCTGTTTCCAAGCCCTTGCACCTCAAGTGTTATTGCCACATTTTCAAAAACAGTCCTGTTTTGAAGCAACTTGAAGTCCTGAAACACAACACCTATAGAGCGACGCAGAAACGGCAGCTGTGAGCGGGTCAGACGACTTACGTTCTGACCATCTATCAGAACCTGACCGCGCGATGGAACAAGCGCTCCATAAATCAACCTTAACATTGTGGTCTTGCCTGCGCCGGAAGGACCTGTCAGAAAGACAAATTCCCCTTTGGAAACACGCATGGATATATCTTTTAAAGCTGTGGCATCCCTCTGATAGGCAAGAGAGACATTATGGAATTGAATCATCTTTAGTCACCGGTCAAACAGTTGATATAAGCATCTTGTAATAGCACAGGGGATTGCAGGGTAAAACCCAAAATATTTACAAACTGATAATCAGCCGTTTTTTAGTGCAGCAATCCATAAAAATGCTGTTATTACCGAAGCAGAGCCCCATATCCAGGCGGCTCGTGAGCAGAAAACCCCAAACGCAGGAAATGCCTTGAATATAAAGAGTAAACTGGTTACAACCCAACCCCAGAAAGAGATAATAGCAATTAAAGGCCACAATTCAGTTGCCATTTACAGCTTTTCTCCGGAAGAGGCTGCCCAGCTTAAGCTTCCAGACCATAAGAACCGCTTCCCTGACAATGCGTTTAGACATCTTTGACTGTCCGGCTCGCCTGTCTATAAAGATAATAGGAACTTCCTTTATACGGGCGCCAATTTGTGCAGACCTGAAATTCATCTCAATTTGAAAGGAATATCCATCAGATTTAACCTTGTCAAGCTCAATCATCTCAATAAGGCTGCGCCGGAAACATTTAAATCCACTTGTGCAGTCCATAATGGTAAGGCCGGTAACAAGACGGGTATACCAGTTTGCCCCATAACTTAGCATCAACCTTCTTATTGGCCAATTTACAACACTTATGCCATTTAGATAGCGGGAACCTATTACCAGATCACAACTTTCTATCTGTTTAAGAAACTCTGACAAGACCTCAGGAGCATGAGAAAAATCAGCATCCATTTCAATAAGCAGATCGGCATCCATTTCCATAGCATACCTGAAACCATCTCGATACGCAGAGCCAAGCCCCAGTTTTGCAGGGCGATGCAGAACATTTATCCGTTTGTTACTCTTTGCCAGTTCATCGGCAAGTTTACCGGTTCCATCCGGTGAATTATCATCCACTATCAGAAGATGCAGAGATGGATCCTGAGCAAGCACCATTTCTGCAAGAAGTTGCAGATTATCCCGTTCATTATAAGTAGGTATTACGACAAACGCTTTCTTCATAATGCTATAAACACCTCAAATAAAACTTAATTCAATATTCTTACAATTTTAAACTGTAGTTCGCAAATCCTTAAGCTCAAGCCTCAACTGCTCAGAACCATTCCATATTTCTATCTTTAGAGCACATACCAGATCAATAACAGGAGAAAGTCCAGCTTCAGCCATTCCCCAACCTACAGCCTTAAACCTGAGTCCATCACGCTCAAGCCGCAATAACAGATTACCTTCTCCGAAACAACGTCTTTCAATCAGCTTCATCCCTTTAATCAAAAAAACAGGTGTCTGGTTACCCATTCCAAAAGGCTCAATACCCTTTATTTCTCTAGCCAGTTCCAAAGTCAGATCCTTTGGCTGCAGCTCTGCGTCAATAATAAGCTGAGGGATCGGATCTTCATCCCCCAACCTAAGTGTGACAGCACGTTCAAAAGCCTCGGAAAACGCCGGCAATGCTTCAGATTTAAGAGTTATGCCTGCAGCCGCGCTATGGCCGCCATACCTCTCAAGATGTTCAGAACATTCATGCAGCAGTTCAAGCAGATGAATACCGTTAATACTGCGACCTGAACCTTTGCCGGTAGAGTCATTCCTAAGAGCAATCAATATTGCAGGTCTATAGTACCGCTCAACCAGCCTGGATGCGACAATCCCCACAACACCCTGATGCCATTCAGGAGAAGAAAGGACTATACTCTTCCGCTTATCAGCATTGCCTCCATTTTCAAGCAAAAAGACAGCATCATTGTAGATTTGGCGTTCAACCTGACGACGTTCAGCATTAGCTCCATCCAACTCATCAGCAAGGGCGGCTGCATAAACAGGATCATCAGTCAAAAGAAGCTCCACACCAGGGATTGCGCTTTCAAGCCTTCCAACTGCATTCAAACGGGGAGCAAGCTGAAATGCTACCTGACCGCTGCCAACCGAACCCTTAACTCCTGCAACCTTTTTAAGCGCAGCCAGACCGGTGCGGCATGAATCACCCATCCTTTGGAGACCGGCAACAACAAGCAGACGGTTCTGCTCAACCAAAGGGACAAGATCCGCAATAGTTCCAAGCGCCACCAGATCAAGCCATTGCCTTAAGTCAGGTTCATTATCTCCAAAGGCTCCCTGTTCACGCAGACGATTACGAAGGGCAACAAGCAGATTGAATGCAACCCCTACACCGGCAAGATATTTGAATGGATATCGGCAGTCCGTGCGTTGAGGATTTATAACAGCAACCGCGCAAGGCAAGACCTCTTGCGGCAGGTGATGATCCGTTATAATCAGGTCAAGACCAATATCACGGCAAAACATCGCCTCTTCAATAGCCGTAACGCCGCAATCAACAGAGATAACCAGATTAATACCAGAACCTTTTAGAAAACCTAGCGCCTCCCTGTTAAGACCATAGCCATCTTCCATACGATTCGGGATATGGTACTGAACCTTGAACCCCATAGCCTTAAGCGCCGAAACCAGCATAGCGGTAGAACTGATTCCGTCCAGATCATAATCGCCATATACAGACAGACTCTCGGCATTTTTTCTCGCAGTAATCAGCCTATCCACGGCTTTTTCCATATCTGCCATCAAAAAAGGATCCAGCATTCCTGATAAAGATGGAGACAGAAAACTGTTTAGATCAGAAGGGTCAGTAATATTTCGGCTTTGTAAAATATCGGCTATAACAGAAGATATTTTGCAGGAAGATGACAGAGACTCAGAGATAGATGGAACAATCTGCCTCAATATCCATTGTTTGCGCATATTTGATAAATCCGTTCAATAAAGCTCTGTTTATGATGCTTAAATCTGACTCATACTCTGCTCTGCCTCAACCAGAACCCTCCATAGATCCTCGCTCTCTCCCATACCTACACGTATAAGAAACGCAGCGATGCTCAGATTGATCCTTGCCCGAAACAGTTCAACCTGCCAAAGGAAATCATCCCCGACAGGTGGTTGTTCTTCAAGATAGGCATCAATAAAGATCGATTCAGGAAGCCTGTCCAGCAGTTCCTTATGTCCAAAGAGCTGATTGCGATACTGAGCCAGAAAAGTGCCAACATCAAACGCAGGTGGCAACATCAATGAACTGCCGAAATCAATGGCCGCCACAAAGACAGTGTCACGGTTTTCCTGACTGTCCTGACCTATCATCACATTTTTTGGATGAAAATCACCATGCCCCTGCAAAAGCATATCAGAACACTGAAAGTTCTCTTTCTCTGCATCAATTATAGCTTCCGCAATCTGCCTTGCCCTGCCGGTATGACGATGGTTTATATTTTCAAACCTGGAAAGATAATTCCGTATTCTCCCCTCTTCCCGCTGCATAAATTCATCAGGGGCGGTTACCGACAATGCCGATTTGTGCAGCCTGCCCAACCAGCGCCCGGTCAGCTCAAGATACCACCTTGCATCAGAATGGCTTGCCGCCAGCAGCTTGTCATACAGTGCCCTACCCCTTATCCCCTGCTCAATAATTGTCATCCTTTCAGGATCAATCTCTATAGGCATCGGAACACGGTATCGCCCTTCGCTGAAACCGGCTGTAGCAACCGCTGCCATAATCTTTTCCGCACGCTCAGTCCCTTTCCATTTATGTTCATCCGTAAGGGTGCGTATAATTATCCTCTCCCTGTTTTCATCCCCCTCTTTAGTGCCAAATGTCACCTCTGTAACCAACGCATTGGCTCCGGAACGGGGGATCTCCTTGAAAAAAGGACGACAACGCCCGGCACGGATTTCAGCAGCCAACTCCTTTATATCATTAACAGGATGATCAAAAATTGTAGGATAGGCAGCCGCATACTGAACACCGTGGGTATCGGTGCCACTTATAGCGGTAAAGCGCAAACGGTGCCAGTCAGCCAGCCCTCTGCTATTTTCTGCAACCCCATGGTTCGAACTGAATATTTCAACCCCATCAAGAAGAGGAACCATCAACTCATCATCTGTTGGTCTGCTCCCTTTGCGGTAGGCATGCGCCAGAATCAGCGCAGCATTTGGGAATGACTCACGGATGGCATTAAGCGGAGTACCTTTCTGAAATACTGTATCAGCGCCATAGACCAGAACGTCTCCATGATCGCTGGTTGTAACCTCTTGACCGGACATAATAAGAAAATGTCCCGGAACTCCCGCCTGATGACGAAGAATATCCAACTCTTCAGAACTCCAGAGCGCATGGTGATCAGTAAGTATTACTCCCTGGAGGCCTCTAGCCTGTACCCTTCGTACCAGTTCAACCGCTGGCACCGAACTGCATTTTGACTTTTCTGCCGTATGAGAATGCATTTCAAACAACATAGAAAACTCCTTCATCCATTGCAAGGATTGGCACCTGATGCCTACACAAGAAACGAGCAAGTCGTAATCCTGATGGTCAGAGGCGGGATATCAGCCGCAAACAGGCTGCATGCGGTAACAGCCAGCATCAGCAGACACAAAAATAGTCATTTTATCTGCAATCCTCCTGCAAACAGAAAGAAGGTTTGTAATTGGTATGCAACTGCATGCCCTCTGAAACCGCCCCCTCAAGGCCGATCTGGTTACCCCAACGATCAGCCACAAGCAGTCGGTCATCAACGGTTCCATAGCGGGCAAGAAGCGCATGCCGCACCGTCATGCCGGGCAGCAGCTCTACTGTTTTGTCATCAATAATCACTTCCACTTAGCTTCCTCTGATGATCCGACCATCGGTCACCGGTTTGATGCTGGTTTCGCGGCCCAGGGTCTCAATCACCAGATCACGCAGGAAGCGGCCCGGATCATTATAGACCAGTCGGCTGCTCTTCATGGCTCCTGCCACTTCGGAGAAGTCGCCGGAACTGCGGATCGCCCTGCCAAAGGCGGTGTAACCATCACCACCGGCAGCAATAAAGTCAAGGGTCGCCACCGTATATTCCTGTGCCAAATCAAGCGGTTTATCTGCAACAACAACAGCGCTGACCCGTTTGCCCACCGGACGTGAAGGGTCAAAAGAAAAACGGATGCCTGACACCTGGGGAAAACGCCCTTCCCCATTTTCAATGCCGGATACACCATGTTCAAGGGTCTCAAGCAGTTGGCTGCCGGTCATTCTGACTGCAACCAGATAGCTGTTAAACGGCAGGGCTGCGTAAATCTGTCGGGCGGTGACAGCCCCCCTGGGGATTCCTGTGCGGATGCTGCCGCCGTTTATCAGGGCAGCCTGAGCCCCGGTCTCCTTGCGGATGATATCGGCAACCAGATCACCAAAGTTGGTCTCCTGCTGCCGTACCCCCTGCTGAATCAAATCCACCTCGGCACTGCCGACCTGTCTGCCCAGTATGGCGTTTACCTCCTGGTTGTAGCGGTCCACCACTGCCTGAACCTCACGGTTACCCTGCCCCTGGTCAGGATGTATCTCCACCAGCCGCCCGTCAATACCGACCAGTTTCCTGTTGTCAATCGTGACATCGGCCAGCCCCAGCACCTTGCCATGCTCCCAGGCCTGCAGTACGGCACAGGCGCCGATCCGCACCGGTTTTTCAACCCTGGTGTGGGAGTGCCCCCCGACAATTACCAACGGCAGCGTCAACGGCGTGGGGTCGGTGCAGAGTGATTCCGCAAGCTGTCTGTCCACCTCATGTCCCAGATGGGTCAGAAGTACAATCAGGTCTGTATCCGGGCTTGCAGCAGCTATCTGTTTCCGAGCGGTTTCCAGAGGCGGTGAGAACTTCAGCCCCACGGTGTTGCGGGGATGAGAACTCTGGGGGGTCTCGTCGGTCACGAGACCGATCACGGTAACCTTGAGGCCGTTGCGCACAAACTGCCTGCTGGCAGGTACCTCCGGCATACCGGACAGGTTTGCTGCCAGCATAGGAAACCTGGCCTCACTGATACGCTGCCTGAGGGCTGCCATACCAAAATCGAACTCGTGGTTACCAAGGCAGGTGGCATCAAGCCCCATAAGGTTCATCAGCTCTATAGAAGCCCTCCCCTGTGACAAGTTTGCCCAGGAGTCCCCCTGCACAAGATCGCCTGCAGCAAGAAAAAGCGCATTGCCGTCAGCCTTCAGCTCTGCAACCTTTCCCGCAAGAAAAGCTGCCCCTCCTAGTGGTGGGACGGTAGAAGTGGCGACAACCGGATTGGCAAATCCATGAAAATCATTGATGTGCAGGATTCTGACGGTACGTGGAGCGGCTTCGGACACGGCAGAGAAGCAAATAAGAATGGCAATGAAGAATAAATAAGGTCGTATCATGAAACGCCTCTTTCAATAGATGATGTCAAACAATCAAGCAGTATAACACTACTCCTTTCGTTTCTTACGAAATTTAGGTTGTATTGTCTTTTCGGGTAGTTGTTCATCAGGATACTCGACCAGCACCCTGGGGGCTGGCTTGCCAAAAACGGTTGTCCAGTAGGTTTCGTAGACCGCTCCACCCATCTCGGTAAAGTCCGGATTCATAATATTGGCGCAGTGGCCGGGACTGCCCAGCCAGACCTTCAGGGTTGCTGGCAGATCATAGGGACTTCTGGCTATATTTTCTCCCACGGTCTCAAACTGGTAGTTAAACCGCAATACACGAAAAAACACCTTGCTGCCGTCGCTCCCTTTATGATTCAGATTCTTGTGCGCTGCCATATCCCTGCTGTGAATCAGAGCAGCCTGCTGCAAGGTCTCATTCCAGACAAGCGGTGCTGCTGGTTTAAAGGAACGTGTACCACAGTTTCTGGCCTGGCTGCGGGCCTGATTAACCTGTGCAATGTAAGAGGCAGAATCCGGCTTGCCTGCCACCTCAAGCAGCACACTGCCCGGTTCTGCAGGCTGCTCGGCAGAAAAGGCAACAGGTGCACCTGCCAACAGAAAATGCGCTATAACTACCTTTAAAAGCATGGTGTTGTTACTTCATCCGGTTGTAATCAGTAATTTGTCCATCGCTGCGCTTCAGGGTCATTGAGTCCCCATCGCAACGTACAATCACAAACGATGCTGCTGATCCGTCAATTGCCATTTTAAGTGACTTTGCACCCTCCGGGCCGAGAACCTTGTAGAAGCCTGTCAGTGGCTCCGCATCAACCGGGCGAACCAGCATGGTGCCATCCTTGCGGAACTGGGTGGTACCGTGCTTCATCACGGTTTTACCCCCCTTTTTAACGACCTGTCTTTTCTCTCTGGGATCTTCCCATGTGCCGGTTAGTTGCTTGTAGCAGGCGTTAATCGGCATGGCGCCGTCATAACGCAGCAGCTTGCTTTCGGCAATCCTGACAAGTTTCATCAATTCATCGCTATTGGAGCTTTTAAGCGTGAGATTGTTGCTGGTACAGCTGATGATAGTAAACACCGTCTCTTCACCGGCCAGAAGGCTCTTCAAGCTATCATCTTCCAGTGTGTAATTACCCCGCAGCACACCATAGCCCGGCTGCATGAGCAGTATGCTGCCGTTGCGGGTGAACTCGGTGGTAATCTTCACGCTGCTGGTTTTGTCATTTTCGGTTGTTTCCATGCTGTTCTGCCAGACTCCCTGCACGCAGCTGCGGTAATCAGCTGCCCAGAGGCCGGTTGCAGATAACATCAGAGCTATGGTTATCAAAACAGGATATCGCATCATTATTTTCCTTAGCTGCAGGTTACTGCTTTTTAAGTATCAGGGTCTGACCGCTGTTCTCCGGCTCTATCAGCAGGTTTTTACCATCAAACCTGTATTTATAGGTCATCTCCATATCCATGCCGCTCAGTTTCCAGACTATCCGGCCATCAAGAGAACTGAAAGTACCGCTTGGACCGCTGTCGTCCTTGGTGGTGCTCATGGTAGTGCCCTTGAAGCCGTAAACTGTGCCGATATTCGTTTCATCAAAAGCCCCTGTAGCCTTTACTACTATCCAGTTTCCCTGAAGCCTGGCATCGGTTTTTACTGCCTGCTGGGCTGTAGCCGGTGTCTTTGGTGCTGCTGCTGCAGGTACCGCAGCAGCAGCACCAGCACCAGAATTCCTGTTGTCAGGTAGGTCATACGCATAAAAAGTCTCTCCTTTGTTTTTTTTGATAGCAAACAGGGGATAGTCCGTCTGAACTATCCCCTTCTTCAGTCACTTTATTCTTTTAAACTGTTCTACCTTGCCGTCGTCCCGTTTGTTCGTCATCGTGTCCGGCGTGCAGTCGGTGATGACAAACGTGCGTTCCTGCTTCCCGAATACGGTTTTAATTTTCTGATCCTGGACGTTATAAGTGCCGGTTGCCGTGATGTTGTACTTGGAAATCGTGGCAACCATGGTGCCGTCCGGTTTATATTCAAGCCTGCCCATGGTATCGGCGCCCTCTTTTGAGCGTTCAACTACATATTCCCAGGTTCCCGGCAGCTGCTTGTAACAGTCAGCCGCAAAGGCTGGTAAGGCAATCAGGGATACCAATGAAGCAATTAGTGCAGTCTGTTTCTTCATAGTGTTCAACTCCTCTCCGGGGTTAGTTTTTACAGCTCTGGAAACGGAGATTATCCATCAAAATCTGATTGGTTTTGTGGTAGGAATTTCCACTCTTATACTCTTCACGAGCCCTGAAGGTGCGGTACTGGCACCAGGGTTCGCCTGGCACCTGGAAGATGATGCCACCGTAAATGCGCCGTGCTACCGGAACTCCAAGAGCGTTTCTATCTATGTGATAACCGGCGTTATCCATAAAGTTCTTGACTATTTTTGCAGAAGGATGCCAGGCAAGCACAGTTTTTCTGGCAAGATCCTGTGAGTAGTGCTTTGAGGTGCCCATTGCCTTGATTGTCCAGGTTGGAGCAAATTGATCCACTTTTTTACGTAACGGTTCCCTGGACTTGGCAATCTGGTCATAAATTGCATTCAGCTGGCTGGTGTCACCGATAATCTCAATCGGTTTTGCCAGCGCTTTAGCCAGAGATTTTTTCTCATCATCAGATACTGTAAACATGCTTTTGTATTCGACCTTGCCGTTAACCCTGAACCAGCCTTCGTACTCTTCAAACTTGTCAGGATTCATCTGGATATTTGACAGATTACGCGAAGCATACGAAGCCAGCAGCATGCCCAAAAGTTCTTTCTGTTTGGCAGCAGCCGAGCACCAGTCAGCGCCACTGCCGTTGGTGCGATACATGGGGCAGGAGTTAGATCCCAGTTGCGCCAGTGCCGGATTATCCGTACACAGCTTTTGTACGGCATCCGCAGCTTCTTTGGTTTTTGGAAAATCATCCGGTACAATGTAGTGATTCTTGTCTTGTTGAACATTTATAAGATGTTCAACATACTTTGTTTTTGCATCAGAAGTCATGTTACCAAACATCATACAGACGTTTTGACTTGCCTGAGCACTGGCCGCTGCCACCTGTTGATTGCCCTGTGCTGCCTTGGCAAACTTCTGGTAGCTGTCAAGCCGTCCTTTGATATCCTTTGAAACCACACCGGGGCTCATCCTCTCAATCATGTTCAGGCTGTTGTAGTAGCCGATGGCTCGGTTAAGGTTGCTGACGCAACTGTGCAGCCAACCGTTGGTAACCTCAGCAGACACACCCGGCTTGATGGCATTACCATCCCAATACTGATCAATAGCACAGTTGTTCAGGGTCATTTCAATGTTGCGGACAGTCCGATCCACCTTGGGACTGGCTACTGCATCGCCTGCCTCGATACTGACAAAAACAAGTGCTGCTACTGCAGATACTAAAAGATGTTTTTTGCCCATAAAACCCCCTCCATTTTTATTTAAGAAAATTTCCTATACGGTGCTTTGCCCGTTTGTCAAGGTATAGTTCAGAGATAATTCAGATACTGATATTATACAAATCAATCATGCTTCTATCCTAAAATCTAAAGCCATTCCTCTTTTAAGTATAGAGCCTCCGGCGCTGAATCTATTTTACACCGTGCTGCCAATCAGCCCTGCCTTGATAAGCACCGGTGTGTTTTATTATCTCTGCCTCTCCAACGCTTTTCTGGTCAAATGAGTAGGCACTGCATTCCAGGGATCATCTGGCCAGGGATGTTTGGGATATCTGCCTCTTAACTCTTTACGCACCGAAAAATATCCGTTTTGCCAGAAACTTACAAGATCACGGGTAACAGCAACAGGGCGACCTGCCGGTGACAGCAGATGTATAAGAACAGGAAGCCGTCCCTCACAAATAACCGGAGTGGAATTCATTCCGAAAAGCTCCTGTAATTTAACAGCCAGTACCGGCTCTTTATCCAAATAATATTCGATATGGATCTTCCTGCCGCTTGGAACCTTTAGTTCTAAAGGCGCAGCTCTATCCAGTAATTCCAGATGTTTCCATCCAATAATATCATGTAATAATTTAACTATATCGATACGTTTAAGCTCATCAAGTGAACGAATCGAATAAAGATAAGGGGACAGCCAGTCATCCAGATGTTCAAGAATCGATATATCCGATATATCCGGCCACTCCATTTCAGGAATACACTCTCGAACCAGTTTAATCCTTGACTGTAGCTGACGGATTAAATCAGACGTTCTGAAAATCCCAATACCATGATAACGGATCTGTTCCAACAAGATTGGGGCAGCTTCTTCATCAGAAACAGACGCCTGTCGACTTGATAAGATAACAGCGCCAATCGCCTCTTCTTCTGCTGCATCTATTCTGCCTGCTTTATCATTCCATCTTATAACAAGCTTTTTCGAAATCAGTTCAGGAACTGTGTGTCGGATCTGATCTGCTGTTACCTCAACAGATTGATGAATTATCCCCTCCTCCCCTGTCCCTGCATTTACCTTTAACGCAACCAGCAGTTCAGGATGTAAACTGTTGTCGTCTGCAAGGCTGGCTCCACGCCCTGATGCAAGCAGATAGCCGACAGAACCATTGCCACGCCTTTTGGCTATCCTGTCCGGCCATGCTGCACAATAAGTAGAAATATCGAGAGATTCAGCAACAACATCCCTCTTTTTCATCAGATCTGATAACTGCTTTTCTGTCTGTCTTATAGCTGATAACGAAACAGAGCGATGCGAAAGTTCCGCAGCCAGCCTGCAGGCATCGGCCAGTTTTCCGGATGACTCTGCCGCAATAAGAAATCGGGCAAGCCTGGGATGAAGAGGCAATTCAGCCATCTGTCGCCCAACTATTGTTATCTTGTTAGCAGCATCAATAGCGCCCAACATATTAAGAACTCTTCTTGCTGCCTGTATATGTGCTTCAGGCGGAGGATCGAGCCAGGATAGTTTTACTGGATCTGCGACACCCCAGAGAGCCAGCTCAAGAAGCAAAGGGGAGAGATCCGCATTTAAAATTTCGGGAGGGCTAAATGGGGACATTGCCTGATAATTGTGCTCTCCATACAGCCGGTAACAAACACCTGGCGCAGTACGCCCCGCCCTGCCTTTCCTCTGTTCAGCTGAAGCCTTTGATATCCTGACAGTAACCAGCCGCTCAAGCCCTGTAGCCAGATCAAGCTGTAAACGCCGTGACAGGCCACTATCAACCACAATCTTCACGCCATCAATAGTCAGACTTGTCTCAGCAATATTGGTAGCCAGCACAACCCTCCGGTTTTTACCTGGTAATACTGCTTTTTTCTGCTGTTCAAACGGAAGGTCACCATACAACGGAAATATTACGGCATCAGCAAGCCCTGTCAGCTCACGCTCAACCGCCCTAATCTCGCCTGAACCGGGTAAAAACGCCAGCAGATCGCCATCCTCTTCAACAAGAGCGTTCCTTATCAACCCTGCCATTTTTCTGGCAAGCGGCTGCCTTTCAGAAATAAAAGAATAACGCACAGCAACTGGAAACTGACGACCTTCAGAAACTACAACCGGAGCATCTCCAAGCAGTCTGCTTACGGCAGCGCAATCAAGAGTAGCGGACATAACCAGTAACTTAAGATCAGGCCGTAAAGCCGACTGAATCTCAAGACAAAGCGCCAGACCCAGATCCGCATGAATAGAACGCTCATGAAACTCATCAAAAATCAGACAGGCCACCCCATCAAGCTGAGGATTACCCTGAATACGTCGTGTCAAAACCCCCTCAGTAACCACCTCAATCCTCGTTCCGGCAGAAACCTGTCTTTCAAAACGGATGGTATAACCAACAGTCCGGCCAACCGGTTCATCCAGTAACTCCGACATGTAACGGGCTGCAGAAACAGCAGCAATCCTGCGTGGTTCAAGCATAATGATACTGCCGGCTTCAGGAGGAATAATTTTAAGCATTTCAAGCGGAACAAGTGTAGTCTTGCCAGCGCCGGGCGGGGCAGAAAGCACTGTATTGGGATTAGTCTGCAGAGTTGCAAGCAGATTAGGCAGGCAATGTTTAATAGGAAGCTCATTCATTTGGTCAGATTCTATCCAGAGGCGAGGTAACTCCCCTACCCCCTTTATTAAGGACGTGGGTATAAATCATGGTCGTCTGAACATCTTTATGCCCCAGAAGTTCATGTACTGTTCGGATATCATAACCTGTCTGCAGCAGGTGGGTAGCAAAGGAATGGCGCAGGGTGTGGGGGGTTACATTCTTGGTCAAGCCTGCATCAACCGCAGCCTGCTTAATGGCTCGCTGCAACCCTTTTTCATCCAGATGGTGCCTGCGGGTAACGCCAGAACCTGGATCAACCGATAACCTTAATGAAGGAAAAACATACTGCCAGATCCATTTTTTCCCTGCACCGGGATATTTACGGGCAAGGCTTTCAGAAAGCCAGACCTCACCGTAACCAGCAGCAAGATCCTTCTCGTGCAGTCGTTTAACCCCTAATAGATGGTCTTTTAACGGCAGAATCAACGACTGTGGCAACATAGTCACCCGATCCTTTCCACCCTTTCCATCACGAATAAAAATCTGATTTGCACTAAAGTCAACATCCTGCACCCTCAGACGCAACCCTTCTAACAATCGCATACCAGTTCCGTACAACAGCCGTCCCATCAAAAGCCATGTATCAGAAAGCTTTGTCAACAAAGCCTGCACCTCATTTTCAGTCAGCACCACCGGCATCTTCAGCGGCTTCTTGGCTTTCTCCACCTCACCTACCCAAGGCAGTGTAATCCCCATCACCTCCTTATACAGAAACAAAAGTGCAGACTTGGCCTGATTCTGGGTAGATGCCGACACCTTACGATCACGAGCCAGATACGTTAAAAAATCCTCAATTTCTTTCTTGCCCATCTCTTGCGGATGCGTTTTATTATGGTAAAGTATGTATCGCTTTGCCCAATCAAGGTACACATCCTCAGTCCGGCGGCTGTAATGCTTCAGACGAATACGGTCGCGAACTTGATCCAGAAGTTTTGGTTTGGCAGGCTGATTTTCCATAGATACACCTCTTTTAAGTGCTTTTACATACCAAATAGTCAGTGTAACCAATTGACCATCCCAGCTACATGCTGTACAGTAATACTGTACATACTTTGGAGGTAGCTACAATGTTACAAACAACCTATACCAACGCCAGAGCTAATTTTGCCGGTCTTTGCAACGAAGTGACAGACAACCGGGAAATCGTCGTGATCCACCGTCGTAAAGGCTGTAATGTTGCAATGATAGCCGCAGACGAGCTTGAAAGCCTTGTTGAAACAGCACATCTTCTACGTTCCCCTAAAAATGCAAAAAGATTACTTTCGGCGCTTGAACGTGCACTTAATGACAAGGTAGAACCATCATCACCACAAGCGCTCCGTACAGAAATCGGCATTGAAGACTAAACACCGAGACGCTGTATTTCAGGCAGAATTTCGTGAAGACCTGCGCCATTGGGTTGAAACTGATCGAAAAGTTGCATTGAGAGCCTTTGATCTTATTGAAGCGATCATGCGTGATCCCTTTAGCGGCATAGGTAAACCGGAACCACTGAAATATCTGTCCTCCGGAACGTGGTCGAGACGCCTTACTCAGGAACACCGTGTTGTTTACCTGGTACGTGAAGACAAGATAGATTTTCTTCAGGCAAGGTATCATTATTGACGTTTATAAAATAATTTTAGGTCGTTTTTATTTCTTTGCTAGAACAACAATAACAGTAATTTAAAAGATTACAAGTCCGTTTAATTGCTTATCTTGTCGTTTTTTATAAAATTTTAGGGTGTCTAATAAACGTTAGAGGCTAACCATACTTTATCAAATATGCAGTCAGGCGTTCCAATCAGGTAATCATATTTTCCGTATATGGCAGATTTGTCATCTTCAGTTTTTGTAACTGTATAGTTGTGTGGCCCATTACCGCCTGACCATGTGACTGTTACACATGCACCACTTGGTAAATCGTCAAATTGCTCTTTAGTTAACTCGGCCCCTAACGCACCGTTCAACTCGGAGTTACGGGTGCTGTCAGCGTTAACAGCTTGGCCTTTATCGTCAGTTGGTCTGTTCATCTGTTTTCTTCTCTCCGGGTCCGTAACCCGGTTAACTGATGCACGTTCGTCCGGCCTGCGGCCGAACGAACGGCCCCCCGGGATGACCGGATCAATGGTTCGCCCGCAGGCGGTCGAACCATCGGAATTGACCAGGATGTCCGGTGGACACCGGTCATCCCGGGGGGCCGTTAGGGTTTCTGGAGTAGATATGCCGTTTGAATGTCCAGTTTGTGGGTATACAAATTTAGAAGTCTCAAATGACTTCCAATGTTCCTGTGGTTATACCAACACACCCCAATCCCCACATGTATTTCAACCCAATAGCCAAAGGACACTTTGCTTCTCAAGGCGTAAATCATTTAACATGATTTCCCTTGCAATCATTTTAATAATTATAATGTCTTTAGCATTATTCATACCTACAGCTTCAAATATACTGGCAGCTTTAGGTATATGTGTAATATTGTTTCTTACATATGGCCTAGCCAAGTACTTAGCAATAATATTCAAATACAAGTATGCAATAATTATTGATTCAAATAAAATATCATTCAGTAGTTTTTACATTTATAATGACATACCGCTTAGCTGCATTAAATCAATTAACTTTGGAACATTAAACTTACAGGCAAATGTGCCATTTATAACTATACATACATCAAATGACGAACTGTATGTTAATAGGTCAAATATAGTTAAGACATTATTCAAACTTGATTCAATTGTTTTTGGCGGAAACATAACTATTAGGGGAGACTTGCTAGAGATTTCACCAGAAGAAGTTAGCAAGTGCTTAAATGAATATCTTACCTATTCTAAATCAGATACACCCTAACGGCTCAATCAACTCGGACTGGCTTATTGTGCGCTGAATTTCACCTATGTCTCAGTCGTCAGTTGGCAGGTTAGTCAGGCAGCACCGCTCCGGCGTCGCCAGCCGGTTATCTCGTAAACGTTAGGGGTCAATGGGAATGAGGTTGTGTTTCGGGGCAAAAAGTCAAAAACGCCTGTAAGGGTGTGATGCTTGGAAGGGGGGACAGTGTGAGAGCGTAAGCACTTTAAAGGCGTGATTTCATTGACGCTTGGGCTGGCAAGTCAAAAACGCCACGTTACGCTTAGCTTCACTCTATGGTCCCCTGTATCCCATTTAAAGGCAAAACCTTAGAGTCAAAGGCAAGGTTATAAGGCTTGCGCCTTATAACCCCTGTAAACCAAAACCGCAGCCCAGCGTTCTAGGGACGAAGTCCTTAGGACAGGCTTGTCAATCTGTGTCAACCAGAGTCAATCTGCTTCAAACTGTGTCAATTTGACCGGAAGGTATAATGCAGCGTTCTGAGGACGAAGTCCTTAGGACAGGCTTGTCAATATGTTTCAATCTGTATCAATCTGTTTCAAATGATGTCAAGTGGGGGAGACAATATTTTTTGTGTCAATTTGAGTCAATCTGCGTCAATAGGTTTCAATCTGTTCGGAAAATGGGGTGCTTTTGTAATTTGAAGCCCCATGTTATGTTATTAACCGGGGCTTTTTTGAGGCGGGATTTCTTCCAAGATGTTCGACTATTGGTATAAACCCCCCGCGTTGAACGCGTGAGGTTTATACCTCCTGTTCCGTTGCTTGGGTAGCTTGACCCCTAACGGCATAATCAAGCGACATAGCCAGGACGTAAACGATGT
Organism: uncultured Geobacter sp.; assembly: GCA_964655435.1. GTDB lineage: Bacteria > Desulfobacterota > Desulfuromonadia > Geobacterales > Pseudopelobacteraceae > Trichlorobacter. The sequence goes on from CAZZMP010000036.1 coordinate 23,436, forward strand.
TAAATGAGCCATTTCAAGCGGAGATTGACGCTTTTATTTCTCCGTATGGCTATGACGCTTATCGGCTGAACGTTAGGGGAGTACGTATGCTTGCTACTGAAGCCGCAGATATTGTTGATGCAATTGTTAGCTCCATCATTTCCGACCCAGCTCAATTCCATCTTGAAATAAATGTAATTGGCCAACAAGTCACTTCATACGGTGGAACCGGCCTCAGTATGTCTGTAACAGGAGGCGGCTCCGGTTCCCATACTGTTGGCAATCAAGTATCCATGTCGGGAGCAAGTATTGAAATAGCTCGCAAACAAGGCATACAAGGTTTTGAAAACCAAATGAATGCAATGCTTCAAAATCTCACTGAAATTTCTGCACAGTTGCGCTCACAGTCACCAGACAAGACAGTAATCCAGAGCATTCTTTCGTCACTAAAAGGTACTTGGGTACCAGGTGTAATCATAGGAGTTATTGGAAATGCTGTCTCCAAGGCTATTGGTCTATAATTAACGTTAGGTTCACTTGGTAGAACAATCAAATCTCACTTGACTATATTAACGCCTATCTGTACGCTTATAAGTACAGACAAGGGGGGGTCGCCATGACACATACATTATCGATTATGGAAGCGCGAAAGCAGCTTACATCTATGCCTGAGACGCTTTTACACAATGGGCAAGCCGACGTGCTTGAAATCACTCGTCGCGGCAAACCAGTACTAGCTGTAATGCCTTGGGAGTTGTATGAAGCTGTTTCTGAAACCATTGAAATAATTGGTGATGCCGAGTTGATGACGCTATTGCGCCAAAGTATTCAAGAAATAAACGCTAATACGCTTCTCTCTTGGCAGGACACCAAACTGGAACTTGGCTTATGAAATGGAAGATACTACTAACACCCACTGCACTAAAGCTACTATCAGACATTTCAGACCGCCAAATTCGTGAGAAAATAGGAAACGTAATTGACCGTCTTGAGGAAGACCCGGAAAAACAGGGCAAATCACTTTTAGGGGAACTTTCAGGATTCCGTAGTATGCGAGCTGTCGGGCAGCGATATCGTATTATTTACCAAATTAGAAACAATGAAGTGGTTGTAACAATTGTTGCCGTTGGTATCCGCCGCGACGGAGCAAAAGACGACATTTACACCCTTACAAAAAAACTCTTTAAATTAGGGCTATTACAGACCTAACGGCTCAATCAACTCGGACTGGCTTACTCTGCGCTGAATTTCACCAGTTTCTCAGTCGTCAGTATGCTGTTTAGTCAAGCAGCACCGCTCCGGCATCGCCAGCCGGTTATCTCGTAAACGTTAGAACCGCGAAATGGCAGCATAATGATT
>CAZZMP010000037.1:0-21616 GCA_964655435.1 uncultured Geobacter sp.
GTAAAGCGAGGGAAATAGGGACAAAATTCAACCGTTTTTCAAAGGGCTGTTAGAGCAAAGATTGTATACATCGCCTTGCAGTTGTGTTACAAAAACAAAATTTGGTAACAAACTCTTGGTAATGACTCTATATCAGCAAGATTGTGCCTTCAGGAGACAACATAATTATATGAAGTCGAATAAATATCCAATTTCTAACGCCTTGACATCGTTTAATAATAGCATTGTAGCTCCACTTGAAACCCCTCCCGCAGAAGTCCACTCAAAAGGTTCCGCAAAGATACATAGTCTTCCTTCATCTATCTGGAAAAAGATGGAGGGTAGTGCAGGCAATCCATTGGACAAGGCGATTGAGCTTACACGCGATTTCTTTTTCAGAGAGCAGTTGCCTGATGGCTACTGGTGGGCAGAACTTGAATCCAACGTTACTATAACTTCCGAATATATCATGTTGTTCCATTTTCTGGGCATGGTTGACAAGGTTAAAGAAGCCAAGATGACAAACTATCTGCTGAGACAGCAGACAAAAGAAGGATATTGGACTCTCTGGCACAACGGGTCTGGAGATCTTTCCACTACAATAGAGGCTTATTTTGCCCTTAAGCTGGCTGGATATCATTCTGACCATATTGCCATGCGCAAGGCCAGAGATTTTATCCTCGACAAAGGAGGGATTCTTAAATCCCGTGTCTTTACAAAGATTTTTCTGGCTCTTTTTGGTGAGTTTTCATGGATGGGTGTTCCATCAATGCCAATTGAGCTGATGCTGCTGCCGGACTGGGCGTGTGTTAACGTATACGAATTTTCAAGCTGGGCAAGGGCAACCATTATTCCGCTTTCAGTTGTAATGGCAAACCGTCCTGTATGTAAGCTTCCTCCTTCATCAAGGGTTCAGGAACTTTACGTACGGCCACCACGCCCTACAGATTACACATTTTCAAAGGAGGGGGGGATATTATCCCTCAAAAACTTTTTTATAGGTATTGATCACCTGCTTAAGGTCTACGAATCCAGTCCTATCCGCCCCTTTAAAAAAAGGGCTACTGAAATGGCTGAAAACTGGATACTTGAGCATGAAGAAAAGAGTGGTGACTGGGGTGGAATTCAGCCTGCGATGCTAAATTCCATTTTGGCACTTCACTGTCTCGGTTATTCAAATGACCATCCTGCCGTAGCAAAAGGGCTTGAGGCTATGGCAAATTTCTCTATTGAGGATGAAGATACACTGTTATTGCAATCCTGCGTCTCTCCTGTGTGGGATACTGCGCTGGTGCTTGTGGCAATGCAGGAGGCCGGAGTACCGGATGATCATCCTTCACTTGTCAAGGCTGCCCAATGGTTGCTTGACAGGGAGGTAAGGATTAAGGGTGACTGGAAGATAAAATCACCTGAACTGCAGCCAGGTGGTTGGGCGTTTGAATTTCTTAATGACTGGTATCCTGATGTTGATGATTCAGGTTTTGTGATGCTATCCATCAAGAATATCAAGCTGAAGAACAGCAAGGCCAAGGACAATGCAATAAAGCGCGGAATTGACTGGTGTCTTGGCATGCAGAGCCAGAATGGGGGGTGGGCTGCTTTTGACAAGGACAACACAAAACATTTCTTAAACAAGATCCCTTTTGCTGACCTTGAAGCTTTGATTGACCCCCCAACCTCCGATCTTACTGGTAGGATGCTTGAACTTATGGGAAATTTCAACTATCCAATAGATCACCCAAAGGCAGTTTCCGCCCTTGAATTTATCAAAAAAGAGCAGGAACCGGAGGGTTGCTGGTTTGGTCGTTGGGGTGTCAATTACCTTTATGGCACCTGGTCAGTTCTCTCAGGGCTTGAAGCAATTGGCGAGGATATGGAAAGCCAGTACATAAAAAAATCAGTCAATTGGATTAAATCTAAACAGAATCTTGATGGTGGTTGGGGCGAGGTCTGTGAATCATATCTTGATCGTACTCAAATGGGTTGTGGTCCAAGCACGGCATCCCAGACATCCTGGGCATTGATGGCTTTGATGGCGGCTGGTGAGGTGTCATGTCCGACGGTAGAGAGAGGGATTCAGTACCTGCTGGTTAATCAGAATCCCGATGGAACATGGAATGAAGATGCCTTTACAGGCACCGGTTTTCCAAAATATTTTATGATCAAATATCATATATATCGTAACTGTTTTCCGCTTACAGCGCTTGGCAGATATCGACGCCTGAGTTTCGGACAGCAAAAATAGCGGCAATATCGGCATAAATTGCCATGCAGGAAGCCTCGTTGCCTGAAGCCGGGGCTTTCCCGTTTTGTGAGGGATAACTACCTGATGAAGGTCTTTGTTACAGGAGCCACCGGTTTTATCGGTGCAAGCATAGTACGTGAACTGCTTAAAGATGGCCATCAGGTAAAGGCTCTGGTCAGAAACGGTTCAAACATCGCCAACCTTAAAGGGCTTGAACTGGAGATTTTCAGGGGAGATCTGCATAATCAAAAACATCTGGCTGATGGTATGTCAGATTGTAACTGGCTCTTTCACGCTGCTGCAGACTATCGGCTCTGGTGTCCTGAACCAAAGGCCATGTATCATGCCAATGTTGATGGTACAAGAACATTGATGGAAGCGGCTCTGGCAGTCGGGGTCAGCAGGGTCGTTTATACCAGCACTGTTGGAACTCTTGGAAATCCTGGGGATGGGACACCTGGCACTGAAAAAACCCCTGTAGCTCTCTCTGACATGGTAGGACATTATAAAAAGAGTAAGTTTCTGGCCGAGAGAGAGGCAGAAAAATTCGTTGACAAGGGACTTGGGCTTATTATAGTCAACCCCTCCACACCTGTAGGCGCTTTTGATATCAAACCTACACCTACAGGAAAGATCATTGTTGATTTTCTAAACAGCAAGATGCCTGCTTATCTGGATACAGGTCTTAATCTGATTGCAGTTGAAGATTGTGCAAGAGGTCACATACTGGCTGCTGAAAAAGGGAAAGTGGGAGATAAATATATACTTGGCAATCGTAATTTGATGTTGTGCGAGATATTTGAACTGCTACAGAACCTGACAGCTCTTAAGGCTCCAAAGATAAGGCTTCCATATACACCTATACTTATAGCGGCTTATATAAATGAAGCAATTTCTTTAGTAACCGGTAAAGAGCCCCTGATACCTCTTACCGGTGTCAAAATGGCAAAAAAAATAATGTTTTTCGACTCATCCAAAGCGGTAAGGGAACTTGGTCTTCCACAGACTCCGGTTGAAGAGGCATTACGTAAAGCGGTTGAATGGTTTCGTGCCAACCACTACGTTTAGGCATTAAGGAAAAACAATGCTACTTGAAAAAATAGAATCACCTGCAGACCTTAAAAAACTTTCCATAGAGCAGTTACCGTCAGTTGCTGAAGAGATCCGTGATTTTTTGCTTAAAACGGTCTCCGAAACAGGTGGTCATCTGGGTTCAAATCTGGGTGCGGTTGAATTGACCCTGGCTCTGCATTACTGTTTTACTACCCCTAAAGATAAGATAGTCTGGGATGTCGGCCACCAGGCATACACTCATAAAATAATAACCGGGCGCAGGGATAATTTTGCGACCCAGCGTCAGTATAGAGGACTTTCAGGCTTTCCAAAACGCTCTGAATCTGAACATGATGCCTTTGGTGTGGGGCATGCATCCACTTCTATCTCTGCCGGTCTTGGTATGGTGGTTGCTGATAATCTTGACAGAAGAAAGAATCGTGTCATTGCCGTGATAGGAGATGGATCACTTACTGGTGGAATTGCCTTTGAAGGACTGAATCAGGCAGGTCACCTGAAAAAAAATCTGATTGTAGTCCTTAACGATAACGAGATGTCCATCTCTAAAAATGTTGGCGCATTCTCTTCCTTTGTATCCAGAAAAATGACTACCCGTAATTTCCGTGAGCTAAAGCGGGAGATGAAAGATCTGTTAACCAGCATCCCTTCTTTTGGAAAGGATATGCTCAAGTTTGCCCGTCGTGCGGAAAATTCTCTTAAGAGCTTCTTTACACCAGGCGCTCTCTTTGAGGCTTTGGGGTTTGACTATATTGGGCCAATTGATGGCCATAATCTTCCTAAACTAATAGAGGTTTTTAACAGTTCGGTTGAATATGACGCGCCACTTCTGATACATGTAATGACTACCAAAGGTAAAGGTTATACCCCTGCAGAGGAGACTCCTGACAAGTTCCACGGTGTTGGGGCATTTGACATTTCAACCGGCAAGGCTCCCGCCAAATCTGCCACTCTGTCTTACACTGAAGTTTTTGGCAGGACTCTGGTTGAACTCGCTACGGAAGACCCCAAGATTGTTGGTATTACCGCAGCTATGCCTGATGGAACCGGAATGAATTTCTTTGCGGAACTTCTGCCCGAACGTTTTTTTGATGTCGGAATTGCCGAGCAGCATGCAGTCTGTTTTGCAGCCGGACTGGCAGCAGATGGCTATAAGCCGGTGGCAGCCATATATTCTACTTTTATGCAGCGGGCATATGACCAGGTATTTCATGATGTATGTCTTCAGAACCTGCCTGTAGTAATAGCTATGGATCGCGGCGGGCTTGTCGGTGATGACGGTCCGACCCATCACGGGGTATTTGATATCTCATTTATGAGGCATCTGCCTGGACTTACCTTTATGGCTCCTAAAGATGAAAATGAACTGAGAAGAATGCTTAAAACAGCTCTAGCACTGAACAGCCCTGTTGCTCTGCGCTACCCTCGCGGCGCCGGTTATGGAGTGCCGCTGGACAAGATTATAACTCCTATAGAGGTTGGCAAGGGAGAACTGATTAAAGAAGGTAAAGATGTCGCAATTATCGCTATTGGTTCGACAGTAATGCCTGCTTTTAAGGCAGCCGAAAAACTTGCTGAAAAAGGGATACAGGCTGCAGTTGTCAACGCCCGTTTCATAAAGCCGCTTGATTCGGAGCTTATCCTTAGTCAGGCAGAAGCCACAGGCAGGATAATCACTGTTGAGGAGAATGTCCTGCAGGGAGGTTTTGGCAGCGCTGTGCTGGAACTGTTACAAGATAATGGCCTGAATAATATAAAGGTCAAGCGGTTAGGCATAGCGGATGAATATGTTGAACATGGTACCCAAGCTCAGTTGCGTAAGGATGTCGGTATTGATGCGGAAGGTATTGAGAAGGCAACAGAAGAGTTTCTGAAGAACTGAAAGGATTTTTATCTAATGCGTTTTCCCTGGCGTTTAAACTATGATTTAACTAAGTACATCATCAAAAACAATCTTAACAAGGTTGAAAAATATCCACTTGTACTGATGCTTGAGCCAACGCACTTGTGTAACCTTGCCTGTGCCGGTTGCGGTAGAATACGTGAATATGCCGATACCATTACAGATATGATGTCGCTTGAAGATTGCCTGCATTCGGTTGATGAATGTCCAGCTCCTGTAGTTACCATTACCGGTGGTGAGCCGTTTCTCTATCCTCATATCTTTGAGCTGACAAAAGGTGTGCTTGAGCGTGGCCGCCACATAATGTTTTGCAGCAATGCCTTGTTGATGGAAAAATCTCTTGAGAAAATGGAGCCACACCCTAATCTCACATTTAACCTCCATATGGATGGACTCGAAGAGACACATGACAGGGTGCTTGGCAGAGAAGGATGCTTCAGAATTGCAATCTCAGCTATAAAAGCAGCCAAAGCCAGAGGTTTCAGGGTTTGTACAAACACAACAATATTCAAGGATACTGACCTTGTTGAAATGGAGATTCTATTCCAACAGCTGGAGGAGATGGGTATTGACGGGATTCTGGTAGCTCCTGGATTCAGCTATGAGGCGATTGAAGAAGACAAAATGTTTCTTGAACGGCTGGAGATTGAAAAGAAGTTTCAGCAGGTCTATGAAATGAGCAAAAAACACCGTTTCTGGTCAACGCCTATGTATCTTCGTTTTTTAAAGGGTGAAAAGAAGCTGCAATGCACCCCGTGGGGTAATCCGACAAGAAATCCACAGGGATGGAAAGCTCCCTGCTACCTGATTACTGATGCTCACTATCCGACATTTAAGGATATGATGGAGAAAGTGAACTGGGAAAACTATGGTGTAGGGAAAGATCCACGTTGTGCTCAATGCATGATGCATTGTGGTTTTGAGCCAACGGTTGTTACAGAGGTTGGAAAGAGTCCCAAAGATATACTTGAGATGTTGCTCTGGAACCTGTCGTAATAATTTTCCTGTACTATAGAGTAAGAGGCTGGCGTTTATAAGCCTGCTTGACCTCCATTTCGTAAAGTCTCTTGCTGTTGTTTTTCGACTACGCACGGACGGATAAAAGGAGGAGGGATATCTCCTGTTTGATTTAACCCTCCTGCAGACGTGCATACACCTTCTTCATCATCCATTCCCTGACAAGGCCGCCAAAGGCTTTGTCTTCAACAATCTTTTCAAATATCTCCTGATTCTGATCCATCCGTTCAATCAGCTTGCCCAGAAACTGGTCTTCAAAGGCATACTTGAAGGTATCAATCTTGTTGGCCTGCGCCTGTGTCTTCAGAGTTTCATCCGCCACAAGCTCTGCCTCAATCTGGTCAAAGAATAACCTGTCAGCCTGTTCAAACTCAGTGCCGAACCGTTCATTCAAAAGGACAATAATCTCGGAAAGCGCTGCCTGTTCTTCCTTTGCCCGCTTGATTCCCGCCTCAGACAGACCATCAATCTCACCGGTCTCATCCTTTTGCAGTTCAATACTGCCGTCTGCAATCTTCTGAAGGCGATAATATTCAAGGGCCACTTCATCATCAAGCTGCAAGGTTTCAGACAAATCCTTCCTCGGCAACTTGGTTTGCAGTAGTTTTGCAAAGGCATAGAACTTCTCAAAATCAGGCTCGGTAAAGGGCATGATCTGGGCAAGGAAGGAATAGAGGTTTGTCCAGGTACGCAGACTCTTCTTGAACTCGTCCTTTTCATCTTCTTTTTCAATGGCTTTGAACCGGTCAACAGCCGGGTCAATATGTGCGTATAACGCAGCCTGGTCTTTTACCGTCAGCCTGCGACTATCCCTGAAATACACCCTTGAGAACGCCTCAATCTCCGACTGCCAGTAGATCTGTTTTTCATCCAGCTTGGCTTTCAGATCATACAGGTGGTTCGGGTCCGGCTCGGATACCACGGTGGTAATTTCGTAATAGGGCTGGAATGACGCAAGGATTGTTTCCCGGTCATTCACAAAGTCCAGCACAAAGGTATCATCCTTGCCCGGACAGGTGCGATTTAAACGGGATAGCGTCTGCACCGCCTTTACGCCGGAAAGTTTCTTGTCAACATACATGGTGTGCAGCAGTGGCTGGTCAAATCCGGTCTGGTACTTATCCGCAACAATCAGAATCTTGTACTCATCCGTATCAAACAGTTCCGGCAGCTCTCGTTCACCAAAGCCGGTCAAGGTAGGCTCAGAGACACCTTCCGGGAAGTCGTTGTCAACCACCTTGCCGGAAAATGCCACCAGCACCTTGATGTCAGTATATTCCTTGGCCTTCAGGTAGCGTCTGAACTCGTCAAAGTACCTTTTGGCGTGGAGACGTGATCCGGTGACCAGCATCGCCTTGGCCCTGCCACCAATCTTTCTGGCAACGATCTGACGGAAATGCTCAATGATGATCTCTGTCTTCTGCGCCAGATTATGGGGATGCAGCGATACATACTTGCCAATGGCCTGGGCTGCCTTTTTCTTATTGAGCAGCGGATCATCCTCAATCGCCTTGGTCAGCTTGAAGTACAGTTCATAGGTCGTGTAGTTTTCAAGCACATCAAGAATGAACCCCTCTTCAATAGCCTGACGCATTGAATACAGGTGAAACGGCTGCGGTTTTTCCTCTGCATTCAGGCAGCCAAACACAGCCAGGGTCTTGTACTTGGGGGTGGCGGTAAAAGCAAAGAACGAGATGTTATTCTGCCGCCCCCGTGCTGCGCATGATTTCTCAACCCCTGCATTGATTTCGTCTTCATCATCATACTCAGCGGCATCATCCTCAACAGCAGTCTCAAGGGATTTTGAAGAGAGCACCTCTTTCAGCTTCTTGCTGGCCTCGCCCCCCTGGGAGCTATGGGCTTCGTCAATGATAACAGCGTATTTGCGGTCTGGCAGATCGCCTATCTTATCAATCACAAACGGGAATTTTTGCAGGGTAGTGATGATGATATGGGTGCCGTAGCTGATGGCCGTGGCAAGCTGGGAACTGTCCTTATCCACCTTCTGAACCACGCCGGTTTTGTGCTCAAACTGGTAGATGGTATTCTGGAGCTGGTTATCAAGCACCCTCCTGTCTGTTACCACAATCACGCTGTCAAAGATTCTCTGGTCTTGCGCATTGTGCAGGCTGGAAAGCCGGTAGGCCAGCCAGGCAATGGAATTACTCTTTCCGGAACCTGCTGAATGCTGGATCAGATAGTTTTTGCCCGCGCCGCTCTCCCTGGCGTCGGCAGTCAGTTTACGGACAGAATCGAGCTGATGATAGCGGGGGAAGATCATCTTCTCGCTTTTCTTCATAACGCCGTCAAACTCGTACTCTTCTGTCTGCAAGTGAATAAAGCGGTGGATGATCTCAAGCCAGCTATCTTTTGTCAGCACAGATTCCCACAGGTAGGATGTCTTGTAACCGGCGGGGTTGGACGGATTACCCTTTCCGCTATTGCAGCCCTTGTTAAACGGTAGCCAGTAGGTCTTGCTTCCGTTCAGTCTGGTGGTCATATAGACTTCATCAGGATCAACGGCAAAATGGACAAGAGCCCGTTTTTTGAAGGCAAACAAAATCTCCCGGTTATCACGATCCTGGGCATATTGCCGCCTGGCATTGGTTGCGGTCTGGCCGGTAAAGTGGTTTTTTAACTCCAGTGTGGCAACCGGCAGGCCGTTCAGGGCCAGCACCAGATCAACAGAGTTCTTGTTTTTTGCACTGTAGTAGAGTTGGCGAACAACCTTCAGACTGTTTTTTTCATACAGTGCCAGTGTATCCGGGTTCAGGCCGGATTCCGGCTTGAAAAAGGCCATCTGAAACCTGATACCGTAATCAACAAAGCCATTACGCAGCACATCAAGGGAACCACGCAGATCAAGTTCTTTGTACAACCTTTGAATAATCCGGTTGGGGCAATCTGCGCCATGCACCGCTTCCAGTTTTGCCCATTTGTCAGGCTGGGTGGTCTGAATAAAACTGATAACATCGGCCTTGAACATCCCCAACTCAACGCTGTAGTCGTCTGCATTCCCCTGGCTGTATCCGCCCTGTTCTACAAGGCATTCGGTGATGGCGGTTTCAAAGGTCTTTTCAGTATGGAGGTTGGTCATATGTGATACTTCCTTCTTGTTTTGGTCGGGGCATATATGCCACTACCAAACTTAAAAACACATATATAACAGAGTGTTGCGTTACTTAAACAGGTTTTAGGCGCTAGTCCAGAAATGTCTAAAAATGTCTAAAAAAATCTATCTGGGCCGGTTTAGACATTTTCCACACTTTACCGTCAGGGTGAATAATTCCATTATTTCTAAGCTGTTGCAAAATATTCTTTATTTTGTTTTTCTTTTGATCTTCGTCTAAGAGGTCTGGAAGTTTGTCTAAATTCACTCATCCAGACAATTCGCTACACAGGTATTACCCTTGTCTTACCCATTAAACTCGTGTAGAGTTATCAACAGATGGGGGCCATGTCGGCGTGAGCAGTTCGTGCTTGCCAATCGGCACTGAGTACCCAGTGACAAGTTAAAGGGGTTCTAGCGAGGTGGGCAGTTCGTGCCAGCTGTAGCTAGAGCTCCTTTGTTTTTGGGTGATATTTTAACCAGTCATAGATTCTAATAGCTCGTTTAAGGTCTGTTTTAAGCCCAGAATTCCCGGTGGATAACACAGACGGATTTTTCAGAAGAAAATCTTTTAACAAATCATATAGCTCCGTAATGTCTATGTTTTCTTCCCTCAGGTCTGGAAGTGATTGGAGAAGCTTGGCAATCGGCATTGTTTTTACCAATGAAGAAATAGACTCATTTCTATGTGCTTTCTTATCACGGTTCTTCTTAATCGTACCTGAAAGCAAGTCATCAAAGTTTTCCTTTATAGCAAGCCTCACCCGCTCTGGAATATCATCTTTAAAATCAATCAGATATTTGTGAACCGGCAGGTTAAGGCTGTTGCTGGTGAGCAAAGCAGGCAGCGCAACAGTAACGATGCTTTCTGCATCAAAACGGCCATTATCAAGAACCACATCTGTATAAAGCTCTTCTACTGGTAAACCGGCATACCCCCTGTTTGCCAGCACCCCCACGCCAACAACCACCTCAACATCTTCCAGTTTATCATCTTCAAGGTTCATGACACGCATTCTGCCGGTAGGTTTATTGGTCAGCACCAGCTCATAAATATCCTGCTTCAGTCGCCGTAACATCGGTGCATTATATTTAGCCTGGTTTTCAAGCAGCGCCTGATAAAGCGGTTCGTAGCTTTTAAGGCGAACACGGGTCATATCAATGGATTTCCCGCCTTCAAAGGATTTGCTGTACGTTGAAATTTCTTCAGACTCTCCCTCTTTAGCCCTTACCACAAAAATGAGCCGTTCCTTTATCCTTTCAAGATTTTCGAAAGAAAGACATTTCACGATGGATTTCAAAATGGTTGCAATGTTTTTGTCAGCAAGCGAATAACCGATGAATATGATGGGATGCTCAAGGAAAATGGTCAGTATCTTTGCTGCCAGATACGCATTGTTTTCAGTAAAGTTGGCATAGTCAGCCTCATTAATAACAATGGATTCCGGTTTTGAGCAGCACCCGTGGATTTTGTAGATTTCAGAAATACCTTGCAGGGTTGAGAACAGCAGCTCCTCCTGCCCGACATACTTTGTGTAGTTGGTGAAAACATCTTCAATAAAGCTGTCATAATTTGTCGTTAGTACGCCACCGATACTTTTCATTTCAAGTTGCTTAAATAACGCTATTTCTGAAGCATATTCCTGATTGTGGATTTTGCTGCGTTTGCGGGTATGTCGGGCAATTTCGATTTTAAAGGGAGATACGCCACGCCGCAGCTCATCAGCAGACTGTTCACGACTCTCCTGAAATTGAGGATCTTTAAACCACAGCAGGTTGAAATCATGTTCAATCAGCTCTGCTACTTTTGGCAGGAGACCTTCCTTGCAATCAAATGCCTTTGCCTGCTGAACGTATATCTCATAGGCATACTCATCATCCTTGGCAATACGGGCAAATTTTCGCAAAAGCCCTTCCCAGTTTTCAAGCCCCAGATATCTGATGGAAAGGCCAGAGCCAACAAAGAGCAGCGGCAAGTGATCATTTTTTGTCAGTCGTTTCAGAATAGCACTTTTCATACCCCCACCTCTCCGCGCACGTCTATCTTTCCTGTCACCACCTCAGAAATCAGGGTGGTGCGGTACTCCTTGAAGAGCTCAATCTGTTTTTTGAATTTATCTATGATGGCATCCAGCCGGGCGCATTCGGTTTCGATGTGGGTGACGATGGCGGTTTGTTCTGGGAGTGGAGGTAAAGAAATATTGAATTCTGCAACAAAATCAGTAGGCACTCTTTTTTGTCCAGCTGAACCGGTCATGAACGCTTCGCCGACCTTCATAAATCTCTCAGATTTTGTAATAAAATACATGAGTTTTGGCATGATTGATTTGCTTGCCCTTAACACATGAAATTCTGTGGAGCCAAAACCAATTTCTGTATCTAATATGCTCAAAAGCGCCCCTTTACCGTTTTCAAAACATGGGGTTATCTTGGCAATAATCACATCGTTCCGTCTGAAAAAAGTAAAACCACTCCATAGCTCAGAAATTGGCTTCTTTAGTTCACAATCAATACTTCCATCCTCTTGAACTTTCTCCATTGGCAAAAATACGACCAAATCGTCTGAATTCTTATTGATGGAGGCGTCTTTTGTAGGGTTTACTTTTGCCACATACTTCAGCCGCTTCACCTCCCAATGCTCAGGAATATCCCCAAGCCAGTCAACACCGGAAGGTCTGGTTTTTACGGCTGGATCAAGCCCCTTGGTTACCGCACGGTTGATGATGGCGGTTTTCTCTTCTTCATACAGGGCAATCAGCTTTTCCTTGTTGGCAATCAGCTGGTCAATCTCGGCGGTCTTGCGGTCGAGTAATGAGGCGATGGCGGTTTGTTCGGGGAGAGGAGGAACAGAAACAACTATTTCATGGATATTGTTTCGATTTAATGTACCAACAGCAGTACCTTCGCTATATGTTTTTAGATCCAGCACTTTTAGTAAATAAAATAAATATCTTATTAGGTTTCCATGATTATCAAGCAGGTAAAGCGCTGTATTATGAGCCCAGTAATTATCTGTTACGTAATGAACCTCTCCGACACTTCCGCTTCTGCCGACGGTTATTGAAGGTGCAGTTGTCGTAAAAACATTATGGAATCCGATTACTCCATTAGAGCCATAGACAGGATAGTCCCCAACTGCAAAGCTGGAGTTTGACAAGTCAAACCCTCTGGAAAAGTAGGCTACATACTTCAACCGCTTAACTTCCCACCCCTCCGGTATCTCCCCGATCCACTCCACCCCGGAATCCTTGTAGCTGTCATAGCGTCTCATCACAGCAGCACCTGCTTTTCAAGCTCCAGGGTTTCCTGCTCCAGCTTCAGAATATCCGCCTTGATCTCGCTCAGCGACCGCAGCGGCTTGAACTCATAGAAGTACTTGGTGAAGTTGATCTCATAGCCGGTCTTGGTCTTGCTTTCATCAATCCAGGCGTCAGGCACATGGGGCTTTACTTCCCGCTCAAAATAGTCGGCTATGGTCTGCTTAACCAGTTTGCCGTTCTCATCTTTCCGCAGAAAAGGAATATTCTCAAAATCACGCAGGGTTGAGTCAGCCTTTGGCTCACCATTGCGGCCTTTCACAACCTTTCCGGCAGCATCCCGCTCCGGTCGCTCTACCGTTACCCGCCAGTAGCCAAAGAAGTCATTGAGGTAAATCTTGCAGAACTCATTCTCCTTAAAATCGCCATAGATGTTGGTGATATAGCCGATACCCCGACTATTGCCATTCTCCGGTATCTCTTTGCGCTTGTTGCCCAGGCTGCGGGGCATCTTCTGCCAGAAACGGTTTTCAGTGATAGCCGGGTTTTCATCATCCTTGCTGCCGGTGGCATTGATAAGCTGAATCTTCCCCTTGCGTTCCTGCTCCTTGTGGTTGGTAAGAACCCAGATGTAGGTTGATATGCCGGTGTTGTAGAAGAGCTGATCCGGCAGGGCAATGATCGCCTCAAGCCAGTCATTTTCAATAATCCATTTACGGATTTCACTCTCGCCGCCCCCTGCCTGACCGGTAAAGAGCGGTGAGCCGTTAAAGACTATGCCGATGCGGCTGCCATCCGGCTTCATCTTTGAAATCATGTGCTGAAGGAACAGCAGTGAACCGTCATTGATGCGGGGTAGACCTGCGCCAAACCGTCCGGCAAAGCCCTTTTTCTCTGCCTCGGCCTTGATGATTTTTTCTGCCTTTTTCCAGTCCACTCCAAACGGAGGATTGGAGAGCATGTAATCAAAATGCTCCCCCTCCAGACCGTCAACGGTAAAGGTGTTGCCCATCTTTACGTTGGCCGGATTCTGCCCCTTGATCAGCATGTCTGATTTGCAGATGGCGTATGATTCCGGGTTGATCTCCTGACCAAACACCTCCAGCTTGGCCTTGGGGTTGAGTCTGACAAGGTACTCTTCAGCAACAGAAAGCATTCCGCCGGTTCCGCAGGCAGGGTCATAGAGGGTTTTGACGATTCCCTCTTTGGTTAGAATATCGTTATCACTCTTGAAAAGAACATTAACCATCAGCTTGATAACTTCACGGGGGGTAAAATGCTCTCCGGCTGTTTCGTTGGATATTTCAGCAAACTTTCGGATCAGCTCTTCAAAGACGTACCCCATCTGCATGGTGGTGATGTTGGTCAGGTCTATCTGGGCAAACTCATCCACCACCTTGAACAGAAGGTCGGTGTGCGGGTCATCCATGCGGGAGATATGTTCATCAAAGCTGAAATACTCCACAATCTCGCGGGCGCCAGCAGAAAAGCCGTTGATGAAGTTACGCAGATTGGCGGCAACATTGGCCGGTTCCGCCTTGATTTTGGCAAAGTCATATTTGCTGCGGTTATGGAAATTAAGTTTGGCCACCTTGTTCAGAGTAAGGTCTTTGGCGCTGTCAGAGAGTTTTTCAACCTTTGGCAGGTAATCAAGAACCGCCTGCTTGGTGGGGGCAAGAATGCAGTCCAGCCGACGGAGTACTGTCATAGGCAGAATGACCTTGCCGTAATCAGACTGTCTATAGTCACCGCGCAGCAGGTCGGCCACGCTCCAGATTTTATTGGCCATACCTTTGAAGTCAGTCATCTGTAAGCTCCCTGTTACTGCATGATTCCTGTAAGTAAAATAAGCTACTTTACTCCGTGGATAGTTAGCAGTCAATGCCACAACACTCTATCAAAAGGTACTGTCTTCAGGCAGATATTATGAAAAAGGTGAGTTTATAACTTTTTACGGTTTTCCTTTAACTGTTTCTGTATACAGTTTTTCTGGACATTTCGTTGACGCTGTGATAACTAAGCCTCGCCTTATTAAAAAAGGCCAATTATATCTCAACTACTATTAGGAGGTGGTACCGTGGCACACACTATTACTGAAGATTGCACCAACTGTGGAGCTTGTGAAGATACTTGTCCTGTTAACGCTATCAGCGAACAAGGTGGCAAGCGCGTTATTGATGCGGATACCTGTATCGATTGCGGCGCCTGTGTGGATTCCTGTCCTGTTGGCGCAATTCACGCCTAGTATCAGACTGACTGTTTTTAAACGAAAACGACCCGGGTTTTCCGGGTCGTTTTCGTTTGTTATGAATCCTTTATCTCCTGAAAAACCATGCTATCAGCGTTAATAAAACAGATATAAGAATAGATGATGTAACAGGCATATAAAAACTGAAATTTTCTTTTTTAATAAGTATATCTCCAGGCAATCGTCCTGACCAGTTAAGCTTTGTGGCCAGACTGATAAGCAATCCTGTCACTACAAGAAATGACCCTAAAATTATAAGTGTTTTGCCAAGGGCAGGCATTATCTGTTCTGCTTTCTGGCTCGTGGAGTGTATCTCTCTTTTTCGCTGTAGATACAACCACAATACTGCTGACGGTACAGCTCCAGTTCTTTTGAACGCCTGATTCCTTCCTGCCAGCCAGGTCTGAAATCCCTGTATAAAAATTTTATCCCATGCTGTTGTTCCGCTTTTTCTGCTTTTTCTATCATCATGTTGTGGTTCTGGTAACGGCTGTAAAAGAGTGATGATGTAAAGGTATCAAAACTGTCTTTTTTAGCCTGCTCTGCCGCAGCGTCAAGGCGGGACGCATAGCAGTATCCACACCTTAATTCAGGTGCAGCTGCTACATTTGCCAGAAACTGTTCCATTTGGTACTCATCTTTTAAAATAAGAGGCATACCTTCAAGCTCTGCCATCTGAATAGCTGTATCACGTCGACGGATATATTCCTGATATGGGTGTATGTTGTGATTGAAGAAAAAACCGGTGACATCGAATCCTTCAGAACGCAACGCAGCCAACGGATATAGGCCGCATGGTCCGCAGCAGATATGCAGAAGAACTCTCATTAAAGCTTCTCCAGCAGATGTCCCATCTTGTCACGCTTGGTTTTAAGATAAGCCAGGTTGGAGCAGGTAGGATTTGCTTCAATCTGGACTCTACCTACAATCTCAATGCCGTATCCCTGTAGTCCCACTAGTTTTCTTGGATTATTGGTCAGGAGTCTGATTTTCTTTATCCCAAGAGCAAGAAGAATTTGTGCTCCAACTCCATAATCCCTCATATCGGCTTTAAAACCTAAGTGCTGGTTGGCTTCAACCGTGTCCATCCCCTGATCCTGTAGTTCGTAAGCCTTAAGTTTGTTGATCAGTCCGATTCCTCTGCCTTCCTGCCTCATATAGAGGATGACACCTCTTCCTTCCTTATCAATTGCTTCCATTGCCTTGCGTAACTGCTCGCCACAATCACAGCGGAGCGAACCCATTACATCGCCAGTCAGACATTCTGAATGAACTCTGGTAAGCACCGGGTTGTCACCGGATATGTCTCCTTTGACAAGGGCTATATGATCCATGTTGTCTACATCATTTTCAAATGCTACGACCTTCCAGTCACCGCCGTAACGGGAGGGGAGGTGTGCCTCTGCAACTGTCCGAACCAGCTGTTCATGCTTAAGGCGGTATGCCACTAGATCTGCGACGGTACAGATCTTCAGCCCATGATGTTGCGCAAATTTTTTCAATTCCGGCATACGGGACATCGTGCCGTCATCATTCATAATTTCACAAATCACTCCGGCAGGTGTCAGACCGGCTAATCTTGCCAGATCAACAGAGCCTTCGGTCTGACCGGTTCGAACCAGCACCCCGCCAGGTCTTGCACGTAAAGGGAAAATATGACCTGGACTGACCAGATCAGCGGATGATGCGCCAGAAGCTACAGCGGTAAGGACTGTATGAGCCCTGTCAGCGGCAGAGATCCCGGTTGTAACACCTTTTTTAGCCTCAATTGATACTGTGAAGGCAGTTTCAAATGGAGATGTGTTGTCTCTTACCATCGGCTTAAGCCCTAATGCATCACACTTCTCAGCAGTAAGGGTGAGGCAGATAAGTCCACGTCCATATTTAGCCATAAAATTGATAGCTTCAGGGGTGATCTTCTCAGCAGCCATTGTAAGATCACCTTCATTTTCACGATCTTCATCATCTACAAGAATAATCATCTTACCTTGACGAATATCATCTATCGCCTCTTCAATAGAACAAACAGACATTTTTTACACTTCCTCTCTCAGATAAAACCGTTCTGCATAAGTTTATTTAATGTCAGTCCTCCGGTTACAGTTTCCGGAGCGATCAAACGGGCTATATATTTGCCTAAAATATCAGTCTCGATATTTACCTTTTTGCCGGTTCCAATCTCAGAAAGGGTGGTTTTGGCAAGAGTATGGGGTATTATTGAAACGGAAAATCCGTTGTCAGTTACAGAATTTACAGTCAGGCTTATTCCATCTACAGCTACAGACCCTTTTTCAACCAGCATCCTGGCCTGTTCCTTAGGCAGGTTGAACTGTAATAAAATAGCGTTGTCCATATACTGAACTGTTGCAAGTTCTCCTATGCAATCAATGTGACCGGTGACCAGATGACCATCAAGCCGTCCACCCAGTTTCATAGCCCGTTCAAGGTTGACCTTGCTGCCGGGCTGCATCATCCCGAAGGTTGTTCTCATTACTGTTTCAGGTGAGATGTCAAAGCTTAGGGTGTTGTTACGGATTGAGGTGATAGTTAGACAGGCTCCGTTAACTGCCACCGAATCACCTGTACTTATTTCATTCAGCGGTAAAGCGGAAAATATCTCAAGTGCGCCGCTACGGATGGCAATTATTGAACCGGTGCATTCTATCAGGCCAGTGAACATTTAATACCTTCAGGTTTGGCATAAACCACAAGATCCGCTCCAGACATTGCTATCTTCTTAATGTTGAAAAGTATTGCTTCATCCATGGTGGATATCCCCTGAATTGTAAATGGGGCAAATCCGTTTCCAAGTATCTTTGGGGCATAAAAGAAGATGCATTCGTCAATAAAGCCATTTTGAAGCATATTTCCGGCCAGACGGCTACCACCTTCTAGCAGTATTGTGTGTACCCCTCTTTGGACAAGTTTGTGGAGAAGATCCCTCATTTCAACGCGGCCGTCGAACTCGCGGCATACCAGAAGCGTTGCCCCCTTGTTCTTATAACTTTCATGAATTTCAGGGTTTGATTCGCAAGTTGCAATTATGGTCTTTCCGCTGCCATTCAGAACATTTACACTTTCAGGGGTTCTCAGTCTTGTGTCAACAATAACCTTCAGTGGATCACGTCCTTTTACATGTCGAACGTTAAGCTGTGGATTGTCGGCAAGAATGGTATCAACGCCAACCATTACAGCATCAGATAAAGAGCGGATACGATGAACCAGACTACGGGACTCTTCGCCTGTCACCCAGCGGGAATGGCCGGTTACAGTGGCAATATTTCCATCCAGTGTCATGGCTGACTTGTAAATAATATATGGCAAGCCGCACGTTACTGCTTTGATAAATCCTTTATTCAATTCTCGGCACTGTTCCTCAAGCAGGCCAACATCAACACGGATACCGGCCTGACGAAGTATCTGTAGTCCTTTGCCAGCAACCTGCAAAAAGGGATCAACCATACCGGCGACAACCCTTTTAACTCCAGCTGCTATAAGGGCATCAGTGCATGGAGGGGTCTTGCCAAAATGACAGCAAGGTTCTAGAGTTACATATACATCCGCTCCATTGGCCTTGTTTCCTGCCATGTTTAATGCATTTATTTCTGCATGAGGTGTGCCTGCTTTTTTGTGCCAGCCTTCTCCGACGATAATACCGTCACGGACAATCACACATCCAACGGCAGGGTTCGGAGCTGTTTTACCCATGCCCTTTCTGGCAAGAGTCAAAGCCTTCTTAATATATTTCAAATCAGAATTATGCATCTTTCAGGAACCTTTATTCTATTTTTTCAGTAAATCCTGCAGTTCAGCCATAAATTCATTTATATCTTTAAATGAACGATAAACCGAGGCAAAACGGACATATGCAACCTCATCTGTTGCATGCAGTTCGTTCATGATCCATTCGCCGATAAGTGAAGCCGGTATCTCCCGTTCGCTGCTTTCCTGAAGTCTTATTTCCAGCCTGTCTGCCATCTTTTCAATCGCTTCAATTGAAACAGGACGCTTTTCACAGGCTTTTTTAATGCCGGAAACTACCTTCATCCGGTCAAATGGTTCTCTGCGTCCATCCTTCTTGCATACCAGAGGGAGCATCTCGTCAATACGTTCATATGTGGTAAAGCGTTTTGCGCAGTCCTCACACTCACGGCGTCGTCGAATAACGGTTCCACCCTTGTCAGGGCGGGAATCAATCACTTTGCTGTCAGGATTGCCGCAGAACGGACATTTCATTGTTTTTTACCTCTAACGGCTGCCTGTTGAAATGTACTACCTCAATATCTACCTCTTCCAACATCTGGCTGGCCAGTTGATCGCTGTAACCTTCATTATAGACAATACGGCGGATTCCGGCATTAATCAGCATCTTTGTGCAGATGATACATGGCATTGTTGTGCAGTAAAGCGTTGAGCCCTCAATATTAATTCCATGACGTGCCGCCTGAATTATTGCGTTCTGCTCGGCATGAAGACCTCTGCAGAGTTCGTGTCGTTCTCCGGATGGCACATTCATCTGTTCCCTCAGGCATCCAACCTCTTCACAGTGTCTTATGCCGGAAGGCGCTCCATTGTAACCTGTAGCCAGAATATTACGATCCTTTACAAGGAGTGCCCCCACCTTACGCCTCATGCATGTTGAGCGGGTTGAAACAAGATGGGTTATTTCAATAAAATACTGATCCCAGGTAGGTCTGGGCATGAGAGGCTCCCGCATCTTTGATAAATTATCTATAAAGTAGCCTATCTGGAGCTATAGGTCAACGCAGATAAAGAACTATAAAACCTTGCGTTAAATATAACTCTTTATGTTGACGTAATATAAGTAAGACTCTATAAAAAACAACTCTATGGACAATAAGAAAATCTATATCAATACAGTCGGCTGCCAGATGAATGTAAATGATTCCGAGCGGATAGCAGCAATGTTGCAGCCGTTAGGTTATATTCAGACAGGAAGAAGACAAGAGGCTGATCTGATCCTTTTTAATACCTGTACGGTCAGGGCAGGCGCTGAGGAGTCGCTCCTCCAGAATATTGCCAATCTTAAAAATCTGAAGCGTAAAAAAACAGATAATCTTGTTATTGCCGTTGCAGGTTGTGTCGCCCAGCAGATGGGTGAGGAACTGATAAAGAAATTCCCCTGGGTCGATCTTGTTGTTGGAACCCATAATCTGCATCTGCTGCCTGATATGCTGAAGGATGCCGAGAATGGTAAACATCGGGTTGAGACAGCTTTTCTTGATGAAAATGCAGAGGTTGATAGATTCTCCGCAATCAGACGGAAGGTGCAGAGTTCAGCCTTTGTGACAGTAATGCAGGGATGCGACAATTTCTGTTCTTACTGTATTGTGCCATTTGTCAGGGGCAGAGAGGTGAGCCGCCATTTTGTGGATATTCTGGATGAGGTTGCAGAGCTTGGTTCTTTGGGGGTTAAAGAGATTGTACTTTTGGGCCAGAACGTAAACTCCTACGGCCTGAAAGGTAAACCTCAGCCTGCCTTCAGTGAACTTGTACGGGCTGTCGCCGAGGTAGATGGTATTGAGCGGATCAGATTTGTGACCTCCCATCCCAAGGATATGTCTGATGACCTGATAACCTGCTTTACAGACTTGCCAAAACTGTGCGGTTCACTGCATCTGCCGGCACAGGCTGGAAACAACCGGATCCTGAAAGCGATGAACCGTGGCTACAGCCGGGAGCATTATCTGGAAACAATTGCCAAGCTGCGTCAGGCCAGACCAGGCATCAAGATCACCGGCGACATGATCGTCGGCTTTCCCGGAGAGACCGAGGCAGAGTTTGAGGAGACCCTCTCGCTGATGGAGGAGGTCAACTACTTTGACCTTTTCTCTTTTGTATATTCTCCGCGACCAGGCACCAGGGCTGCCGAATTGACGGATGATCTTGAGAAGGATATCAAACTGGAACGTCTCGGGCGTTTACAAAAGCTGCAAGGGGTACATTCCCGTATCCACAACGAGGCATATATCGGCTCGACCCAGCAAGTGCTGGTGGAAGGAGTTGCCAAACGACATGGACAGGTCAGTGGCCGTTGTGACAGTGGCCGGATCGTTAATCTGGCAGGCACAGAAGCCCTGATTGGCAAACTGCTGGATGTGAAGATTTTGGAAGGATATGCAAACTCGCTGTTGGGGGAGTTGCTGTAACTAATTGCCATCTGATGTCTTGAGTTGCATAATGATATCAAAGATACCAAGCGGGAGGTTTCTCATGGGAAGTAGACAACTGGGGCTCAGGCTTGATGAAGCAGACAGCATGCATCTGAAACGAATTGCTCAGCGTGAAGGTCGCAATGAGCAGGATCTGATTAGGGATTTATTACGGATGTATGTACGCAGCGCTGATGAGCAAAAGGAGTTCTTCGACTCAGTAGAGGGTGGGTGGTATGAGCTTCAATCCGGTCTTGGAACTGTTGTTGCGGAAGTTGACAACTTTTTCGATTCTATCAGAAAAGAGCTGAAGGGTGTCAAGACGTCCTCTTAAGCGTTCTCTGGAATATCAAGCCTATGCAAGGAATCTTGCCTAACGTTACCGGATTGAAGTTGTGGATGCTTTTATGGCTCGCATACAGCTAACTGAAAAGGAGAAATAGGATGAAAAACTCAAACACAATATTACAATTAGCCAAATTAACAATGAATGCGTTTGTATTGTTTCTATTTACTTTTATGTTTTCTAGCATAGTTTTTGCGCAACCTGCTGCCAATACCATTAGTGTCCGGAATAATTTCAGAATAGTTTCAGCTGCTTAGGTTTTTCAAGG
>CAZZMP010000038.1:0-21194 GCA_964655435.1 uncultured Geobacter sp.
GCGCGTAGCTCAGGGGGAGAGCGCTACCTTGACACGGTAGAGGTCGGCGGTTCGAAACCGCCCGCGCCTACCATTGAACTGAGTGCGGCATCGGCATCTTCCGATGCCTTTTCTGTTTTGAAATAGAGGAGCTCTCTACATGATTAAAGTAACTTTACCAGATAATTCAATAAAGGAACTGCCTGAAGGCTCAACAGTCGCTGATCTTGCCTCATCTATCGGAGCTGGCCTTGCCAAGGTCGCAATAGCTGGAAAGATAAACGACAATCTGCTTGATATCTCTGCCAAACTCTCAGACGGTGATTCAGTTGCCATTATCACAGAAAAAAGTCCTGAAGCACTTGATATAATTCGTCATTCTACATCACACCTTATGGCTCAGGCTGTAAAGGAACTTTTTCCTGCAGCCAAGGTAACCATTGGCCCTTCAATTGATAATGGCTTCTACTACGACTTCGATGTTGATACTCCGTTTACAAATGAGGATCTGGAGCTAATAGAGAAGAAGATGTCAGAGCTGGCTGCAACAGGATATCCCCTTGAGCGGACTGTTATGAGCGCTTCTGAGGCAATAGCCTTTTTTGAAAAAATGGGCGAGCCATACAAGAAAGAACTGATCGAAGGTTTCGGTACTGAAACTGTTTCAATATACACTCAGGGTGGCTTTGCCGATCTATGCCGTGGACCACATGTGCCAAACACAAACAAACTAAAGGCATTCAAACTTCTTTCAATTGCCGGAGCATATTGGCGTGGTGATGAAAAGAACAGAATGCTTCAAAGAATATACGGCACTGCCTTTGTTGATAAAAAAGAGTTGGATGCCTATCTTCATCGTATAGAAGAGGCAAAACGTCGTGATCATCGCAAACTGGGGCGTGAACTTGACCTTTTTTCCTTTTCGGATGAAGTGGGAGCAGGTTTTGCCATCTGGCATCCAAAAGGGGCAATGCTTAGAACGCTGCTTGAAGATTTTGAACGCAAGGAGCATCTGAAGCGTGATTATGAAATAGTTGTTGGTCCCCAGATTCTTAAAACAGATCTTTGGAAACGTTCTGGACATTACGACAACTATCGTGAAAACATGTATTTTACTGAAGTGGATGAGCAAAGTTACGGCGTTAAACCGATGAACTGTCTCTCCCATATGATGATATACAAATCACAGTTACGCAGTTATCGTGACCTACCCCAGCGCTATTTTGAACTTGGCACCGTGCACCGGCATGAAAGAGCAGGAGTTCTGCATGGACTTTTGCGTGTACGCTGTTTTACTCAGGATGATGCACATATACTCTGTACTCCAGAGCAGCTTGATGTTGAAATAAAAAATGTCCTTAGATTCGTTTCAGACGTTATGGGAATCTTTGGTTTTGAATATGAAATGGAACTGTCAACACGCCCTGAAAAATCAATCGGAAGCGACGAAGATTGGGAACGTGCCACCAATGCTCTCCTTGGAGCATTGAAAGATACAAACCGTCCATTCGAGGTAAACGAAGGCGATGGTGCCTTTTATGGCCCAAAGATTGACATCAAGCTGCGCGATTGTCTTGACAGACGGTGGCAGTGTGCTACTATCCAGTGCGATTTTACCCTGCCCGAGCGTTTTGATCTTACATACATTGCAAGTGACGGCGAGCGGAAACGCCCTGTCATGCTGCATCGGGTTATCCTCGGTTCAATTGAACGGTTCATAGGAGTCTTGATTGAACATTTTGCCGGCAACTTCCCTTTGTGGCTTGCACCGGTACAGGCTATTGTTCTTAACGTAACAGATAACCAGTCAGGTTATAGCCAAAGTGTATTCAGACTACTGCGTGAAGCAGGCATTCGTGTGCAGGAAGATCTGAGAAACGAAAAACTTAACTTCAAGATTCGTGAAGCCCAGTTGCAGAAGATCCCCTATATGCTGGTAATTGGGGATAAAGAGATGGAACATGGAACCGTAACCCCCCGTTACAGGGATGGTAAAAATATGCATGAGATGAAACCGGATAAGTTTATCGCTTTTGTTGAAACTGAGACAAAGGCCTACAGGTAATTGACGAACTAATATTTAAGGAGGTGCCGTCATAGCTGCCCCCACCAAAACCGCAACAGTCAACATAAATCATGCCATTCGTGCTTCAGAACTACGTGTAATAGCACATGATGGTGAACAATTGGGAATTCTGACGCTGCGCGAGGCGCTGGAGGCTGCAGAGGCACGCCAGCTTGATCTTGTAGAGGTCTCACCTACGGCAACTCCACCTGTTTGCCGTATTATGGATTACGGCAAGTTTAAGTACCAGCAGAGTAAGAAACAACAGGAAGCCAAGAAGAAACAGGTTCAGGTACAGGTAAAAGAGGTAAAGATCAGACCCAAGACCGATGATCATGACCTTGATTTCAAGATTAAACATGTCCGTCGTTTTCTAGAAGAGGGTAACAAGGCCAAAGTCACTTTGGTATTTCGTGGCCGCGAGATTACACATCAGGACATTGGTCGAGCAGTAATTGAAAAATTTGCAGCTGAACTTGCCGATATTGCAGTGGTTGAGACATCACCACGGGTTGACGGACGTCAGATGTTTATGATTGTTGCCCCAAAACTCAAGAAGCATTGATTAAATATTACCAGTAAACTGAAACTAAAGAAGGAGCTACAATAATGCCCAAGATCAAGACAAACCGTGGTGCTGCAAAGCGTTTCAAAAAAACCGGCACAGGCAAGATAAAACGTTCAAACGCCTTTACCAGTCACATTTTAACCACTAAAACCCGCAAGCGTAAGCGTAATCTACGTCAGGGAAACACTGTGGCAGCAGTTGATCATAAAAACATCTGCGCCTTAATCCCTTATATGTAACCAGAAACAGCAGCAGCTGTTTCGACCCAGAACCGCGAGAAAACGGCCTCTTGCGGATCGGGAAATTTAAAATAAAGGAGTTTTAAGATGCCGAGAGCAAAAGGTGGTTTTAAATCACGCCAGCGTCGCAACAAAGTTCTTAAACTGGCAAAAGGTTATCGTGGTGCAAGAAGCAAGCTTTTCAGGAGTGCAACCGAAGCGGTAGACAGGGCATTGAATTATGCCTTTCGTGATCGTCGCGTAAAAAAGAGAGACTTCCGTTCATTGTGGATCGTCAGAATTAACGCTGCTTCACGTCTAAACGGTCTGTCATACAGCAAGTTTATTTTTGGCCTCAAGAAGGCAGATGTTCAGATTGACCGCAAGGTTCTTGCTGACATTGCCATATCAGATCCAAAAGGATTCGCTGAAATCTCGGCAATGGCAAAAGCACAGTTATAGAGCCTGTCTGCCATTAATAAAGGGGGGGATGGGAGTAAAGTACTCCTGTTCCCTTTTTTCCGTTTTAACTCCCATTATTGGAAGTTCAGAGGATACTGATATGCTGGAACAGCTTGAACAGATGCGGCAGCAAGCACTAAGCACAATCGCTGCAGCGACTACAGAGGATGCCCTTAATGAAGCAAGAGTCCGTTATCTGGGTCGCAAGGGTGAGCTAACCGGACTTATGAAGGGACTTGGCGGACTTCCAAATGAGGAGCGCCCGAAGGTCGGACAGTTGGTAAATAATCTCAAGGATGAAGTTGAAAATCTAATTGAAAAGAGGCTGGCTTCCACCCGAGAAGAAGAAACTGCCAAACGCCTTGCCACAGAGAGGATTGATATAACTTTACCTGGCAGAACAAGAACCAGGGGAAGCAAGCATCCTGTGACACTGGTTATTGAAGAGGTTAGTGAGATATTTGCCGGACTAGGCTTCTCTGTTGCTGAAGGGCCGGAAATTGAACATGACTGGTACAATTTCGAAGCATTAAACTTCCCTCCTGAGCATCCGGCACGAGATATGCAAGATACATTTTTTGTAGAAAATGAGCTCCTGCTTCGAACCCATACATCTCCGGTACAGATTCGAACAATGTTGAAACAAAAACCTCCGGTAAGAATCATTGCACCAGGAACCGTTTATCGTTGTGATTCTGACGCAACACACTCTCCAATGTTCCACCAGATTGAAGGGTTGATGGTCGACTCTCAGGTCTCATTTGCAGATTTGAAAGGTATACTCACGACCTTTACCAATCAGCTTTTTGGTCAGAAAACTGGCGTAAGACTTCGTCCAAGTTTTTTCCCGTTCACAGAACCTTCTGCTGAAGTTGATATAGCTTGTGTAATCTGTGGCGGAACTGGTTGTCGTGTATGCAAGAATACCGGTTGGCTTGAAATTCTTGGTGCAGGTATGGTTGATCCAGAGGTATTCAAACACGTTGGCTATGATCCTGAAGCAATTTCAGGGTTTGCATTTGGCATGGGAATTGAGCGTATTGCGATGCTAAAGTATGGTATTAGCGATATGCGGCTTCTTTTTGAAAATGATGTGCGTTTCTTAAAACAGTTTTAGTCTGGTGAAACAATGAAAGTTACTTATAACTGGTTGAAAGAATTTGTTGATTTTGATCTGACACCTGAAGAGCTTGCTGATCTCCTGACAATGCTCGGTCTTGAAGTTGAGGGAACCGAACAACTTGGGGGTACCATGGATCAGGTTATCACAGCCCGAGTGGTTGAGAAAAATCAGCATCCCAATGCCGACAAGCTATCACTGTGCAAGATTGATAACGGTACAGAGATCATCTCTGTGGTTTGTGGAGCCCAGAATTTCAAACAGGGAGACACTGTAGCCCTCGCCCAGGTTGGCTCAATTCTTCCAGGCGACTTCAAGATCAAACGTTCAAAGATCCGTGGCGAAGAGTCCTGTGGAATGCTCTGTTCAGAAAAAGAACTTGGATTGGCAGACGAGAGCTCCGGAATCATGGTATTGGATGAATCCCTACCTCTTGGCATTCCGTTTTTTGAAGCGATGGGCATCAAAGATACTGTTTTTGAAATAGGACTCACTCCAAACCGGGCAGATTGTCTCAGTGTAATAGGAATAGCCAGAGAAATTGCGGCAAAACTCGGAAAGCGTGTCAGATATCCATCTGTTGTTGTCCCTGAATACGGAGAGCCTGTTAACAGCAGAATATCTGTATCAATTCAAGATGCTACTGGCTGTCCACGCTATGCAGCACGTTTTATTTCAGGCTGCAAGATTGCCCCATCACCAAACTGGCTTGCAAACAGACTAAATGCTGTTGGAGTTCGTTCAATCAACAATGTGGTTGATATTACTAATTTAGTGATGATTGAACTTGGACACCCATTACATGCCTTTGACTATGCAGAGATAGCAGGTGGCCAAATCATAGTGCGTCGAGCAAATGAGGGTGAAATATTCCGCTCACTTGATGCACAGGAAAGAACTCTTCTAACTACAGATCTTATAATCTGCGATAAAGAAAAGGCTGTCGCCCTGGCAGGGATAATGGGGGGTGAAAATTCCGAGATCACAGATAAAACAACCGATATCCTGCTTGAAAGCGCATTCTTTAATCCACCAACCATAAGACGAACCAGCAAACGTCTTGGCCTACACACAGAATCATCCCACCGATTTGAGCGTGGCGCTGATCTCGAAATGGTTCCTAAAGCGCTCGACCGCGCCGCCAGCCTGATAGCTCAACTTGCAGATGGAGCTGTAGCAAATGGTCAAGTAGATAATTTTCCAACACCAAAACCGGAAGTTTCTATCAATTTCAGACCAGAAAAGGCTAACGCCATATTAGGCCTTTCACTCTCTTCAGATAGAATGGCTGAACTTTTCCGAAATCTTGAATTTCAAGTCAAACCGGTAACAAACGGAAGCTTTCAGGTCACCATTCCTTCTTACCGAATAGACATCGAACGCGAGATAGACCTGATAGAAGAGATCTGTCGTCTGAACGGATTTGATCAGGTTCAGGCGACAATGCCCATTGCAAAGGTTATATCCGATCGCCCCTCATTGCATCAGAGGCTCCAAAAAACAGTTAGAAATCATTTTGTATCAGAAGGTATGCATGAAATAATATCCTTCAGCTTCATATCTCCAGATGCTGCAGATCGGCTCTTGCTTAACACCACCGATATTCGTCGTAACAACATCAAGCTATGCAATCCTCTAGCTCTGGAACAATCTGTAATGAGAACAACTCTTCTTCCAGGTCTGCTTGAAACCGCTTCGCGTAACATATCTTTCCGCAGCCTGGATCTCAGACTTTTTGAAATGCGTCGGATATACCTTCCTGCCACAAATGAGGAAATGCCTGTAGAACCGGTATGGTCGGCAGGGATTTTTTGTGGCTCAAGAGAACAGGACAGTTGGTGCAATCAACCTTTCCCAATTGATTTCTATGATATAAAAGGAATTATTGATAATCTTTTTAATCTATTGAATATTGCCAATGTAACCTGGTCTTCTGATGCACCTGAACCTTTTTATCATCCTGGAAAATGCTGTAATATTCTTTCTCAAACCGGAGAAAAGATTGGTTCAATCGGCGAAATACATCCACAAGTGCTTAAAAACTACGAAATTGAAAGACCACTCTATTATTTTGAGTTAAATTTCGAACAACTTGTAAAATTCTCTTCTGAGAGAATAAATGTTGTTCCTCCATCACGCTTCCCCGACAGCGTAAGGGATCTGGCTTTGCTCTCACCGATAGATACACTTTCCTGCCAATTCATTGACTGCATAAAAAGCCTCAGATTAAAAGAACTGGAAGATGTTACAATCTTTGATATTTATCAGGGAGAGCATCTGCCTAAAGACTGCAAAAGCATTGCTCTGAGACTACGTTACAGAGCAATGGACAGAACCTTAACAGATGATGAAGTACAGGTTATACACTCTAAAGTAATTAAAGCTCTGACTGATAAACTGGCAGTCTCCGTTCGTTAAGTTTTTTTTAATTCAAAAAACCTTGCAATATCTGATGCAATCAAATAGCATGATTAAAGTTAATTTTAACTTTCAAAGGAGATTTATGATGAAAAAGATGGTTTCTGTTGTACTGATGGCTGCTTTTCTGAGCATTTCCACTCTAGCTTCTGCTGCTGAATTGAAAATGGTTGGTACCATTGAAAAAGTTACTGTTGAGGGAGCTGCTGCAACTGTAACTCTTAAGGACAACGCTGGCAAGAAAGTTGACATCCTTGTAAAGGATCAGGTAACTCTTGAAAAACTTAAGGACAAGCGTATTGTTGTTGGTGATGAGGTACGTGTAAAGTATGACGATGCCAACAAAAATGAAAGCAAACTGTTCCGCAAGACTGCAGGCTGCTAATTCAGACTGAAATATGAAGATTGAAAGGCATGGTTTACACCATGCCTTTTTTATTTTGTATGACTAAATTTATATCATATAGTTCAGCTTAAGACGCTTAAAGTATATATCCCTGCATCTTTTCTCTATCTCAGCCAGCTTTGAGAAAGCATCAGCAAACCCAATATCACTGATCGCAAAAACCCCATGTCCCTTCACAACAACCGCCTTTGCGCCAGTCAGTCTGAATGCAGTTGGCAAGGTTGAAGCAAGTCCTCCAACACCCCCTTCCCCACCAACAACCGGTATTGTATCAATAAGAGTATATGACTGATTGCCACTTGGATTTGCAAAAAAACTCATTACAATAGGGAAACGGGGATGGCCATGCAAAATTGCCTTACAGCCGGTTTCTCTTACAATCGCCTGATGAGCCGGGAGTTCACTTGAGGCGGTCATACCGCTCGTTGTAGAGTTGTCAAACGGAACGATATCTATCTGGCCTTCAAGTTCATCAAGACAGGCTGATGTTTGCGATATAAACAGTCCCTTCTCGCTTGCAAAAGAGATATTTCCAAAAAATGAATCAACCAGCCCCAATCTGACAGTTTTTGAGCCAGTCATAATCATTTCATCCATAATGCAATTTGACCCCTTTGGAATATTGATAATGAGATCAAAATCAGTTTTTTTAAGTTGATGATCCCTATATCTAGCCACAGTATCAGGTTCTTCAGGGAGTAATGGACCAATTGTCATAAGGTCTTCAAAATATTTTATAAAAGTTGCGTGAAATAACGATGACCAGGCGATATAAGCCTGCTCAGTTGTCATTGCAGCATGGCTGACTAGACCTATCCCCTCAACAATACATCCTTTGCGATTATATAGAGCCTCACAGATCCTTTCAACTGTTGCTTCGAGATTCAAACAACCTCGAATAAGAGGAATATCATGCAGTGATGATACAGACTCTGAATCATTTGGAATAAGGAGATTAACGGAATCAGAGATACGCCTGAGGAGAAATAATGGAAAGGGGAATACCGGTTCAGCAAGAATAACTGAAGCAGAATCCAGCTTTTGCATAACCAGATCTGCAATTTTGACAAGATCCTCTGAACCAATATGAGATACTATATCGTTCTGGCAACTTATAGCTATTCTATCTCTTTTGGCAACCCCTTCTGAAACAAGTAAGGCAGCATATTTCTCAAGTTGGGATTTCATCAGGGAATTGCAGAATCCATATTAGTAATAAGCAATGAACCATCCGCAAGTATTTCTTTTCTGAAGTGTGCATGCCTGCGCACAGAAGTTGAAGATGAGGCTACCTTGACTGTACTGCCAGGCATAAACGCTGCAGTAATATTATTACCTGATTGCCATACCTCAAAATGAACGTGTGGTCCAGTTGAGCGTCCTGTGCTTCCAGATAAAGCGATAATATCCCCCTTTTTTACCGCCTGACCAGATGTAACCATATTTCTGCTGTTATGACCGGATAGAGAAATCATGCCGTTATCATGTTCAACCAGCACAGTCCAGCCATAACCGCCACGAAAGTCAGAATATATAACAACTCCTGAAGCAACTGCCTTGACAGGAGTCCCCGTAGGAACAGCAATATCAATGCCGTTATGATATCGCCAATGACCGTCAATAGGGTCTATACGCATACCAACAGGTGAAGTAATAACACCATTTACAGGCAAAACCGGTTCAACGCTGTTTGACGAAGAAGCTTCAGGGTTTATCTGAGCCTGAACCGTTTTTTCAATGATTTCATTAAGCGAAGGAGGTTGTGTATGTTTTGCCTCACGAGACAGATTACGTGCTGATTTGCTGTTTGACTTCTTCAGCTGGTCTTTTATTACAATCTTGGCATCTTTATCTACAGGAATATCGCTAAAGGTTTCTACTCCATCAACTGTTACAAACCTGTAAATATCAGCTTTTGCAGTTCCAGCTGGTAAAAGCACGAATAATATAAGAGTTAAAAGAAGAGAAAGAGGCTCTAAAAGTTTATGATGTTTAAAAAATCTCACGGACGATTTCCTTATTCTCACTTGTTATGAACGAGTATTTCTGATAGATAAATTCTGTTTGTTTTTTGATTATACTGCTATAACAAAAACAAGGCAATTCCTACATATTTGCAAATATAATCCCATCAATAAGGACTTACTCTGTGTCAATCACCTATTATGACAAGATTATCCGTGGTACGGAACATGAGGACAATCTGGTCATCGTTCAATTTCTCAAGGGCATGATTGGTCAGACATTTTCTTTTCTTAATTATTACAAAGAGATACCTGTTTCATATGATGCCAGACTGTTATCAGTTGAAAATGAAATGGCTGAGTTTGATGTTCACGAGTATCAGGCTAAAGTGATCTCTGTTGAGAAAAAGGTTCTAATCAGATCACATTTAAAAAGTCCTGTGCCTGATGACCTGGTAGGTGATGTCTTTTATGTCAACACTGCAAGAAAGAGAGTAATTTTAACGAGATTTCACTATGCAAAGATCCGTTCAGACTTGCGTCGTTATGTACGTGTATGTCTTGACGGACATCGCGCAGATGTAGACATTTATATGCAAAATGATATTATTCCAGCCTCTGTACGTGACATTTCTCTTGGCGGAATCGCATTAAATATTAAAGACCTTGCAGACCTCAAAGCAGGGATGGAAGTCAATCTTATCCTTAAGCTTGAATCTCCAGAAGAAACTGCAGTCCAGGAAATCGGCGCAGCTTGTACAGTAATAAGAATAATAGGAGATACCGCTCCATATACATGTATTCTTGAATTCCATCCTGATCGTCACTCCCAGCAGTCTTTAGCTTATTATATCAACCAGAGACAGGTTCAGATAATAAGGGAGCTTAAAGAGTTGGCACCTTGAGTTTCTCCTGCCTTTAAATTGTTCAAAATAAGTGCACTTTTAAATCTTTTGCCTAACAAATAAGCAAACAATTTTAGACCACTTTAACCACTATCAACAAAACACAATAAAATCAGTTAAATAAATTTTTTTCTTTTTTGGCAGCTTGCTTGCATCTAAATATAATGAACAAAAGACAAACTATCTTCATTTTATCTGAAGTTTAGAGTCAGGAAGGGAGAATATCCATGAAAAAGGTTGAAGCAATTATCAAGCCTTTCAAGCTGGATGAGGTAAAGGAGGCCCTGAACGATATAGGTATTCAGGGTATTACTATCAGCGAAGTAAAGGGATTCGGACGACAAAAAGGTCATACCGAGCTATACCGCGGCGCCGAATATGTTGTTGATTTCATTCCTAAGATTAAGCTTGAAATCATTGTTGGTGACACCATCCTCCCAAAAGTTGTTGAGGCTATTGAAAAGGCAGCTAAAACCGGCAGGATTGGCGATGGTAAAATATTTGTGACACCAGTTGAAGCAGTTGTAAGAATAAGAACCGGAGAAACTGGCGAAGACGCTCTTTGAGTCTAAAAATTATATTTGAAAGGGGAAGTTTTGATGACACCACAACAGGTAGTAGAGTTTGCCAAAGAAAACGGCGTATTAATGGTTGATTACAAATTTATGGATTTTGTTGGAACATGGCAGCATGCTTCAGTTCCTATATCTGAGTTTGATGAGGATACCTTTGAAGAAGGACAAGGTTTTGACGGTTCTTCAATCCGTGGCTGGCAACCTATCCATGCCTCTGATATGATTCTGCTTCCGGATCCTACATCAGCAAAGATTGATCCGTTCATAGCTGTCCCTACCCTCTCTTTAATCTGCAACATATTTGATCCAATCACAAAAGAAGACTATACACGCGACCCAAGAAACATAGCACGTAAGGCAGAGGCATATCTAAAATCAACAGGTATCGGAGACACCGCTTTTTTTGGTCCTGAAGCCGAGTTCTTCATCTTTGATGAAGTACGTTACGACTCAAGTGCCAATCAGGCATTCTATATGGTTGATTCCGTTGAAGGAACCTGGAATACAGGAAGGGAGGAGTTTCCGAACCTTGGCTACAAACCGCGCCACAAGGAAGGCTATTTCCCTTGCTCCCCAACTGACTCCATGAACGATCTTCGTAATGAGATGGTTATGGAACTCCAAAAGGTCGGAATCAGGGTTGAGTGCCAGCACCATGAAGTCGCAACCGGCGGTCAGGCTGAAATTGATATGCGCTTTTCATCACTGGTTGATATGGCTGACCAGTTGCAGTGGTTCAAGTATGTGATAAAGAACGTGGCATGGCGTAATGGTAAAACCGTTACATTTATGCCTAAACCACTTTACGGAGATAACGGTTCCGGCATGCATTGTCACCAGTCCATCTGGAAAGATGGCCAGAACCTGTTTGCAGGAGACAAATACGGCGGTCTTTCCCAGATGGCTCTCTGGTATATCGGCGGTATAATCAAGCATTCAAAGGCACTCTGCGCAATAACAAACCCGACTACAAACTCTTACAAGCGTCTTGTATCTGGATATGAAGCGCCAGTAAACATGGCTTATTCCAGCCGCAACCGTTCAGCTTCACTCCGTATCCCGATGATGTCCACAAACCCCAAGGCAAAGCGGATTGAATACCGTACACCTGATCCATCATGCAATGGCTACCTCGCATTTGCTGCCATGCTGATGGCAGGACTTGACGGAATTGAAAACAAGATTGATCCAGGTCAACCACTTGATAAGGATATCTATGGCCTCTCTCCTGAAGAGTTAAAGGACATTCCTTCAGCTCCAGGCAGCCTGGATGAAGCTCTGAAATGCCTTGAGGCTGACTATGACTTCCTGCTTAAAGGCGATGTATTCACACCTGATGTCATCGAAAAATGGATTGAGTACAAAATGGAAGCAGAAGTAAACCCTGTCCGTATGCGTCCTGTG
This sequence comes from uncultured Geobacter sp., assembly GCA_964655435.1. Classification (GTDB taxonomy): domain Bacteria; phylum Desulfobacterota; class Desulfuromonadia; order Geobacterales; family Pseudopelobacteraceae; genus Trichlorobacter. The sequence goes on from CAZZMP010000038.1 coordinate 12,085, forward strand.
CCTTTGGAATTTGCACTTTACTACGACATCTGACAATTTGTCTCTTTTGATAGAATACTGAAAAAGGCGGGATTGCTCCCGCCTTTTTCAGTATTAAAATCCTGCCTTGATTGACTTCATCCTTTGCATCTGTTAGAAAATATCCTCCAATAATGACAGGAAGATATCTAATGATTGAGAATATACTGTTCAAGCTTTCAATAATGCTGGTTCCAGGCCTTCTGGCTATCACCTGCCATGAGGTCTCTCATGGTTTCATCGCTTGGCGTTACGGCGATCCCACTGCAAAAATGCTCGGCAGATTAACCCTTAATCCACTGAAACATATAGATGTTTTTGGAACACTGATGCTTGTTATCGTTGGTATAGGCTGGGCAAAGCCTGTGCCTGTACTGATTGAAAACCTTCGTAATCCTAAAAAGGATATGATCTGGGTTTCAGTAGCTGGTCCTGTAACCAATCTTATACTTGCCACAATATCAGCAGGACTTTTGCGACTGCTCATGATGGTACCTCCTGACAGCTCCGGCAGTCTGTTTTTTCTGAAACCTCTAAGCTACATGCTCGGTTTTTCCATATACATCAACCTGTTGTTAGCCTTTTTCAACATGATTCCGATCCCTCCTCTTGATGGTGGTCGCGTTCTCATGGGAATATTGCCTCATCGTCAATCAATGGCGCTCGCAAAAATAGAACCTTACGGCATGATTATCATTATCCTGCTGATATTTTTTACCCCTGTATTCTCATACATACTTTTACCACTCTTGATGACGGCTGTTAATATCCTGGCTGGACCTTACGCCATGCTGGTCTACAAGGTATCAAGCTTTAAAATTATGTAAATTCATAAAGGTGAAATCGATGCAAAAACAACGTGTTGTAAGTGGCATGCGTCCAACCGGGCGACTTCATATTGGTCATTATCATGGGGTGCTTGAAAACTGGATAAGGATTCAGAAAGATTATGACTGTTTCTTCTTTGTAGCTGACTGGCATTCCCTAACCACAGAGTATGCGGAGACATCAGGAATCAAAGATTCTGCCCGCGAGATGGTTCTTGATTGGGTTGCCTTTGGACTTGATCCGGCAAAGTGCATAGTTTTTGAGCAAAGTCAGGTTGCCCAGCACGCTGAATTGAACCTGCTTCTTGGAATGATTACCCCTGTTTCCTGGCTTGAGCGTAATCCAACATATAAAGAGATGTTGGATAATATTGAACAACGTGACCTTTCAACCTTCGGATTTCTTGGATATCCGGTGCTTATGGCAGCCGATATAATCCTTTACAAGGCAACCCGTGTGCCGGTAGGTCATGACCAACTGCCACATCTCGAGATAACACGTGAGATCGCAAGACGCTTTAACCACCTGTACAGTTCTCAAGTTTTTCCTGAGCCGGAAGCACTTTTAACCGAGACTCCAAAACTTCTGGGACTTGATGGCCGCAAGATGAGTAAATCCTACGGCAACTCTATCTTCCTCTCTGAAACAGCCGAAGAGACAGCAGCAAAGATAAAGGGGATGGTAACTGACACGCAACGTATAAGACGTGCCGATCCGGGTGATCCTGAACAATGCGTCGCCTTCAACCTTCACAGAATATATCTGCCCCAGGAAAAACTGGATGAAATAGTACCGGCTTGCAAGAACGCTTCTATCGGATGCGTAGATTGCAAAAAGATTCTTACAGGTTATCTTAATGACCGCCTGGCACCGTTTCGCGAAAAAAGGGAAGAACTATCAAGACAGAATGACCTTGTTGATGACCTTCTGGCAGAGGGTAGTCAAAAAGCTTCCCTGATAGCCACTGAAACCATGAAGGAAGTAAGAGCTGCCATACGGGTATAGACCATGCAGCATGAGGCTGACAGTTCATCAACATCACTCTTTGAGGGTCTTACTCAAGCCTACAGCGTTAAGCTGGATGCCTTTGAAGGCCCTCTTGACCTCCTCCTTCATCTGATTCGTAAAAACGAGCTGGACATATACGACATTCCAATCTCACTTATTACACGCCAATACCTTGATTATCTTAAACTGTTAAAAGAATTAAACCTTGACCTTGCCGGTGATTTTCTGGTTATGGCTTCAACACTTTTACAGATCAAATCCCGCATGCTACTGCCAGTTCCAGAACCGGAAGATGCTGAAGGCGAAGCGGAAGAAGATCCGCGTGCCGAACTTGTCAGGCGCCTTCTTGAATATCAGCGTTACCGCGATGCCGGCCTTGAGCTTGCAACCAGGGAACTCCTCGGACGAGAAGTATTTGCACGACCCTGCCGCGAAGGCTGTTGTCTTGAAGGGATTATTCCACCAGAGGATGACGGCCCACTAGAACTTGATCTCTTTGAGCTTTCTGAGGCATTCAGAAAGCTTTTGGCGCAGATGCCGTTGGCGCGCAGCCATGAGGTTGCTGCACAGGAGACCTTAAGCATTGTTGATGCAATCAACGAGATACTGACCATTCTTGATGGTCGTGAATCGCTGGAATTTGAAAAACTGTTTATAGAAAACTCAAGCAGGGAAAGGATGATAGTGACATTTCTTGCCGTTTTGGAGCTTTGCAGGATAAAGCTTGTTAAAGTCATGCAGATTAACCGATACGGTGCCATTCATATCTATCCATCTGTCCCTTCGACTGAAGAAAATGGAGTATCCGATGAACTCCCCTTCGCTTAACTCAATAATTGAAGGGCTGTTTTTTGTATCTGATGGCCCTATCAGCCTTGACCGTCTTACGGAACTGCTGCCTGATTACGAGAGAGCCTCGGTACGTCTGGCATTACAGGAACTGAGAAACGACTACGAACAGCGTGAAGCAGGGATCAATCTGGTGGAAGTTGCCGGCGGCTGGCAGTTGCGTACCGTACCGGAATTAATGCCTTACCTTTCAAGACTGGTAAAAGGAAGACCGGCAAGATTCTCCCAATCATCCCTTGAGACACTGGCAATTATCGCATACCGTCAGCCTATTACGCGTCAGGAGATTGAATACCTGCGTGGAGTCGATACCGGCGCTGTTCTTAAGACCCTTCTTGAGAAAAAGCTCATAAAGATACTTGGCAAGAAAGATATCCCGGGCAGACCTATAATATATGGAACATCAAAAGAGTTTCTGGAACTTTTCAATCTGAAGGATCTTAAAGGTCTTCCGACACTTCGGGATATTCAGTCTCTTGATGAGGCTCCAATATTTGAGGTACAGGAAGAGCTGCCTCTGGGTGGAGAATAAATATCAGGAGGGTAGCATGTCAAAACGAATGAAGATCTGCATAAACACCGGCGGAGGTGATGCGCCCGGTCTGAATGCCGTCATTGAGGCAGTTACCATGGCCGCCTACAACCGCCAGTGGGAGGTCTACGGCATTAAATCCGGCTATACCGGCCTGTTGAACATTGACGAAATCATCCACCTGACCCCGGAAAAGGTAGACGGCATTGCCAGCATCGGCGGCACCATCCTGGGCACTACCAACAAGGGTAATCCGTTTATGATGCAGGTCTGCAACGCTGCCGGTGAATGCGAACAGCGAGATCTGTCTGACAGGGTGATGGACAACTTCCGGCGGCTGCGCTTTGATGCCCTGGTGGCGGTAGGGGGTGACGGCAGTCTGGAGATTGCCCATCGCTTTGCTGAAAAGGGGATGCCGGTGGTGGGGGTGCCCAAGACCATTGATAACGACATGGGCGGCACGGTGATTACCTTTGGTTTTGACACCGCCGTCAACATCGCCACCGAGGCGATTGACCGGCTGCACTCCACCGCCAAGTCCCATGATCGGGTGATGGTGGTAGAGGTGATGGGCCGCAATGCCGGGTTCATTGCCCTGAACAGCGGTATCTCCGGCAATGCCGATGTAATCCTGATTCCCGAGATCCCCTTTGATCTGGAAAAGGTCTGCGACAAGCTGATGGAGAATGAGTTGAACGGTCGCAAATACGCCATTGTTGTGGTGGCAGAGGGTGCCATGCCCAAGGATGGCGAGGCGATCAGCAAAGGAGCCGGTGAAGCCGGACGCCAGCATGTGGTGCTGGGAGGAATCGCCGAGTATGTAGCCAAAGAGATCAGCAAACGCACCGGCAAAGATTCACGCTCTATGGTGCTGGGGCACCTGCAGCGAGGCGGTTCCCCCACCACCTTTGACCGGTTGCTGTCCCTGCGTTTTGGCGCAGCAGCGGTGCGAGCCATTGAAGAAGGCAAGTTTGACCAGATGGTTGCGCTCAAGTCACCGGATATCGCCCTGGTGCCACTGGCTGAAGCGTTGGGCATCCAGAAACGGGTTGATGTCAACGGCGACACCGTGTTGACAGCACGGGATATCGGCATCTGCTTTGGAAATTGATCAACTACCCTCTTTGGGGGGGATGACTGGTTCACGCGCATGCGCGCGTGAACCAGTCAATAACGAGTTATGTCAAAAAGGAAGATATGAAATCGATAGAAGCAAAGTTAACGCACTATAGCAATGAAGTGCATCTTGCAACTAACAGCTTTTATGTTTGGAAGTCGATCAACAATGTAGCGGCCGAAGACAAGAGTTACATTACTGCGCTCAACAGAACCCCGTTGTCATGGCAAGTCATTACACATTCCCTTCAGTGTACATTTTTCATCGGCTTAGGCCGAATATTTGACAAAGACAAGGATTCATTCTCAATCTACAACCTCTTGAAAGGATGCACTGGAAATATTGCAGAGTTTTCAAGATCAGCGCTCCGCGCCCGTAAGTGTAGAAATGGGCCTGAGCCAGAATGGCTTGACGAATATATGGCAAGCACTTATGAACCTAGCGCCGCCGATTTTGTCAGCCTGGATGCAGAAGTTGAGAAATGGAGTGAAATCTTCAAGAGCATTTATAAACCACTGCGCCACAAAATATACGCTCATAAAGACCTCAAATACCTCGACGAGGCTCATCTTCTCTTCAGCAAGACAAACATTGGTGAAATTGAGGAAATGCTAGGTTTTCTTCACGCGATTGACCGGTATATTCGGGAATTACTTCACAATGGTCGAAAATGCGACTTAAACGATTTTGTACAAGATGAAGAGGAGAGAGTTCGGCTTGACGTGAAGTCTTTGCTTGAATCAATAAGGAAACAGCGGTCTGAAGGCATGACATAACCAACGCGTTAGGCAAAACAAGGAAAAGAAGGACGCTTCAGCAGCTGCGGGGAACCGCTGAAAAGGCGGCTCCCCGTTTTGCTACTTTGTCGTTATCTTTGAATTTCCGGCTTGCAGCTGATGTGTCAAACGAGATACAATTTAAAATTGATACTGCGGAGGAAACGATATGCCACGGGATGCAATGATTCACGCACGGATGGAACCTGAATTAAAACAGAATGTTGAGAGCATCTTCAGGGAGCTTGGAATGACCACAACCGAAGCCGTAACGCTTTTTTACAAGCAAGTGAAGATGCGGCACGGATTGCCATTTACGGTTGAAGTACCAGATGAGGAACTGGACATTTGGCAGAGAGAAGAGATCAAAAAAGGTCTTGAGGAAATGAGAACCGGAAAGCTGGTTGACCACGCCGATGTTGTCAAACGCTGGGCGGACAGGCAATGAAAATACGCTGGACAGAAGGAGCGGACGGCAACCTCGACCAAGTGGAGGAGTATATTGCAAAGGACAATCCACCGGCTGCGGTTGCCGCAGTAAATAAGATAATCGATGCCGCACAGATGCTGGCTGACTATCCCACCATCGGAAAACGTGGACGCGAACGAGGCACACGGGAACTTGTTGTTGCTGGCCTACCGTACATCGTAATTTATGCCGTACAGCGTGAGGAGCTCGTTATTCTCCGAGTACTGCATACATCTATTAAATACCCGTAACCAATCTCCCATGTTACCCCTGAAGCTTCACACACAGGTCTTTGACAGAGCGTAATCAAAGTGGTTCATGTTGACTTGAACGGTGGCAGCGGAAAAGATCCAACCGGAACCACACCCGGTTCGCCTTCAATCAGAACGACAACACCCAAGGCAGCGGAGGCAACAATGCCACAGGAAAAATTCTTCGACACCGGAAAGGTGAAAATAAATTACCTCGATTATGGCAATTCATCCAGCGAACCACTGGTCATGCTGCACGGAGGCGCCTGGAGCTGGCAGGAATACCTTTCGATCATGCCAACCCTGTCCCGGAGATGGCATCCCTACTCGCTGGACTTGCGGGGAAACGGCAGATCAGGCTGGGTTCCAGAACAGTATCGCCTGGAGGATTTTACCGAAGATACCTTAGCATTTGTCCGGCACTTGAAGGAGCCGACCGTTCTGGTTGGGCACTCCATAGGCGGCACAGTTGCACTCATGGTGGCAGCACGGTGCCCGGAAAAGGTGAAGGCCCTTGTCATCGAAGATCCGGCTCTAAGCCTGGAGAACTACAAAAAGCTCATTGATTCAAGCCGGGACATGTTTAACCTCTGGCTGGAGTTGAAAAAATCAGCGCAGACAGAGCAGGAGCTATCGTTGGCATTGGCGGACAGGTACAAGGAGTATCCAGGGGTGACCAGTCAATGGCTGTTGTTTTTTGCCAGATGCCTGTGGCAGATTGACCCGACCTATTTTAATCCGCTGCTGTACGATTTTGACGGTTTTACCAAAGGTTATGACTATAAACAGCTGCTTGCAACGTTCAGATGTCCCGTGCTGTTCATTCGGGGAGAGACAGGGCTGGGTGCAGTGATGACGGATGAGGAAATTACCTGGATTCAACAGAATTTCAGCAACGCAAGCTACGCCAGAATCAGCGGCGTCGGTCATCTTCTGCATTTACAGGATCAAGGTCAGACTCCGGTGCTAACAGAGATGCTGAAATTTCTTGAGCATATTCCGAAGCGGAAAGAATCCTGAAATCATAATGTTACCTGATTAGCACTCCCATATTCTCTTAAATAACGGGGCAGCCCGGCGACATAGCCAAATCACGCTGACGCTCTCATCTATCAATAAAAACCAGTTCTGCCCGCTTGCGTATCTACGATAACCGCGAATTCACGTTGGTATCGTGGCTACACATCTGACAAAACCACCAAATAATCGGGAAAATGTGAAATATCTAGCCCCGGCACCAAGAAGGATATTTGATAGCATCTCGATATTATGCATCGAGATGCCAAAGGGTAGAGAAGTACCCTTTGGCATCTTTATTGAGTGTTAACAACTTAGAAACGGTAGCCAACTCCAATACCAACCAGGTGTGGGTTTAGATCCAGATTAAACTTTGTGCCACCAATGGTGGCTTTGGTGTCGGCATTCAGGTATTTATAGTCGATGTTGAAATAGAGGCTGTCGGTAATTTTGACATCAGTGCCTGCCTGAACTGCCCAGCCGATGCTATTGTCGATTTGGAAGTCATTAACTCCATTTAGCTTTGAGTTGAAAGGGAAAATTACGTTCAAACCAAATCCAACATATGGGCTGAAGGTGGAGCCAGCCAGAGGATGGTATTTGACGGTCAGTGTTGGGGGGAGTAACCAGGTAGATCCGGCAAAATCTCCGTTTAGTTTAATGTCGTTGCGGGTTACCCCTGCAATAAGTTCAGCAGAGATATTTTTCATGAAGAAGTACTCAAGGTCAAGTTCTGGAATAATGTCATCACTAACTTTAGGACTTAGGCTACTAAGCCGTGAGTCGAAGGATTCATCCGGCTTCACGTAAATAGCCCGAAGCCTAACACCGAATGATTTGTAATCATCGGCCGCCTGTGCCACCTGTCCTGCACCTACTGCCAACACTGCAGCTGCTGCTGCGATACCGCACCATTTTTTCATAGTTATCTCCTGCCTTTCATGGGATGTAGAGAAGCAATGCTTCTCAATAAAAGTCAAAAAAGATATTTTTTGTCTCTTTTAATCCTGTTTTTGACAGAAGTCAAAAAAAATGCCTAGAATTCAATAAGTTAAATATATATAATATTGGTGTCAGGGCTACAAATCTGACAAAAACACCAAATAATCGGCAAAATGTGAAATGTTTAGCCCCTACACCAAGAAGGGACGCCAAAAAGGGACGTTATGCAAAATAATTATCGAGGGAAGTATGAGACTTAAAATTATTGCACTCACCCCAGAAGACGTTGCAATCGCTTGACAGCAAGGAATACCTTCCCCAAAATACGATTCAGTATTACATAACCAACAACAGAGTTTTAATGTAGGATGCCAACTTCAACAACAACTCGGTTACAGTCACGCTTCCTGAAAGATGTAAAACAGCTGGAACGATAAAGAGGCCATTCATACAACAAGTGGCGCCCAAAACAATTTGTCCGCCCAAAACGGGCTTACCCCAAAAGTATTGAAGAACAAAGGAGGCTGCTATGTTACGGATATTGTTTATTATGCTTTCGTTTGTTTTTGCAACAGCAGCAAACGCGGAAAACTGGCAACTGAAAGACAGTGGCGTGGGTCTCATAATTGAGGACGAAAACTACGCCAAGGAATTAAAAATTGTGGAGCGCGGCACAGTCTGGGATGCCAAGGAACTTTACGAAAACGGCGCGCAGGCAGGCAAATACCGTGGCAATCAGCGCTTTGCCGCATGGATTCAGGGACCCCACACCAAAGCGTACCTGAACAGTGGCGGCATGCCGGTCTGGAACTACAAATATAAAATTACCAACCCGGATGGAACAACCTTCGAGGCCGGCCCGCACGGCTTTTACACAACAGGATTTGCATATCTAAATATCCAGACAGGCAAATACACCAGCGGCAACTGGAGAATCGACTGGTATATCCAGCACCGTGACACCAAAGAGATCCGGCATGTGGGCAGCACCGAATTTACGACTATCTATGGCAGATAAAACGAGAAAAGTCAGCTTCCCCAGTCCTTGGCACGGGATACGTTGATAAAGTGGAGCGATAATGCAATTCCCAACCATGCAGCAGGATCGCAGGCTAAAAGACGCCCCCCTTCCACCGGGCAATCAATTAAGAGATTTCAGATGCAGTTCTGCCAGCTTGCGTATCTCCCATAACCGCGCTATCGTTCTTGACAGCATACCAACAGACAGATACTAACAACATATATCCCCTTTAACAGTCCTTTGAAAAACAAGTAGTCAAAATCGTTTAAATTTGGTATTATT
>CAZZMP010000039.1:0-20599 GCA_964655435.1 uncultured Geobacter sp.
CGAAATAATACCAAATTTAAACGATTTTGACTACTTGTTTTTCAAAGGACTGTTATTTCCTCTTAAATGGTTGTCATGAACCGGCAGCATGGTAAGATAAGTACCTGCAAATGTAAAGCGGATATACGTGTTCCTCATGCCGCTGCTGGCGCCACAAAAAAGTTCAACCATCCTTGCAAGAGCAAAGGAGTTCTCCAGATGCCACGCTCTACATACCGGCCCGAGCCCCAACGAGAGCTGTCCCTGGCACAGTCTTTTCTCCTCCTGACCCTGAAGTGGCCGGTAAAAAACGATCCCCTGATCGCCTGTTCAGACGCAGATTTTGGTCTGGTCGGTGCAATTCTGATTGATCTCTCCCTTTCGGGGCAGGTGGATAGCGATCTGAAAAACCTGCATATTTACGATCGTGCTCCCGTCACTGATCCTGCCCAGATGCTGGCCATGGAACTCCTGAAACGTCAGGGGCAGTCCATGCCGATTGACGTCGCACTCAACACGCTGGCAGATCGAGTGGGGGATCTCCGGATGGCCTGCCTGAACACGCTGACTGCCATGAAGATCTGCCTGGTAACATCGCGTCATCTGAACTGGAACTTTTACCAGACAACCGGGACGCAGGTGAAGGCGCCTGAGGCAGCCCATTTGCGGAGTTCACTGGTAGAATTGATAGAATCAGATGAATTGCCGCTGCCTGAACAGGCGGCAACCATTGCATTGCTCCATGCCTGTGACATCGTCGGCCCCGTGCTTGGTGGGACGTTGTTCCATGAATGGCTCATTCTGTATGGTGCACGTATTGACGCCATCCGAAAAATGGAACTGGTCGGGTACGCCGTCGTATCAGCGGTAGCCGAGATGCGTCTGCGGCTGCGCACCTATCTGCTTGATGCCCTTGAAAAACCGTCCGGCAAGACTACCGCTACTGGTGACAAACGTAACCCGGAGAAATACACGCGCAGCACAACCACCTGGGAGTGGAGAGCGTTTTGGCCGGAGAGCGAGACCGTTGCCTTGCCTGCTTCCTGGACCGGCATACATATCAACGCCAACCGCAAGGAAGAGTCTATTGTTGACAATTACCTGTTTGTGCATGGCAAGAAGGATAATATCAAGGTAAGAGACAAAGGCCTCAAGATCAAACCGGTGCTGGAGGCTTTCGATGAATTCATCGCTTTCGGCAGCAGCGTCAAATTCCGTTTTCCTGAGAGGCCGCTGCCCCTGTCCACTGTTTTTCCGCGACTTTTTGAAGTGCGCCGTAAAATGAAAAATATTGATGAACTACTGAAAGTCATGTCGGCAACCGGATACAAGCCGAATCAGATCACGGTGTCTAAGACCAGACAGGATCTGCATATGATGTTTGGTGTCCAGATCGAGTTTGCCAGCATTCAGGTGCTAGACAAGACCTATCACTCGATCAGCCTTGAAAGCCCCTACCTGACTCCTCTGCGTATCCTGGCCCGCAACATTGCTGTCGGCAAGGGACAGGTGTGTGGCTACAGCGATTTTCTCGAAAAGATTATTTTTGGATCTTAGCTGTGACTTGAAAGCAGAGCCGAACTGCTCCAGGGGGGCTGAGGGTTTCAGCCTTCCTGTTCCCGAGTGTATTGTGTTCTGCGGCGGCTTCATCATCTGCAGCAAGCTCCATCTTTAACACCTCGATTATTATGGTGTACATGCCGTGCAGGTGTGCCCCCACACATTATATGTATTTGCTGGGACCTCCTTCAAAAGTATTCCTCTCCTGTTTCAATAGGGTAGTAACTAACGGAACTTCAGTATGTTGTATGATACCTGCAGTTCTGAAGTGAGCTGAGGACGATTTACTGATATCATCCATGCAGCTCATGGTTTTTTGAAAATTGACTTATATTTTTAATTCTTTAAAACAATAATTGCCTTGTAATTTTTTATTTTTTAAACAATAACTGCCTTGTAATTTTAAATATCGCCTTGGCAAGGTGGTTTTATATGCAACGATTTATTGAGGCACAGCTGAAGCGCTGGAAGGATGGGGCGCGTCGTAAGCCTTTGATTCTGCGTGGAGCACGACAGGTCGGCAAGACCTGGTCAGTCAAGGAGTTTGGGAAAAGCTCTTTTGAGTCGCTGCTGGTGGTTGATCTGGAGCGCAACCCCCAACTGCGCAAGCTGTTTGATGGTGATCTGAGTGCGGCAAGGATCTGCTCAGACCTGGAAGTGCTGCTTCGGCAAAAGATTACGCCAGGCAAGACCCTGCTCTTCATTGATGAAATTCAGGCCTGCCCCCGTGCCATCACTGCACTGCGCTACTTTTATGAAGAGATGCCGGAACTGCATCTGGTAGCCGCCGGGTCGCTGCTTGAATTCGCCCTTAAGGATGCCTCCTTTCCGGTTGGCAGGATTCAGTTTCTTAATCTGTATCCGCTCTGCTTTGCAGAATACCTGGAGGCGATCGGTAATGGGCCTGCCGCTGCCGCTGTTTTGGGCAATCCGGCCAGCATCACCCCTGCCGTGCATGAGCTGCTGCGTGAGGAGCTGAAGCGGTATCTCTTTGTTGGAGGCATGCCGGCAGTTGTCAAGGCATATACGGAAAGCGGTTCGCTACAGGCTGCCTTTGAGGTTCAGGCGGAGATTGCTGAGTCATACCGGCTGGATTTTGCAAAATACAGACCGCAGGTTGACCGTTACTGCCTCGACTCGGTTTTTACCTCGCTGGCACAGAGTGTCGGGCAGCAGATTAAATATGCAAGGCTGGGGGTGGGGTATGCAAATCCAACCCTGAAAAAGGCGTTTGAGGCGCTTTGTCTGGCCCATGTGGCCCGCAAGGTTCCCGCAGTTGATCCCTCCGGTCTGCCGTTGGGCGTAAGCGCTTCGGCCAAGGTGTTCAAGGCGCTGATGCTGGATGTCGGGTTGATGCGGTATCTGTCCGGCATGCCTGATGACATAGAATACGCCAGGGACGATCTGCTTGCCATCTATCGCGGCGCACTGGCAGAGCAGTTTGTGGGGCAAGAGATGCTTGTTTCTCAAAACAACACTCTCTATTACTGGAGCAGGCAGGCCAAAAGCAGCGCTGCCGAGGTTGATTATCTGGCTGTCATGGCTGGCAGGATACACCCGGTTGAGGTGAAAAGCGGCGCAAGCGGCAGCCTGAGAAGCCTCCATCTGTTTCTGTCCACCTACCCGGAATGCGGCAAGGCGCTGGTTTTTAGTGATCGTCCCTATGCCGATCTGCAGGAGCAGAAAATAACGTTTTTGCCGCTCTATGCCGCCTTTGCGGCTACAGGGGGAGAGAAGGGGTAAAGCAGAGCATCAGCTTTATATTGAAAAATACCGAGCCTCTTGCAAAAGTCCTGATTTGCCCTTCGACAGGCTCAGGGCGAACGGTGCCTGTTCTATAAGTCGTTGATATTCCGTTCGTGGTGAGCTGGTCGAACCATGAACGGAATACTTTTACAAGAGGCTCTACCTTTATAAAGGCGTTTTTACGATACAAAAAGACACGGTATAGGGAATTAAATGGCGTTAGAGATTGAGTTTCTGACTCGAAGCCATGAGGGACTAAAACAATAAGTTATGTGGCTGAAACCGAAAATTTAGTACTATTTATTCGTATGAAACCACACAATTCAATGAACAGAGCTATTGTCGGTCAGTTCTAGACAGAATAGGCAATGCCAAGGCTGCTTTGTTTCAGTTACGCCGGAAAAGATGGAAGAGTTTTTGCTGGATGGTGGGCTTGAAAAAGTTGGGAAGTAAAATGTGATTGATCAAGCATGAACTAAAGGATATGCATCCATGCAATTTAACAAATTTATTTGGAGTTTATATGCGAACTCCGAAGAAGGTCGCCGTGCCATAGAGCGTGAACTTGCGGATCACGTAGCGGCTATTCCGACGACAAGAGAATCAGCGGCATTTAAACACCAGATGTTCTACTGTGAAACGGAAAACGATGAGGTTGTAGAAGGCGGCGTCAATGGGTTTGAGGAGGTTGATCTTAGAGAACTGATTCGAGAGTTTACAGATGAGGAAGATGTTGAAAGTCTTGAAGCTGCTGAAATGCTATTCATCAGAATAGCTGATGAATATGTAGTATGGTCGCATGAGCAAAATGGTAAAATGTTTGACCGGGTGTTTGGCGGGGGAAGCGATAACCCTGCTTTTTATGCAGATATTTATGGTTCCATAGAAGGTCTTTCAGCAGGTCTGCACGACGCTCATCCTGAGTTTTTTGTCCCCTACTTCTTTGCGAGACGTTTTGACGAGTTTGAAAAAATCTGTCGCTCCTTTGATATCCCGTTGCCGGAACTCCCCGGAAAACTGCAAAAGCGTGAGCGAGCATTGTATTACCTCCGCATTAACCGTGCGCTGTGTGAATTCAGAAAACAGCATGGGCTTTCCCCGCAAGAACTGAACGCCTTTTTGTACGACTTCGCCCCGAAAAATCTTGGGAGCCAACCGGAAAACGCTGCATTGCCTCAACCCTCCCGCGTGTGGTTTGTCATTGGAGGTGTCGGAGGCAACGGAGATTTTGAGTATCTGGATGCTACAGATGAAAAATCAGTCAGTTATTGGCAGGGAAGTCTTGAGACTCGTAAAGGTGACATTATATTGATGTGGTGCGCTTCGCCTCGCAGCTACCTGCATTCAGTTTGGCAAGCTTTGGATGATGGTTTTAACGATCCGTTTTTTTATTTTTACTCACTGATTCGTGTTGGTCTTCCTACAAAGATTATTCCCCTTAGGTTTTCAGAACTTTCCAACCATCCAATATTAGGGAGCAAGCCCGCAGTACGCGCCCATTTTCAGGGTGCCAGCGGAACCGCCTTTACTGTCGAGGAATACGCGATCATTGGTGCGTTACTCCAAAATAAAGGCTTTGACATCTCTACGTTGCCTTTACCCCCTGCTGCTAAAGAATTTTTGAATACCACGCTGACTAATGAACGGGATGTGGAACTTGCACTTGTGGAACCGCTGTTAATACGGCTTGGATTTACAGAGCAGGACTGGATTCGCCAGTTACCGGTAAGGATGGGGCGCGGTGAGCGGAATTTCCCGGATTATGTCCTCGGAGGTAATCCCTGCCCAGGGGAAGAACGTGCTGTAGCGCTCATAGAATGTAAATTTGACATTGAAACAAAAAAAGATCTTAAAGAAGCATTTCTCCAGGCAAAGTCCTATGCACTCCGGTTGCAGTCAGTCGTATTGGCTTTAGCCGCACGACGAGGCTTTTGGTTGTTTTGCCGCAGGGATGATGGCTTTTCTGTCGACCATTTCACCTTTAAAACCTGGAGCGAATTGTCGCATCCAGATCAGCTTCACGAGGTTTCAACGGTAATTGGCAAGCGAGCGATTGAAACGTTGATCAGCCGGAAAAAACAGAACAAAAAACCTAACCCATGACCAACCAAGACACCACCATACGCCCCACACCGGAGGCGATGCTGAAGCTGGCCCAGGCTGAGGAGGCTCAATCCGGGCAGGGCAGGCTGAAGGTGTTTCTGGGCTATGCCGCCGGGGTGGGCAAGACCTACGCCATGCTGGAGGCGGCGCGGGAACGCAAGCGGGATGGCCGCGATCTGGTGGTGGGCTATGTGGAATCCCATGGCCGCAGCGAGACCGATGCTCTGCTTGCGGGGCTGGAGCTGATCCCCTGCCGGGAGCTGGCATACGCCGGGGTGCTGCTGCCGGAGATGGACCTGGATGCCATTCTGGCCCGTAAGCCGCAGATTGTGCTGGTGGATGAGCTGGCCCACAGTAACGTACCGGGCTGCCGCCATGAGAAGCGCTGGCAGGATGTTGAGGAGTTGCTGGCGGCCGGGATTGATGTCTACACCACGGTTAATATCCAGCATTTTGAGAGCCTGAACGATCTGGTGGCCCAGATCACCGGTATCACCGTGCGAGAGACCGTGCCGGATCGGCTGCTGGATATCGCCTTTGAGATCAAGCTAATTGATATCTCGCCGGAAGACCTGTTGCAGCGGCTGCATGAAGGCAAGATCTACATCCCGGATCAGGCTGCCAAGGCGATTGAGAAGTTCTTCCGTCCCGGCAACCTGATGGCCTTGCGGGAGCTTTCCCTGCGCCGTACCGCTGCACGGGTGGATGACCAGATGCGGGCCTATATGGAGACCCAGTCCATTGCCGGTCCCTGGCCAACAGCAGAGCGGCTCTTGGTCTGCGTCAGTGGCAGCCCGTTCAGCGAGCAGTTGATCCGGGCCACCCGCAGGCTGGCTGAGGAGCTGAAGGCGCCCTGGCACACGGTCTATATCGAGACACCGGGCAGTGACCGCCATACCAGGGAGAATCGTGAACGGGTCTGGCAGGATCTGCGCTTTGCTGAAAGCCTGGGGGCACAGGTGGCTACGCTGACCGCCACGTCGGTGCCGGATGCGGTGGTGGAGTATGCCGCCCGTCATAATGTGACCCGCATCGTGGTGGGCAAGCCCAGCCGCAGTCGCTGGCAGGAGCTGCTGCATCCGCCGATTGTTGATCAGATCATCCGGCGCAGTAGCAGCAGTGATGTCTTTGTGGTGCGGATCAGCAGTGAAGGCCAGCAGGGCAGGCCGCAGCAGTCGGTTAAACATCCGCACCATGCCCATCCTTTCGGGTATCCGGCTGCAGCGCTGCTGGTGGCTGCAGCAACCCTTTTGTGCGGGTTGGTCAGCCGCTTTCTGGAACCGACCAACATGGTGATGATCTACCTGTTGGCGGTGGTGGTGGCAGCGGTGCGGCTGGGACGCAGACCGGCCATGCTGACTGCCTTTCTGGGGGTGCTGGCCTTTGACTTCTTCTTTGTGCCGCCCCACATTACCTTTGTGGTGGCTGATACCCAGTATCTGATCACCTTTGCCGGGCTGCTGATTGTGGGGCTGGTGATCAGCTCACTGGTGGCCCGGGCACAGGAACGGGCCGATGTAATCCGGGTGCGGGAGATCCAGACCGCCTCGCTCTACTACCTGAGTCGTGATCTGGCGGTTGCGGCTGATAGTGTTACAGTGCTGCAGGCGGTGATCAGGAACGTGGAAGAGGCGCTGAACGCCACAGCAACCATCTTTCTGCCGGAGGGTGAGCGGCTGGAGCAGTTGGCAACCAGTGATGGGCTGGTTTTGGATAGCAAGGAACAGGCGGTGGCGGACTGGGCCTTCCGAAATCGTCAGCCAGCCGGCTGCGGCACCGACACCCTGATCTCGGCCAATCTGATCTATCTGCCGCTGCAGACCCCGGCCAGCCAGTTGGGGGTGCTGGGGGTGCGGATGGAGGATGAGCTGGAGTACCGCTCCACCGAGAGCCGCCGCCTGCTGGATGCCTTTGCAACCCAGGCGGCCATGGCCATTGAGCGGGTTCAGTTCTCCCATCAGGCAGAGCAGGCTCAGATCCTCCAGGCTCGTGAAAATCTGGAGCGGGCGTTGCTCAACTCCATCTCCCATGATCTGCGTACCCCGCTGGTCACGGTAACCGGCGTGCTGGCCAGCCTGCGGGATGAAGGTGCTCATTTTTCTGAAGCGACCCGTAACGAACTGCTGGATACCGCAGCCGGTGAGGCCGAACGGCTGAACCGCTTTGTGGGCAACCTGCTGGATATGACCCGTATTGAGGCAGGCGCCATCAGGCTAAACCATGAGCTGTGCGATGTTCAGGATCTGGTGGGCTGTGCCATGGCAGCCATCAAACAGCGGGTGGGGGGTCGTACCATCCAGATCAGGCTGCCGGATGACCTGCCGATGGTGCCGCTTGATCTGGTGCTGATGACCCAGGTACTGGTAAATCTGCTGGATAATTCACTGAAATATTCCCCGGCTGAAAGTAGTATTGAGATCAGCGCCCGCCTTGATCGGGGCTGGCTGTTGCTGGAGATTGCCGATCAGGGGCTCGGTGTGCCGGAGCAGGATCTGAAACGGGTCTTTGACAAGTTTTACCGGATACCGGTGCCGGAAGGGGTTGGCGGCACGGGGTTGGGGCTTTCGATCTGCAAGGGGATTGTTGAGGCTCATAACGGCAGTATCAAGGCGATTAACCGGGCTGGCGGCGGGCTGACGATGGTGGTACGGTTGCCGTTGGCTGAGAGAACATTGAGGGAGAACGGGCAGCTATGACACCTGAGACTACGGGAGAGAATCTTCCGCGCATCCTGATCATTGATGATGAAGTGGCGATCCGGCGCTTTTTGCGTACCGTGTTGTCCAGCGAGGAGTTTGCGCTGCATGAGGCTGAGCATGGCCATGCCGGTCTGTCAGTTACCGCCTCCATCCGGCCTGATCTGATCCTGCTGGATCTCGGTCTGCCGGATCTTGACGGCATTGAGATAATCAAGCGGATCAGGGAGTGGTCGCAGGTGCCGATTATCGTACTCTCGGTGCGGGAGCGGGAGGAGGACAAGATCGCCGCCCTGGATGCCGGAGCCGATGATTATCTGGCCAAGCCGTTCGGTGTGGGAGAGCTGCTGGCCCGGATGCGAGCCACTCTGCGTCGTTCCCAGCAGGTGGCACCGGAGCCGACCTTTGTGCGGGATGATCTGGAGGTAAATCTTGAGCTTCGGCGGGTGCTGGTTAAAGGACAGGAGGTACAGCTAACCCCCACGGAGTACGATCTGCTCAAGCTGTTGATCAGTCAGGCCGGCAAGGTACTTACCCATCGCCATATCCTGAACAAGATCTGGGGGCCGTCCCACCTGGAACAACCCCATGTGCTGCGGGTTAACATCAGCAATCTGCGGCGCAAAATTGAGCCTGACCCGACACAACCACGGTATATTACTACCGAACCGGGGGTAGGCTACCGTCTGGTATGAACTTAGATCAAATAAGCTTGCAAAGAAAAAACTTGGATTGTGATTTAACTTAAGCATCAGCTGAAAACTGGGTGACACTCTGTACCCCTTCCGCTGATTCACTACCAACAAAGAAGCCGCCCAGGAGTTGAGTCCGGCAGCGGCTTGTTTCTTTAACTGCAAGGAGGGGGGGAAGCTCAAGGGGGGATCAAAATTCAGGATCGCTTGTTATATCTGTAATATTGGGCTATATTTCCAATACAAAGGAGGTTATCTGACATGCAAGCCCAACGTATTGTAACGCAGACCGACTCAACCGGTCATCTTACCGGCCTCCCGCTCCTTCCGCCTGATAAATCCGTTGAAGTGATCATGCTACTCCTTGATACCCCGCTACCCTTAAAGAAAAGTAAAGCACCTGCCCATCTTCGTGGCAGGATTCGCGAGACTGGCGATGTAATCTCGTCCGCTCCAGCACAGGATTGGAATGTTGCCTAATGCTGTTGCTTGATACCCATATTCTGCTCTGGTGGATCAATGGAGCAGTCGGAAAGCTTCCTGAAAGCATGGTTGCGACCATTGAAGATTCAGAGTCAGTGGCTGTTTCCGCTATTTCATGTTTTGAAATCGAATGGCTCGCCAGACATGGCAGAATTGAACTGGAGATCAGTCTGGATGACTGGTTTTCATCTGTTTTTTTTGAGGCAGGTGTCAACTGTATCCCGATTACCGCCGAAGTAGCCCGCCTTGCCGCTTCCCTGCCTGAACATCATAAAGATCCTCAAGACCGTCTGATTATTGCGACTTCAATCATTCACAACCTGCCAGTTGTCAGTGCTGACAAGCAATTTTTGCTTTACGGTGAAATCAGTCATCTGCTTATCAAACCGTAAGATAACAACATAGCCTGGTAGATTCAAATATCTCCCGCCCCCGCCCGCAGTAACCCCCGTTTCTTCGTGACCAGCAACAACCAAGGTGCCCAGGAGTTTAACCTTTGGGACGGCTTTTGGGGGGAGTGGATCAGGAAATCTCTATGTCCGTTTTAGCGGATGTCCGGCTATCCAGTCACGTAGCGCTGTGTCAATGCGTGATTGCCAGCCTGCACCGGTAGCCCTGAAATATTCAACAACATCTGCCGAAAGACGGATGGCAGTAGGCACCTTGGTGACCGCAGCCTTTGGTCTGCCAGGCTTGCGGGTTACCTTTGCCGTTGCAAAGAAGGTATGTACCTGCTCAGGGTCGTTTGGGTTGTAGAGGTCTGTCTCAGGGTCATAGACAAGCGGCGCATCAAGTGCGGCATCCTGCTTAACCTTCTCCCAATCACTCTTTGTACTCTTTTTCAAGCCAGGCATGGTATGCCTCCCTTTCATATTTGTGAGCCCTGCGAAAACTAATAATCCTTGTCTTTTCACCAGGCAGCCAGATAACGGTAAGTACGGTTAAAACCTCTGCAACGTATGCAAATGTCTGCCGTCTCACCTCACCATTACGAACGGTTTCAAACTCCAGACGGTAGCGGTTAGACAGAACAAGGGCAGCATCCGCAAAATCAAGATGATGTTTTTCCAGATTGGAAAGTCGTTTTGTCTCATCCCAGATCATAATTATTGTATATACACTAACGGGTTATTATTCAAATAAAATTTCTGTTGGGTAACTGCACTCTGGTTCAGGCTATCGTCTGGTTTGATTTCCGCTTCTTGATACGTTCTTGATATGTTTGCAGCCCATCTTGATACTCCCTTGATGCAGGAAAGCCTATACAGGCAGTTATGTTATCAGCATTATGAGGAGTACCATGCAACAGCACGACAATGATTCATTCTGGGGCGGTATTGTCAAGGCGATGGGGTTGGTGTTTGGCGACATCGGTACCAGTCCGATCTATACGCTTACTGTGGTTTTTGCCCTGACCAGGCCCACCATGCAGAACGTCTTCGGCATCCTCTCGCTGGTGTTCTGGACTATGACCATTCTGGTGACAGCAGAATACGCCTGGCTAGCCATGCGGCTGGGACGCAAAGGAGAGGGTGGCGCGATCGTGCTGAAGGAGATCCTGGCCAGGATGATCAGGCCGGGACGTCAGCTTACCTTTGTGGTCTTCCTGACCTATCTGGGGGTCAGTCTGTTGATGGGAGACGGGGTTATCACTCCGGCCATCTCGATCCTTTCGGCAGTTGAGGGGATGGTGTTGATTCCCGGCCTGGGGGGACTGCACCAGTCCTGGCTGATCCTGATTGCCGCCTGTATCGCTGTTGGGCTCTTTCTGATGCAGTTCAAAGGTACCGACAAGGTGGCCGGTGCCTTTGGGCCGATCATGGTAGTCTGGTTCGCCTCCCTGGCGCTTTCCGGTGCGGTCTCGGTTGCCTCGCATCCCACCGTGCTGTTTGCGGTCAGCCCCCATTACGCGCTGCAGTTTCTGCTGGACAACGGTCTGGCCGGGTTCATCGTGCTGTCCGAGGTGATTCTGTGCGCCACCGGTGGCGAGGCACTGTATGCCGACATGGGACATCTGGGGCGCAAGCCGATTGTGCGGGCCTGGTCAATCGTCTTCTGGGCGCTGTACCTCAACTATCTGGGGCAGGGGGCCTTCATCATCTCCCATCCCGATGCCAAGAACTACCTGTTCGGCATGGTGCAGCATCAAGCGCCGCTGCTCTATATCCCGTTCCTGATCCTGACCATCCTGGCCACCATCATCGCCTCCCAAGCCATGATCAGCGGGGTCTTCTCCATTGTCTACCAGGGGATTACCACCCGCATCCTGCCGCTTTTAAAGGTGGATTACACCTCCAGTCATCTGAAATCGCAGATCTACATCGGCTCAATCAACTGGATGTTGATGATTGCGGTGGTGGTGATCATGCTGGTGTTTCAGAAGTCTGAAAACCTGGCAGCGGCCTACGGTCTTGCCGTGACCGGTTCCATGAGTATCACCGGAATCATGATGATCCTGATCCTCTCCCGCACCACCAAGGCCTGGAAGGCGGTCTTTGCTGCCCTGATCACCGTGGTGGATCTGGTGTTCTTCACCGCCTGCCTGCACAAGCTGCCCCACGGCGGCTACTGGTCGATCATTCTGGCGTCAGTGCCGTTTATCACCATTCTGGTCTGGACCAAGGGGCAGCGGGCCCTGTATCGTGCCCTGCGTCCACTGGAGCTGGATACCTTTGAAATGGCATATCAGCAGATCTACGCAAAGGGGAAGAACATCCCCGGCACCGGCCTGTTTTTTGTGAAGGAGTACACTGTGGTGCCTCCCTATGTGG
Source organism: uncultured Geobacter sp. (assembly GCA_964655435.1). Lineage (GTDB taxonomy): Bacteria > Desulfobacterota > Desulfuromonadia > Geobacterales > Pseudopelobacteraceae > Trichlorobacter. The sequence continues at coordinate 12,031 of CAZZMP010000039.1, forward strand.
TGCATTGCATTATCCGCAGTAACATCATCTATGAGCGTAACATCTTTATCTCCATCTTGCGGACTGATGAGCCGATTGGAGTGGAAACTATCCTGACAAGCGAACTTGCCAAAGGGCTGGATGCATTTGAGATAAGGGCTGGTTATATGGAACATCTGGATATACAGGGGCTTCTTGATGAAAACGGGATTAGAGAGAAGGTGATTTTCTACGGAGTGGAGGATATCAGCACTCCCAATCCGATCTGGAAGCTGTTTGCCTCCATCAAGCGTAATACTCCAAACTTTGTGCAGTTTAACAAGCTTCCGGCCAGCAGACTGCAGGGGGTTGTTACCCGGGTGGATATGTAGCCAGTATTTTCTGTATTTCCTCTTGCTCAATCTTGTCTATAGGCCCTACTACCGCTAAAAAGCGGTTTTCAGGTCTGAAGATGCTGGAGGCAAGTTCCAGAATCATATCTGGTGTTACATTGCGAACCAGTTGTTGATCCTGATCAATAGTATTGGCTATATCCATAAGGGTACCCCAACCAAAACGGATCCCCATTTCACTTACAGAATCACGACTGTAATCCAGTTCCGCCAGATAGACAGTCCTGATTCGTTCCATTTCATCTTCAGGCAGAGGGTGACGGGTCAGTATCTCCAGTTCCTTGATGGTCGCAGAAAGTACAGCGGAGAGATTTTCCGGTGCAGTTGAAAGGTCAATAGAAAGACAGCCGGTTTCATCATAGCTTCCTATACCAGCATCAACAGAGTAGATCAGTCCAAGTCTTTCCCTAAGAGCCAGATGTAGTCTTGAAGTGCCACTACCGGCCAATATACGCCTTAAAAACTTTAGAGTGGTCATTTCCGGTGCAGAACGTCTACAGGTTCTGAAGGCAAGCTGTATGCTTATCTGACTGTCTGCATCTTTTACAAAACGACAGGCAGGGCCTGCTGGAAGCTGTTCTGGCACTGGGATTGAGGAAGGAAGTTCAGCAGGTTGCCAGCTTCCGAAAAAACGTTCTGCTGCCGACAGGATATTTTCATGCTTAAGAGGCCCTGCAGCGATTATCAGAGCGTTGTTTGGCAGATACCAGTTTTGGAGATGTTTTTTCAGATCCTTTTTGGTTATCTTTCCAATATCAGGAAGATTTCCAACTGTGGGTTCCCCCAGAGGGTGATCCGGCCAGAGCATCCGGCCAGTAAGGATATCTGCGCTTATTTCATCCCCATCCTGATTAATATCCTCCAGAGCCTCTTCAATAATTATCCGGCGCTCCAGCTCTATTCCATCAAGCTTTGGTCTTAGAATCAATGAAGATAGTATTTCAAGTCCTTGAATCGCAAAGCGAGGATGTATTCGTCCGTAAAAGCAGGTTGAATCAGCATCTGTAGCTGCATTTATTGCACCGCCAAGGGATTCAAACGCCGATTCAATTTCAAGAGAACTTGTGTAATCTTCTGTGCCACGAAACAGGATATGTTCCAGAAAATGGGATAGCCCTGTCCTGCCACGAGGATCGTTGCGTCCGCCCACCTTGATGTATATTGCCAGTTCAGCGCTGTGCAGATGGGGCAGCTCAACTGTAATTACACGGAGACCATTGGAAAGGAAGCTATGGTTGTAAATTTCCATTATTTGATTCCCATGCCCTTACGGATAAGATTGCAGCGGCATTGGTATTCAGCATCTGTAAGATACAGTTCTTCATGCGGTTCAGACCAGATAGGGCGAGGCCAGAGGAGTTCAGTGCTAAATCTTGGCACAAGATGCCAATGGATATGTGGAACCATATTCCCCAGCAGTTCATAGTTTATCTTGTCAGGTTTGAATAGGCTGTTAAGGACGGCAGCAACCTGGCTTACCTCTTCAATCATCCCCTGTCGTACTATCTTGTCAAGATGGAAGAGCTCGGTAACGTGCTGTTTGGCAAATAACAGGCAATAGCCTGGGAAAAATTGATCCCTGTTAAGGATCAGATAACTCTGGTCCAGCTCTGCAATCCTCAGGCTAGATTCATTATTCCATCGGCTGCAGAACGAGCAGGCGTCTGAATTTGTTGTCATTGTTTTTCCTCAATCGGTAGTTGCAAGGTAAAGGTACAACCCAGACCATAGCCATCACTTGAAACATTAACAGTGCCTCCATATTCACGGACAACGGATTGAACTATATAAAGTCCAAGACCTGTGCCTCTTATCCTTTCGCCCGGCTGTTCAACACGATAGAATTTTCGGAATACCTTTCTTAGCTGTTCCGGCGCCAGACCTCTGCCATTGTCCTTCAGCGATATTTCTGCCCAACGTCCATTTTTAATGCAACTCAGTTCAAGCTCCGGTATGCCGTTGGAATAAAGAACTGCGTTTTCAATCAGGTTTCTTAATACAGTTGACAATTCATCCGGTTCAACAGCGGTCTTTATATTCTTCTCAATTTTTGTTTCAAGTCTGGTGCCAGGGGGGAGGCGATCAAGATTCTCGTCCAGATATTTCTGAATGAAAGCGGAGAGGTCGATAGTACGACGTTCAACAGGACGGCGTCGCTGCTCCAGCCTTGCAGCCAACAGCAGGTTGTCAATCTGTGAATGCAGACGTCTTGTATCGTCCAGCATGGTATCAACAAATGCTTCCAGTCTTTCAGGCGGAAGTGTCCTTAGGCGTATGGTTTCCAGGTGCAACTGGATTGATGCAAGAGGGGATTTCAGCTCATGTGTTACCTGGGTTATAAATTCACGTTGTTCCTGATAGAGGCGGGACTGCCTTCGCCAGAAAATAAATAATGCGTATACCCCTGCAAGTATGGCAAGCAGAAGCAAAAGGCCATGTACCAATGGAGACCAGCCTTCTGTTCTTGCAAGCAGTTCCGGGCTGTAACGTGCAGCCAGCTCTTTTAACTGACGGTGCCTTCCGACAAACCATGTTACCCATAAAACTACTACAACTACCCAGATTAACTGTATAGCAACAAGCGCAATAACAGGATTTATAATACGGCGAATCAGGCTCATATATTGAAATTGCTCTTTCTCGGTTGTACTCGGAACAGCGTTCTGTTATAACCCAATCCCGCTGCAGATTAAATCTCCAACTTTATTAAACAAGCAAGGAAGAACAGATGGCATCTTATAATTTTAACCGTCTCAAGCGACTGTCAATTATCTATAACGTTGTGCAGATTGGGCTTTTCGGTCTCCTTATCTTTATGGCGTACAATTTTATGTTGACCTTTGCAAAGTACGGAATCCAGGGAGCCTTTTTCAAAAGTTTCGGGATAGCGGTCGGGATTCAGCTTCTGCTTATGTATCCTGCCTGGTGGTTGTCACGTCAGGATGTAGAGATAGAAGTTGACGGCAGTCTTATCGGTATAACTCCTGAACAGCAGGTTCTTCTAAGGCGTAAACGGATGATAGGCGATATATGGAAGCTGTCGGTTCTTGGAGCTTTTGTTGTTTTTGTAGCTATGGCTCCCGGAGTGGATAAGGCACGCGGAGCTTCAATAATTCTTGCAATAGCCTATTTTGCCTTTTTGCTTGTGGCTCTGACCTATTTCCAGTGTTTTAATTTTATTGCGAAAAAGCGTCGTAAAGAACTGTCATAGAGTTGATGAGTTAGAGATCACTCCTGATCCAATATTTTCAGCTTTATTTTGCCTATAACGCCTACAATCGGAGCAAGATCCGAAATCCGGTTTCCCTCGAAAAAGGCGATGTGTGTTGGGTCTGCGGGAATCTGGTTAAAGGTTGGGTCTACTGCGATCCAATGACCATCGATCAGGCTTTCAGCCCAGCTGTGATAAAGAAACGAATTTCCGTCCTGAGACACAAGACCTGAAACAAAACGGGTTGGTATACCGGCAGCTCTTGCAATTGCGGTATAGAGCTTTGCATGAGTCTGGCAGTTACCGGCTCTCTTGTTCATACCTGCAATCGCAGAACCCGGATCCTCTATCTGATCCTCCAGCCATTTGGAAGTCCATTCAGTTATCGCCTTTACCTTGTCAATATCTGTCTTTACTGGTTCAGTAAGAAGCCTTGCCTTGGCGATAATATCCGGAGAACCGGATTCAATTCCATCTGATGGTTGAATATATTTTTCTGTTTCATTCTTTAGTATCGGTTCTTTTGTCTTGAAAAGACTGCCTGTATTTATAGTGATATTGGCCGGATTACGCTCAACCTGTTGATAACCATCTGATAATATGGGAATTTGTTCTCCATATCCTTCAATTAAAACAGAAAGTCCTTTAAGTTTTGCAGGAGGTTGTTTGAGTGGAGAGTCGATCCTTACAATGCTGAAATCATATATAAGATCTTTTTTTGAAAGAGCCATTCCACTGATAAAAGCGGCAAGATTTTCTGATGATTCCGCTCTTGTGATAACCAAGCCATCCCTGACTGATTCTAAAAGGGTATTACCGCCGGCATCTATCCATATATCGTTGTCAACAAAAGGATAGAGATTGTTTCTCAATCTAAGGGCGGTTTGCTTGCCGTCAGGAGTTGTTTCTTCGCCTATTACAATAATTTTAACCTCTTTTATTGCCATATCCTCCGGGTCAAAAGTAAGTACCCTGTGCAATTTTGCTTTTCCTGGGTCTCTGAATAGAGGGAGAAGATTAAGCATTGGAGGCGGAATAAGTGGATTTTTTGCTTTAAAGAGTCTTACTACTGTTTTGCCTTCGGCAGTTCTTTTAACCTGCAATCCTCCTGGGACAAGTCTTCCTGTAAGATGTGAGCTGTTGCCGTTAATAGTCTGTTCTACCTCAAAGTTCTTCAGAGCCAGAGCCGACGTAATATTGTAAACTTCGTGCGAGTAGGACTCTTTGGTAAATCCCATAACCCGCATTCTGACGCTTCCGTTTGCTTTGATGGTATAACCGCCTTCTTGCAGCTCAGAAATTTCCTGTCTGTAAAAACCGACCTGTTCATTATTGATTAGTATTGCAAACCAGCGTTCACCCGATGGAGGAGAGGAAAGTTTATAGTTCGTACCTGCAATTGCCAAAAGAGGTACAAACAGAAAAACGGCGGCCAGAGCCGCCGAAAAAAACCGGTAAAATGAGTTTCCTGTTATTGACATCCGTTTTGTCCTATTCGGTAAAGATTGTATTCTTTTCAGGTTTCTGCTGCTCTCCCGTTTTTACTGCACACTGCGAACTTCCAGCCTCTGAACCTGAATGACGGGCAAGAGTTACGATATAAGAGATAACCTCATCTTTAGCCGATGCTCCGAGCTTCCTGAACTCTTCAATAAGGTGCTGTTCCTGTAGGGTTAGCAAGATGTTTCTCCTTTTATTGTATGGCGGAGTCGCTAATCATGACGTTGTTTCGTCCTGCTTCTTTTGCCCTGTACAGAGCTTCGTCAGCGGCTCTTAGCAGCCCATCAATATCATCAAAGATTTTTGAAGGAAGCAGTGCAACGCCGATACTTGCTGTTATCTGCTCAATTGAAAGGCAACCGGCAAACTGCATCCTCTGAATAGATAATCTTATCCGATCGGCAACATTAAAAGCCTCTTTCAAGGAAGTGTCAGGCAAAACCGCTACAAACTCCTCGCCGCCGTAGCGTGCTGCAATATCATAACTTCTCAGTTCTTTTTGGATATTAAGAGCCACTTTCTGAAGTACGAGATCCCCCTGCAGATGTCCATATGTATCATTTATCCTCTTAAAGTGGTCAATATCCAGCAGGAGAAGAGCAAGGTAACTGTTCTTCCGTTTCGCTCTCTGCAACTCTTTATCAAGGCTTTCCATAAGAAAACGCCGATTGAACAGTCCGGTAAGATGGTCTGTGTTTGAGAGCTCCAACAGGAGTTCATTGGAACGCTTGAGATCATCCTGAAGGTGTTTGATCTTCAGGTGGACTTTCATTCGTGCTACAAGCTCTTCAGGGTCAAAAGGCTTGACTATAAAATCAGAGGCTCCCTGTTCCAGCCCCTTTATTTTCATCTCTCGCTCTTCATTTCCTGTAAGGATTATAACCGGTATATCTGAAACCTCTGGACGTCCTTTCATCATACCCAGAAACTTGAAGCCGTCCATGCGGGGCATTTCAAGATCACAGAGGATTATATCAACAGGAGATGCGAGCAGTTTTTTAAACCCTTCCAGTCCGTCTTCCGCTTGGTAAAGCCGCGAAAAAAGTCTGTGAGACTCCAGAGTTTTAATGATCTTATCTCGGACAGATTCAGAATCGTCAATGATTAAAGCGCTATCTGCCATTTGCACCCTCTGAGAAAAAGTTGTGAAATTACAATCGTGGCTCCTGTATCAGTTGTTTCATCTCTTTGATGACAGCTGAATAGTCATCAGCGCCAAAAACAGCGCTGCCTGCCACCAGAACATCTGCCCCTGCATGGGCAATTCTTCCTATATTCGATGGTTTTACTCCTCCATCAATTTCAAGCTCGGCCTCTGAGCCGAGACGATCCAGCATACCTCTTAGCCTCTGAATCTTTGGTATACAGGATTCGATGAAAGATTGCCCTCCAAAACCCGGGTTAACGGTCATAAGCAATACAAGATCAAGTTCATCAAGTATATAATCCAATAGATTTAACGGGGTGGCAGGATTTAATGAAACGCCCACTTTTTTCCCAAGTGCCTTTATCTGTTGAACCAGTCTGTTAAGGTGACAGGTCGCCTCCGCATGAACCACAATGATGTCGGCTCCGGCTCTTGCAAAATCCTCAACATAACGCTCAGGCTGTTCAATCATAAGATGAACGTCCAGCGGGAGTTCAGTGACTTTTCTTACCGCCTCAACCACAAGAGGTCCAATCGTGATATTCGGCACAAAATGACCATCCATGACATCAATATGAATATAATCGGCTCCCGCAGACTCAACGGCTCTTACTTCATCTGCAAGCCGACAAAAATCAGCGGAAAGTATGGAAGGTGCTATTTTCTTCATCGAACAATCCTCTTAAGCCTGACAGCAAAAAAGCCGTCAGCGCCATGTTTGTGTGGCCATATACGCATGTATCCGGCAGAATCGAACAGTTCTGAACCATATTTAAACAAGTGACTGCCATTTTCTATCACAAATTCAGGATTGCTTGAAAGAAAATCCTGCACAACATCTTCATCTTCTTCAGGTGCGGTTGAGCATGTGGCATAGACCAAAATTCCTCCAGGTTTAAGAAGATATGAGGCTTTATCCAAGAGCAGGCGCTGCCTTGAAGCACAACGGGCTAATTCGGCTGGCTGCAGTCGCCATTTTGCCTCCGGATTTCTTCTGATAACTCCGAGACCGGAGCAGGGGGCATCGAGCAAAATCCGATCAAACATCAACCCTTTTAGATAATCAGTGGATAACGCATCTCCAACCAGACAGCAAATATTTTTAATCCCCATTCTCTCAGCCGATTCACGGATTTTTTTTACCCTGCGCTGGTTTAAGTCTGTTGCGGTAATCTTTCCTCTGCCACCCATCAGCTGCGACAGATGAGTGGCCTTCCCTCCAGGCGCGGCGCATACATCCAGAACCTCATCATCAGGCTCTGGATCAAGAAGATGTGCAACCAATTGAGAAGACTCGTCCTGAACAGTGAACATCCCTTCGGAAAATCCGTTAAGTGAAGTTATCTGGTGGTTTTGCAGGAGTCTTATACCTTCGGGCGAATAACGGCATGGTTCTGCAAGAATTCCACTAGCGCTGAAAGAGTCCATAATTGCTGAACGGTTTGTCTTAAGGGTGTTGGCACGCAGAGTTAAGAGAGGGATTTTAAGTGATTCAGCGGCCAGTTCTTCAGCCTCCATCAAGCTGAACTGTCTTAGCCACTGTTCTGCCAGCCAGTTTGGTACTGAATATGATGCAGTCAACCAGTTTATTGCTGATTTTTCAGCAACAGGAAGGGTAATGGTCTCTCGAGAGCGCAGAAAATTCCGTAATACTCCGTTTATCAAGCCCTTTGCTCGAGGAATAACCTCTGCTGCCAGGGCAACTGTTTCGTTTACCGCTGCATGCTCTGGCACCCTGTCAAGATAATGGATTTGATAAAGTCCCAGGCGTAAAAGTATAAGAACCGAAATTTCGAGGCGATTTAGCGGCTGATTTACCAGCTTGTCCAGATAGTAATCGATGGTACCTTGATGCCTCAGTACCCCGAAGACTATCTCGGCAAACAGTCCGCGATCCGCCCCCTGTATAAGATTCTGTGATAATTCAATGTCAATCAGTTCGTCTGCATGAAGGTCGCTGCCAGAGAGTTTAATAAGGGTATTATATGCAGCGTGGCGTGGAGAGCTGGTTGATTTTGAAAGCTGTTTGTTTTTTTGCATTGATGACACCCTAAGCAAGACCGTTCCTCTTCTGTTAAAACTTCAATCTGTTATATATGCTGATATGCAAAGAGTTTGAAAGAAAAATAAATTTATATTTCTCACGGGTTTCCCAGTCAGCCAAAAATAGAGTAAATGTATTGACAGCCCGAAAAATCCTGTGATATAAAGTCCAACGCTTGTAGCAACCAAGTGCAGTGGGGTAACGTCCGCAAAGCCAGCCAGATTAAGGCGTTACAAGCTTATTCCCCAGTAGCTCAGTCGGTAGAGCGGGTGACTGTTAATCACCATGTCCGTGGT
>CAZZMP010000040.1:0-12686 GCA_964655435.1 uncultured Geobacter sp.
CCTTGAAAAACCTAAGCAGCTGAAACTATTCTGAAATTATTCCGGACACTAATGGCGGAATATATAAAGTTCGTCCGTTTTCCTGCCGTTCCCTCATTTCAACAATGAAACCGGATTGGTGTGTTACCGATTTCAGCACTCTTTCAATGGAAGAAAAACAAAATTTTATCGATATGTTGGATCAATCTACAGTTGCCTTTCCAACACATTATGCAGCGACTCCTCAGGAAATTGGAATGGAAATGGAGAAAGTCTGCCTTAAGCAGATGGAAACAGCTTACGGATTTTCAGTTTCTGGCTGTTTACCCTGGCTTGTCTGGTTGGAACTGGAGTATTCGATTAGCTCTATCTTGCTGAAAGGCAGAGACTATTTAAAAGAATATCTGAGTTCCCGTGGTCTGTTGAACCCGTATCTTATTCTGATTGATTGAATTAATTTTCTGATTAAATAAAAAAACCCCGGCTTTACCGGGGTTTTCCTTTTAAAAGATGACGCTTCCTGCGTTATACGCGGGTTACGTTTGCAGCCTGCAGGCCTTTTGGACCCTTGACTACTTCAAACTGAACCGTATCACCTTCAGCAAGGGATTTGAAGCCATTGCCGTTGATGGCAGAAAAATGTACGAAAACATCCTCGCCACCTTCCTGCTCCAGAAAACCGAACCCCTTGCTGTCATTGAACCACTTAACCCTACCTGTTGTCATACCCTACTTCTCCTTCAGCACTCTGCTTGGTGTAATGCACCCATGATGTCATGGGTGTTTGTAAAAAAAAACCAGTAACTTCCAAAGTTACTGGGTTTGCCCACTTCAAAAGATGGCGCACCCTATCACACAATTTTTAAGATGTATTCAAAAAAATGAACCTAAGTCTTATTTTTTATTTTAGGTGTTAAGAATATCAAGATTCTCCAGAATATATTCAACCATTAAAAAAGGGCTTAAATCGGCATCAGGCCTTATTAATAGGGCTTCTTCCCCTGTGGGCTCTTCAAATTCAGATACCTGTTTAAGATAGATCTGCCATGTTCCGTCAGAAACTGAATTACCTGCCTCTTCTCTTGTTTTCAAACGTTGTTTAATGATATCTGCAGAATAATCAGGGTATAGTATCACCGGCAACATCCCTTCTGATTCAGAAAGTTTTATAAAACGCTCTCTTTCGAAGCGGCTTCGGAATGTTGCATCTACAATAATACTTCTGCCTTTAGAAAGGCTGTTTTGTGAAAGCTTAAACAGCTGGTTATAGGTTGCCTGATTCCAGTAGGCATTGTAAATGTTGCTGCTCCGGTCTGTCGGTTTTAGCCCTGCCAGTTTTTTCCTTTCAAAATCAGATGAAAAATGATCTATTCCAAGCTGAAAGGCCAGTTCATCAGCTAATGCACTTTTGCCGCAACCGGTTGGGCCGCAGGTGATAAACATAATTCTGGGTAATTCCGCTCTTATAAGATAGCCTTTGGCAAGGCGGAAAAAACGCGTAGCCCTTACTCTGGCAGCAGATTTGTCCTCATCATTTATAAGAGGATCATCCAGTCTTAGGCTTTCAACCTTGCCGCGGATAAATGCACGGTTGGCAAGATAAAGCGGCAATACCTGAATTAGTGTTAAATCGGAGCTTTCTTTCAGATACTGCTCAATAAATCTTTCAGCCAGATCTCTTCGACCGTGATTCTCAAGATCCATAGCCAGGAACGCTATATCAGAAGCTGTATCACCGTAACGGAATTTCTCATTGAATTCTATGCAGTCAAAAATATGTATATCACCATCAAGACAGATATTTTCGCTATGCAGATCGCCATCGCATTCGCAGATAAAACCTTCATTTATCCTTTGTTCAAAAAGTCCTGCATTATTTTCCAGCCAATGCAGGGACTTCTCTTTTATAACCAGATGTTCTTTTTGGGATATTGTCCTAGAGATATATTTTTCAGTCTGTTGCAGATTTTCAAGCCAGTTCAGTCTTATCGCTTCAACAGTTCCGAACTGATCTATCCGGTTGCTTCGTGCAGCCTCTTTGTGAAACCTGGCAACCTTCGAAGCGATCATCTCAATCTCTGATTCAGTAACCTTTCCCTGAACAAGTAGTCGCGACATCATTCTTTCTTCCGGCAAATGTTTCATCTTTACAGCATATTCTGCCAGATTCCCTGTATAAGAAAAAGATAACTCTCCTTCATCGTTTTGATAAATAGGCACAACATCTATATATATATCTGGTGAGAGTCGTCTGTTAAGCCTTAGCTCCTCATTGCAGTAAAAATAACGTTTATCAAGGGTGGTGAAATCAAGAAAACCAAAATCAACAGGCTTCTTTACCTTGTAGACATAATCGTCTGTAATAAATATATGTGATATATGGGTTTGCAGGTGCCGAACAGTTCTGGTTGCATCAGGGTATATGGCCGGGTTGAGCATCTGTTTTATCTCTGCCTGATTCATAGCAGTCTCCCGAAATAGCAGTAGTCTGGATATAACAGCATACATCTGCAAACTTTTGACTCCAATAAAAAAAGAGCCCCGTTGTGTGATTATCAAATAGAAATGTCCGGTCGCATGAGCATGCGAATACTACAACATAGAAGCGGATGCATTGCGGGAGAATCGCCGCAGCCCGGAGCGTAATTTGTTATCTGGCGCTACGCCATGGAGGCTACAGCGGTGTCGAGGTGGCAAGATACGTCAATCTGCGCCGTGCTGGTGTCAGTGTTGCCGCCGGACGAGGGGAGAAATTGTTGCAAAGCGATCCGGTTCTTTTAATGTTAATAGACGTACAAACAACGTACCTTGAATCCCCCCTGATGGTTGGACTAGAATTGCCAATTCGGGGAAATTGGGAAATTAAGGACATCCCGTTATTTTAAATTTCCAGATTATGATAGAAATGTCAATTTGAGCGAAAGTCGTCTGTTGCAAAATTAAGGGGTTAAATGAAAAAGCAGATTACCAATTTACTAATTTGTCCTGCCTGTTTGCCTAAGGAGCATCTATTGCAACTGACAATCAAGCAGGAAACTGAACATGAGGTTTGGGAAGGTTTTTTAGAGTGCAAAAAATGTAAACATCGTTATCCCATTCAGGACGGTTTAGCGATACTTATGTCAGACCAATCTGCTGGGACACCAGGCAGCCAATGGCGTTACGAAGAAAAGGGTGTGACATCGCAATACCTCTGGAGTCATTTTCGTGATCTCTGTAGTAACAAAGCTACCGAAAGTGGTTCTGTTTCATGGACAGATTTTTTTGCTGCTGGGCGTACCAGCTGTTTTGACGCAGGTTGTTCAGTCGGCAGAGCCAGTTTTGAGATGGCTCGACAGGGCGCTTTCACCATTGGTTGTGACCTGTCATACAATTTCATCAAAACAGCACGCCTTTTGGCAAAAAAACGCAGGCATACCTTTACCCTGCCTCTGGAAGGCAAACTTGAACAGCAGTTTGAGATAACCATTCCCGAGTCATGGCAGACCGAAAATCTGGAGTTTATTATTGCAGACGCATTATATCTACCGTTCAGTTACAGCAGCTTTGACCAGATCGCATCTCTTAATCTGCTGGATAGGGTTGCCTATCCTTTGGCTCACCTGTATGAGATGAACCGTGTGGCTCAGGATACAAACTGCTCTTTTCTGTTTGCTGATCCTTTTTCCTGGTCTGAGACGATTACACCTGTTGAAAAATGGTTAGGAGGCACAGATACAGGGGCATATCCGGGACGAGGCATTGATAACGTACGAGCCCTGCTTGAGGGAAAGGACATGGTATTACAACCCACCTGGCAGATTACAAAAAATGGTCACATAGCATGGAACCTACGCAGCCATTGTAATCATACCGAGGTGATCACCAGCCAGTACCTGATTGCAGAGCGATAGTTAGTCTGATTTTATTGAGCAATGGGGTCAGGCTTCCAAGTTAACAAGATTATTGTTCTCATGTGTATTCATGTAATCTAAAAACAGTAGTCAGAAGCAAAACTTAGCAACTTGGAAGCCTGACCCCGTGGTTTATTGATATGGTTTTATGTGGGAGTTTCTGTAACATCTCCTTTCGCAAACATGAGAGGAGCGGCAGACCACTTGTAGGTGAAAACTTTTATTGCATACCTTGAAGAGATACAAGACAGATTGCTGAGGCCGCAAAAGCTTGGCTCAAAATCAAAGAACAGATAAATATCTTGTCCATGTAATATCCCAATAGTAAAGGATAAATCCGGTTCCAAGCATTTTGAGAACCATAAAGTAAATAAAAAAAGAGCCTCGCTGGCAGCGAGGCTCTTTTAAATCTGCATATTAAATCAAATTTTTAGGCACGCCCTTTTTCAATTGCATCCCAGTTGCGGGGAGCACGAACTTGTGGAGCTTCAATTCCGAGAAACACCTTGAGACCAAGTGAAAACTCTGCCCAGAACTCCTGCCAGCGGGAAGGTGCCATTTCTCCTGCAACGGCCTTCTTCTTGTCAGCAAGGAATATGCTTAGTGAGGCTCCTATTATCAATAAAATACCTGCAGCTATAAATGCGTTGTTTGCGCCGCCTGGCATTGCCTTTATCTTATCAGCAGCCTGTACCAGGACGAACCCTCCCATCCCCCAGGCGGTAAATAGAGCTCCGTAGTTTAGGCCATAGTTCTTGAGTCCCCAATAATCCTTTGCAAATGAAGGGAATAGAGCAAGGTTTGAACCGTAATTGAAAGCCATAAAGGTAGCCAGAAGCACAAGTGTGATGGCATTGGGGTTAGAGGTAATTGGAATGGCTGCAAACATGAGGGATGCCTGGAATGCGAGCATAATGAACAGTGTCGCACGACGACCGATACGGTCAGATAATACACCTGCAACTACACGACCGGCGGCGTTACCGATAGCTGCTACAGAAACAGCAATAAATGCCATTTCGCCCATACTCTTTTTTGCCATCCCTGCAACGCTTCCAATTACCATAAGACCAGCGCCTGCTCCAATAAAGAAGCAAAGCCAGAGGACGTAAAACTTGGGTGAACGAAGTACTTCGCTAACAGTTGCGTTGGTTTCTTCTTTTTTCTTCTTCTCTGCATCAAGTGCAGGATAATAACCTCGAAGTACTTCACGTGGCACATATCCTTTAGGAGGGTTTACCAACAGGAAGGATAGTCCGCATACAACTACCAGAAAACCTATTCCCAGTATTAACATGGAGTTTTGAATTCCATATGTGTTTAGTAAAAATTTGGATAAAGGTGCGATATAAACAGGAGCAAGTCCAAAACCGGCAACCACAATACCGGCTACAAGACCTGTCTTGGCTGATGAGAACCATTTGATTGCAGGGGGGGTTGCAGCAGAATACCCAAAACCGAAACCGGCTCCTGCCAGGATGCCAAATCCGAATATCCATGCAGTATAACTTGTAGTAAAACCGAGTAGTATAAAGCCTGAGCCAACCAGTATACCCCCGATAAGCGCAGTCCTGGCTGGTCCAATCCTGTCTTGTGCCTTTCCTGCAATAATCATTGCAAATGCGAATACCAGGCAGCTTACGGCGTATGGAGTGCCCACGGAAGAAAGTTCCCAGTTGAAAGCGTTTGGACCGCCTGCCTTGATTGAGCTGATAATGGCTTCTTTGAAGATACTCCAGGCGTAGAGTACTCCCAGAGCCAGATTTATACCTGTTGCTGCAATTACAACCTGCAGGCCTCTGCTCTTGTGCGGATTCTGATCAGACATTGACTAACCTCCTGTTTATTTATGGAATACAAAGACGGTTCAATTTTCTATAAAGCTTTAACGCAACGGGCGTGCCAAATTCAGCTTTTAGATTGAATATGTTTTTATCCTTTAATATTAAGTAATTATAGATTGGTTTATGATTTGGCTAAAATGAACTGTTCATTAGCTTGCATTATCGCAAACAGTGTTTCATGCCAATAAATAATATAACATACCGAAATTAAAGTGTTCGCTTTTTTGCGATCCGGAATTGAGTCTTTTTATTTCTGTTGCAAATATGCAATAGGTGTAATAATAAAACTAAGCGTATACGGTTTTAGTTGTCTCTCTATTCCCGTAAGCAACTTTCCAAGGGAGGAAAAGGATTATGAACAGTCCGCTTCTGTTGTTGGTTTCCAGGAGTGATACTCGTATTCATACCTACAGATCTGTGCTTGATGAACTAGGGGTCTCTTCGATGCCGGTTTCATCTATTACAGAGGGATTGTCCCTTGCTGCCGGAACTGCATTTAGTGGTATTCTGCTGGATATGCCTGTTGTTGTGAAGGCAAGTGTTAAAGAAAAAACTGAGGTTGAAGATCTCCTTAAAGCTCTTCCCAGTGCCTATATAAATATTGCTCCGGCTACTGATGCAATAAAGCTGATGGTGGCTACAGGGATGCAGGGAATTGCAACAAATATTGATGAGTTTGTAGAGTTATGCAAAGGATTCACTCCCAGAATTGTTACTCCTAAGGATCGCTATCCGCTACATCTCCATGCAATTCTTAAAAACGTAGTAAACATGAATTATGAAGAGCAAACCGTTACTATGAATGTATCAGCTAACGGTTGTTTTCTTTTTACAAGCCATGCCCATTTTAATATTGGTGATACCGTTTTGATAAAGTTTGTAGGGCTGACCGAAACCTCTGCAATAACAGCTACCATATCATGGCTGAACCGATGGGGAGGTAAAGTAGATAATATCCCGGGGATAGGAGTGAAGTTTGACTCAATTTCTGATATTCAACAGCGTGAAATACAGATCTTGCTTGAATCATTCAGGAATAAATAAATTGTTCATCTTATCGGCAAAAGGCAGGCAGTTATGCTAAAAATAATTCTTAATCATTTGAAATTACGCAGCAAGCTTCTGTTGCTGGTGCTTCCTCTGGTGATAACCCCGATAATAGTTGTTGCTCTGGTTACCGGTTTTATTGCCAATCAGAAGGCTTATCTCGGGATTACACAGACCAGTAAGGATGACCTTCAACATATGGCGGATTTTACAACCAACCTGCTCTGCTCTTACAACAAGCAGTATCAGAACTTCCGTTATAAAATAACAGGTGACCTTGAAGCGGAGCTTTCTTCAGAATCTTTCGAAGCTTTGAAAGGAAAGATTAAAAACAAGCGGGTAGGAAAAACTGGATATATTTATTGTATTGATGGAAAGGGTACACTTACAATCCATCCTGATGCTGAAGGACGTAATATTATTGATGCAAGGGATTCAAACGGTAACCAATTTATTCGTGAAATGATTGAAAAAAAGAGCGGCTGGATTCGGTATCCGTGGCAGAATGTTGGAAGTGACAAGCCACGTATGAAGATTGTAAGGTATGAATATTTCAAGGATTGGGACTGGATAGTTGCTGTTGGTTCATATGAGGATGAATTTTATAAAGAAGCAAATACGATAAAAAGTCATATTTTTGTAAGCACTATCATCCTGATTTTTGTAGTAGGCCTTTTTGCGACTATCCTGGTTTATTATGTTTCAGCCATTGCAACAAATCCGATTACAGAGATGATTGAAACAATAAGAAAGGTTCGCAAGGGGGATATGGAAGCAAGAATGCAGGTAGTAGGAACTGATGAACTTTCCGAGATGGCAACAGCTTTCAATAAAATGACGGATATAATTCAGAGAAACAAGGAGATGGAAAGCACACTGGCTCAACAGGGTAAAATGGCATCATTGGGGGTTCTCTCCTCAGGAGTTGCGCATGAGATAAATAACCCGTTAGGGGTTATCCTGGGGTACGCCGCCTATCTTGAAGGGAAATTGTCTCCAACAGATCCTAATTACAAATATATAAATGAAATAAAACGAGAAAGTAAACGCTGTAAAAAGATAGTTCAGGATCTCCTTTCATATGCGCGAACTCCGCGTCCTACACTCTCATTGACCGATCTGAACGAACTTTTGAGTGAAATTGTTGAATTTGCAGCTAATCATACGGATATGCGTGGAGTTAAAATTGAGTCTAGCTTTTCATCTGATATTCCCAAAATCATGCTGGACGGCGATCAGCTTCGCCAGGTTGCGATTAACCTTATACTTAACGCAGGTGGAGCAATGCCTGATGGAGGTGTCTTGTATGTTAAAACCGAGCCAGGGACTGAAGGTACAGTAAAGATCAGTTTTGCTGACACAGGTTCAGGGATCCCAGCAGAAAGTCTGGAAAAGATATTTGAACCGTTTTACACAACAAAGGCTCGTGGTACAGGGCTTGGGCTTGCCATAACCCGTCAGATAATAGAGATGCACCATGGAGAAATAAATATACAAAGTGATCTTGGCAAAGGCACTACTGTTGTCGTGTTGCTGCCAATAGAGCATGAGGTGCTTGTATGATTGATAAACAGAGGATTTTGCTGATTGATAACGAAGAGGGTCTTTGCCGTATGATGGAGCAGGTTCTGCTGGATAGTGGCTATCTGGTAAGAACCTACACAAGTCCGGTTAAGGCAATGGAGGAATTTTCGCCTGGCGGATGGGATCTCGTAATTACTGATATCAAGATGCCTGGTATGACAGGTCTTGAAGTTTTGCAACGGGTTAAAGAACAGCGGCGTGACCTACCGGTTATAATAATCACTGCATATGCAACGGTTGAGATGTCAATTCAGGCTCTGCGGAGAGGTGCATATGATATGCTTACAAAACCATTTGAGCCAGAAGAACTGGTATACAGGGTTAAAAATGCCATACAGCAGGTTCAGCTCACAGAAGAAAACCAGGGGTTAAGAAGGGAGCTTGAGGAAAAACTTCACTTTGAAAATATCATCGGTTCTTCAGGCGCTTTACGAAATGTACTTGATAAAGTCTCCAAGGTTGCTACACGAGACACCTCAATACTTATTACCGGAGAGTCAGGCACAGGCAAAGAGCTTATCGCCCAGGCCGTTCACAGAAATTCAGACCGAAAAGAGAAAAAATTTATAGCCATCAACTGCGGAGGTCTTCCTGAAAGCATACTGGAGAGCGAGCTTTTTGGTTACAAAAAAGGAGCTTTTACCGGTGCTGCTGAAAACCGGCAGGGATTGCTTGAGGCTGCTGATGGAGGCACACTTTTTTTGGATGAAGTTGGTAATTTACCTATGAATGTTCAGAAAACCATGCTCCGTTTTTTGCAGGAAAAAGAGTTTCGCAGGGTAGGGGATACAGTTTCAACTAATGTTGATGTGCGTATAATTTCGGCCACAAATGCGGATCTCAAGGAAGGGGTAAAGAGCGGTATGTTCAGGGAAGATCTCTATTACCGCCTTAATGTGGTCAATCTTCATCTGCCGCCGTTAAGAGAGCGTATTGATGATATTCCCCTGTTGGCGGCACACTTCATACATTTGCAGAACAAAAAGTTTGGAACAGCAATAAAAGGGTTTGAAAAGGATGCTATGCAGATTCTTTGCACGTTTGAATGGCCTGGAAACATACGTCAGCTCCGCAATGTAATTGAGGCATGTATGGCCATGGAAGCGAGTGAATATATATCTCTTGATACCTTGGGACAGGTTATAGATCTTCCGGAAGGGAGGGTTGTGCCAAGCACTGTTCAGGCAGGTCCGGTGCTTTCTGATGACCTTCCCTTTACAGAGGCTCTTGAAAGATTTGAGAGAGATCTTATCAGGGATCTTCTTCGCAAGCATGGTGGGGCGGTGGATATTTCTGCAAAAGAAGCAGGAATGAATGTTGCCACGTTGTATCGGAAGATAAAGAAATATGGACTGCGGAAGGAAGAATATTCTGAACTATAGGAGAAAATACCGATAACGTAATCTCTGTTTATCTTCTGCTAGCGATAGTTAAATAGGCAGAATTCAGGTTCCTGTATGATCTTTCGCAGCAGATGTTCCAGATGGTTTTTCTTTAATGGGCGACTGAAATAATATCCTTGAAGCTCATCACAATGGCGTTCTTTTAAAAACTCTACCTGTTCCCGCTCTTCAACTCCTTCCGCAATTACTGTTAATTTAAGGCTGTGTGCAAGGGCTATAATCGCCTCTACAATTGCGGCTGAATCTCCTGAAGGTTCGGTTATTTCCTTCACGAATGACTTGTCTATCTTAAGACGGTCAAGCGGAAAATGCTTGAGGTAGCTTAATGAACTGTAACCGGTTCCAAAATCGTCAATTGCAAGAGTTATCCCCATCTTTTTAAGTGCATCCAAGGTATTCCTGGTAGTAGAGATGTTTTCAATAAGCATCCCTTCTGTAAGCTCCAGTTCAAGCAAATGGGGTGGTAAACCGCTTTCTTTTAAAGCTTTTTGAACCATGCCGACAAGACCCTGATCACGGAACTGTTTTGCCGAGATGTTAACGGAAACTCTCAAAGGTTGAAGCCCATTGTTAATCCAGTTCATTGCATCCATACATGCCATTTTCAAGACCCATGAACCGATCTCGATTATAAGTCCAGTTTCCTCAGCCATAGGAATGAAACGATCCGGTGGAATCATGCCAAGGAACGGATGCTTCCAGCGGAGCAATGCCTCAACTCCTATAATCGTACCGCTAATAAAGCTTATCTGTGGTTGATATAGAATGAAAAGTTCATTGCGTTCCAGTGAATGTCTCAAGAATCCGCTAAGCGTCAATAGCTCAAGAGCCGATGCATGCATTTCGGATGAATAAAACCGGTAAATATTTCTACCTGCATCCTTGGCATAATACATAGCTGTGTCAGCATTTTTGAAAAGGGTGTCAACATCATCTCCATCCTCCGGAAACTGTGAGATACCGATGCTGCCGCCTGTGTATATTTCACGGTCGCCAAGTTGAAGAGGCTGAGCCAAGGCTGTAAGGAGTTTGTTTGCAACCTCCTTTATTCCTTCGCGGTCAGAGACTCCTTCAAGTAAAACAACAAACTCGTCACCTCCGAACCTGGCCACTGAATCAGCGCTTCTGAGGCATGAACTCAGGCGTTCGGCAATAATCTGAAGCAACTCATCTCCGTATATATGTCCCAAGGTGTCGTTTACTTCTTTAAAGTGATCAAGATCAATAAATAAGAGGGCGACAACCTCTTTATTTCTTTTTGCTCGAGCCAGCATCTGAGAGAGACGCTCTTTTAAAAGCACCCTGTTAGGAAGACCTGTAAGGCTGTCATAAAATGCAAGTCTTTCTATTTCAATGGCAGCGTTTCTACGTTCAGTAACATCTGTGTATATAAGAACAAAGCGGATGATTTCACCAGTAGCTGACTTTAAAGGGGTTCCTACAAGATGGTAATGCCGTTCATTATAAACAAAGTCGTTCTGTTCAACCCGTTGACCGGTAAGAAGCATCTCTTCCATAATGCAATGTTTATCAGGTAGTTGGCATAGAATACCCCTTATATTGTTTCCCATTACGCATTCTTCTTCAGAAAAAAGGGTTGCCATGCAGTACATATTGCAGGCTTCTATCTCCAAATTTGTGTTTATAACAACTATTCCTGCTCCGGCTGAATCAAGAACCGCCTGAAGTTCATTCTTTATTGAAGTTAACTCATTGTTTGTTGTGTTCAGATGTTCAAGCACCTGTACAAATGATTCGGCTACAATTCCAATAGGGTCTACTGACAACAGCGTGTTGTCGTCAAGCTCCTCATGGTGAAGGGGTACAGTTCCCATTACCTGTAGAAGGCGGTCTGTCTTGGCGCGGATATAACTGAGAAGCTCTTTGTTTTTTGCTTCCAGAAAATTGCATTTTTCCAAGAGTTCCTCTTCCAGGAATCCTTTTTCGACTTTATTATCCGGGATTGTTCTGCTATCTGATCTCATCAGGAATTCCTGAAAATGGAAACCATATAATGTTCCTTCTCTTTTTCTACATCAACTTGATAGCCCATACTGGTTACAGCATCTGAAATATGGGTTGTTGAACTCCTGTTGTCTGAAAGCAAAACCAGCTTCAGATTACCGGATTTAAGTTCTTCCTTTGAATTGTTAACCTCACGCAGACTTGTAAGCAGTGTAGAGGGGCAGATCTGCCCTCTTAAATCAATAACCTTGCAGTTTGGTGTCTCAAGCATTTTTATGATTCCCCCACTAAGATTAACGTGAAACTATAAACTTGCTGAAAATAAATGTTCCTAACCATACGCCTGGTAAAAGACCTAGTAAAAACAATATGCTTTGTATTGCCATTATAGGTAATCCACCCAAAAGATGCCAGATATTGCAGGCTGGTGCTATTCTTGAGGCTAATCCCATTATTATGCCGCCAAGAATTGCTGACACTATCTGTTTCCAGGGAAGTTTTAAATTTAGACGCCATTCCTTAAGGGAGATGGCTGAGATGGCGGAACCTCCTATTATCCCAAATATAATAGGAAATTGTATCAGAGAAACAGCGTCAAGCATTGTGCCTGGTCCTCCTGATATAACGCCGCCTCCCAGAGGAGGAGTATAATTTAAAGTTATCAAAGTATAATATTTAATATTTGTGTACTGTTCAGGTGCAATTAACTGTATGAACATAGCGCCAAATTTCGAGTAGGATGTGGTAATTCCCATAGGCATTCCTGTTATAAGGATCGAAAAAACTCCCAAAAAAGACAGAATTATGGCAGCTTTCCATGGTTGAATATAGCCTTCAACAACACTGGAGGTTTCTATTTTGCCATTACGAAACCAATATATAAACAGCGCTATTAAAAAAGCAGATATAAAAAAAGGGTTCGTCTCAACAATCAGTGCATAGATTTGTTCTTTTATAATTGAAAAGCATGA
>CAZZMP010000041.1:0-10571 GCA_964655435.1 uncultured Geobacter sp.
AGTACCAGACTACGAATCTGGGTGTCGGGAGTTCGAATCTCTCCAAGCGCGCCATTTTAAAAGGGTCAGATTTCCAATCTGACCCTTACTTTATAGTGGCAGAGATATGGAAGCACGTCGGGCTCTGGTGGCTCGCTCGGTCTTCAAAACCGTTGAGAGGAGTGAGAAACTTCTCTGGCAGGTTCGATTCCTGTGTGCTTCCGCCATTTTGATTTATCACTCTCTTTTTGCAGCCTTCTCTGAATTTAAGCGTTCGTATAACTCAATCTGTTCTTTGATTGATAGTTGAATATGACAGCACTTTTTATGAAGACAGAGGTTGCAACGTTCATCCGGGCACCATTGACAGAACCTGCAGTCAGAACAGGGATGTTTCTTTAGAAGCTGTTCCTCAGACATCTTCAGTATTCCGGATTTCGTTTTACGGCATTTCCGTTTAACAACTGTTCAAAAGCCTTTTTATTATTAGAGTTTACCAGAAGGTAGCGTGGTAAAACAGTCAGACGATCTCTGGCAGTTGCGTGACGGCGTTCAATAGAAAATGTTCCTGTATAACCGGCCTCTTCTGCTTTTTTCAGCAGATCAGCGTCATAGATTCCAAAGGGCCAGGCCAACAGATCAACCTGACTGCCAAGCTCATGCTCAATCTTCTTTTTTGATTTTATCAGCTGTTCCATCACCAGCCTGTTATACGCTGCTGGAGCCAGCTTTCTTTTTTCACGCTTAAAGTTCGGGTGCCAATAGGTGTGTGATTGTATATCAAACAGGCCGGTTTTTTTAAGTTCTCTTAACTGTTCCCACGACATTGCATATCTGGCGTTAGATATGGCAGAGGGATATACGAATACGGTAACAGGATAACGGTATTTACGAATAACTGGCAGCATGTAGCTGTGGACAGATATATGGGCGTCATCTTCTACAATCACAACTGATTTCGGTGCAGGCGCCTGCCCTTTTCCCTTATACCAATTCACAAGCTGTCTGAGAGGGATTACCTTGTAGCCGTTATCATGCAGATATTTCATCTGATTCTCAAATACAGGGAAGGTTATTGTCATACCGTCAGCCACTGTCGGGCCAAAACGGTGGTACAGAAGTATTGGAACGGATACCTCTGGGGCAAGTGAAGCGCCAACTGGTTCTAAAAACAGAAAAAAGAAAAGAAAAACCATTGTAAAACGGAGCATTTAAAGGCCTTTCAAAGTTATATCAGGCTCTTACAAGGTAGACAGAGCAGGGAGCCAGTTCGGCGACACGGCGGGAAACGCTTCCTTTAAGGCGACGCTCAAGAAAACCTTTGCCTGAACTGCCTATAACAATGACATCAACACGCTCCTGCTTTGCAAATTCAACCAGTTTTTCAGCAGGTTCGCCAGCTTCGACGATCATCTCAAGCGGCACATCATACTCTGCTGCACTTTTTTCTATAATGTAGAAGATTCTTTTGCGGATTTCGCCCCACTCCTCTGTCTCGGTTAAAGGTTTTACCGGTACGAAGTCAGAATAACTCGAACTCTGGGCATTAGGGACAACCAACATTGCAAAGACTTTGCTCTTGAACTGACTACGGTTTCCGGCTGCCATACGGATGGCTTCTTCAGCCGCTTTATCCGAATAGGGGGAACCATCAATTGCAACCAGAATTTTCTTTCTAAGATTCAACATAGCTACTCCGAACTGTTTTGTTTTTAATCAGATTAGTATCTTTTAATGTGGCAAGTATATCAAAAATATAATGCAATTATTCATACTTGACAATTATAAAACAATATTTTATATGTTAACCTAATTTTGTGTATGATAAAATCAAACAAATAAAATCAAATCTACCAGGAATCAGACAAATGGCAAAAAAAGAAAAATCAGAGTATCTCATTCAGGCTGTCTCTCATGCGCTTGATCTCTTGGAGCAGTTTCATGGAGAGACTGATGAATTGGGTGTTACAGAGCTTTCAAAACGACTGAAGTTGCATAAAAACAATGTATTCAGACTCCTCGCCACCCTTGAATCTCGTGGCTATATTGAGCAGAACAAGGTAACTGAAAACTATCGCCTTGGCCTTAAAACCCTGGAACTCGGTCAGACATTCATCAAACAGATGGGGCTATTGCGCCAGTCCAGGCCGGTAATTGAGGATCTCGTCAAAACATGCAATGAAACTACTTATATCGGTGTACTAAAGGATTTCAACATCATCTATCTTGACTGCATTGAAACAAGCATGACAGTTCGTGCTGTGCCTCGTGTCGGTTCACGTATGCCTGCCTACTGCACTGCTGCCGGAAAGGTGCAAATTGCCTATATGAGCGATGAAGAAGTTGATATCTATCTTCCTAGCCGCGAACTGCAAAAATATACTGCAAACAGCATTACAGACAGGGAAGAGCTAAAAAAGCAACTGGCAATTATTGCAGAGCAGGGTTATGCCATTGATAATGAAGAGCTTGATGAAGGAGTAAGAAGCGTTGGAGCGCCTATAAGGGACTATACCCGAAGGATTATCGGCGCAGTAAGCATCTCTGGCCCTTCAATGCGTTTTTCTGATGAGCGGATTAACAAAGAACTTATTCCAATGGTAATAAAGGCTTCAGAAGAGATCTCTGCTAAACTTGGCTACCAGAAATAAAAGCTGCAACAGTTTTAACATTAAAACGGGCATGCTGAATATTCAGTATGCCCGTTTTGGTTTTTAAGCTTAGAAGAGAGTCTCCCTGTTCATCAGACTATCAATAAATCCTGTCCCTTTTGGTCCTTTATAATCAACGCACTTTGCCCAGACGATAAGAGCCTGATCTATATCCTTCTTATGTTCTGCTGTCATTGCATCATAACCAAGCTCCTTGGCCGGAGTAAGCAGTACAGATACAAACTGCCGATAATCGACAGATGCAGGTAGCTTTTCAACAACACAGTTACAATAATTTTCTATACCTACAACCTTCATACACTGGTCACGCTTTGCCGGCAGTGTCTGTTTTTTAAGTTTAAGGGCTGTTAATTCGGTAATCTGCTGTTCAAGCTTTTTAATCTTTTCCATAAGTTCTGCCTGTTTTTGTGGATCCGGCTCTGCTGCGCCAGCCGGAATATTAAACAGGATAACAGTTAGCATCAGCAGGATAATCAGAGACTTTTGCATTTGGCACCTCAAATAATATTTTAATTTGATACTGACAGCAGTCAGACCTTAGCCAGCATCTGGTATGTTGTCAACCCAATAACCGTGATGTACAGGGGTTATCAGAACTATTCCGTTTATACAGAATTTGTCATTTAATACAGTCAGTTCTCAAAAAGTATTGCCATTAAGAACAAAACAAACACCTACCCCTATTAGTGTGAAAAAGAGGTATAGAAGCCAGAGAAGCCGGACTGTTTTTAAAATATGAACTGAAGACAATGGATGCAAAGGATTACCCATAAAAGGCCGAACAAAAGGTTGACCAAAGTAGCTGTTTATACCACCAAGTCTGACTCCTAATGCGCCTGCTACAGCTGACTCGATCTGGCCACCGTTGGGGCTTGGGTGATTGTTTCGATCCCTTAAAAAGATCAGCCATGAGTTTTTCCAGTCAAGTCCAAGCAGTATTGAGGCAGGTGGCACCAAAATTGCGGTTAACCGGGCTGGCAGCAGGTTGGTCAGGTCATCCAGCCGGGCAGAGGCCCAGCCAAACTGCAGATAACGCTCGTTTTTATAGCCAAAGGTGGAATCCAGCGTGCTGATCGCCTTGTAGGCAAGCGCACCCAAAGGCCCAGCCAGAAAGGCAAACAGCAATGGCGCGGTACAGCCATCCACTGTATTTTCCGCTACCGACTCCACCGCAGCACGGGTCACCTCACCTTCATCCAGCTCAGTTGTATCCCGCCCCACCAGCCAGCTTACCCGCTGCCGCGCTTCATCCAGATTGCCCGCCTTCAGTGGCCGGTAAACAGCCATGGCATGATCATGCAGGCTGCGGGTTGCAAAGCAGGTGTAGAGCAGCAGGATCGCGACCAGATCACCTGCCAGCGGATGCAGCAGGGCAGCTCCCTTTAACAGACCAAAGCCGATAAGCACCGTAATGCCTACCACCCAGACAACCGCAACAATACCAGCCAGTTTTGGATTGGGGATGAGGCAGCGCAGCGGTGCTTCAGCACGCTGAGCCAGCCAGCCGATCCCCTGCACCGGATGGGGCAGCCAGCGGGGGTCACCGAACAGCAGATCCAGCAGAATGGCCAGGAGTATTTGTAGGTAGAGAGGGATCATAAACTGTTAATAGCATGCGGATAACGCGGATTGAACGTTTTTTTGCTGCCTAATTAAAGCGAAGAATCTGAAAAGGCAAATCTATTGACTACCCAAACCTAATAACGTACACTTCAAGTGTACATTAACGTGCAGAAGGAGCCAGCCATGCAACAAGTACCCGTAACGGTGTTTCGCAAACATATCCCTGAATATCTGGGTAAAGTTCGCCAGGGAGAAGGGCTCTCTCTCACCTCCAGAGGGCGGGAGGTCGCCCGACTGGTGCCGCCGGAGGATACGCGCTTAAGCGCACGGGAACAACTGCAGGCGCTTCGTGTCCATTGCCGCGTTGACGATGTGGTTTCGCCGATTGATAGCGAGTGGGAGGCAGAACGTGCTGATAGTTGACACCTGCGCCCTGATCTTTGACGCACTGACCCCGGAACGCCTCAGTGCCAAGGCAACTGCCGCAATCAAACAGGCTGACAAGGCAGGTACGCTTGCCTGTGCGGATATATCGCTTTGGGAGATTGCCATGCTGATATCCAAAGGTCGTATTGATCCGGGCACTGATCCAAAGACCTTTATCCAGCTTGTACTTGCGGCCCGAGCCATAAAAGTGCAGCCCGTCACAGCGGAGATTGCCGCAAAAAGCGTGCTGGCTGATTTCTGCCCCCACGGTGACCCGGCAGATCGCTTGATTGCCGCAACTGCCGTGTTGAACAAGGCACGGCTGGTAACATCGGACAAAAAACTGGCTGCCGTCAACAGCCTCCAGATCGTCTGGTAACGGCTGTGAGGCGCAGCGGGTTCACCGCTGCCGCCGATTGTTGGACGTATTGGCGCTGACCGTATGTAATTCAAACGAACCTTTTAAAAAAATAACTGGTAAGTTCTTCAATACTCTCAAAATAACATCTGTGTTTATTTGGAACAATTTGAGTTAAGTCTATTTTGTGGAGGTCTGTTTTTCCTGACTTGCAAGGCAATTCACAACCGTGTCTACAACCGCAACAAACGATATATCTCCCGCATATCCAGGCTGTTACGCACCGTATCCGCCAAGCGATCCAGGGCTGGTTCCAGATCATAGCAAGCCCGAATCAGCCCATTTACCTGCAAGCCTTTACGCTGCCGCAGCCGGTCAAGTAGCCAGCGCCGGAACAGATCAGCATCAAAGATCCCATGCAGGTAGCTGCCCCAGATCAGACCGTTGGCACTGCCTGTACCAAGCAGTCTGCCATCCTGCCCCGTAATCAGCGGTTCAATCCCTTCTGCAGTGGTAATGCCGTGGTGGATCTCATAACCGGAAAGCATACAGCCAGAGGGGAGATGGCGGCAGCGGGTTTGCAGGGTGGTCTTTTCTTCTGCCATGATTGTGTTGATCGCCAGCAGCCCCAGCCCCTGCTGCTCACCGGCACCGGATTCAATGGCGTGGGGATCGCTGATCCGCCCACCCAGTAGCTGAAAACCACCGCAGATGCCGATGATCTCGCACTGTCCGGTTCGCGCCAGCTCAAGGACCGCTGCTGCCAGTCCGGTCTGTTGCAGCCAGACCAGATCAGCCAAGGTATTCTTGCTGCCGGGCAAGATCAGGGCATCAGGCTGCCCCAGTTCTGTTACGCTACGGACAATCCGCAAGCCCACATCCGGCTCCAGCCCCAGCGGATCAAGGTCGGTAAAGTTAGAGATATGGGGCAGATCCAGCACCGCAATATCAAGTAGTTGGCTATCCTTTGTCCCTGCAGCCAGCAGCCCCTGCTTGAAGGAGACCGAATCCTCCTCCGGCAGCCCCAGATTATGCAGATAGGGGATCGTGCCCAGCACCGGCTTGCCAGTATGGAAGTGGGTGTACTCCAGCGCATCCCCCAACAGGCTTGCATCCCCCCGGAAG
Organism: uncultured Geobacter sp.; assembly: GCA_964655435.1. GTDB lineage: Bacteria > Desulfobacterota > Desulfuromonadia > Geobacterales > Pseudopelobacteraceae > Trichlorobacter. The sequence continues at coordinate 6,124 of CAZZMP010000041.1, forward strand.
CGGTTGATCACAAACCCGGCCACCATGGCACGCTCTGCCTCGTTCAAGACCTCCATGGTACCCACAAAGGAGGCGAACAGGCCGCCTCGGTCAATATCCCCCACCAGCAGCACCGGCGCATTGGCATAGCGTGCCATGTGCATGTTCACGATATCATTGGCCTTCAGGTTCACCTCAGCCGGACTGCCTGCCCCTTCCATCACCATGATCTGATGCTCGGCAGACAGTTCATCGTAGCAACGTTGTACTGTTTTAAAGATCTCAGACCGTTGCTCTGCATAGTCCTTGAAATGAGTGGTGCCGATCGCCTTGCCACACAGAGTCACCTGGGAACCGGTCTCGCTGTTGGGTTTCAGCAGCACCGGATTCATCCGCACATCCGGGTCAAGGCGACAGGCCTGAGCCTGCAGTACCTGAGCCCGCCCCATCTCGCCCCCTTGTCGGGTCACAAACGAGTTAAGCGACATGTTCTGTGCCTTGAACGGTGCCACAGCATAGCCATCCTGTTTCAGAATCCGGCAGAGCGCAGCGGTCAGGATACTCTTACCAGCATTGGAGCCGGTGCCCTGAAACATGATCGCCGGGGTTTGACGTTGTATCGGTTTAATCAGTTTTGGAGCAAGAATTCCGCAGATAACCTGACAGAGTCGTTCCTGCTCTTTCTCTGTTCTGACCGCAACACGAAAGTAACGGTTATCAAGTCCTTCAAAATTGGAACATACCCGGATTACGATCCCTTCTTTGATTGCAAAGTCGGCAAGTTTTTGCGCATCAATCGAACGGTTGTCTATACGTAACAGGAGAAAATTTGCCTCTCCCCTGTAGACAGTCAGATACGGTATTCCGGAGAGTTGTTCAAACAACCTGGCACGCTGAATATCAACAAAGTTTCTGGTGCTTTTTATATATTCAGCATCTTGTACCGCCTTTGTCGCAACTGTCTGAGCAAGGGTGTTCACTGTCCAGTTGGGAAGATAGGCTCTAATCCTGGAAAGATGCTGAGTGGCTCCTGTCAGGTAGCCGATTCTAAGACCCGGGATGGCAAATATCTTTGTCAGGGAGGTAATCACCATCAGATTTTCAGGACGGTTTTTCTGCAAGCTGCCTGTTCCATCTGTGAAACTGATGAAAGACTCATCAATGACAAAAAAGGTTGAAGGGTAAGAGGTAGCCAGGCTACGCACTGTTTGCGGATTAAATGTACGTCCTGTTGGGTTATTGGGCTGTCCGAGGATTACCAGCTGACCCGGTTCAAGCAGTGGCTGCAGAAGATGAGGGACAAGCTCGAAACCATTCTTTTCTGAAAGCAAGAGATGTCGGATCTTCAGTCCGTTAAGCCTTGCCGGTTCTTCATAATCTGCATAGCTTGGAACAGGCAAAAGCAGCTCAGAACAACCCAGTGCGCGGGGCAACAGATGAAGCAGTTCGGTTGCGCCGTTACCAATCAGGATCTCTTCAGCCGGTATCTGATGCAGAGAGGCCAGAGCCGCAACCAGTTCAGTTGAATCAGGGTCAGGGTAGTGAACAAGTTCGGAAATTTTGCTGCTGATTAGCGGACGGAGCCATTCGGGAGGGCCCAGAGGGTTAATATTTGCAGAAAAATCCAGGAGTTTGTCGGCTGGAATTCCGGATTTTCTACTTAAATGAAGCAGATTGCCTCCATGGATATGTCTGGAAATATTAGTCATGATACATCCTGTAACCTTTTTTGCTTACGGTATCAGCAATAACAGATAGATACAAACTATCCCGTAAGAGAGGTATAAAACTATAATTGTTTTGAAATCATTGCTGAATTCCTGTATGTTTCTGTCCATAGAAACAGTGGAGGACAGATGTCTTTTGAACAGGATCTTGCAACCTTATTTACAGCTGTATCCAGTAAAGATGAAATGGCTGGCTTTCTGCATGAGATGTTCAGCGAAAAAGAGCTGGCAAACCTGGCCTTGCGCTGGCGTCTTATGTGCGATCTTAGCCAGGGTAAATCACAGCGCAGCATTGCCGCTGAACATGGTATAAGCCTCTGTAAAATTACCCGAGGAGCCAAAATATTGCAACGTGAAGGGGCTGTGACCCCAAAATTAATAGAGAAAATTTATGGAGGAAGCAATGAGTAAAAAACTGACTGATTTTCAATTGCCTGATGAGAAAGGCTATTTTGGTGACTATGGTGGAAGCTTCATTCCGCCTGCTTTACAGGTAATTATTGATGAAATAACGGATGCCTATAACAAGATAAAGGTAGATAAAGAGTTTAACGATGAATTGCAGTCACTTTACACTCACTATGTCGGCAGGCCAAGTCCACTTTTCTATGCCAGAAATCTCTCCAAAAAGATAGGTGGAGCGCAGATCTATTTAAAGCGTGAAGATCTGAATCATACCGGCGCTCACAAAATCAACCATTGCCTGGGAGAAGCCTTGCTAGCGAAAAAGATGGGCAAAAAGATAATTATTGCAGAGACCGGAGCCGGACAGCATGGCGTTGCTCTCGCTACCGCAGCTGCGCTGGTAGGTCTTGAATGCCATATCTATATGGGTGTGGTTGATATTGCTAAAGAGAAGCCAAATGTTACCAGAATGAAGATTCTGGGCGCGCGCGTCGTTCCGGTAACTCGTGGCACACAGACACTTAAAGATGCTGTTGACGCTGCCTTTGAGGCTTATCTGGAAGATCCGGTAAATCAGCTCTATGCAATAGGTTCCGTAGTTGGACCTCACCCCTTCCCGATGATGGTTCGTGACTTTCAGCAGATAGTCGGGATTGAGGCAAGGAAGCAGTTTCAGGAAATGACCGGTAATCTACCTGATAATCTTGTGGCATGTGTAGGCGGCGGCTCTAATGCCATAGGTCTGTTTACTGCTTTTCTAAATGATGAATCTGTAAAAATATACGGTGTTGAGCCATCAGGTCGAGGACTTGATGATGGTGACCATGCCGCAACCCTTACGCTTGGCAAGCCTGGTGTTTTACACGGTTTTCATTCTTATCTGCTCCAGGATAAAGAGGGTGCGCCACTTCCTGTCTACTCTGTAGCCAGCGGGCTTGATTATCCTGGCGTGGGGCCACAGCATAGTCTTCTTAGAGACCTTGAGCGGGTAAACTATGTCACAGCTGATGATCAGGAGTCTATTGCCGCCTTCTTTGAGCTTTCACGTGTTGAGGGGATTATTCCTGCCCTTGAAAGCGCCCATGCAGTTGCCTTTGCCCTTAAGCTTGCAGCGGATTTGCCAAAAGAGAAAACCATTTTAGTGAACCTCTCCGGTCGTGGAGACAAGGATCTGGACTTTGTCATGGATAACTACGGCAAGGATTACGAGATCAAATAAAAATAGCAGCTACTTGTATTTATAAGATGAGCAATCCCTAAACAGCGGGGTTGCTCATTTTGCTTTCTAAAAACAAATCGTTATTCCCCTCACCCCTTCACAATAAACCATTTAAGACCCTTTTTATCTTTTTACTTGATTTTTTAAATATCAGGGGTAGACTGTCACAAGACGGCTCTGTCCGTCTAACTACATTAAAGGAGGAAACATGGATCTCCTGGCTCTTAGCAGAATACAGTTCGCTGTCACCACAATGTTCCATTTTATCTTCGTCCCGCTTACATTAGGCCTTTCTGTCTTAACAGCCTGGTTTGAGACAAGATACGTAAAGACCGGTGACGAAACCTATCTGAGGATGACCAAGTTCTGGGGAAAGCTCTTTCTTATCAATTTTGCCCTGGGGGTTGTTACCGGCATAACACAGGAGTTTCAGTTCGGGATGAACTGGGCTGAATACTCACGTTATGTTGGCGACATATTTGGCGCTCCATTGGCTATCGAGGCTACCGTAGCCTTCTTTCTCGAATCGGTATTTATCGGAGTATGGGTCTTCGGGTGGGACAAGCTGTCCAAAAAGACACACCTTCTGACTATCTGGCTTGCAGCCTTCGGTACAAACCTCTCTGCTCTCTGGATACTGCTGGCAAACGGCTGGATGCAAAAACCGGTCGGCTTTATCATCCGTAATGGCCGTGCCGAGATGAATGACTTTCTTGCCTTGGTAACAAACCCTTACGGCTGGTTCAAATTTCTTCACACCGTTACATCCGGTTTTATGGTCGCTGGTTTCTTTGTGATGGGTATTGCAGCATGGCACCTGTTAAGAAAAAACGAAACAGAATTCTTTACACGTTCTTTCAAAACTGCCGCCATGTTTTCACTGATCTCCTCAATTGCTGTCGCTCTGACGGGTGATTTTCACGCTGTTGAGATAGCCAAAGTCCAGCCTACAAAGTTTGCCGCAATGGAAGCGGTATGGGAGACGAAGAAGGCTGTGCCGATGCATCTGCTTCTTGTTCCTGATGAAGCAAATGAGAGAAATTCGGTAGAAGCTGTATCAGTTCCTGGCATGGTCAGCTTTCTGGCCTTTCATGACTTTAACGCAGAGATAAAAGGTC
>CAZZMP010000042.1:0-9828 GCA_964655435.1 uncultured Geobacter sp.
GTTTCAAATGTCGCAAAAAGATCGATCAATGTCTGCACAGCTACTCCTTGAGAATCATCACCCTAGACAACTTTTGTAAAAAAACAAATCATCGCCCATCTGTTCAGACGAAAAAAGACTCCATCCGGAACCCTCAAGTTTGATGAGTTGAGACAGGTATCTGATTGGCATGGACAGGCTGATGACTGCGAAGCTCAGGAATCGCCTGCAGGGTATAGTCTCTTACCTTGCCGCCATACAAGAGCAGGTCATGGAATGCAATTTTATAAATAAATATCAAAACGTTACAGTTTCCGGATGAAAACCAGATAGCATTGGTTAATCCCCTAAAATATTAAGAGTTTGCTAAAGTATTAATGGATTAAGACTTATAGGGGTTAATCGGATCTTAAGTACAGCAACAACAGTTGATATCAGTGTAAAATTGCCGTACCGGAATGAAATCGGTACGGCAATTTGAGTGGTTCATGTAAAGGAGAGGAATAGGTTCATTATTAATCAGCTTTAATGTTGTCTAAATCAGAAATTCGTTTATTGATAGAATTTAGTTGAATCTGCAGTTGCTCTGCATATTTTTTAAGTGTAAGACTTTCCATTTCTGCATCCTGTGTTTGATATGGATATACGCCTGAATTTTCGACAAACGGCATATTTCCCGCAATACCATTGGCGTAAAGCATGTTTCTTCTGCCACGTCCTGCACCAAAGCCTCTTCCTCCTCCTCTTCCAAATCCTAAGCCATAAACAAGGTTACGTCTTGATAAATAACTTGTAAACCCAGGAGCTCCTGAACCGGAACAAAATCCAGTTGCACGCCCTGTCATAGCCCCCATTCCGTTAGGTCCTGTCCTATCTCCACCAGGCATTTCAGTAACCTCCTTTCCTTATGTAAACGGTTTATACTCCCACCATATCTACACCACATTTTGGACACTTCTGCTGTAAACAGGGAACTCCCCTTTTATGAGGTTCTATATGACCGCAGGATGGACACCTACAAGCATTTGCACCACCGGTGCCCATCCTGCGGCCGTTATTTCCCTGACCTTGCCCACGCCCCAAGCCATTGCCTCTACCTCCCCCATTACCTTTTCCACCCATTGTTGGCATTTTTTTTATCCTCCATTTACTCATTTTAAAACAGGATTGAATCGGATATACAAATTATACAAATAAGGTGCCAAATATATAAATTAATAATTATTACAAAATGTTAAATAAAGATTATATTTTTTAATTGGAAGTCTTAGGTGAAAAATATTCTAAATTTACAGGTATAAAGTAGCATTTATGTCACTATGTAAAGATACAGTATGCTACTCAACAAGAGATCTCTGCAGGAAGAAAAAGAATCAAAGGGTAGATTGTTAACTATTTGATTTCTGCATTCATAAAAGCTCGAAAACGGCCTATTTCTATTCTTTTAACAGACTGGTATTAAAGATAAACTTCACAAATATTGGAAAAATATTGTCAACAGAGGGTCTGCTGCCAAGATTATTGGAACAGTTTGTCAAATCCGGTGTAAAAAAAACGTCCCAACCCGATGGTATAGAGCAGACAACCGTAAAGGGCATGTTCAATAGAAACGGCCAGAAGCGATCTCGTTTTACGGTAGGTCCAGGCAAACAGATAGCCACCGAAAAAGGTTAAAAGAAGTGAAACAGGGTGAAAATAGATGATGTGTCCAAAGGAAAAGGATAGTGCACTCAGATGCACTACCGATGATTCTGAGCTGAACAACTGTCCGTAACGATGAAAAAGAAATGCTCTGTAGATCAGTTCTTGCGGATAGACTGACAGCAGGGGATAGACTACCATCAGCGAGCACCAGATGCTGAAGTGGTTTTTAATACAAAAAAACAGGCTTTCTGGATAAAGTAGCCTGGTAAAGATCAGTAACATAACAATGATAACTGCAAAAATTGCCAGGATTCTCGGTAATTCCTGCGTTGTCGCCGATTTATTGATAAAGTTCTCATTGTTAAAGGCATTGCTTCGGTACAAAACAATAAATACCACCAGGCTAAGTAAAAAAAGATAATAGATTGGGGATGAGGTATGTTTGAAGGCAAATAACAGTGGAATTACCAGATATAGAAAACTGAATTCAAACCAGCGTAGAAACTTTTGTTTACCCGACATCTCTGAAATTGATAGTTTATCAGTAGTGACAGAATGCTTTGTCATAGAGTCCTCCGCTTTAGGTGATGAGAGAGCCTCGTGATATCTACACCATAATGAATTCATCAATCGTTACATAATCCTTTAAAAGTCACAACCTTATTGACACATCGGCATGCTAGGCTTGCTCCATGATACAAACAATCCATGGAGGTAAAAGGATATGAAGAATTTAAAAGAGTTTTGTCTGGGATGCGGCAGCAGGGCTATTTCTCAAACAGTTGACGATGTCATGCCGGAATTCAGGATGGAAGTTATTAACTATGCCTGTGGGGCGGAACTGAAAAATATCTATTCCAGCAACGGTAATACCGGTAGACTTTGCCTGTCCGGATGTAGTCAGATAGAAGAACAGGTATCGCCTATCTGATCAGAACCACGGATTATTATTGCCTTATTTGGTGTAATGATAACATCTCGGATATTTTCAAGTTATCTCCATCAAATGTGAGAGTAAATCCTGTATGCTTGCCACAAGTTCCGGGTCGCTGATCATCTTAAGCGCTTTTCTCGCTGGTAGCACCTCCCGCTTGCGCCACTCCATCTCCGGCCATTTTTTTAAAACGGTTGTGACTTTTAGCGGATAAATATGCAGCGTTTTTTCACCTTTACGGTGGCAGGTAGCATGGAGCCCCGGCACACAACTTCCGATGACGCCTGCCTCCTCCATTGCTTCCATTACAGCCACATCCTGCCGTGGCATATCCGGCTCTGGCCAACCTTTAGGTATAATCCATCGGGATTGCGCAGAATTCATAACAATAACGATATACAGACGTCCAGCCCTAATCAGATATGGCAGAGCGGCAATCTGATATTTCAGTGTTGATCCTTCAGGGATACCATGAATAGCCAGGGACAGGTTTCGATAGTCCATTTCTCCAGTGACTTCCTGTCCCAAATAATCAGGTTTTTCAAAACGCTCACTTTCCTCAAGTGATGAAAATTCTACCTCGGCGGTAAGTAACGGTTCCAATTCTCCCATGTAGCGATCCAGCTCTATTTGAAAGGTTCCATAACTGACTATCGAACGGATCTTCTCTAACCGTCTTCCCTTGGTTGATGGCCAAAGCGCCTGAAACTGTTCGTTCGATATTTTGATTTCAGTTTCTTGCCGTGTGAGTCCAGCCCCTTCCTTAATCGTAAGGAAATGCATATCAGCGCATTGCCTGATACGTACCTCTGTGTGCTCATCATATACAAGGTATCCCTGTAGAATATGTTTTTCATCATGCATTCCGGCAGGCAGTGATCTTACCAGAAATTTACGTTCTATTTCGATCATAATTGCATGCCTGATTCTGAAAGAATTTCAACGCAGAGCGCACGATAGGCCAGCGTGGCCTTGCAGGTTGCGGAATAAGCCAGTAGAGGCATCCTGCGTAGCCCCATTTTTTCTACATCTACTGAAAACGGAATAACAGTATTAAGAAAACCTGGATACAGCAGCGGTAGTTCCTTCATCATATCATTATGCATTTTGTTCCTTGACTGAACCATTGAAAAGAAAGGCCGCAGAAGATCAGCTGAGAGGCCTTCCTCATTAAAGAAGCTGGTTAGCTGCTCAAGGGTTCTTTGAGAAAGCACAGTCGGTATGACAGGAACCAGTATGGTGTCAGATGCCCTGAAGATGTTTTCCGAGAGGAGAGTGATGTTAGGGGGACAGTCCATCAAAATAAGATCATAATCAGGCTTTAATTCATCGAGCGCCTTGCGAAGCTGTTTACGGCTCTTTGCCATACCGTCAAGCAAAATATCAAGGTTACGGTAAGAGAGATTGGAAGGGATGATATCAAGACCTGGAAAGTCAGACTCATGAATATTTTTTCGGAGTCCCTCTGCCATAGACTTCGGATCTTTTATCTTCAGCTTTTTTGCTTTGCCAACACGGAAATAAAAGGCAGCGGCTCCCTGTGGATCAAGATCAATCAGCAGAGTGCGGAGTCTGGATTCAGAAAATGCAAATGCCAGATTTACGGCAAGAGCAGTCTTGCCTACGCCACCCTTGATACTGTAGGAAGATATAATCTTCATGTTTATCTGTTCCTTAAAAAGTTCATTGGCGAGCTGATTTCGGCAGTTTAAATATACGCTTAAAAGAGGTAGCTGTTGAGATGTCGCAAAATTCTATAAGCGCCTGTTTGATGCCGCCTCTCATTCGCTGCTGACGCTGGTAAAGGATGGAGATCAGTCCTCCAATACCAAGAGCCATATCTCCATCACATTTTTTCTGTTCACAATAGTTGAGTAAAGTTCTTTGCTGTACTGAGACATCGTTAAATTCACCAAGCCGTCCCTGTAGGCGACGAAGCAAACGCAGCATTACAGGCTCATCTTTGTGATGGATCAATTCGCTGAAAAATTCCATTAAATATCGTAGTTTTTTGCATTCGATCCGGATCTTGTGCAACATATTATCCGGTGTATCAGTGTCAACTCCTTCAGCCAGCTGGCATATCTTACGGTAACGGCGGTAAATATTGCGGAATGCCAGAGTTCCGATAGGGAGGTTGGCAGCAAGGGATGGTTTATGAATGGCACCTTCTGCAAAAAATGACTCAAGGTACTGCATAGTTTTTTGTTGTGATCTTTTGCGAACTATTGTTGTTGTGCGGTGAAATTCCTGCTGCCTCTCTGCCATGAGATCTGAGTACAGTTTTTCCAGTGATGGTCGTAGCTCTGGCGGAAGCAAAGAACAGCATTCATCACGAGTCAGAATGTAAACATCAAGGTCACGCAACTGGTTGGTCTGTCGTGCCAGATTGCCTAACATAGTACGAATCTTAAGAATATCTTCTTCCGGATAGACATGTTTTAGCAAACTAAGCAATGAGCGAATCTTTCTGATACAAATCCGGTAATCGTGTAAGAACTCTGTATCAAGATCCGCCAGGATTCCAGGAATATTACTGTTTGCAATCTTCAGTAATTCTCTTGTTATCTGTCCGGCAGCTTCCCGTGCGGGGGTCTCCGGTCTCAATCCTAAAAATGGGCGAAGGGTATAGGTTTGCGGTGTATGTTCACCCTGTCTAAACAGAATATTCAAAAGTTCTTCGCCAGCTATCCCTGTGCTAAATCCTTTAAGATGTTTGAAAACCCTTGAGGCTTCATGTTCGTATCCCCGTAGCGGGAGTACACGGCAGGTACGGATCAGCTCGGTTTCTGCCTGCTTGGCTGTGGAAACTGAACTCCATTCAAGGCGACATACAATCTTGCCTTCATTGTTACGCAGTTCACTCCGCCAAATATTGAAGAACAGTTCCGCAATAACAGACAGAGAGCGTAGACCGAGCATCGGCTTCAGTGCTGTCTGCATTTGCATAGTGCCAAAATCACTCCAGAATCGTGGCCGACCCGGTATTGTCTCCTTGCATAGTTCAGTAGACAGCCAACCATCTTCCCTGGAACAGAGATGGTAAACATCTTCACACTGGTACAGCAGGTAACCCCCAAACCAGATTCCCCATTCAAACGTATCCCAGAAGGTGAGGTGATTTGACACCTTCTGATTTGTTTTCAGATGCCACTCTTCGGGAAAATTTTCTGATCCGGCATTGCCAGGAATCAGCAATCGTTCAAATTTCATTTTTGCTTCCAGATGCTCAAGTTCCGTAAAAAAACGATTTACAGAGATTCCTTACCTAATTTTTCCTGTATTGCAACTACAATATATTCATTCATGCTGATTCCTGCCTCGGCGGCCTCTTTCTTGATATTTTTACGCACCGATTTTTTCATACTAACCATAAACTTTGTTATCTTCTCCTCTTTTTGGGTCTTCTGACGTTTTGATTCATCCTTTGTTTTTTCAGTTTTAGCTGCTTTTGACTTTTTAGTTTTTGATTCAGCCGTTACTTCCTCATTAGGCTGATTGTTTTTCTTTTTCTTTTTCTGTAAATCTTTGTTAACAGCCTGTTCCTCAACAACATTAACCTGATTTTGTGTTTCGTTTTTTGTCGTCTCTTTTTTCATCTGTTCCTCCTGATTATAAGTAGTTATAACTGTGAAAAGCACAGTTTATATTAATTATAATATTTATTATTTATATAATAATCAAGTGAAGTTTATAGCTGCTTTTGATTCGGAACTGATTGACTTAACTTTTTGATTTTTGCTCATAAACAGCTATATATTATAGAAACTGAAATCAGGAAAGATTATAGGAACTTCTAAATGAATGAGATGCTGGATAGATTGCGGATTGACAAGGGTAAATCTGCTTCCGTTGCTGCTGGTAGAGGCAAGCTATGGTTATTTGTCTTATCAGCTTTAATCCTTGGTTTGATCTTTCTGAGCATAATTTTATTTTATAAAAGGACGGTTACTGTTGAGACTACATCTGTCAGTCAGGTCTATCCTGCACAGGGATTTACTCTGCTTAATGCCAGCGGTTATGTTGTTGCGCAGCGAAAGGCGGCTGTTGCTGCAAAGACAACAGGACGTCTGGAGTGGCTTGGTGTTGAGGAGGGGAGCAGGGTTAAGGCAGGTGATATTGTTGCCAGGCTTGAAAACAGGGATCTTGCAGCTTCTCTTGAACAGGCCGTAGCCTCTGTAAACTCTTCTGAAAGCCAACTTCTTCAGTTAAAGGCAGAACGCTCAGATGCCACCCAATCCTTTAATCGCATAAAAGAACTTTTAAAACATGGAATTGTGGCCAACTCTGAATATGATACGGCAGAGGCGCGTTATCATCGTGCTATGGCTGCTGTTTCCGGCGCAGAGGCATCATTGCGGGTGGCTCAGGCAAGCAGAAAGGGGGCGGAGATAGCTCTGGACTATTCTCTGATCCGTGCCCCTTTTGACGCAGTTGTATTGACCAAGAATGCGGATATAGGGGATATTATTACCCCCCTTGGAGCTGCTGCCAATGCCAAGGCTGCTGTTGTAACAATTGCGGATCTTTCATCTCTTGAGGTTGAGGCAGATGTCTCTGAATCAAGTCTCTCTCTTGTCAGGCAGAAACAACCCTGCGAGGTAACTCTTGATGCCCTGCAGGGTGAAAGGTTCAGGGCTGTAGTGCATACCATTGTTCCTACTGCTGACAGAAGCAAGGCATCTGTGATGGTAAAGGTTCGCTTTCTGGAGCATGACCCCAGGATACTTCCGGAGATGAGCGCAAAAGTAGCATTTTTGTCCCGAGCTCCTGCAAAAGATGAAGAAAAACCTCGTATTGCAATCAATCCGGCTGCAGTTATAAAGCGAGATAATAACTTTGGAGTTTTCAGGATCATTGATGGAAAGGCAAGGTTTACCAGTATAACTCCTGGCCGAAAGCTTGGAGAACTGCTTGAGATTAACGGCCTTAAAATATCTGATAAAGTGATTTTAAAGCCTTTGAAAAGTATCAGGGATGGCAGTCAGGTCAAGGCATCTGAAAAATGAATGAGCCTCTGGTATTGATAAGAAACCTTGTAAAATCCTATCGTCGTGGAAATCAGACTGTTCCGGTTCTGGATGATATCAGTCTTGATATTGCTGAAGGTGAGTTTCTTGCATTGATGGGGCCTTCAGGTTCCGGAAAAAGTACGCTTCTTAACCTTATAGCGGGTATTGATAAGGCAGACAGCGGCAGTATAAGGGTTGGTGATACTGATATCTCCACGCTTTCAGAAAGAGCCCTGGCAAGCTGGAGAGCCAGATATGTCGGGTTTATCTTCCAGTTTTACAATCTGATACCTGTATTGACAGCTTTTGAAAATGTTGAACTTCCTTTGCTGTTAACCTCTATGAGCAGACGGCAGCGAAGGGAACATGCAGCGGCGGCGCTCGATCTTGTTGGACTTTCGGACAGGATTGACCACCGCCCGTCAGAGTTGTCCGGTGGTCAGCAGCAGAGAGTTGCCATAGCTCGTGCAATTGTCAGTGACCCTCATATCCTTGTGGCTGACGAACCTACCGGCGACCTTGACCGTTTTTCAGCAGAAGATATATTGAAGCTTATGGAACAGCTAAACAGGGAACTCGGCAAGACTATAATAATGGTTACCCATGACCCGCGTGCTGCAGAAAGAGCCAGAAGATTGCTGCATCTGGAAAAGGGTCTTCTGATAGATAATCCTTCCGGTTTTTCGCATACCGCTGTCTGACCGTAATGTTTATTCTAAAGTTACTATTCCGCAACGCCTTTCGGCATAAGCTGCGTACCATGCTGACGGTTTCGGGGGTTGCGATTGCTATACTTTCATTCGGACTTCTGCAAACAGTTGTTTCGGCCTGGTACGCCGGTGTAAATGCCTCTTCAGCCACAAGACTTATTTCGCGTAATGCTATCTCTCTGGTCTTCTCCCTCCCCATTTCCTACAAAGAACGTATCCGGCAGGTTGAAGGGGTAAAGAATGTTGCAAATGTAAACTGGTTTGGAGGGGTTTACATTACCGAAAAGAACTTTTTCCCTAATTTTGCAGTAGAACCAGCCTCATATCTTGAGATGTACCCTGAATTTGTCCTTTCCGAAAGAGAGAAAGAGGAGTTTATCCGTGACAGGAAGGGATGCGTGGCAGGTCGTAAGCTGGCGGAACGCTATGGCTGGAAAAGAGGTGACACAATAACCCTTAAAGGGACGATTTTCCCAGGCAGCTGGGAATTTGTCCTGCGTGGTGTATACAAGGGGAAAGAGAGCAGCACCGATGAGGGACAGTTCTTCTTTCACTGGAACTATCTGAATGAAACTATGCGAAAAAACAGCCCACGTCGTGCAGATCAGACTGGTATTTTTCTTATTGAAGTAAAAAATCCAGAAGATTCTGTACAGGTTGGGCAGTCCGTTGACTCTCTATTTAAAAACTCTCTTGCAGAGACACTTACCGAGACGGAAAAGGCTTTCCAGCTTACCTTTGTATCAATGACAGAAGCGATTGTGGTAGCCATCAGGATAGTCTCATATCTGGTAATTGTTATTATAATGGCTGTTGCTGCCAACACCATGGCTATGACTGCAAGGGAGCGTATTGGAGAATATGCCATATTCAAAACCATGGGGTTCGGATGGTGGCAGATAGCCGGGATGATCTTGGGAGAGTCTATGTTTATAAGCATCTCAGGCTGTGCTGTTGGAATCATCCTTACTTTTCCTGTTGCCGCTGCTTTTGCTGCAAAGCTTGGGCAGTTCTTTCCGGTTTTTATAGTTGAAGTCAGCACTCTCTGGTTTGATCTGTTTTTCTCTTTGCTTGTTGCCTTTGTGGCGGCTCTTTTCCCAGCCTGGCGGGCTGTAAGGATAAGGATTGCCGATGGTCTTCGGAGGATTGGATGATGAGGATACCATTGGCGTACAGCTGGCGTAATCTGTTGACTAGACGTCTTACAACATTTTTGACGGCCGGAGGAATGGCTCTGGTGGTCTTTGTCTTTGCTTCAATAATGATGCTCTCAACAGGTCTTGAAAAAACTCTCGTAGAGACAGGTTCTGAACGGAATATAATTATTACCCGTAAAGGGGCTAATTCAGAGATGCAAAGCGGGGTTGATCGCAATCAGGCGATGATAGTTGAAGTGCAGCCTGAAATTGCAACAGGTTATGATGCTTTACCTCTAGTAACGCGAGAACTTGTTGTGCCTATTGGCCTTATGAAGTGTGGAGCAGACAAGCCATCTAACAGTCCTTTGAAAAACAAGTAGTCAAAATCGTTTAAATTTGGTATTATTTCG
>CAZZMP010000043.1:0-9677 GCA_964655435.1 uncultured Geobacter sp.
AAAAATGTAAAGCGAGGGAAATAGGGACAAAATTCAACCGTTTTTCAAAGGGCTGCTAATGTTGTTATCAGAGGGGTAAGCCGACAGTCGTTGATTTTAAGAGCACAGGTTCATGTCGTTGAGGGGCGATTGCCTAGACCCGGTTCATTGGAGATTATGGTTGGCAACAGTATTGCCCGTCGTTTTAGTGGGGTAGGTCTGGGAGATCAACTGAGATTTGCCCTTAGAGACTGGCAGGTAGTAGGGATATTTGATGCCGGAGCCACCGGTTTCAGTTCTGAGGTATGGGGTGATGTTGATCAGATCATGCAGGCTTTCAGAAGGCCGGTCTACTCTTCAATCACCTTCCGTTTAAGCGATACGGCAGATTTTAAGGCATTGAAGCAACGTCTTGAGTCTGAACCGCGCCTGACTCTGGAGGTAAGGCGTGAAACCGGATACTACAAGGATCAATCTGAAGCTATGGCCAAATTTATACGTATTCTGGGAATATCTCTTACAATAATATTCTCAGTAGGGGCGATGATAGGGGCATTGATAACCATGTATGCGGCAGTTGCCAACAGGGTGGGGGAGATCGGAACATTGCGGGCTCTTGGCTTCCAGCGTAACAGTATTCTTGCAGCTTTTCTTGCCGAGGCTCTGTTTCTGGGGCTTATTGGAGGATCAGGGGGGATTGTTCTTGCCTCTTTCATGCAGTTTGTGACTATTTCTACAATGAACTGGCAGACATTTTCAGAGCTGGCTTTTTCCTTTACCCTTACCTTCAATATTGTTTTCAAATCACTTCTTTTTGCTATTTTAATGGGGTTGACAGGTGGTGTTGTGCCTGCTTTCCGTGCCAGCCGCCTAAAGATTGTAGACGCTTTATCAGGGCTTTAAAACTGCCCTCATTACGTTTTTCAGATTTCAGTAAAGGGAGAGGGAAATCAAAAGATTCTGCAGACGTTCTTGACTTAACCGGTCTGCTTGTAATAACGTCTGTAAAATTTATCACCCTGAGGTGTATAACCATGAAGATCGAAAAACTAATCGAAGGACTGACCTTTGACGATGTTCTGCTTGTTCCTGCCCATTCTATTGTTCTGCCCCGAGATGTTAATCTGACAACACGCCTTTCAAGAAATATCCCCCTTAACATACCGCTTGTCAGCGCTGCCATGGATACGGTTACAGAAGCTCGTGCGGCCATAGGTATGGCTCGTGAGGGTGGAATAGGGATCATCCATAAGAACTTTTCGATAGAAGAGCAGGCTCATGAGGTTGACAAGGTAAAAAAGAGTGAATCAGGGATGATAGTAGATCCTATTACAATGCGTCCCACACAGAAGATACGTGATGCACTGGAGATGATGGCCAAGTACAGAATATCAGGCGTGCCTATCACAAAGTCCAATGGCAAGCTGGTAGGGATCCTTACCAACCGTGACCTCCGTTTTGAGACAGATTTTGATCTGCCTATATCTGCCCGGATGACTAAACGGAATCTGGTTACTGTCCCTGTCGGAACGACTCTTGAACAGGCCAAAGAGCATCTTAAACATACAAGGGTTGAAAAACTTCTTGTAGTTGATGACGCCAGATTCCTTAAAGGGCTAATTACTATAAAAGATATTGAAAAGGTTAAAAAATACCCTAATTCCTGTAAGGATAGCCTCGGTCGCCTTCGGGTCGGCGCTGCTGTCGGGCCAACCGCAGAGATGGAAGCCCGGATGGAGGCGCTTATAAAGTCCGGAGTTGATGTAATTGTAATTGATACGGCTCATGGTCATTCACAAGGGGTGCTTGATGCTGTGAAGCGTGCCAAGTCAACATTCTCAGGTGTTGAAATTATTGCAGGCAACATTGCCACGGCTGAAGCTGCAGAGGCTCTTATAAAGGCAGGGGCAGATGGTATAAAGGTTGGAATAGGACCTGGTTCAATCTGTACTACAAGGGTTGTCGCAGGTGTTGGCGTTCCGCAGATTACAGCCATTATGGAGTGCTCCAGAGTTGCACACAAGCATGATGTGCCTGTTATAGCGGATGGGGGAATTAAATTTTCAGGTGATCTTCCAAAGGCGATTACAGCCGGAGCTGATGTTATTATGATAGGTTCCCTGTTTGCCGGAACAGAGGAATCTCCTGGAGACACTGTCCTTTACCAGGGGAGGACTTACAAGAGCTATCGCGGAATGGGTTCAATAGGGGCAATGAAGGAAGGGAGCAAGGATAGATATTTCCAGTCTGATGTTGGCGATGATGTGAAGCTGGTGCCGGAAGGGATTGAAGGGATGGTTCCTCTACGCGGGCCTTTGTCTGCCAATGTTCACCAACTTATCGGTGGTCTCCGTTCCGGCATGGGTTATACAGGTTGCTCAACCATTAAAGAACTGCAGCAAAAAGGCAGTTTTATAAGAATTACCGGAGCAGGTCTTAAAGAGTCGCATGTTCATGATGTAACCATTACAAAAGAAGCCCCTAATTACCGGGCAAGCTAAGGATAGATATTTCATGAGTTCTACAGATATTCACAGCCAAAAGATCCTGATACTTGATTTCGGCTCTCAGGTTACACAGCTTATTGCACGTCGAATAAGGGAACAGTCAGTCTACTGCGAGATACACCCATACACGATGAGCCTTGAAAAGATAAGGCTGTTTGCCCCTCATGGGATAATCCTTTCAGGTGGTCCCAGCAGTGTTTATGATGCAGATGCACCGCATCCGGATGCCGCTGTCTATGATCTTGGAGTGCCGGTATTGGGGATCTGTTACGGCATGCAGTTAATGACCAGCCAGCTTGGTGGCAAGGTTGAACGTTCGGACAAACGTGAATTTGGTCGTGCCGTTATGAACATTGCTGACACTTCTGATCTCTTCTCCGGTCTTTCAGGCAGGGAAGAGGTCTGGATGTCACATGGCGACAAGATAGAAAGGATGCCTCAAGGTTTCAGTTCCATAGCTCATACTGATAATACCCCGGCTGCGGCTATGAAGAATGAAAAACGGAGACTCTACGCAGTACAATTCCATCCTGAAGTTGTTCATACTCCCAAAGGTTCCGAGATCCTTGGAAATTTTGTTTTCACCGTCTGTGGATGCCAGCCTGTATGGACTATGGCCAACTTTATCGAGACAGAGATTGCCTCAATCCGTCAAAGAGTAGGCAAAGGAAAGGTTATCTGCGCCCTGTCAGGCGGTGTGGATTCTTCGGTTGTTGCTGTGCTGATTCACAAGGCGATTGGCGATCAGCTTCAGTGCATCTTTGTGAACAACGGACTTTTGAGAAAAGGTGAAGCGGAAAAGGTGGTAAACCTGTTTACCCGTCATTTTAAAATAAATCTTGATTATGTTGATGCATCTTCCAGATTTCTTGATAAACTTAAAGGGGTAACAGACCCTGAGAAGAAGAGAAAAATTATAGGCAATGAATTTATCTACCTGTTTGAGGATGAATCAAAAAAAATGGGAGAGGTTGAGTGGCTGGCACAAGGAACACTTTATCCTGATGTGATTGAATCGGTTTCAACCAAAGGGCCGTCAGCTGTGATAAAAAGCCACCATAATGTAGGTGGTCTGCCTGATACGATGAAGATGAAACTGCTGGAGCCTGTTCGTGAACTGTTTAAGGATGAGGTTAGACTTCTGGGAAAAGAGCTTGGGCTTCCAGATGAAGTCATTCAGCGCCAACCGTTTCCAGGCCCTGGTCTGGCAATTCGCTGCATAGGGGAAATTACCGAAGACAGACTCGAAATACTGCGTGAGTCAGATGCTATTGTCCTGGATGAGATCCGCAAGGCTGGTCTTTACCGTGAAATATGGCAATCCTTTGCAGTGCTTTTGCCTGTTCGTTCTGTGGGGGTTATGGGTGATGCCCGCACATATGATTATACCATCGCGCTTCGTGCGGTTAACTCTATTGACGGTATGACAGCAGACTGGGTAAAGCTTCCATATGAGGTTATGGGCAGTATATCATCACGGATTATAAATGAGGTGAAGGGGGTTAACCGTGTGGTTTACGATATTAGCCAGAAACCTCCTGCAACTATCGAATGGGAATAAACAGCTGAAATCTGAAAAGGCAGGGGGGAAACCATGAATAAATTTCTGGTAAATATAATTATTACCATTTTCTGCGTTATTGGTATTTCCATTACGGCCTCTGCCAAGACCCTGATATTGGAGGGAAACCTTGATGGTTCTGTGGCTATGCGCCAATCAATGGAGTTTTCCGTCAATAAAGGGGCTGTTTCAACCTTTTCTTTCAAATTTGCACTTCCGGCAACATTCAGAACAAAAACAGTAAACCAGGATATTGATTCTCTGGATATTAAATTCACCCCTCAACCCAGCTCTTCAAATGTTGAAACAGATCGCTTTGGTAATAAATTCCAGCGTGTAACATGGAGTGACGTCAGTCGTGACATAAGGATTAACCTTAATTATACAGTTAATCTGAATACCAGGGTTACCGCCCTTGAAAGCAATACTTTGTTTCCTCTTGGAGAATCTGCAAAAAAAGAGTCTCTTTACCTTCAATCTACAGAAATGGTGCAGGGCAGTTCGGATATAAAGTCTCTTGCACGCCAGCTTACAAAAGATTCAAAAACTGAGTATGAGGCTGTATCTGCTGTTATCAACTGGGTAACCGATAATATCAAATACACCTTTAACCCGCCTGAATATGACGCGGCCTATACCTTGAGAACTAAAAGCGGAAACTGCCAGAATTTTGCCCATCTGTCCATTGCCCTGCTTCGCTCTTTGGGTATACCGGCAAGGATTGTCGGTGGCATCACATTGAAAGAGGCCTGGAAAGTGCCTATTGATGCTAAAAACTCCATAGTTCAGAGTATGGGGCAGGGGGGACACGCCTGGCTGGAGGTATATTTTCCTGATCTTGGCTGGCTTCCATATGATCCGCAGCAGTCCCGACAATTTACCTCTTCACGTCATATCAAGCAGACACACGGTCTTGATTCGCGAGATATAAATGATACATGGAAGGGGGCTCCATATCTTCCGGCATACAATGAGTTGATAGAAGGCAGTTACAGCTCTGATAACATAAAGCTTAAGATGAAGCGTTACGCCAATGCTCCCCGTCCTTACATCCTTAGCAATTTTGTAGCTGCTTCATCAGGCATACCGGCAAGCGACTCAACTGATAGTGGAAAGATATTACCCACGCCTTCAAAACCTTCACGGACAGATGTTCCATCTGCCAAGCCGCCTGCAGTTCCGTCTGAGGGGATGGGAGCCGGCCCTGCGGAGACCCGCTTTGTAACTGATGATACCGGAACAGAAGATCTTCCTTCCGATGATGACGCTTTCAAGCCTCAAAAACCGGCTAAACCGCAAAAGCCAAAACAGCCGGCAAAACCGTCCAAAATTGTAAAACCTGTCAAGGTTGAACCTAAGCCCAAGCCGTCATATATTGCGGTTGAGCCGATCCACAAAAAACCTCGCCCTGGCTCACCTGTTGTTTTCGGAAATATGGATTTTCCTGCTTTTGTAAATCTTTACAATGTTAAAGGTAATACAGGCACCCGTGTCTTTGAGCGTGAAACATCTGAGTATGTTACATCAAAATATATCTATGCTCAGGCCATTTTAGTCAAGTACAGAATAGCTCTCACCAGAATATCTCTTGCCATGCGAAAATTTGGCGGTGATGGCAATATCTTTATTGACCTCGTAAAGGACAAATCCGGCAAGCCTGATATTATGGATGGAATACGATCTAACCTGCTGGATCTGGAAAAGATAACCAGAAAACCAGGATATTACTGGGTTGATTTTTCATTTCCGCCTGATGGTAACAAACCTCCGCAACTTGCTCCGGGTAAATACTGGATTGTTTTCAGGGCTTCGGGAGAGGCTATCATGAACTGGTTCTTTACACCTGGAAAACCGTACAGCGAAGGGGATGACACCCGTTCGACGGCTAAAGGATTCCAGTGGGAAGATATTCTTAATTATGATTTTGTATTCAAGGTAACCGGCAAAGCAATATAAAATCTATTTAACCTGAAGAGGAGGTTTGACTGTGGCAGGTATCAGTTTTGAAGAGGTAATGTTTACGGTAATGACAGCTACACAGGATACCTTCAAGTGTTACATGAATATTGACCTGTTTGCCGGTCATGTAGAACGAAAAGTGACACCGGTTGATTCGGATGTTACGGGTATAATAGGTGTAGCTGGTGACAGGGTAGGTTACATAATTGTTGCGGCGGATCGAGCTACTGCTCAACTGGTTGCAAAAGAGATGCTGATGGATGACGAGCCTGATGAGGACTCAATCCGTGATGCCATTGGTGAATTGATTAATAACATTGCAGGGGCATTCAAAACCAGATTTCATGATCAGTACGGCAATGTTGCAATGGGACTCCCTCTTGTTGTCTCAGGTCAGCTGAGAACAGTCACAGAGCCGCCTGAAGAAGGGGCGAGCATGAATGTCCAGTGTAAAGGTGTTACCATCCCTTTTACCAACAAAGATGGCAGCGTTAACCTTAAGGTAATGATTTACATGTAATGTCTGATCCAGCTTCAATATTGATTCGTTACAGGGAACTGCTCTCAGAAGTGGATGCCTGGTTTGTTCAATGCAGCCTCGTTTCGGGAGATCAGATCTCCTGCAGGCGGGGCTGTTCTGCATGCTGTCGAGGTCTGTTTGATATAACCCTGCTTGATGCATTTATGCTTAAGGACAGTTTTAATATGCTGCCGGAAGCAATAAAAGAAACTGTATTAAAGAAATCAAGAAAGAGGATTGGACAGATTAGGGCAATTTGGCCTGACTTTGACGAACCCTGGCTGCTTAACAGTTATCCTGAAGAAGAGTGGGACAAGGTTATGCCTGAGGAGGATGAAACCAGATGCCCTTTATTGGGCGAGGATGGTTCCTGCATGGTTTATAACGGTCGTCCGATGACCTGCCGTTTAAACGGCATTCCACTTGTAGATAATAGTGGAGAAGTGCTGTTTGATGAATGGTGCAGCCTCAATTTTACTGATACAGAACCTCTGGAGATTGAGGGGTTGCGTTTTTGTTTCAACGATATTTTTACACAGGAGCAGTTGCTTTTCAGGGAGTTTACAAGCCGGATGTTTGGAAGGTCGTTTAATGAACTGGACACACTGATTCCGATGGCTTTGATGATTGATTTTGAAAATTTTCGTTTGCCTGATGCTCTGGTTTTTGATTCTTAATCAGAAAAGGAGTTGTTATGAAGATAAGCAGAATAATCAGCTTTTCTGCCTTGTTAGCTATCCTTTGCGGTTGCGCGACAGTTTCAGAGCCCCCTGCGCCGCTTGAATCACCTGTTCCGAAGATAGAGCGGCAACAGGCTCAGGCTTCTGTACAGCAACCTTCCGCCAAACGATTCAAAAGAAAGGTTGCAATTGGTCGTTTTACTAATGAATCCAACTATGGTCGTGCTCTTATGACGGATCAGGACTATGACCGTATTGGTAAACAGGCATCTGACATGCTGGCGACAAAGATGGTAAAATCAGGCAAGTTCATTGTTTTTGAGAGGCCTGATCTGAAAAAGGTTCAGCGAGAACAGCAACTGTCCGCTGATGCCTCACTGCTAGGTGTTGATACGTTGATAATCGGCTCTGTTACAGAATTTGGCCGTTCAATTACCGGAAAATCAGGCTTCTTGAGTAGCACCAAACTGCAGACTGCGCGTGCCAGGGTTGATGTCAGGCTTGTTGATGTCAAGACCGGTCAGAATTTCTTTTCCGCTTCCGGTATCGGCGAAGCCTCAACCGAATCAGGTGAGATAGCAGGTTTTGGAAGCAGGGCAGATTATGACGCCACCCTTAACGATCGTGCTATATCAGCAGCAATATCAGATATGATTGACCGTCTGGTATCAACCCTTGATGAGCGTGCCTGGAAAACGGACATATTACAGATACAGGGTAATCAGCTCTTTATCAGCGGTGGTCAGAGGCAGGGTTTAAAAACTGGCGATATCCTGCAGGTGATGGAGCAGGGAGCGGCTGTTAAAAGCAGGCAGAGTGGTTTTATGATAAATCTGCCTTCCGTCAAGGTTGCCACCATCAAGGTGCTTTCACTCTTTGGCGATAACGAGAACAATGAAGGATCTGTGGCAGAGGTCATACAGGGGGCTGTTGATCAGGCAAAGCTATCCAGACTCTATGTTGAGGAGGCAAGGCCATGAAAATAAGATTATTTACGGTTCTTTTTGTTTTAGCTCTGTTGGCAGGTTGCAGTATGCCAACAACTACTGTAAAGACGGTAGATAGCAGACCAGGGATCTTTATTTCCGGAGCTCCTGATGATGCGCTGCTTCTGCTTGATGGTGTCAAGATAGGAAATGCTCTGAATTACAACGGTGAACCGAATATTCTTCTTGTTGAACCTGGAACTCATCGGGTTGTTGTGCAGAAGGGTACTACAGTAATATATGACCAGATGATATTCGTTGACACTGAAACAAAGCGGATATCTGTCAGATAAGAGGTTGTGGTGCTTATTCGTTTTTCAATAATTGTCATTATCCTTTTTTTAACCGGTTGCGCTAAAAGCAGGTACTCATGGAACGGGTATGACGACAAACTGTACAGCTACTACAAGACCCCTGCCGAGTCTGACAGATTTATGGAGGCTCTGCAGGAGATAATTCAGGAATCAGAGGTTGAGGGAACTGTTCCTCCAGGTATCTATGCAGAGTATGGTTACATGCTTTATGAACGTGGCAAATTTCCTGATGCCGTAATCTGGTACAGTAAGGAACTTGAAAAGTGGCCTGAATCAAGGATTCTGATGGAAAAGATGATAGCAATGGCTGAAAAGAGAAAACTGTTAATGGACTCGAAGAATGAGTCAAAGAATCAACCAGTTGAAGCAAATAAAGAAAAAACGCCATGACTCGTTCCTTTCTCCTTCTTATCCCCGCCATGATTATGCTGCTGTCCGGCTGTATTACAGCGCCGCCTGCAAAAGATACAAGCCGCTTTCAGGCTGCTGCGCCCCGTTCTCTGCTGATAGTTCCGGTTGTTAACCGTAGCGTTGATATAACTGCCTCTGATTATTTTCTTTCTACAATGACAATACCTCTTGCCGAGAAGGGGTACTACATATTTCCGGTTCATCTCGTTAAAAGGGTGCTTGAGGATGAGGGGCTTTCCGATGCGGATCTTGTTCATAATGCTCCTGCAGAAAAACTGGGGAACATGTTCGGAGCGGATGCCATACTATATGTAGCCATTGAGAGCTGGGATGCCAGATATTACGTCATAAATACAACAGTTACGGTTCAGCTTTACTACATGATAAAGGATGGTAGATCAGGTGAAACTTTATGGGAACACCGGCAAAGAATGGTATATACCCCACAGAACACCAGCACAGGCAATCTGATCGCCGATCTTGTTGTAATGGCAGTAAATGCTGCGGTTACAAAGATATCTCCAAACTACATGCCACTTGCAAGACAGGCTAACGCTACCAGTTTTGCCTATCCTGGCCCGGGTATACCTCCCGGTCCTTATTCCATTGATCCTTCCGGTAACCCAAGAAGATGAATTGTAGTTCCAGGTTGTTATTTTAGAATACTGCCTCTGTTATCCTTCTCTTATACCAGATACGAAAATTGGGTGTCTGCCATCTGGCGGACACCCCGTTTAGATTCAACAATTAGTTCTTTTCA
>CAZZMP010000044.1:0-9014 GCA_964655435.1 uncultured Geobacter sp.
TACATTGTAGGGTCTTACATGTCAAGCACATAATAACATAACAAGCTGTAATTATAATTTTAAATTCATTTTATAAGGGGTAATGAGTAGGGTCTTACGGTAGAAATGGCGTTAACTTGTTGAAATTGCGTGACTATTGGGTAGAAAAAACCGTTATCCTTAAACTCCTGTCAAATAAGGTTTGTTGCCATTTCGTCCATTTTTCTGCTTCTGGTTTTTTTGTTGATTGCTGTCGCAACATCTGCATGGTTCAAACAGCAGACAACTGAATTGATTTACCAACAGCAATATACAATGCTTACAACTATTGCCGGCGGGTTTGATGATAAATTAACAACATTTCATGATGCACTTATCAGTAATGCTGTTCATTTTCCTAAACATCTATTGAAAGATCCTGAAGCAGCTCAACGGTGGCTTGATTCCCGTCGCGGACTTCAGATTATTTTCAATAATGGGCGTTTCCTGTTTACACCTGAGGGGAAGCTATATGTAGAAAGTCCTGAACTTACAGGACGTCGTGGGCAGGATTTTTCTTACAGGGAATACTATAAAAAGACTGTTTCTGAAGGCAGGCCATACATATCTGAGCCTTACTCATCTTCAAAGCACAACCATCCTTCGATTATGATGACAGCCCCAATCCATGATGAAAGAGGGCGTTTGATAGCAATAATGGGCGGAGCCGTTGATTTGTTGAGGAAAGACAATCTTTTTGAAGCAATTACTCGTATCAATGTAGGTAAGAAAGGCTATTTCTTCCTGTTTGCACCTGATAGAACAATGATTGCTCATCCTGACTTACACAGAATTATGAAAAAGGATGTCCTTCCTGGTGCAAATCTTCTGTTTGATAAGGCTTTAAATGGTTTTGAGGGGAGTGGTAGAACGGTAAACAGTAAGGATATTGCAATTATAGCATCGTTTAAACGTCTTAAAACTACAGGTTGGATTCTTGGTGTGAGTCAGCCGGAAGAAGAGGCCTTTCAGACAGTTATACGTTTCAGAAAGGTTTTTTTGATTGGAATGATACTTGTGCTTCTTGCATCGGCAGCCGGTATATTGTGGTTGGCGCGTTCAGTTACATCAGGTCTTTCTAAGTTGACAACCAGCATGGAGCAGGTGGATCCATCCCATTTGGCCGATTCTTCTCCTGTGATTATAGAAACAGGTGATGAGCTTGAGCGTCTGGCAACGGCATTTAACAGGCTGCTCGCCGAGGCATCCTCTGTTCAGCACCGTCTGGCTGAAAGTGAAGCACGCTTACGCAGTATCACCACTTCAGCACAGGATGCCATTTTGATGATGGATTCAGTCGGCAATATATCTTTTTGGAATCCGGCGGCAGAATTGATTCTGGGGTATAAAGCTGAAGAGGTGTTGGGAAAAAATCTGCATAATTTGCTGGTTCCACCTCATTATATAGAAAGGCACCATGCAGCATTTCCTGCATTTGCTAGAACAGGTGCTGGTAATGCAGTTGGTAAGACAGTTGAGTTGTCTGCTTTGCGTAAGGATGGAAAGGAAATCACTGTAGCGCTTTCTCTGTCAGCCGTAGAGGAGGACGGGGCATGGAATGCTGTTGGTATTTTAAGAGATATAACGGATTTAAAACATTATCAGCAGGAACTTATCGCGGCTGGCCATGTCGCCGATGCAGCCAATAGAGCCAAAAGTGAATTTCTGGCAAATATGAGTCATGAAATAAGAACTCCAATGAACGGTATTATTGGTATGATTCAACTGCTTCACTATACTAATCCAACAGAAAAACAAAAAGAATATCTTGATAATCTTGATATTTCCAGCAGGAATCTATTGGCTTTAATAAACGATATCCTTGATCTTTCTAAAATTGAGGCGGGAAAGATTTCTCTTGAATATACACCGTTCTCTCCAGGTATTATTATAAAAGAAATTATAAATATTCAGATGTTACAGATAAAACAGAAAGGATTGAAAATTGTAACGAGTATTTCGGCAGAGCTACCTGAAATTGTTGTTGGAGATCCTCTCAGATTCAGGCAGATCTTTTTAAATCTTCTTGGAAACGCTATAAAATTTACAGATACCGGAGAGATAGTTGTCGCTGTATCTGTCTCTGGACTTTCTTCAGATGCAGTAACAATTAAATTATCTGTCAGGGATACCGGTATAGGTATGGAGGCTGATACAATTACCAGAATATTTGCTCCATTTGAACAAGCGGATAACTCAACGACAAGAAGGTATGGGGGAAGTGGTCTTGGTTTAAGTATCTGCCGTCGTTTGACAGAACTTATGGGAGGCAGGATTTGGGCTGAATCGGTTTTGGGGAAAGGCTCAGTATTTTTTGTTGAACTGACTTTTGGAGTTTCGGATAGTTGTCTTAATGATGTTAAAATTAAGCAGGAAGAATCTTTAATTAATCTGCCGGAAAAACCTCTTAGAATACTGGTTGCTGAAGATAACAAGGTTAATGCTGTTACTACAGTGGCTATGCTTGGCTACTTGGGGCATAATGCAGATGTTGCGGCTGATGGAAACAAAGCAGTTGAACTCTGGAGCAGCAGGTTGTTTGACTGTATTTTGATGGATATTCAGATGCCGGTAATGGATGGTCGTCTGGCTGCTGCCACAATCCGTGGACAGGAGAGAAGTCTGGGCGGGCATACACCTATTATAGCTCTTACAGCACATGCCTTGCAGGGAGACAAAGAGAGCCTTATTGCTGAGGGTTTTGATGGCTATGTTGCAAAGCCGGTGCAGATCTCTGATCTTGCTGCCGAGTTACTTAGGGTGACTGCTGACTTGAATGAAAAGTAAATAACGAGTTTTATGGTTGATTTCAGGTATAATTAAGTATCTGAAATGTTGTTCAAATCCTCCCTTATGGTGGACAGATGGCGCACATTGATTTAAAAAGATTTGTGCTTAGATAACGGTCTCCACGATCAGGGATAATTACGACAATACTTCCCTTATCCAGTTTTTTTGCAAGATTGAAAGCTCCCGCCATTGCAGCTCCGCCGGACATTCCACAGAAAATACCTTCATGAGCTGCCAGAAGTCTTGAGGTCTCAAATGCGGTGTCGTCATCAATTACAATCTTATCGTGAAGATTGTCTTCATGATAGATGGCAGGGATAATGGCCTCTTTCATGTTTTTCAATCCCTGAATTGTATGACCAAGGACAGGTTCCACTCCAACAATCCTGACAGCAGGAGCATGTTTTCTAAAACAGGATGCAATGCCCATAAGAGTACCGCCTGTTCCCATTCCTGCAACAAAATGAGTTATTTCCTGTTCTGCCTGAGCCAGAATCTCAGGGCCTGTGGTAAGCTCATGCGCCAAAGGGTTGTTAAGATTGTTGTACTGGTTTGGCATATAATAACGTCCAGGTTCTTCGTTAAAAATCTTGTGAGCCAGTCTTATAGCCCCATCTGTTTTTTCACAGCCTGGAGAAAGAACTATTTCTGCTCCATATGCTTCAAGGATGCTGCGTCTCTCCATACTTACGCAGGCAGGCATGGCAAGTTTGATTCTGTATCCTCTTGCTGAGGCGATCATGGCGAGCGCTATGCCTGTGTTTCCGGAGGTTGGCTCAAGGATTATCTTGTCCGGAGTCAGTTCTCCTGAAGCTTCAGCAGCCAGAATCATTTGACGTGCAGGTCGATCCTTTATAGAGCCACCTGGATTGTTGCCTTCAAGTTTCGCAAGAATTTTTACATCAGGGTTTGGTGCAATTGATGTTATTTGAACCAGTGGTGTATTGCCTATTGCTTTGATGAGGGGTTGTCCTAGCATATACTGTACCTGTCTGAAATAAGAGATAAATTATCGGGCAGTGCCTTCTTTAAGCGACTTCTTATATCTTGTCGTTGACGGTGGGTCAAGCAGATATCAAAAAGAGATTTTACGATAAAGCCTTTTTATAAGAATAGATTTACTATTGACATCCTGATGTTCTTATGATTATCGTACCTAAACTTCTGTCACAACCATCCGCTACGTCTGTTTCCGAAGCATTTATAAGAATTCCCAGAAAGCACAAAACGGCTTCCATATTTCAGATTTACAGCGATATCCATGAAACTTCATTCTGTGAGTCAAATTTATCACTCTGATATGCCAATATGCCTCATTATTTCAATTTAAGACCCGCTTCTTCATCTCATTGACGAACCTCTATCCTACCAGCAGGAGAATCTAGCCGTGAACCTCCAGGAACTTAAAAACAAGAAAATCAGTGAGCTTAATTCCATTGCCCGTGATCTCAATATTGAGGGAGCTTCTGGTCTGCGTAAGCAGGATCTTATCTTTGCCATACTTAATGCCCAGACGGAACAGAATGGTTCAATCTATGGCGAAGGAGTCCTTGAGACCCTGCAAGACGGTTTTGGCTTTCTGAGAGCTCCTGATTACAACTATCTGCCAGGTCCTGACGATATATATGTGTCACCTAGCCAGATCAGGCGTTTTAATCTTCGGACAGGTGACACGGTTTCCGGTCAGATACGTCCGCCTAAAGAGGGAGAGCGCTATTTTGCCCTTTTAAAGGTTGAGGCGATCAATTTTGAACCTCCGGAATCTGCAAGAGATAAGACCCTGTTTGACAACCTTACACCACTATATCCTGAGGAAAAACTTGCTCTCGAAACAGTTCCTGACAATTACGGAATGAGGGTTATGGAGCTTGTCTCTCCAATTGGAAAGGGTCAGCGTGGTTTGATTGTTGCTCCGCCACGCACCGGCAAGACCATGCTTATTCAAAATATTGCAAATTCAATTGCTGCAAACCATCCGGAGGTTTATCTTATCGTTCTGCTTATTGATGAACGTCCGGAAGAGGTAACGGATATGCAGCGTTCTGTTAATGGTGAGGTTGTTTCATCCACTTTTGACGAACCTGCAACACGCCACGTTCAGGTGGCTGAGATGGTTATCGAAAAGGCAAAGCGCCTTGTTGAGCACAAAAAGGATGTCGTAATTCTGCTGGATTCCATTACCCGTCTGGCAAGAGCCTACAACACTGTACTGCCTCCTTCAGGAAAGATCCTTACAGGTGGTGTGGATGCAAATGCCCTTCAAAAACCCAAACGTTTTTTCGGAGCCGCCAGAAACATTGAAGAGGGCGGTTCCCTGACCATCATCGCCACTGCTCTTGTGGATACAGGCAGCAAGATGGACGAAGTAATATTCGAGGAGTTCAAAGGAACCGGCAATATGGAGGTTCATCTGGATCGCCGACTTGTTGAAAAGCGGACATTCCCTGCAATTGATATCAATAAGTCGGGTACTCGTAAGGAAGAACTTTTGATCGAGAAGGTTTCTCTCAACAGGATCTGGATTCTGCGTAAGGTGCTACATCCGATGAATGTTGTAGATGCTATGGAGTTTCTGCTGGACAAGCTCTCTGAGACAAAATCCAATCAGGAGTTCCTTGATTCTATGAGCAAGTAAAAAAAGAACTTGAACTTTATGCCGCTAATCCGATATTCTGTAGTTTCGCCAAGTGCAGCTTTATAAACGAGCTGTAAACATAAGGAGGTAGAAGATGAAAGAAGGAATCCATCCGATGTATAATGAAGTTACTGTCAAGTGTGCTTGCGGTAATACATTTCAGACCCGTTCAACCCGCAAGGAGATCTTTACGGAGATCTGCTCTGCCTGTCACCCTTTCTTTACGGGCAAGCAAAAACTGGTGGACACTGCCGGTCGTGTAGAGCGGTTCAAGAAGCGTTACGGCCAGGTGTAAGGCATTGGTGCAACGTTATGAGGGGGGTGCATCGTTTTGTGATGCATCCCCCTTTTTGCATTCAGAGGGCTAAAATGAATATTGAATTACTTCACCATACTCCAGATCCGGAGCTTACGGTTTCTTTAGCGGCACGTCTCTGCTATTCACCGATAGGACTGGATGAGCTTAAGAAAAAGACAAATAATGCTGATAACCTGCAGTTTATAGACAAGATAATGTCTCTTGGTCATCATTCAGTCCTGGAGCATGCTACATTTACCTTTGGGGTAGAAGGAATATCAAGGGTAACATCCCATCAACTGGTTCGACACCGTGTTGCTTCCTACTCTCAGCAATCACAGCGATATGTTTCACATGTTGAGCGATTTGATGCGGTCTTGCCTCCTGCCATAGCTTCTAACGAAGAGACCAAGAGAATATTTGACTTTACAGTTGGTGTCCTTCATCAGGCCTATAATCAGCTTGTTGAGATGGGAATTCAGCCTGAGGACGCCCGTTATCTGCTTCCAAACGCCACAGAGACAAAGATTATTATCACAATGAATGCCCGTGAACTGCTGCATTTTTTTAAATTACGCTGTTGTGAGCGTGCTCAGTGGGAGATAAGGTCTATGGCTGTTGGAATGTTGAAGCTTGTCAAACAGGTGGCTCCTACAATATTCCGCGATGCTGGCCCAGGTTGTCTTACAGGACCCTGTCCGGAAGGTGAATTTTGTTGTGGTCGCACTGCCCAGGTTCGCAAACAGTTCAGGAGTATCAAGTAAATGGAAAAAATATACATAGGTGGTCAGGCTGTTCTTGAAGGTGTAATGATGAGGGCACCAAGAGCTGTAGCTATTGCTGTTCGTCGACCAACAGGCGAGATCACCGTCAAACGCGAGCAGATGCCTCCGCTTTCAGAACGCTTCCCAATAGTAAAGTTGCCGATATTACGTGGTGCGATAGCCCTTTTTACTTCACTTATCCTTGGGATTAAGGCTTTAAATTTCTCTGCCAATGAGGCGATGGTTGAAGAATTGGATGAAAAAGGGGAGGCGAAGAAAGAAGAACTTACTTCCTGGGCACTGGCAGGTACTATGTTTGTTGCCTTTGGATTCGGTATCGGACTTTTTTTCTTTTTTCCGCTTTATCTGACCAAGTTGCTTGTGCCGGTTATTGGTGATGGAAATCTGGTCTTTAATCTGGTGGATGGCATAATCAGGGTAATTATTTTTTTGCTCTATATATGGGGTATTGCCAGGATGAAAGATATTCAGCGTGTTTTTCAATACCATGGCGCCGAACATAAAACCATATTTGCATTTGAGAATGCAGAGGAACTTTCTATAGAGAATGTTAAAAAATACAGCAGGTTGCATCCTCGTTGCGGAACCAGCTTCCTTTTGATAGTCATGCTGGTAAGCATCGCTGTATTCTCCCTTATTCCCAAAGCCTGGCCATTTTTATACAAGGCTCTTTCAAGGGTGGTTCTGTTGCCGCTGATTGCCGGTATTTCATATGAGTTTCTAAAGTGGAGTGCCAAGAACGATCAACATCCGGTGGTAAAATTGATGGTTGCCCCAGGTCTGGCCTTGCAGCGGTTAACAACCCGTGAGCCGGATGATGAGCAGCTGGAGGTGGCAATAAGGTCAGTCAAGGAGGCATTGGAAGAGAATGGAGGTTATTCTGATGACAGGATTGTTGTCTAAGTTGAACTGATCCTGTTTAAAAAACTGTCTTCTCTGCTTTTGCCCTCTCAATCTCCGCTCTGATTTTAGCGGCAGACTTTCCTGGAAAGTCTGCCGAAATTATCGCAGAGACAACTGCCAAGCCATCTGCTCCCGCCTTTATTACATCTCCTGCATTAGATGAATTAATCCCCCCGATGGCTACTAAAGGTGTTTTTACTGCCATTCGTATCCTCTGTAAGCCATCAAGTCCAATAGGGGGTGATGTATCAGTTTTGGTTGGTGTACCAAAGACAGGGCTTACACCAATATAGTCTGCACCCTCCTTTTCAGCTGATATTGCATCATCAAGAGATTCTGCAGAAATACCAATGATCCAGTTTGGTGAACCTATCCGTCTTGCAATCCCTATAGGCATATCTTTCTGTCCCAGGTGCACTCCATCTGCACCTACTGCTAGTGCTATATCAATACGGTCATTGATGATAAGCGGTATGCCTAGTGGTTTTAGAAATTTTGACAATAGAAAAGCTTCATGCAGAAATTCTCTTGTGCCGCATTCTTTTTCACGCAGCTGTACACAGGTTACTCCACCGGCAACCCCTTCGGTGACCAGATCCAGTAATGTCCGACCTCTTGAAAGAGAACGATCGGTAACAAGATGCAAGAGATAAGGTAAGCCCATTATATTTCAGTAATCCTGCAGCCAGATTGAAGTTCTTCAGGGGTTATGTTGCAGAGGGCATCCAGAAACATTGGAACAAAGGAACCTGGACCGGTTGAACCTGCTGCGGCTTTTTCACCTGCCAGTCCATAGTATGCAAGAGCTGTTGAGGCTGAAGAGAGGGGATCTTTATCTATTGCAGCAAAGGCTGCAATAACAGCAGTGGCTCCGCATCCAGTGCCGGTAACAGCGCTCATAAGCGGATCTCCATTGGCAACCCTTATTGTACGATAGCCATCTGTTATAAAATCCTCAGCTCCTGTTATGGCAACCGGCAGACCTAAATCCTTGGCCAGCCGAACTGCCTGCTCTGTTGCCACTTCTATAGAATCTGTGGAATCTACACCCCTTGTTTTTGACTTGCTGCCTGCCAAAGCAAGTATCTCCGAAGCATTACCTCTTACTATCGTTACGTTTGTTTCTGCCAGAATCCGTTTTGCTGCCATGGTGCGTAGCAAGGTCGCCCCTGCCCCTACAGGATCCAGAATTATGGGTAGATCCAGTTCAGTAGCCTTTTTCCCTGCCTTTATCATTGAATTAACCCAATCATCAGTAAGGGTTCCTATGTTAAGGACGAGCGACTTGGCAAAAGAGACCATTTCTTCAACTTCGTTTTCAGCGTGTGCCATAACCGGAGAAGCGCCGGTTGCCAGAAGGATGTTGGCAGTAAAGTTCATGACCACGAAGTTGGTAATGTTATGAACAAGAGGTCTGCTTTCTCTTAGTTTACGCAGATTTTCAGCAGCTTTTAAAGGCATGGATATTAAGCTTGAAATGGCTTGACTCACAACAGACTCCTAAAGAAAAGGTTTGAAATTTATACTTGTTATCACTAGTGTCCGGAATAATGAGTTGACAAATCGTATAACCATCTAAGTTCTT
>CAZZMP010000045.1:0-8445 GCA_964655435.1 uncultured Geobacter sp.
GTAAAGCGAGGGAAATAGGGACAAAATTCAACCGTTTTTCAAAGGGCTGTTAGAGAAGCCGGGCTTGAAACAGCCCGGATCGAGTTTAACTGCATGAGTCTTCACCGGCCTTTTGCCGGTCATCTTGATAACAGCGGCGCCAGTGGACTAATCAGTTTCCACGGAGATAACCTGGGGATTATGTTCATGCAGGAAGGGGTTCCTCGCTACATAAGAAGTAAAGAGCTTCAAAACTGCAAGGTAACCGATCCAAGACTCTTCATGGAGATGAAAAACACCTTTGTTTCCTGGCGTGAACGTAACAAAAACAGGATGATAGATACAATACATACCTTATCGCCACCCAGCATTTCAAGCCGTTTTGAAGCCATGGTGACAGAACTTACAGGGATCACTCCCCTCCCTTTCAGCATTGCCGACATTATACCTTTACAAGATACCGATAACGTGGATCGTGCAGCGCTGTATCCTTTTGCAGCGGCAATCGGAGCAGCCTGGAGAGCAGTATAATGCGATTTAACATTAACCTTTCTCCTCAACCGGCATTTGATAGCAGAACCGTTAATCTGTTATGCAATATTTCATTGATTTTAATCAGTTGCATACTGGCGCTTAACGGGCTGAATTTTATAAGGACAAATTCGGAATTAAACCGGATAGAGCAGCAACTTAAGAACCTTGCTAAAAATTCTGCTGTCTCTGCTCCTGCAGAAAAAGATTTGAACGGCTTGAAAATCAGGATTGAGTTTACCAACAGGCTTATATTGCAAAAGACAAAAAACCCGCTTGCTTTGCTTGATCATCTGGAAGAGGTAACACCTGAAGGGGTTATGCTTACAACTCTTCAACCGGCAGATAAAGAGGGGGTTTTAAAGCTTGATGGAATTGCCGGAAGCTTTTCGCTTATACAAACCTATCTGAAAAAACTGCATGAATCCGGAATATTCAGAGATCCGCTTCTTCTGAGTCAGGCTCCTGATAACAATCTTAACCAGGGGATCGCCTTCAGTATATCCTGCAAGGTAGCCGATCTGTGAATTTTTCTCTATTGCTGGAAATTTATGAGTACCGCCGCAGAACATTCATTTTAATCGCTGTTCTTCTGATCGGCAATCTGCTGCTTTACGGAATTTATCTCTTTAACCGGAAGCCTGCTCTGGATAAGTCAATAAAACAGTGGACGGAACTAAGAAAAAACTCCCCTGCAAATGATCCCCGCCTGCAAGCCTCTGTTGTTGCCAGACAAAAGGCTGATCTGGCCTCTTTTAGAGTGCTTATACCGGAACAGGGTGATCTGCCTGCCGTATTGGGCGATATTTTCAGGATTGTCGCTGATAACAATTTGAAAGCTGCATCGGTAACGTATAACCCGATGTTTTTAAAAGAACAGAATCTTTGGGAATATGCAGTCAAGATGACCGTGGAAGGGAGTTACATAAAACTGAAAAAACTGCTGGATGGCCTCCAGCGTGCAGACGGTATGCTGGTGATGAACAATTTCAGTTTCAGGAAGTTCTCAGATGAAGAAGATAAATTGGCGCTGAATATTTCCTTGACCTTTTATCTGAGGGAAACAGGCAAATGAACCGTCAGAAACTGATCCTGCTGATATTATTTATACTGCTGGTAATAATGCTTATTGTTGCTTATTTCCGCACGCCACGCCAGAAAACAGTTGAGAAGCTTACATATCAGCAGGGCGCCACTGCACAACTATCCTCTAATGTAACTTCCAAAGCGCCTCCAGTTATTGCAGGTAATCTATTAAGGCTGGATCTGCTTGATATTGAGCCTCCTCCTTTTAAAGGCGCCAGGCGCAACCTTTTCAACAAAAATAATTTTATAAATCCAGGAGCTAAAAGCGCTCAAAAAATCGCTTCTCCACCCCCTCCCCCTCCTCCGCCCCCACCGCCTACTCCGTTGGAAATCATGCGGCGTTCTCTGGCCTCTTACACATTTATAGGTTTGATTACCATTAATGGAGAGAAAACATGTTTTTTCAGAAAGGGAGTGGATCTGGTTTCTGTCCGTGTCGGGGGACGGCTTGCGGGAAAATATGAGGCAGTTGCCATAACCGATCAGTTTCTCACAATCAAAACACCAGATACTGCTGAACAATTAATGTTGCCACTGTTGGAAAAGGAAATACCGACTATCATTCAGCGGGGACGCGGTCAGAGTCGTAATCAGGGGATATAACCAACTGTCAATGGAGATGAATAAATAATGCGTATCATAGCCGTTTTAACATTAATAGCAGCTTTGACTATCGGGATTACCGGTTGTTCACCTGGCCGTAGACATTTTAATGCCGGTCTTGAGCTAGAACAAAACAGTCGTCATGAAGAAGCCATGTATCGATATATAGAAGCTATGAAGGCTCAGCCGGAGGAGAGTGAATACCGTATCCGTTTTCTGAAAGCCCGTGACCGCGCTGCATGGGAACGTGACAAATCCGGTAAACAGTTGATGGCAAAAGGCGATTTTGCCGGGGCTATGGGCGAATTTCAGACTGCATGGGGATTTGATGCCACACAGGATAGATACCGTCAGAATATGGAACAGGCCTCTCGTCTGAAAAACTCCCGGATGTTTCTGAAGGAGGCTGAATCCTTTGAAAAACAGCACAAGTTGAGAGAAGCAGAAGCTGCTTATACACGGGCATTTGAGATAGATAAGGATTGCGTTCCGTGCAAGGAGGGTTTAGCCCGTGTAGAGGGGCAGAAAAAAAACCGGCTGGCAGGTTTTGATCTCTCATTTAAATCCGTAAAACCTATAACTCTTAAACTCAAGGATGCCAGGCTTAAAAATATCTTCACTATAATAACCCAGCTTTCCGGAATTAATTTTGTCCTTGACGATACACTGAAAGACCAGAATGTAACTTTATCCCTCGAAAAGGCGACATTTCAACAGACTCTTGACCTTATAACAAGCATGTTCAAGCTTGGTCGCAAACAGTTGAATGAATCAACGGTAATTATCTATCCGAGAAACCCTGAAAAGACTAAACAGTATGAAGATATGGTGGTGCGGACATTTCATCTGGACTATATGGATGCAAAAAAAGCCGTGGCATTGATCCGCACACTGATTCAGGTGAAAAAGATTCATGTTAATGAAGAATCCAACTCTTTTATGCTTCGCGATACTCAAGAGATTGTAAACGTTGTTGAAAAGATTGTTGATGCATATGATCTGCCTGAGGCAGAGGTAGTGCTGGATATAGAGATTGTTGAGATCACGGATAATGACACAGAAAAACTGGGACTTCTTCTATCAAACTATAATATTCAGCTGGGCGCCTTCACCAGCGCAGGCAAACTGATGTCAACCTCCCTTTCTTCAACAACAACAAGCAGTTCAACCACAACTAATGCAGGTATAGATACTCTGTTAAAGGCATTTTCACTTAAAGGTTACGGAGGCTTTGTAACCGTACCATATGCCACCTACAACTTCGGGAAAAGCCTGACAAAGGGTGAGGTGCTTTCAAACCCTAAGATACGTATCAAAAACAGAGAAAAATCCAAGTTTACCGTTGGCACCAGAGTACCTATCACCACTACCACTACAACAAACGGAACAGTAAGTGTCAACGTGCAGTACGTAGATGTTGGTGTGAAGGTTAATGCGGAACCTCTTATTCAGGCTAATAATGAAGTTACTATCAAGCTGGGTCTTGAGGTCAGCTCAGTACTAAGCCGTGAAACGGTTGGTTCAAGCGATAGCGCTACAGTGGTGGCCACTATCGGCACAAGAAATCTGGAAACCATACTTTCTCTAAAAGATGGCGAAACCAGCGTTATTGGGGGTCTAATCTCTAACAGCATAAATAAGGATAAAAAGAAGGTTTACCTGCTGGGTGACATCCCGCTGCTTGGCCCTTTGCTTTCCAGCAATAATACAACCAAAGACAAAACCGAGCTTGTTCTCTCGATTACACCGCGTCTGGTGCGTGGCATAACTGTGCCTGATCATGATTTGTCAACCATTAGAACCGGAAGGGAAGATGATCCATCACTAACGCAGCCGTATACCTCATTCGAGCAAGAGGCTCTTTACGAGAAAGATAAAGCTCCCATTAAAAAACCGGCTCTACCCGGACAGCCCCCTGTTGTAATTCCGAATACTGTTCCTGCGCCTTCTGCAAGCAATAATACAGATAAACCGGCAGAACTGATTCCATCATCTGAACGCCCTGTTAAAAATGCTGTTCCTGCAGAATCAGAGGCAGAAAATCAGTCATCAGAACCTTTGCCCACTGAATCTGATGAAGAGAGCGTCAGGTAGTCTTAATGGCCGATTCTTTTTACAAGAACAAACAGGGGATAAGCCTTGTAGAACTGATAGTTACCGCTGTCATACTGGGTATCCTCGGCAGCGTGGCTCTGCCCCTCTCCCATATGGCAACTGTCCGGAGCAAGGAGACAGAACTTAAACGTACGTTACGCGTCTTGAGAACTGCAATTGATGATTTCAAGAAGGATTACGACAAGGCTGTAGAAGAAAAGAAGATCATCCCGTCACTTAATAAATCCGGATATCCTGAAAATTTACAGCAGCTTGTAGACGGATACGACTTCGGGGGTCTCTATTCCTACAAAAAGAAATATTTGAGACGAATACCTGCAGATCCCATGAATCCTCCGGAAAAAGGAGAAACTGCCAAATGGGGACTGCGTGCCTACACAGACGAGCCGGACAGCAGTAACTGGGGGGGAGAGGATCTCTACGACATCTACTCCCTGAGCAGTGGCACTGCAATAGATGGCAGCAGCTACAAGGAATGGTGAGATGCCCGGATCAAGAATGAAAAACCGGCGAGGATTTACTCTGATAGAGTTGATGATTGTTATGACAATCATTGGAATCCTGGCAGCAATATCCGTCCCCAACTACCAATGGGGTGTGATCAAGGCAAGGGAAGCGGTACTACGTGAAAATCTTTATACGCTACGCTCTTGTATTGATCAGCATTTTACAGACCAGGGCAAATATCCTGAGAGCATCCAGGCATTGGTGGATAAAAAATATCTGAGAGGTATGCCAAAGGATCCGTTTACCGGCAAGACTGATACCTGGATAACAATCACGCCCCCTCAGGAGCTGGCTGGATTAGGTTCACAAGGTATATCCGGCAGTTCAGAGTCTTCTTCCGGTGTTTTTGATATTCACAGTGGCAGCAATCTGGTTGGCAGCGATGGAAGCCCATACAATGAATGGTAGGAAAGGGATTATCGGTAACAGGGGAATCACCTATCTGGGAGCATTGATGATAATAACCGTAATGGGAATAATGCTTGGAAAGGCCGGACAAAGCTGGAACGCTCAACAAATGCGGGAACGGGAAGAAGAACTTTTATTTCGAGGTTTACAGTTCCAGCGTGCCTTGCAAAGATGGCATCAGCCTGCCTCTGGTGAACATGTTGCAACCAAACTTACCGATTTGAAGTATTTGCTTAAAGATCCACGCAGTTCACAAACTGTTCGTCGTTTGAGAAAACTGTACCGCGATCCGGTTTCAAATAAAGAATGGATTATGATAATGGATCCCACAAAAGGAATTGTAGGCGTAAGACCTGACAGTGACGCTACTCCTTTAAAGCAGGGTGGATTCAGTGATGAGCTGAAATATCTCGCAGGAAAACAAAAATACAGAGATTGGGAATTCAGATACCGCCCTGCGACAGTTGCTGTAAAAACCGGATCTGATACAAAAGTGGGCACACCTGCCATAACCGGAACTACCGTTAGAAAAACCATCCGATAAAATAACGGTTGTTGAATAAATCTTAATAACAATAGAGGATTACATGATTATAAAATACACTGCCTATTGTTTGTTTCTGGTTTTATCCATATTTTCAATTTTACCGAAACCGGTGTTCTCAACAACTGTTGATTCAATATTTTCAAAGAAACAGGTGCAAGAGACAAAAAAAACAACCTTTGTAAGTATAACCCCAACCAGGGCTGAACCTGGAGAACTGGTTATACTGACTTATACTGGAGAAATTAAAGGTTCTAAAATCCTGTTAGGCGGCGATGAAGTCGCTTTTCAGGTAATGGAAGGAAATAAAATAAGTTTCACTGTCCCGAATGAATATATGCCAGGCCAATATGCGCTAACGCTCAAAGCTGACAACGGGACATCACGCTCATATTCTTTTACAGTGCTGCCATTGAAACCTGTCATAACCCGAATCAGGCCAAACACGATAAATACATGTGATATCAGTGATTTAAAAGATGTAATAATACAGGGGAAGAATTTTCTGGAGTCATCTCAGGTGATTTTTGACGGTACCGCCATATCAAGCAGCTTCATCTCATCTAAACAGCTCCGCTTTATCATTCCAAAAGTTGCAGGGGGGCTACATCAGGTTTCAGTTAAAAATGCCAATGAGATCACAATTCCGGTCGCATTTCAAATTATTAGCGCGCCTGCAATCTCCTCTGTAACCATCGGAGAAAACAGGGTAAGCAGTTATGATCTTATTATAGAAGGCGCCAATTTTCAGCAAAACAGTGTTGTTATTGCAAACGGCACTCAAATCTCGACTTCAACTGATATGCAGGCAGGCGGGCAATTGACCTATATAGATTGCAACAAAATTATCTATCAACGTCGCCCCTACTCTTCTGACAGTCAGGTGTTGAGAATTCAGGTAATTAATCCTGCAGGAGAAATCAGCCGGATTTTCGTAATTTCAGCGCCTTAAATCTGGATATTATGAAAAAATGCTGATTCTGAATG
Organism: uncultured Geobacter sp.; assembly: GCA_964655435.1. Classification (GTDB taxonomy): domain Bacteria; phylum Desulfobacterota; class Desulfuromonadia; order Geobacterales; family Pseudopelobacteraceae; genus Trichlorobacter. Next base: position 6,761 of record CAZZMP010000045.1, read on the forward strand.
CTGGCTGACTCTTATGACGAGGTTAAATGTACTTTTTATGCATCGATTAATTTCAGTTTTTTTATATTCGATTATTTATCTTTTAGTCCTAACGACTGTAACTCATGCCTCTGCAACCAACATCCGCAAGGATCTGGAACTGAAGGTTAATCTGCTTGCCGGGATCTATATTTCCAAAGGCCAGAGTGAAACAGTAAATAGTATGAAAGAATTCCGTAATCAGATGGGGCGCAAGGTTATTTTTTCCATGATTGAAGTTGGTGGTAATAACCACGGCAAGATTCTTTACCATCCAACTCCGTTTGTAACCGGGAACAATATTCAGGTGGCTGAAGATGCAGAAGGTAGACAGCCTGGCAAAAAACTGCTGGATAAAGCCTTGTCAGTTAAGCCTAATAGCCCATTTTGGCTTAAATACTCTGTAAAAAACCCTGCCAGGGGTCAAATGTTGAGACAGATCTGCTGTATCAGGGTAGATGATGCTGCTATTTGCGGTTCAATACCATCAGATCCGGAATAAGACTATGCAAACAGACGAAACATATTTTTAAGTTATAAACATTAAAACAGTCATGGGGTCAGATATGAAAAAAACTTTACTTTCGATTATTACAATTTCTGCGTTATCAGTTGCAGGTTGCAATGAAAAACCCAGAATTGATACTGATGCTCTAAAGGAAAATGCCAAAGCAGGGACTCTTCAGGCATCAGGAGGCATTCCTGTCCAGAAACTAGAGTCTCAAACTAATACTGCCAATCCTGTCATATCAGGTGGAGACCCTTATTCCTATAATAAGACCAGGGAAAACATTGTTACTTTCAAAAATAGCGGCAAGGTTATTCAGACCATGAATGCCGGTGGATATACCTATATGCAGGTTGCTGACAAGAAAGGTCAAAAAATCTGGCTTGCCGTGCCAGAAACAAAGGTTAGCGTAGACGATTCCATCGAATTTCCTGATGCGCCTCCAATAATCAACTTTAAAAGCAAAACACTTAACAGAGACTTCGACAGGATCACCTTTATTCCAACCATGAGGATACTCAATAAGCAGACAAACTGATTTTATTCCAAACAGTATAATCTTGGAGAAGGTTTAAGAACCTGACAATCTTCGCTTTTGGTTGACTGGAAGAGATGCTTTACAGGAATGCATGAGGAAGAAAACCGAAGTGATGCAGTTAATTTTGACCTGCGTGAAGTTATTAAAAAAGGCTTTACAGGAAAACCCGTAAAGCCTTGATTTTTTTTGTGGTACCAGTCTCCGGACTCGAACCGGAATGTCCTTGCGGACGGCAGATTTTGAGTCTGCTGTGTCTACCATTTCACCAGACTGGCAAAGTTCTGGTACTATACTCAAAGCAGACAGAGTGCGTCAAGAAAAGATAATTAAAATATAAAATTATGAGTAAATTGAATTTTTAATTAAAAATGGTATATTTGATTCAGAGCTTTTAGAAAATAGCAGAAAAACGCTTTCATCTTGCCATAAAACAGCATGGAGGATTCCAATGAAGCGTATCTATGCCTTGCCAATACGCAGTCAACTATTGATTATTATTCTTATTATAGCACTGCCTGCTATATTTTTAATCATAGTAACCGGCATACAGGACAGGTCAAATGCTATTAACAGCCCTTTGAAAAACGGTTGAATTTTGTCCCTATTTCCCTCGCTTTACAT
>CAZZMP010000046.1:0-8387 GCA_964655435.1 uncultured Geobacter sp.
GAAAAAAGCAGCTTAGTAATCGAGACAAAGGCGACAACTACCTTGACAACGACCGGTTCAACCAATGTCGATTTGCCAACTTGTCTCGCCCCACGAATGATAAGGGGTTTGCGGTTGGTTTTATGTAACCACTCGCTGAGAAATTGTAATTGATGTCGTTGCATATCTGTGGTCATCCCTTGTGCGTAGCATTAAAACAGGTACAACATATCATACTACCATTATTGTTTCAATGGTCTGTTTCTTTGCTGTACTTTGCAAGAAGATCTGCCGGCTAGCCAGCCACTGCCATGCAGAAGGGAGATGCAAAGAGCCGCACACCGATGAGGAATAGGGATAGAGAGGAAGGTGTGCCAGCAAAAGTAGGGGGTAAGCTGGCAGATCCCCCTGTTTTTTTTGTTGTGTAGCTGAAGGTTTCTGTCGGAGTGCCGGTACTGCTTGTCAGTCGGCAGATAAGGTTAGAGAAATATGGGGGATATCCCTTATTTTCCCTTATTTCCAACCATGTAAGGCATTAAACGTATCATTTGGGAGATCACAACGTCAAAGAATTCGTATATACGGTGCAATCAGTGGGGCTAAAGTTGCATCATGTTTTTTATGTTTTATGGTACAACCATGATTAGAGGAGATAATGTATGCAAAACGGCAAGGCAGAACTTGAACAGCTTCTCGAGATTATAGGCAATATAGCCGCCGGAAATTATTCAAATGATATAATGCCACTCACTACTGACAGGACTCCCGAACCTATCAAAACGGTTGCCGAGGCTATGGGAATGATGATGGTCAAGGTGGAGGCAAGGGAATATCAGCTGGAACTTCTGGTGGATGAATTAAGAAAACTTAACGAACAGATCCGAAGCAATGCTATTCAGACCATACAGGCGATGGCTCAGGCTCTGGAGGCGCGTGATTCATATACAAGAGGTCATGCTGAACGTGTTGGAACCATTGCAGCTGAAATTGCGGCAGAAATGGGTTTTAGTAAAGAGAGGGTTGAACTTGTCCGTACAGCCGGAATACTGCATGATATAGGCAAGATAGGCTGTTCAGACCGTATTTTTCAGGATCATGGAGCAAAAAATCCACCGGATGTGGTTAAAGAGATCTTAAGTCATCCTATTGTGGGAGCAGAGATTCTTAAACCGCTCGACTTCCTTGATGAAGTAAGCAATATCATCCTTTGCCACCATGAAAGGGCAGATGGAAAAGGCTATCCAAATGGTCTCCAATTAGAAAGGATACCGCTTGAATCACGCATTATTGCTGTTGCTGATGCCTTTGATGCAATGACTACAGATCGCCCATATCAGAAGGCCAAAACAAAGGAACTTGCATTGGAAATTCTTAACAAGCTTTCCGGAGCCCAGTGGGATCCGGACTGTGTTGCAGCATTTATAAGGCTTCAGGGAAAAAAGAGTGAACAGTCCCAAACCTCTACAATAGACTAAAGTTACTCAATATCTTCGGATTTGCATCGGTTTTTCCATGAATATCCGGCTTTAGTCTGTGCATCAATACAGGCAACAAGCTCTTCGTATTTTACCGGTTTTGCCATAAAGATATGACTTCCTATCTTGCTTCCGGACGGCTCCACCTCCTGCTGAGTAACAATGGCCGTAAGGAATACGAAAGGAACGGCTGCAAGCTTTGGATCCCCCGCAAAAGCTTCGGCTACAGCCCCTCCATCCATCCCGGGCATCATTACATCACAAACCACTATGTCAGGTAAAAACTGTCTGGCTGTCTCAAGCGCATCGGTTGGTATATTGACCTCCTGCACTTCGAAACGCCCTGTAGCTTCTAGATTACGTCGTATCATCCTTGTAATGCCTGCCTCATCATCAATAAGAAGAACTCTTTTTTTCATAATCAACATCTCCCTTCCTGAATTTTAAATAAAATCAGAGCTTCAGCCCCTCTGCAATCTATCCGGTTTTTAAGCGTAATAGCTGCATTATGCAGTTCAAGTATTTTTCTGGTTACAGACAGGCCGAGTCCGGTTCCTACACCCACTGGTTTGGTTGTGAAAAATGGATCAAAAAGCCTGCTTGCGGCATCATCAGAAATACCTGTTCCGGTATCTGCAATCCTTATAATAACGGCATTTTCTCCTGCTGCCTGACTATCTCCTGAAAACAGGGAAATCTCTTCAGCGGTAAGGCGATGGAGAGAAGCAGAAATATGAACTGTTCCCCCTTCCGGCATGGCATGCATTGCATTCATTAACAGGTTTATGAATACCTGCTTAAGCTTGTTTTTGTCCAGCATCATCAATGGCAGCTGTTCATCCTTAATCCACTCAACCGTTACATGCCGGCTGTTTAACTCATGGCGCACCAGCAGGAGAGAATCATCAATAACCTTGCGAATATCAGACTCTTTCAGATCAAGCTGTTCGGATCTTGAGAAGTCAAGCAATCCCTTTATTACGCTGTCAGCCCTCTGAACAGCATCTTCCATATCCATAACTGTTTCATACTGAACCGGATTCCCTTTAAGTTCATTGGCAAGAAAATCAACTCCAAGCTGAATGATGGCAAGCGGATTTTTGACCTCATGTGCAACACCGGCGGCCAAACGACCTACTGTCTCAAGCCTGGCCTGCTGAATCAGCTGCATCTGTGTCTGTTTAAGTTCAATAAGAGATTCTTCCAGTCTAATGTTTGTATGGCTAAGTTCATCCCGCGTGGCAGTAAGGTCAGTAATAATCTGCTCAAGTCTGAACTCACGAGCCTCTATCTGTACCGCCATCATACCAAAAGCCTCTGCAAATCTGGCTATCAGAGGTGGATACTGCTCCCTGTCGGTCATTTCGAAAATCTGATTATGATCTCCGTAATGGCCTGTTGAAAGGTTTTCCGCAGCCAGGATTAACTGTTCAAACATCTTTTCAACCTGTGGGGAATACATTGGCGGTTCTCCTGTGAGTAAACTCTAATCTTCAACTGATATAGACCCATCGCTAAAATAGCCACTCAAACCCTAGCAGCAGGCTGTTGCTGATGCTTGAGGCTGTTCCACTAGCAATGTATTCTCCGAAAAGCTTAAGTTCCTTATCGAGCAGATAGTTCATCTTTAGCCCTGTCTCAATACTGTCCTTGTCATACTGCATCCCTTCAATACTGAAGCTGCTCTCAGATCCTGAAAATGAAGCAGTTAATCCATCTCTGCTATTACTGTACTCATGCTCCCACAAAGCGGTAAGCTGGATCTGCATCTCTTTGGCTCCAAGCTTGAAACGTGTACCTATTCTTGAACCTATATGGCTTTGCAATGACCAGGAGTCTTTTGGATTGACCCGAAGGTTCGCGGCTCCGGCGCCGGATTCTTGATACCCTGACAGGCTAAGCCCTGAAAAGTAAACTCCTGCTACAGGCTCTATAAAAAATAACGAATCTGAAAAGAATCGGTATGAGACACTCAGAAGTGTCGAAAGCTGGTGGCCATCATAACTGCCGGATGCCGTTCGGTCTATTTCATTGAAAACTATTCTGCGGTTACTGTTGTAACTGTTGTAGTTATATCCAAGCAAAAGATCCATAGTTAGTGAATATATTGAAACTGAAGAGAATATAGATGGATTTATACTCTCTATTCCTAAACTGCTGCCGCCGATATCATAATTATTTATTGAGGTTTGTGAACCACCCAGGGCAAAGCCGCTAATCAGTGAACTGCCAAAATTTTTCTGCATCCCTGCCTGGGATGACCAGGTATTGTACGTAAAGCCTGGCATCATACCTTTGGAATTCTGGCTCCCCCAGCCTCCTGCTGCAACAAAGAAACCTTTCCACAATTCTTTTTCAGGGGTATGCAAAGAGGGATCTGCATCGTTAGAGGGGGGTAGAGAGGCATACCGGAATTCTGACCATCCTTCAGCTGACCTGCTTTCAGAAGATAACCCTCGTCTGCTTGCTTGCAGGCGATTAAGACGAGCCCGGTCAGTTAAAAATGATATCTGTGGAATTACTGTATTAACAAAAGGACTGAGTTGCCTCATAGATCCGGCGACTGTAACCGGACTTTGGAGAGAGTCTATATTTGAGAGTAGAAGAGCCATATCACCTGTTGCTGTCCCAATCTGACTGTAAAGATTTTCGGATATTGATAAGAGAGCTGGATCAAGAAGTGAAATGGCGCTGCTGTATGGCACTCTCGTAACAACAAGATCAAGACCTCCGGCTGTATGGCTGATTGAAAAATCAAACAATGGATACTGATCCTGAAGAGTAGAAAAAGAACCACTGACAGAACCCTGTATGATATTATGGCTTGAGGTTGCAGGGAGAAGCCCGTTTCCGGAAAAAACCGGATTTAGTACAGAGCCCCCGAGCAGTGAAATGTTTGATGACTGAATTGTGGAGACAGAAGCGGTTTGCCTGTTAATCAGAGGTTGCCATATACCTCCTGATTTTATCGTTACAAGATCAGAGCCTGATCCAAGAGAGACAGAATTTTCTACGATGCCGCCGCTTTCAATTGTAAGGGAATCATTGCCTGAGCCTGTTTTTACAGCATAACTGTTACCGGTCAGATAACCGTGATTAACAATATTTATGGCTGCGCCTGCTATGCTTCCGCCAATTGCGATATCATCTCCGGTCATTATCCCGCTAAGCCCGTTTACAAAAGTTCCACCATCAAGAAAATATACGCTGGTTCCGGCAGGGGCATCCCCGTAATATTTCAGTGCAGTTGGGCCAGAGATGGCGCCATTGTTTGTAACTGTATAACCATTCGATGAGATATAAATCCCCTCGCCTCCATTTACCACGGCTCCTCTGGCTATGTTGATGCTGTTGCCTGCAGGCTGGAATTTTGTGCCGCTCCAGAGAGTGTCCAACGAGCCGGTTACATTGAAATTGCCAACTCCATCGCCATCGCTTCCTGTTTTATATATGTATGACTGTATCGAATAGACGGCAAAGGTCTCAATAGGGCTTGTAACACCCGCTTTGGTGCCAAGCACTGCAAACTCGGAGAGCCCTCTTATTGAGGCAAGGCTTGACTGATCACCTCCCCAATTGTAGGTATACCCGAGCTGTGTCCAGGGATACTGATTATCAGGATTTGCAGAGCCGTAACTGGAGGTTATGTTTGCAACGTACCATGCTTTGTATGCGATATAGTCTGCCTCTGATAGATTGGCCGGTCTTGCTGCAAAAGGATCAGTTGGAAGTGCGCTCGGCTGTGAGCTGACGGAAGGGTCTTTTGTGGGTCGGATTATCTTGGAAGGCTCAACCAGAATCTCGACTATTGCATTGTACTGACCCATGGACGATGTTGGCAGTCCAAGCAGGTTGACAGTCTTTAAAGAGATATTTGAGGCGTTTACCCCGTTTGAAAGGTCACGATACCAGGCTGGCAGTTCATTTCCTGTTGTTACCCAGAGAGCGGAAGGGTAAAGATTCTGATTTTTTTTTGTGGTAAGATTGTAATAAGCTGGATTTGTAAAGGCTCTTACAAGAACCTTACTGCCATACCAGCTGTTTCCGTCGCCAGGCGCAGTAATGGTTTTCAGATCCGGCACAGACCATCCAGAAGGATTTGCCGCATGGCTCTGAGCCGCAACATTTGCCTGATGGTATGCAGGAGGCTCTGCCGCAAACAGTTCCGAATCAGAATAAAGCCCGACTGCAAATGCAACTGGAGCCAGAACGCCAAGTACATATTTTTTTTTAATACGGGTTAAGGTCATATTTATCTCCACAGTTCTAATATCATAAAAAAGAAAAAAGTCTTTAACGGGTTGAAACATTGGCTGAAAAACAAAAAACATAAAAAGACTGATTTCCGTCAGGACTTTAAAAATCACCTCTGATTAAGAGCTTAAAGGAGAGCATAATATGGATCCAAAGCGCCTGATTGATTATCTGGAGCTGAAGTCGCACCCCGAAGGTGGATGGTACCGTGAAAACTATCGGTCTGACGAGGAGATCCCTGAAAACGGGCTGCCAAAGCGTTACGGAGGTAAACGGAGTTTTGGCACAGCTATATATTTCATGTTGGAAAAATCTGATTTTTCAGCATTCCACAGGGTTAAATCTGATGAAATATGGCATTACTATGCCGGTTCATCTGTAATTATTCATCAGATCTCATCTGAGGGAAAATACATTTCCGTACAGCTTGGTTCTGATATAGAAAGCGGGCAGCAATTTCAATATACAGTGCCCGCAGGCAGATGGTTTGCCGCAGAAACCTTCGGTGGAGCATTCTCGCTTGTCGGCTGCACAGTTGCCCCAGGTTTTGATTTTGCCGATTTTGAAATGGCAGACCGTGAAACGCTCTTAAAAAGCTACCCTGAACATTCCAGGCTTATCTCCAGACTTACACGGCCAAAGAAACTGCCTGAGTGATTTCAGCAGCTACCCTCTCCTCACCAATACCTGCTCTATCCTTTCAGCCCTGAAATAGTCGGAGCAGAATGCAGCTGTCCGTTCTGCATCAAACCAGGCACATGAAAAGATATTGAGATAGGCGCGAAGCAGTGAAGGAAGGCAATCCCCACCCGGATTTTTGAGCGGCCTCTATAAGTTCAAAACTGTTGAACTCCTTTTTCAGGCGCTTCGTGGAAGACTGGTTCATTTAGGAGTTCTTCGCAAAGTTATGTTTGGCTGGAAAACTGTAACGGGGTGAGGGAAACTAAAGCAGGCATCAATATCGCCATATTTTGCCAAGGGGGGAAATTTTGATTCGTTTGATTGCATCTCTTTTGCTACTGCTGACAGTTACAGGCTGTAGCGGCATAAAACCCTGGAAAGCCCCCAACCATCGTGAAGAAGGGTCTGATAGCGGTCTCTTCACAGGCAAGGAAGGGGAATGGAGGCTCCCTGTCGGAGGAAAATCTGCTGACGCACCTGCAAGCAAATTTCATGTAGAGCCAGAATAAAAACGGGTCTTAAGCAGAATTAGTGACCTTCTCAATCTCCGTATAGTTCAGATGCACCTAAAGGATCACCTTGTGGGTTTCACGTCATATCCCGGAGTTCTTGTGCCCTCCGAAAGATGCGTGGGCTGGCAGATTGATGCGAAACAGTGCTGGAAGGAAGAGTGTCATTCCAGAAACAACTACCCCCATTTGATGCACTCCGCAAAACTGGCAGCAGGAACACCATGTTTTTCGAACAGCTTCAGGTATTGAGAAAGCAGAGCCTGAGGGAAGTCTATCATCATATAATTCCTTGAATTATTTAATTTACATCCTACAAAAGCTTCCGTATATTTTCGAGCAATTCTTTATCAGCCCTGCAAAAACAGCCAGTTGGCTTCATGGTGACCCATGCTTAAAGAGATGAAATCACACTGCCACCTTAAACCTGGACAAAAGGGTACAAAACGTCTTGTTGAATAGTATGGCGAATCGCTACTCTGCGTCCGCTATCGCTATGACTATCGCTATGAAAAAATACGCGGTGTACGCCTGAAAACTGTAGAAATTATAGTTGAAGAAAAACCCTGGATACCGCCATTCAGCTTCAAAGATGGCGATATTGCACCAATAGCGGTTGCTTTTGAAGAAACCGAGCTGCGTGCAAAATTACACAAAATGCGAGCAAAATGGGATCCAAATTTAAAAGTCTGGCTGATACCGTACCACCTTATACGCGGAACCGAGCTTGAAACCAGAATCCCTGAAGACTACTTGAACGGCAGCAAACGAATATGAAGCATCTTATATAGGAAACCATTATTGTTTCCCATATAAGAAACAAACATCCTATATAGGAGACAAGTTTCTTATATAGGGAAACCGTAGATTAACGAGTTATCTGAGAAGAAATATGAAACCAATAATTGAACTATCCGAAAATGATTTTGGCGACATACTGCAATTTCCGCTTCTTTGGCGGTGGAACAGTAAAACCCACGCAGAATTTTCCCGTGAGCAGCTACAGGCCATCCGTCCACTCACCATACAAGCGGCATCAAAACTTCATGCCGCCTTGAAGCATCTGCACCAGCCCGAAGGGCTAAATCCGTCTGAAACGTATGAACTGCGGAAAATAAATGCAGAGCAAAATGAAGAAGCAATGAAAACCTGGATGAATGACCTGCCGATTGCCGCCGATGAGCCAATTGTTATTTCATGGAGCAATGAACTGGCTGTACAAACCAAGTGGGAGATTCTGAGGGAATCTTGGTCCGATTTTTGGTATCCCTCCTCGGACGACTTAACGGCGATACCAATATCCAGTGATTGGGCACTCGCGGCTTCACACGATGGACTTTTCGAGTGGGCCAAAACAGAGAACAGATAACCAGCCGGTTGCACGCCGCCCCGCCCGGAAAACCGACCGGGCGAAGCGGGTGAACCGGGCACCCCGTTGAACCATGGAGGCTTGTGGATGATATTTCCAATTCTTGAATATGACCCAACC
>CAZZMP010000047.1:0-7828 GCA_964655435.1 uncultured Geobacter sp.
CTTGAAAAACCTAAGCAGCTGAAACTATTCTGAAATTATTCCGGACACTAATGATGAGTTTTATGGACAAACTGCTGGATGGCGTTGAGGTGGAGTGGAAGCCTCTCTCTGGAGCAAGTGGCAAAAATAAAACATGGTAAAGACTTGAAAGGCTTAGAAACAGGCAATGTTCCAGTCTATGGCTCGGGTGGGCAGGTCTAATCTAAGCCATGGAAGTTAAAAACATGCATAACAAGGCACTTGCAATCAAAAAGCAGCTTCCCACCGATGGTTTAGCTTTAACCATAATCTGAACATTAGGTAAACTTAAATGATTGAGCTTGAACTGATACTTCGAAAAGCTGCTGCGTTACATGATGCTGGATCTTATAATGATGCCCTGCTTTTGTATGATGATGCTTTGAATCGGTGGCCGGATGAAGCCGCTCTTTGGAACAATCGTGGCAACAGTCTGTTGGAAAAAGGTTCTTTTGAAGAGGCGGCAGACAGTTATCGACATGCATTAAATCTTCTACCATCTTTGCATGACAGCCGTGTTGCGCTGGCTACTGCTCTACAGGCTATGGGTGATATCAATCAGGCCTTTCTTGAATGCAAAAAGGTGCTTGAATCTGCTCCATTTCATGCCGAGGCTCACTGGAATTATTCTCTGCTTCTTTTGTTACAGGGAGATTACGAGGCCGGTTTCAGAGAGTATGAATGGCGTTGGAAAAAACGCAGATTCAGCTCACCCTTAAGGAAATTTGACAAGCCACGATGGTCTGGTGAAAATCCTGAAGGCAAGACGATTCTTGTTTATGCAGAACAGGGATTTGGCGACACTATCCAGTTCTGTCGCTATCTCCCTTTACTTGAAATGATGGGCGCCAAAATTGTTTTTGAATGCCATCAGCCATTAATATCTATTATGTATAATGTTGGAAAAGCTATCAAGCTTATCCCTTTCGGGAAGGAGCTTCCTGATTTTGATTGCCATATCCCATTGATTTCATTGCCACATCTTTTGGGTAGCAGAGTTGAAACAATACCGGTCAATTTCCCTTACCTTTTTGTCTCTAATGAACGTATTCAGTTCTGGAAAACAGTGATCCCTGTCTGTTCAGGTTTGCGGGTAGGTCTTTGCTGGGCTGGAAAGAGTTATCCTGATCCTCGTCGCAGTTGTGATCCTGAACTGTTAATGCCTTTGGCTTCTTTGCCGGATATTTGCTGGTATTCCCTGCAGATGGGTGAGAATGTCAGAAAGCCTTCTTTTAATATGACAGATCTGACGATACTGGTTAAGGATTTTGCAGATACTGCTGCGTTAATTGAACAGTTCGACCTGGTTATAACTATTGATACTTCAGTTGCTCATCTTGCGGGTGCATTGGGCAAGAAAACCTGGCTGCTTACGCCTTTTGCGCCGGATTGGCGTTGGGGGCTTAAAGATGCAGGTTGTCCCTGGTATCCTTCAATTCGCCTGTTCAGGCAGAAAAAGGCAAATGACTGGAAAACAGTAGTTCAAGAGGTAGTTGCAGCACTGTCTGAATTATCAATAAAATGAATTAAAAATTATTAAATCCTCTGAATTTCTTCTTTGCATTCTCTAACTCATTTTGTAAATCTTCATTCAAACCTGCTTTTAAATCCTGTTTTTTAGTCTTTATGCTCTGTTCAGATGTTTTAATAACTGTAGTCTGCTTATCAAGCGAAGATGGCTTTGTCGTTGAAACCTTTTGTAGCTGTTTGTATTCATTCTCTAATGACTGGAGTTTGCCAAATTGACTTTCGTATTTTTTTGGAATTTTGTTTTGAAGTAGCGTCATTATTTTTGATAGTTCTGCATTTATCTTGCCTGTTCTCAGCTCAAGATCCAAATCGCTTTTTGGAATATATGGAGAGCCGCTGGCTATAGCTTGTTTCCAGTCATTACTTGACTGGTTCATTGAGGTTATAATTGATTCAGAACCGATATGAATGCCATATAAAGCCTTGATGTAGTTTGTTGCGAACTGCTGTTCCACCTGCTTTTGAAAATATAGAAAAACAACTGTAGCTATAGATAAAATCAGAACGGCAGAAACAGCCAGCAGCTTGATATGATTCAGGAAAAAAGCGGATAAGTTATTAGTCTTGGCTGAAGTTGCTGTAGCAGTTGATGGAGCAGAGATGGTTACTTCTTTTCTTTGCCAGGTCAATGATGATTTAAAATTCTCAAGAGCCTGTTTGATGTTATTAGAGCGCGCAATACGGGCTTTGCGTTGAGCCTCAGCCGGATCTTCAACTATATAGTAGTCAGGGCAGTAGGTGCCACAGGCCGGGCAATGTGGAGTATGAAGCAAAGGAGAACCGCAGTTGCAACAATATATTTCAGTTGATTTTTGTGTTGCCCTTTGGGAGTTTGATTCAAGAATGATTTTAATAGCTGAAGAGCATCCTGAACAGGATAGATTAAACTCGGATTCATGTTGAGCAGGCAGATTGCTCTCCTCTTTTGATCTGCATTTAAGGCAGGTAAAAATCATATTCTGCTTGGCAGGTTCTTCAAAAGATGAGGTTGTTTTTTTTACTGATTCTTCTGATGACTGATTTTTATTGTCTGGTTCTGTTGTCATATCATCAAAACTGAAATTTTCAGTTGATGGTTTTTCCGGGACAACTGTTTCTCCTGTTTGGAACGGTTCATCCAAAAAAGAAAAATCATTCTCAGAAATTTCCGATTTTTCTGAATTGCTGCTGACTGATTCATCGAAAAATGAAAAATCCGGTTTTATTCTGGAATCTATATTTTGATTGGCATTGGTTTCAGTAGTCGGGATAGCCTCTGCTTTTTCAGTTGTTTTTATCATAGTCCTGCCCTCGATCCTGCGAAACCGCCATCATTTGAACGCACTATATCATCTTGAGTTACCGGGTTGGCAACTACAGGATCGCTCGCGCCATCTGCTCCACTGGAGTAGAGGTCATAGTCAGAGTTAAGCGGGAAACCAAAGGAATCTTGTAACGGTGGAGGGTTACCAACTACATAGATATATGGATGTCCCCATGGATCCGTTTTACTAAACCCTGCATCGAGCAAGGTTGGTGGCAAGGTGTTTTTATCAATTGTATAAGCTGTGATATCTTTTTCAATGGTACGAATTTCGGCAGCGCTACTGCCACTTTTTGCCTTGTTTACATACTGTGTTAACATAGGTATCGACATAAGAGCCAAGATTCCTAGTATAGCAACTACAACTATCAGCTCTACAATGGTAAATGCCTGCTGACAGGTACTAAGTCTGCATCTCATGATACATACCCCCTGTTGATTTAATCGTTATTTTCAAATAATCTGATACCTGGTGAAACTGAAGATTATCCTTGAAAAGGATTTAATAAATACAAGACTACAATTATCATGCCTTTTTGATAATAATCAGATTTTTGAGCTTGATTATTGGAAAACTGATTGAAATCTATATGATATTATCATGAAAAGATCTGATGTCAAAACGAATGGCTAAAATTAATATTTTTTACTTTAGCCTGCCTGTCTGCCGTAATGCCTCATAAAGCACAACTGCGACAGCATTTGACAGGTTCAGGCTGCGTACCTTGCCAGGCATCTGTATCGTCAGGCAGTTATCAGGATTGGCAGCCAGAATTTCAGCAGACAGTCCGGCCGTCTCTTTGCCAAATACCAGAAAATCTCCTGAATTATAAATTCCATCTTCGTGGCTGCTTCTTGTGACTTTTGTGCTAAGGTACCAGAAACGGTTACCAGGATAGTTGCCTTTAAGTTCTTCCAGGTTTTTCCACTGTTTCAGATCTACCTTGTCCCAGTAATCAAGACCTGCCCGTTTAAGGTATCGGTCTTCTATGGAAAACCCCAGCTTTCCAACAAGATGCAGAGTTGCGCCTGTAGCAGCGCAGAGGCGGGCTATGTTGCCGGTATTGGGTGGAATTTCAGGTTCTATAAGCACAATATGAAAATTTTTCATGAGTTGTTGTATACCATAAGACAGTTTCAGTCCGCTTGCATTTTTTTACTGTCAAGGATAGGATGCAAAATCTTAAATATTTAAACAACGGGGAAGACAACCATGAAAATTATTGTGACTGATGAGGTCGCATCCCAGGGGCTTGCACTTTTGGAACAGGATCCGCGTATTGAGATGGATGTTCGTCTGGGCTTGAAAAAGGAAGAGCTGCTAAAAATTATCGGTGGGTATGAGGTAATTATAACCAGAAGCGGAACTACGGTTGACAGATCTCTTCTTGATGCAGCCACAAATCTTAAGATGATTGCCCGTGCTGGTGTCGGTATAGACAACGTTGATCTGGACTATGCCAGTTCAAAAGGGGTCATTGTTGTAAATGCCCCTTTTGGCAACACGAATAGTGCAGCTGAACATACGATGTCACTTCTGCTGGCTGCATGCCGCAATGTGACAGTTGCCAATGCCTCACTTAAATCAGGTGAGTGGAAGAGGGCGCCATTTACAGGAATTGAGCTTAAGGGAAAGACAGCCGGTGTCATTGGCCTGGGCAAGGTTGGTGGGCGAGTCGCTACCCGCTTGAAGGCATTTGAATGTGAGGTGCTGGCAGCTGATCCGTATATTGCTGTAAAGCGTGCACACGATCTGGGCGTCAAATTGGTATCACATGATGAGATATACAAAAATTGCGATATAATTACCGTACATACACCTCTTACTGACGAAACAAAGGGTATGATAGGCGCTCGTGAACTTGCTATGATGAAAGATGGCGTCATAATCATGAATGTAGCAAGAGGTGGAATTATCGATGAACAGGCGCTTCTTGATACACTTCAAACTGGCAAGATTGCTGTTGCAGGGGTAGATGTCTGGAGTGTTGAGCCACCAAAAACTGATATCCTGAAGGCTTTGATTGCCCATCCAAAACTAACTGTAACTCCGCATCTTGGAGCTAACACATTTGAAGCCCAGATAAATGTTGCAGTTGATGTTTCCAAGGAGATATTGAATTATCTTGATGAGAAACCTCTCGAAAATGCTGTGAATATACCACGATTTGATATGGCTCTTATGGATCAGATGAGGCCATTTCTTAATCTGGTAAATGTAATGGCTGAATTTGGCATACAGCTCCTTGACGGTCATCCTGAGAAGATAACCTTCAGCTATGCAGGAGCCATTGCCCATTATGATTGCTCACCGTTAACGGTCTGTGGTCTTGCCGCCCTTCTTAACCGTGTGGTCGAGCAGGATGTCAATATGGTTAATGCCTCTCTTATAGCTGAACAGATGGGCATTGTTGTTGCGGAGACCAAGACTACTTCTGCAGATGCTTTTTCAAATCTTGTTACACTTATAGCAGAAGGGGACGGCAAACGCCGCACCATTGCAGGTACTCTTTTTGAAGGTGCTCCACGTATAGTCGGACTTCGTGATTATGCAATGGATTTTACCCCTGAAAAATTCATGCTGCTGCTGCATTATTCTGATCGCCCTGGAATGATAGGCAAGATTGGAACAATAATGGGGCGTCATGATATTAACATTGGTTCAATGAATCTTGGACGCAGTGCCAAGAAAGGGGAGGCTATGGTTATTCTTTCTCTTGATTCTGCAGTTTCACCTGAAGTGATTGATGAAATACGTCAGGCAACAGAGGCCAGCTTTATAAGAGCGATTCAAATGCCTTCAGCCTGATAAAAACCATGTAATACTATTCCTAACCAAACCATTGCAGTTTTTAATACACCCTCCTTTTACAATATAAATGCCATTGTCAGACTGTTTTAAAGTTTGACAATGGCATTTATGCAACATTGCAGTTTGGTCACCAGTCTTTTTGCAAAAATGCAAATCAAAGCCATTTCTTTAATTGTTATTATATAATGTTTACAGATAGTTACGGCTGGCAGCTGTTGCTTCTACAATTTAAGGTGATTCCCCCTTGTTAAACTAACACCTTGTTATTACATATTTTTATATTAATGGCACAGCATTTGCTAATGTCATGAGTGTATCGAAAATTGCAGAATCAGGAAGACAAGAATGACCAATAAACCAATTTGTCCATTCTATGGGAAAAATGATGAAGTATGCGATGTTGGCTGCGGGTATATTTCTCCCCATGATGTCAATATGATTATTCGATATTGCAGTAAATCTTACTCTGAATGCGCAAAATACCAGGAACTGGCTGATCGATATCCAAACAAACTATCTCTTTTTCCCGCTGCCTGCTGCATGCAGACAAGCTGAAAGGACTAACCCATGCTTTACCTGCTTTCAAGCGGGATACCCCCCGCCCAGTTTATTTTAACCCTGACAGTAACTGTACTGATTACGGCTATTATCTTCGTAAAGGAGAAAAAACATGACCCAGAGAGAGCTTGAATTGATGCAGAGGATTGAAGAGTTGGAACGCCATACCTGGCGAAACAGCTCAATCTTGCGTGCGGTTGCAATGGTTTCATTTACAGCCATGATAGGTATCATCGTTGCCGCTGGTGTAATTGGTGGTGGTCACGGCAGTCACTGGTCAGGTCCGGCCTGGAACACCATGTGGCTTTATGGCCTTTTTGCTGCCAATGCCGTTTCAATGTTCTGGACTACCCACAAGGATTAGGAGAGGAGAATTGTCATGCCGATGAAGCTATCTCACGCTGTATTGCTACTGGTAGTCTGCGTTATCTGCGCTGCCTTTAATATGCGTCTCTTTCAAGGACTTGATGATATGATGGGTCCAAGCAATTACTGGGTGGTTGATACTACCCAGGGAGATCATGGCTGGTATGCCATGGGGTTACTGCCACATCTTAAGACCGTCCCCAAGGAAGTTGTAAAGGCAACCAATACTGACCCGACTATAAAGGAAAAGTTTCAGATTTATGCTCAAAGCGGTGATTTTGCCGGTAATTCGGTTTATGGTATCTGCTTTGGTATTCCTCTGATTATGTACCTTATCTGGTTCGCATTTATAATAGGTTTTCCTGATCGTGTTGATCCTTATCTGTTGCCTCGAAGAATTTTCACACTTGCAGTTATTGTGAGCTGCTCCGTTCTGGTAAACCTCTTCCTTATGCGTATTGCCGCTGACTTTATTCGTGACCCAATGGCTCGTATTGCAAACATAGCTGGTAATCATTCCTCGCTTCTTTTCCACAATGCTGGCATCTGGTTTGCTATTCTCTTCTCTGCTCTGGGCACCCATAACCATTCTTACAGCGAAGCTCCAGCTCCGGATAGCCGTAACTGGCAGACACAGGCATCAGAGAAGTTTAACTGGCTCTTTACTCTTCTGGCCTTTGTAACCATTCTTGAAGTTGCTCTGGTCAAGAACAAACTTGCTCTTCCTGACGCAGCCGTTGATTACTCTGTATGGATTATCTGGGTTGTCATCTTCATGCGTATGTTTGGCTTCTCTCCAAAATATTGGGTAAAGCGTGTCCCTGGCATATCAATTATGCTGGTTGGTACACTTCTGACACTTCCTGTATTCTACATGCTTGAAAGGGTAACAGGCACACTTGGAGCTGGTTTTGCTTCACCGATTCTTACCAAGGCACTTGGTGCAGAGAATCAAAATATTGGTCTTTCACTAATGATTTCAATATATCTAGTATTCTGGATGGAGTTTGCCGCTGCCATCCGAATGAATGGTCCAACAAAAAAAGCGGTAGCAGAAAAAGCTTGATGTAACGTTTTTCTCCGCCATTGAAAAACGGAAAGGCTCGGTGTGGGAACCGAGCCTTTCGTATTTTAGTCATACTGATTTTTGAATGGTTATCCTGAAAATTAACGGCATTTACAGCTATTTAGCAGTCCTTTGAAAAACAAGTAGTCAAAATCGTTTAAATTTGGTATTATTT
>CAZZMP010000048.1:0-5693 GCA_964655435.1 uncultured Geobacter sp.
CTTGAAAAACCTAAGCAGCTGAAACTATTCTGAAATTATTCCGGACACTAATGACTTGTTATAGATCAAAATATGATGCTACTTGAAGTAAATATTTGAATAATGAAGCTGCTAAAATAATAAAGCGGAGGTCAAAATGGTTAAGACTGCAACTTTTGAGGCGCTGCTGGAGTCAGTGATTGAAGATGGAAATGGCTGGCTGTTTACCCTTGAGGGAAAACAATATCGAATAAAAGATAAAGATGAGGTCAGAGGCATTGCCGAAGCCCATGGTTATATTATTATCTATTAACCGCCTGAACTCTGCATTGTCCTTAAAATAGCTGTAAACATAGCCTCTCTGTCTGTTTGAGAGACTGATATAACCATTTCAACATCAAACAGTCGGCCACAGACATCTCTTACGGTCTGTTTGCTGGTTGTTCCTATAAGACTGCTGCTACCCGCCTCAAAATAATTTTTTATACCGTCTTTTATTAATTCAGGGGCCGCCATAAAGTCACATATACTCTGTCCGAGAAGCTCTTCTTTGGTAATTCCGAAGAGCTTCTCGGCCTTTTGGTTTGCAATTACTATTTTGCCGTCAGGCAGGAAGGTCACGATAGGTGATTGGGCGATCTCAATGAAGTTACGGTATCTCTCATCAGATTCTGCCCTTTGGCGAGTCCTGCGTTCCAGTTCTGCCATTAGTTCGTTAAAGGAGCTTACCAGGTGTCCTATCTCATCATTTCCAGGCTGTTCTATACGTTGAGTAAAATTGCCTGTGCTGGCTACCTCCTCAATGCCTTTTGCAACAGTGGAAACAGGTCTCAGAATGGCGCGGTGTATAATCCAGCCTGTAAATACAAGTAGGAGCACAAGTATAGTAAATTCAATTAAAAGTTCATTAAACAGGTTGCTGCCTATAGATATATAAAATTCTTTCATCGGCACAGATACAGAGATAGCCCCTATTATTTCACCGATTTTATAATTATAAGAAGAGTGTCCTTTTGGAAAACGCTCCTGAACAAAGTGTGGCGCTGATTCGTAGCTTCCGTGACAGGTAAGGCAGGACTTCTCGGCAGTCATTATTACCATGTATCTAAGTGTTTCTTCGGTTCCATTTTTTATAACCTTGTAACTTTCACCAGTTTTGGGAGAGAGGGTTAGTCTCTTTATTTCTTCTGTTTCATATTTATCTGGCTGGTTCTGGAGGTTTCGGTTTCGTAATGAGACTTGTCTTACATAATATGGAGAGCCGGAAGTGATTTTCATTGCAATCTTTGTCGCTGCTACCTGAGGAACCAGATTCTGGTTTTTTTCAGCTTCACCTTTTTCTGTTGCTGAAAGATATTCTCTAATTTCAATTATCTGGCGTGAAATTATTCGTGCCTTGTCAATAGCCTGTTTTAGAGCCAGAGAGTGTTCGTAGCGGTAAGAGTTCCATCCCAGCGCAATAAATAGGGTTATTAACAGAACCGATATAATTAGAGTTAGCTTTAGTGTAATTCGCATAAATGCCTCGCAGCTTGTAAACTGCCAACGGCAAGAGTATAGACTTAATTAAATAATTGACAAGCATTCCGAGAATAATCTTAAAGCTAAAACTTGAACCGTTATTGTTAATCAGGTATGTTTCTGTCTGCTAAATCCTTTTACACAACAACCCAAAAAGTCGTTTGAAAGGCTGTTTTTAAATGTATCAGCAGCAGAACAAGATAAACCGTAAGATGGTAAGGCAGACAGGCAAGGGATTTTTCTCAACTATTTTGCTTGTACTTATAACTTTTGCTGTTCTTTCTCTCTTGGCAGCAGGAGGTTATATTGCTTTTCTGATTGCCAAGCTCCCAAAGATTGATCGTCTTACTGATTATAAACCACCCATAGTTTCGCAGGTCTATGGTGACGATGGCACACTTGTTGGGGAATTTTATCTTGAGCGGCGACTTGTTGTTCCTGTTAACAGGATGCCGAGAAAGCTTATTCAGGCCTTTGTTGCGGCGGAAGATGCCAGTTTTTATTCCCATAAGGGGATTGACTATTTCGGGATTATCAGAGCTGCTTTCAAAAATCTTGTTTCCATGCGTAAGAAGGAAGGCGCTTCAACTATTACACAACAAGTTACAAAAACCATGTTGCTTACTCCTGAGAAGAAACTCTCCCGCAAGATAAAAGAAGCGATACTCGCCAAGAGGATGGAAGAAAGATTAACCAAGGATGAAATTTTATATCTCTACCTTAATCAGATCTATCTTGGAGCAGGTTCATATGGTGTTGAAGCTGCAGCAGAGACCTATTTTGGCAAGCATGTGGATCAGTTGAATCTGGCTGAAATGGCAATTCTGGCTGGTTTACCTAAAGCGCCTAATGCATATTCCCCCATAAAACATCTTGATAAAGCGAAAGAACGCCAGGGATATGTGCTCGACAGGATGGTGCGGGAAGGCTTTATCACTGAAGCTGAAGCTAATCATGCACGTTCAACAACACTTGTTATATTGACCGGACGCCGTGCAATAAACGATCAAGTGGCCTATTTTCTTGAGCAGATGAGAATCTATCTTGAGGGTAAATATGGCGAAGACCAGTTATACAAGGGTGGACTTAAGATCTATACCACTATGAACGCTCAGATGCAAAAAGCTGCATTTGAGTCGATCAGATCAGGTCTAAAAGAGGTTGATAAACGGCAAGGTTTTAGAGGAGCCACTAAGTATCTGAATCAGAATGAACTGGAAAAATTTAGTGATGATATTGAAAATAATATTGATTCTGCAGCATTGAAGGCAGGTGATACATATACTGGTGTTGTGACGGCTGTTGACACAGTTAAAGGTGTTGCTACAGTAAGAGTGGGGGATCGTTTTGGGACTCTTGACAAAAAAGGGATGGCCTGGGCAGGTAAGCTTGCTCTAATAAACAGTTATGGTAAACCTGAAAAGCCATCTAAATCAATTGCTCTTGGAGCGGTGCTTGAACTACAGGTGCTGACTCCTGATCAAAATCATCAGGGTGCGGTATTTGCTTTGGATCAGATTCCTGAGGTTCAAGGGGCTCTTGTTTCAATTGATCC
This sequence comes from uncultured Geobacter sp., assembly GCA_964655435.1. Taxonomy (GTDB): domain Bacteria; phylum Desulfobacterota; class Desulfuromonadia; order Geobacterales; family Pseudopelobacteraceae; genus Trichlorobacter. Next base: position 3,056 of record CAZZMP010000048.1, read on the forward strand.
GAGAACTGGTGGTGTAAAGGCGATGATTGGTGGTTATGATTTTCGTAAAAGTCAGTTCAATCGTGCAGTCCAGGCAAAGCGTAATGCCGGCTCTGCCTTCAAGCCTATTATCTATGCAGCAGCCCTTGAAAAAGGATTTACCGCTGCAACGGTTATAGATGATTCACCTGTTGAATATCCTGCCGGTGCTGGTAAAATCTGGTCTCCCAAAAACTATGATAATTCATACCGAGGTCCGGTCACCATGCGGGAAGCGCTTACCAATTCAATAAATGTGGTAAGTGTTAAGATCCTTAGTCAGATTGGTGTGGATTATGCGGTAGAGTTTGCCAAACGACTCGGTTTTACAGCAAAGATTGAGCCAAATCTCTCTCTTGCCCTGGGAGCTGCTAGTGTCTCACCTCTGGAGCTGACTTCCGCCTATACGGTATTTGCCAATAAAGGCATCTACCAAAAGCCATATTATATACTAAAGGTAACAGACAGTGATGGCAGGATTCTGGAAGAATATCGGCCGCCATTACCGCCTGAACAGCCAGTTGACTCTCCGCCAGATTCTTCTCTGACAGTTTCCGAGCAGAGACCAGCGCAACCTAAGCCGTTACTTCCATCTGCAGCTACATCATCGGATCTCCGCGCAATACAGGCGACTTCACCTGAGGTTGCCTATCTGATTACAAATTTAATGGAAAGTGTTGTGCAGAGTGGAACAGGGCATCGTGCTGCAGCTATCAAGCGACCTGTTGCAGGAAAGACAGGCACAACAAACGAGATGAAAGACGCCTGGTTTGTTGGTTATGTGCCACAACTGGTTACCGGAGTATGGGTTGGTTTTGACAACCAGTCAAAATCATTAGGTTCAGGTGGTTCAGGTGGTCAGGCTGCAGCTCCTATATGGGCTAATTATATGATGAATGCTGTGGCTGGAATGCCTATTGAACGTTTTGAACAACCTGAAACGGTCTCTGTTGTGAGAGTAAATCCCAAAAGCGGAAAATTGACTCGAGGTATGGATGGAACGGAAGAATCTTTTGTAAAAGGCACTGAACCTTCTGATTATGTAGGAGATTGAGCCGGTTTTGCAGAATCGTTGTTTTTTGTTTCTACCGGTTTTTGGCTGATATCTTTTATTATTCCGTTTCTGCTTGATATAACCTGCTTTACTTTTTTCCAGTCAACCTTATCTTCTAATTTTTGTTTCTTGATTAGTATTTGAGCCTCAAAGGCCAATCCTTTTGTCTTGTTGTATATATCACCATGAGCTTCAAGCAATATCCTGCCATCATCAGTAACAGCTAGTTTTACAGGTCTGTATATAATCTCTCCTGATGAATGGATGTTAACCAGCTTGAATAACTCCTCCATCTTAGATGGATAAACCCTTATGCAGCCGTGACTTGCATATGTGTAAATTGACCATGGTTTTGTCGTGCTATGTATCAGTATTCCAGGCAAAGAGGTCTTTATGGCATACTTGCCTAAAGGGTTATCCTTGCCAGGTGGAATGCTTGTTATTACATCTTTCCCTTCAAGTCTCATTTCCTCTTGAATGGAGGGAGGAACTGTCCAGGTAGGATCCTTTGCCTTGTTAACAACCTTGAATCTACCTGTTGGTGTCTGCCAAATAAACTGTTTGGTTTTAGTTGGTGTGCCTAAAGCAACTGCTGTAGAAAAAGTCAGGTTACCCTGCTGGTAAAAGTAAAGCATGCGATCAGGTATATTAATAAGAATACCGTCACGAAGGCGGTGGGTAGGAATGATCCTCTGGTTGTTATAGCGTAATACTTTTCCTGGCTTAAGTATATCTTGTTGCTTGAGTCCGTTCATTGCCGCAAGTTGTGCTCGGCTGACTCCAAGCTTGGCGGCAACCATACGCAGGGTATCTCCTTTAAGAACGGTATAGTTTCCGGCGGTTCCAACCAGGCGGTCAGAGCCAAAATGCTCCTGCTGCTCGGTATCATTAGGCAGAACAACTGGTTGTGATACTTTAGGGGGGGGGGGGGCGCTTGAAATAGTTTTTTGAACCAGTATTGCAGAATCTGTTGGTGGTATTACTGTAGCAGGATCCTCTTTCAGGGCACTGTCAGCTGATGGGGTTTGTAGTCCAGGCGTGGCGGATTCCTGCAAGCGACGCTGGATTAAAGCCATCTTTTGTGCAGCAAGTTGATAGTAGCGATCAGCATTTTTCTGCTCACTCAGTTGATAATACATATCCGCTGTGGCCAGTGTGGCATCAAGACTACGCATCTCCTCAGGCAGTTTAAGGGCAATTTCATTGAGACGCAGCTTTTCAAAGGAGGCCAGGGTATCTCTGCGCAGGTCAGCAAAGGCAAAACCGATACTTAGTTGGAAGCAAAAAAAAGTGTAGATAAGAAGTTTTGCAGAATGCATAAAGAATACCCTGATTGTACGATAAAAAAGTTCAGATTGAAACCTGCTATACACTAAGACCTGATATTCATGCAAACAGATTTCAGATAGTTAGAGTGAATTAATTTTTTTTTGAAAAAAAATGTTGACGAAGAAAGAAGCCGTGTGTATAAACGGGATTCCTTGCAGCGCGGAACACCAGTCGCTGACGGAATTTTGGTCTTTGAAAACCGAATATCAAGTGTAGTGAATTGCGGGCCAAGCAATT
>CAZZMP010000049.1:0-5649 GCA_964655435.1 uncultured Geobacter sp.
GTTGAAATTGCGTGACTATTGGGTAGAAAAAAACCGTTATCCTTAAACTCCTGTCGAAGGTTGCTACAGATTTAAACATAGGTCATTTCAGGAGTATTTTACTGCTTATAAAATTCACAATGAAGGAAGAGATTTTAAGGAAATAGTACAACACATAGCTGACCCATGGTGGGATGCATCGATAATATTTTTATGCGGGTTTAGAAAGAGAGCAGACAATATTATAGACTTTATAGTTAATTGCGAATGTCCAGATGGTATGAGTGATGCTATATACCGATTCAGGAGAGGCTCAAATTTAGGCTTCATAATAAGAGCCGGATATCAGAGCACCAATAAAAAATCAGCAATAAACAAAGCACTAGATGATTTTGAATTGTGTTACGCAAGTGGTGAACTTCAAGAAAAATTCCGTAATATTACTGGCAAAATAGCTCCAGATTTCTTTATGCATATAGCGTTGCAAATAGTGTTTTCTTCTTCTTTCTATAGCAGGCTGACAAAAATAGCTGTTCTTGAAACTGTCAATGAGCTTGACAACCCCTGCAAGGTTGCGATGCTTACTCACATAATTACCGAATACCAGGAAAAGGAAACTTTGAAGCAAATTGCAGACAAGGTACGAACAAGCAAGGATAACGACATAATGAGAGCATGCTATTTTGTAACTGAGCAATTTATCAACAAAAATCATATCAAGTTGTTAGAAAGCAAAGAAATGAGAAAATTGAAAAAGTCGGCTGGTATTCTTCTGGATAATTCATTTGGCAAGACCTTCAAGTAATTCAGATCCTCCATATAATGCTGCCTTTGCCATGCTGCTAACTGAAGGTATCGAAGCATTTGCAATAAGATTGAAAGCAGAAAAGGCTTGTATCGAATGATCCCATCAGTTTTATCAACCCAGGTCAGAAAAGGTGTCGAAGACTTTCTTCGTACTACCTTCCCCATATCTACGCCACTTTTCCATGGCGTGGTGGACAGGCTTATTGATTCCAATGGAGGGCTGTTTCAGGGGCCGTATATCTCTATAAAGCTGCCGTTCCGAAGCGGAACCTGCGGTCCTGATTATTTTCCAGATATTCCCATGGCGTTCCCGCCACATCAGCACCAGGAATCTGCCTTCGTCAGGTTGAGTGGAGAGTCGCCCCGTTCTACCCTTGTTGCCACCGGAACCGGTTCTGGTAAGACAGAGTGCTTTCTGTATCCGTTGCTTAACCATTGTCTTCAAGAGAGACGAAAGGGTAACAAGGGAATTAAAGCAATCATCATATATCCCATGAACGCACTGGCCACCGACCAGGCCAAGCGTATTGCCAGAACAATCAGTCAGAACCCCAACCTAAAAAGCAATCTCACTGCCGGACTGTTTATCGGCCAGAAAGAAGCCAGTCCATCACAGGTCATGACTGATGAGTGGGTTATCACCGACCGCAACACCTTACGCCTTACGCCCCCGGATATTCTGCTGACCAACTACAAGATGCTCGATTATCTGCTTGTCCGCCCCAAAGATTATCCAATCTGGGCGGAGAACTCTCCTGAGACTCTTAAATATCTTGTGGTTGACGAACTACATACCTTCGACGGAGCCCAGGGAACAGACTTGGCCTGCCTTATCCGTCGTATCAAGGCACGCCTGAAATCACCGGAAAATTATCTCTGTTGCGTGGGGACATCAGCAACCCTTGGCGGTCAGGAAGATAGCAGCAAATTGAAGTCTTACGCTGAAGAGGTTTTCGGCGAATCGTTTGATGCCGAATCCATCGTTACAGAATCGCTTATGACTGCTGATGAGTTTTTGGCTGATAGTTTCATATCCGCCAGTGGTGTGGTCTCACCTGATTTTCTTGAACAGATGAGGCCGGAGAATTATTCAGACTTCACCACGTATATCCAGGCACAGTACCAGTTATGGTTCAATGAACCACCGTCAGATATTGATGATGAGTGGCCCGTTAAGCTTGGGCAGAAATTGAAGGAACATGGGTTCTTTTGGAAGCTGTTGTTGACCATGAATAACCGTGTCATCCCTCTGGATAACCTTATCGGCTGCTTTGACAGGATTGTACCTGAATTCACCCAGCGCAATGATGATTACGGCAAGCAGGTGATGGCAAGTATGATTGCGCTGGTTTCTGCAGCCCGGATAATGACCAATGGAACTCTGAGGCCATTTCTGAATGTGCGCTATCAGCTATGGTTGAGAGAACTGCGCCGTATTGTCTGCTCTGTTGGTCTGGAACCACGTCTGACATTTTCAGACGATCTGAAGGCGGAAGAGCTGCGTAATCATCTGCCTGTTGTCCATTGCCGTGAATGTGGAGCAACCGGCTGGGGCGGCATGAAGCGTATTCAGGATGTTAAGCTCAATCCTGACCTGCAGAGTTTCTATCAAAACTTCTTTCGATTCAGTCCAACGGTTGTCTTTGCTTTCCCGACTGATGGCCGTGGCACTCCCGGAGAACAACAGGAATTAGGCGTCAAGCTCTGTGGAACATGCCTTCATCTGGTTCACGGCAATGATACTAACGAATGTCCATTCTGTTCTTCCTCTGTTCTGGTACCAATTTTTCTGGCAGAAAAACGGGTTCAGCGTGGTGCAACACAATATGGAAGCCATGATTGCCCCTTCTGTGAAGGCAACAACAGTTTGACTATTCTTGGTTCCCGTGCTGCCAGCCTTACCAGCGTGGTTATCAGCCAGCTGTATGCTTCTACGTTCAACGACGACAAGAAGCTGCTTACCTTCTCTGATTCTGTCCAGGATGCCTCTCACCGGGCCGGATTCTTTGCGGCCAGGACGTACCGCTTCAATCTGCGATCAGCTATCCAAAAGGTTGTTGAGCAGTCTGACAGGACATTTTCGCTTTCTGAGCTGCCAGATGCATTTATCTCTTTTTGGAAGCAGCGCAAAGAAAAGACCGACTTTATTGCAACCTTTCTTCCCCCGGATATGGAATGGCTCGAAGATTATGAGTACATGGTCAAGAATGGCTCGTTGCCACATGAATCTGATCTGGAACAGAAACTTCGCCGGAGACTTGATTGGGAAATTACCAGCGAATACGGTTTTACCTGTCGTATCGGAAGGACACTTGAAAAAACCGGTGTATCAATTGCCGCCATCCAGCAGGACGCACTTGCATCGGCTGTGGAGATATGTCTTGAGCCGTTAAAAAATGAAGTTGGTGGCCTTAGTCAGATAACTTCAGATGACCTTCTCAGGTTCATTGTAGGTGTTCTTAACCAGATAAAACAAAAAGGTGGAGTATTACACCCGGAACTGGAGCAGTACATTGATAGCTGGGGAAGCTATTACGTTCTTGGCAGGTCTCACCATATGCCGAATTTCGGCAAGTTTTCCCGAACACCGGCTTTCCTGACTGCCAAACGTGGAACCAGATTTGACACTGTTTTATCAAGCGGAACCAGTCGCACCTGGTACGAGGAATGGCTTGAAAAATGTTTTGGCAGACTGAAACCAGGCATTAGTGATTTTGCCGAGCCGATTTTCAGAATTGTTCTTGATGGTCTAGTAGCTGCTGATGTGTTGCGCATGAAGATTCATCAAGGCTTCCCTGTATGGGGACTCAATCCGGATAATATACATGTGGAATCATCTGTTCACCATTATCGTTGTACAACGTGCGGCCATTTTGTGTCGGCAGCCGGTCATGAAGCTGCTTTGTGGGAAGGAAATGTCTGTCTCAGGTTCAAATGTAGAGGTGAATACCGACAGGAAGCACCCACCAAAGACTATTACGGGACATTGTACTCAAAGGGCGATGTTGAGCGCATATATGCCCACGAACATACCGGCCTTCTGGAACGGGATACCCGAGAAGAGTTGGAGCGGCGCTTCATCAAAGGTGGGACGTCAGGCTCGCCAAATCTTCTTTCCTGCACACCGACACTGGAGATGGGTATAGATATTGGCGACCTTTCTTCTGTAATCCTCTGTTCAGTACCACCATCACAAGCCAATTATCTCCAACGGATAGGCAGAACCGGCAGACGGGATGGTAACTCCTTCAATTTTACCGTTGCGGTTGGACGACCGCATGACCTGTATTTCTACGCAGAGCCTGAAGAGATGTTGGCAGGTAAAGTAGAGCCTCCCGGTTGTTTTCTGGATGCACCGGCTGTCCTTGAACGCCAGGTCACGGCATACTGCTTTGACAGGTGGCTTGAATCCAGACAGGGGCGGATTATTGTCCCTGATACTCTGGGGCTTGTGCTTGGCAATGTTGCCAAAGGGGAACACCCGGAACGTTTTCCTTACAACTTCATCCAATTTGTTGAAGCAGAACAGGAGATCCTCATTGATAGTTTTGTGGCCATCTTTAAAGGACAGTTGACTGATGCTTCAAAAGTGCATTTGAGGGGCTTTGTAACAGGTACTACTCCAGGTGACGATGGCTTGAGAATGAGCATTATCAAGGGATTGCTTAGTATCTCCGGCGAAGTGGAAAACCTAAAAAAACAGGTTAAAAAACTAACGAATGACATCCATAAAAAGGAAAAAGATGAAGCAAAAGATCAGAATTATGAAAAAGAACTCAAGGCACTGATAATAGAAAAATCGTCTCTCAATAGTATCATCAAGTCAATCAAAGATAAGAATACCTACAACTTCCTGACCGATGAAGGCTTGCTGCCCAATTATGCCTTCCCTGAGGCTGGCATAGTCTTGCGCTCTGTCATCTACCGTAAAAAAGCAAAACCTGACAAACACGGCCAATATGAGACCAAAATCTTTGACTACGAACGCCCTGCATCAACGGCTATACATGAACTTGCTCCTGAGAACAGATTCTATGCAGAGGGACGTGTTGTTACAATCGACCAGATTAACATGAACCTGTCGGAGGTCGAAGAGTGGCGTTTCTGTACCAACTGCTCATATCATCAGCTACTGGCTACCGCAGAAGAGACAACCTGTTGCCCACGATGCGGCAGTACGCTCTGGAGTGATGACGGCCAGAAACGTCGAATGGTTAAGATGCGGCAGGTTATTGCTACCACCAGCGACCGTGACAGCAGAAGTGGCGATAGCAGTGATGACCGGGAACCGGAATTCTTCAACAAGAAGATGCTTGTTGATATTCCGGAAAAGCAGGTGCTGGGTGCATTCAAAGTCGAATCAGGCGATTTCCCGTTTGGTATTGATTTTATATCCAAGGCAACTTTTCGTGAGGTGAATTTCGGTAAGCGGGAAGATTCTGCATCTACCATCAATGTTGCCGGTACTCCTGTACCAGTGACAGGTTTTACTGTCTGCAGAGATTGTGGCAAGGTTCAGAAAAGCCAGGAAGTTGAACATGCCATGACCTGCCGTCACCGGAATTCAACCAGTGATAAGGACATATTCGACTTCCTGTACCTCTATCGGGACTTCTCGTCGGAGGCCATCCGGATTCTACTCCCCTTTGCTACTGCTGATGGTGCAGATAAGAAATTACATTCTTTCGTTTCTGCACTCTATATCGGCCTGAAAGAAAAATTTGAGGGGAGCATTGACCATCTTCGTACTACCCTTGTTGAAGAGCCTCTCCCTGATAGTTCGTATCGCAAAAGATACTTGGTTATTTGGTTCGTCTCAACAATCAGTGCATAGATTTGTTCTTTTATAATTGAAAAGCATGA